>CAZBTV010000087.1:27219-30850 GCA_964494895.1 uncultured Steroidobacteraceae bacterium | reverse complement strand
TATGCGGTAGGGACATGGACGTAGATGATGCGAAAGCCATCCCCCTGCTGATAGTCAGCCGGCGCCACGAGGAGCCCGCCATAAAGCCCTCCGAGGATCAGCAGCATCGCGGGCCAGCCAAACCAGGGCGTCAGCCGCGTAGCCAGGCTGTAGATGTACGGTGGCGAGCCGAGGCGGTGAAACCATGTCCAGGCCATTTTCGCTTCACTCCAGATTGACGCGGACTGCGGCCGCGATTGCCAGCGGCGCCAGCGTTACTCCAAGGACCGCCACAGCGCCAAGAAGCTCCAGGGGCGGCCCGAAATTTTCGCCCTTGATCGCCAGCTCCGTGGCGCGCGCACCGAAAATCAACACGGGCATAGCCAGCGGCAAAGTCAGCAACGACAACAGCGCGCCGCTGCGCTTGACTCCGAGTGTCAACGCCGCACCCACGGAGCCGATCAGGCTCAGCGCGACACTTCCCAGAGCCACCGAGGCCACAATCCCGGGAACCGCGGCGACCGGAGCACCGAGTGACAGGCCCGCAAGCGGCCCCATGACGGCCAGGGGCAAACCGGTGAGCAACCAATGCGCGGCTGTTTTGGCAAACAACAACCAGCTCAGCGACTGCCCGCACAGGGCGTATTGCTCGAGCGTGCCGTCGCCGGCATCGTCGCGGAATAAAAACTCGAGCGCAAGCTGCGAGGATAACAAGGCAGCCACCCACAAGACACCGGGCGCGATCTCTCGGAGACGCGACAGCTCAGGCGAAATGGCAAGTGGAAACAAGGTGGTCACAATCGCAAAGAAAATCAGGGGCTGTACCAGTTGACCGCGTTTCCGGAACGCGAGTCGCAGATCGCGCGTCAGGGCCAGGCCGGCCGCCGTCAATAGCGGCGTCGCGACCCGCGACTGCGGTCTCACCGGCACTGAGTCCTCGTTGAACCGTCCAGCCACCCCGCCGCCGGTATGTGCTATTTGGTCATTCACGCGCGAGCTCGAGCCTCCGCAGAGCGGTCGCGCGGACTGAAAGCTCATGATGAATCGCAGCTACCACGAGGCCTCCACGGCCCAAGTGCTGGTCTATGAGAGTGCCCACCAGAAGCTGTCCTTGCCTGTCCAGATTCGTCGTCGGCTCGTCGAGCAGCCACAGCGGCACGGACATCAGTGCCAACCCCGCCAGAGCAACGCGTCGTTTCTGGCCCGCCGACAGCGTTCTTACGGGCCGATCACGCCACTCCCGCGCACCCACCCGCTCCAAGGCCGCCTCTATTTCCTTTCGCGAGACAGGCCAGCGAACCCCAATCCAGTAATGCAGATTCTCAGTTGCCGTCAGATCTACTTTTAGCGGAGGCTCATGACCGATATATGCCATTTCGGCATGGAATCCCAGAAGGTCGTTCCGGATACTCTGTCCACGCCAAAGCACCCGCCCTTCCTCGGCGTACATTAACCCACTCAGCGTGCGGAGCAAGCTGGTTTTCCCCGCGCCGTTCGACCCCGTGATCTGCAGGCACTCCCCACCCGCGACGCCAAAGCTCACTCCCTGCAAAACGTGCCGATCCCCGCGCCAGAGGTGCAGATTCTCAGCTTGCAGCAAGGGTTCCGCGGGGCTCGCCAGGGGCGAGCTCGGGCTGATGACGGTGGTGGCTGGCAATGACTTGCGGCGGTCGACCTCTGACTGGCGCGCGAGTCTCGCAAATTCAGTGATTTAGCGCCATGAGTAAAATTGTCTATCGTCAACTCCGTCGCTGCCAGTTTCAGTAGAATTCGCCCCCACTCAATCCGATCCGTCTCTCCCCACGCCCGGGTGGCGAAATCGGTAGACGCAAGGGACTTAAAATCCCTCGGCCGCAAGGCCGTGCCGGTTCGAGTCCGGCTCCGGGCACCAGTAGGGCTTGCAACCTACTCCACCATTCTCCATGGTTTCTGGCCGTGGACGCCTTGGAGAGCGCGAGTGATCAGGCGACCAGCGGCAAGTCTCGCGACGTTGATGGAGCCGTGTGTAGCTTAGCTAGGAACCCTTACGCCGCTCCGCTTTTCGAGCGATCTACCTAGTTTCTCAAGTGCTTTTGCGGCCTCCCTCGCCCTCTCTTCCCGCCGAGCAAGCTCCGCGTGCTGCTCAAGTAAGGCGATGATGCCCGTCTTCACCGCTGGGAAGGCCTCCCGACAGGCTTCCTCGGTTAACTCGTGGAGCCCGACGCTCAAAATCGAGTACAGCTTTCGGTTTTGGACCATCCAGTCGGGCACAAATCCCTTAACGGCCTGCAATTTGTCCTCCATCCGCATCGTGGAGAACGCACCGAGGTCTAGGCCATTGGCTCCTTGGGCAGCCCGCTGCCCCGCCTCCTGCACCATACGCTCGAATATACGACGCAAGTACACAAAGGCGCCTATCCCGATTCCATGAGTGGCCAGGCCAACTGCGCGCTTAAGCTCCCGCAGGTCGGCCGCATCTATAAAGCTTTTGTAAGCATCCAATTCACTTGCGGCAACATCGGCGAGCGCCGGGAGCTGGCCATACTTCTGCAGTGTCAGCGTCGCTGCTCTTCCGGTTGTTTTGTCCATGTTCACGTCAAACAGGGCAATCGAAAACGTGGCCACATGCGTTCGATTGCGCGCGCAAGAGAAATCCAGGTTCTTCAGCGTATTTTTGAGTGCGTCAACTTGCTTGTAATCCACAGTGCCTCTTAAGTGGGCGCTGGTGGATTGGTTTGGTTCGGCCGGACGCTGCCATGTTGTGTTATGTCCGCACATCGGGCAGTACAAATCAAACACGATCCGACCATAGTCAATAGCTTGGAGGATGTCGTAAGCCTCCTTGCCATCTATTGCAAGATTTTCGTAGAGGGGGCTCTCTCGAAGGAGACTTATCAGCTTTTCCATACCCGGCGCGACTTCGTGCAAACCCCAGTGCGGCGACATACTCCCCTCACGCGGGCCGCACACTACCGCGGACCTGTGATTTTTTCCAGTGCGCTTGGGACGCGAACTGCGGTCTCAATCGAATCTGCGGGTATCGGTGCGGGCATAGATGTTCTATTTCCGGAGCTTCTATATTATCCGCACGTTTATGCCTCAGTTCGAGCCCAGCTCCGGCACCAGCGGGACTTTGAGCGGGATGGCTCACAGTCCTTCGGGACACGGGGAAACCCCTACGTCGAAAAGTTGCCTTCCCTCGATAACTACCCCAACGTGTCCCTGAAGCGTGCTCGCGGGAAACGCGACGAGGCGCGGCGGCTCCTAGCGATGGTGTAGATCCCAGCGTTCACCGCAAGGCGACTCAGGACGGGAAGGCCGAGACCTTCCAAGCCCCATCGCCCGCGAGTGGCTGGTCATGCCGGCCAAAACGACCGCCGCCATCACTCAGCGCAATGACTGCTGGAGACGGCTGTTTCCCTATATCGGCAAGCGGCCCGATTCGCGAAGTTATGCCTCCCGAGCTGCTTTCCGCGCTGAGCAAAATTGAATTACGCGGACACCACGAGACAGCCCATCGTGCTACGCAGAAATGCGGTCAGATATTCCGGTCCGGCTGGCCCGGCAGGCTGTTGCGATCTTGCGGAAGCTACAGGCCCTCACCGGCTGAGGCCAGTACGTTTCCCCGTCGTTGCTCACGTTGGATCGACCGATATCAAACAACACGGTGAAT
>CAZBTV010000087.1:0-27209 GCA_964494895.1 uncultured Steroidobacteraceae bacterium | reverse complement strand
GAATATCGCGCTGCGTCACCTCCGTACACAAAGGACGAGATGACCGGGCACGGCTTCCGCAGCATGGCAAGCACATTACTAAATTAACAGCAATTCCCTCCCGACGTGATCGAACTTCAGTTGGCGCACGCGGAAACAAACAAAGTTCGCGCCGCCTACAACAAGGCCCAGCGGTTACTCGAGCGGAGGAAGATCATGCAATCTTGGGCCGATTACCTTGATAGCCTTCGTCCATACGCCAAGCCGCGGCCCCAATGACTCTACGGGTCTGCCGCGCGGAGAGGAGCCAAGAGAAGCACCCGTGGCATCTCGCAGCTTGCGGCGCTATTCTGCTGGATACGTGGACGTATACAGCGCCTTATGCTCCGCTGGGTCTCGTATGGACCTCGGCTGGTGCTCTAGGTGAGTTTCTATCGAGTCGCACTATGGCAACCCAAGATCGTATCGTAATCGACCCATCTATCCACCACGGGAAACCCGTGATACGTGGCACTCGCGTGCCTGTGACAGTCGTGGTCGGCAGCCTTGCGGGTGGCATGACATTCGAAGAGATCCAGCGTGAGTACGACGTGACCGCCGATGATATTCGGGCGGCGCTGAGGTTCGTCGGGGAGATTGCCGAGCAGGAATCTTTTCACCCGCTCCCTGCCGCCTAGCCTTCTGTGCGCTTCTTGATCGACGCGAACCTACCCCGCGCACTCGCGGAACGTGTGTCTCAGCTCGGGCATGACATGCAGTTTGCTCGCGACGTCGGGTTGGGCACCGCCCCAGACCGCGACATAGCGGCGCATGCCCAAAAGATGGTAGCGGCGATCGTGACCCGTGATTTGGATTTTGCCGACGTTCGCCAATACCCACCAGAGCATTACCCAGGGATCGTGGTATTGCGCCTGCCAGATGACGCCACCACACCGGACATCGTCAGCGTTGCGGAGCGCTTCCTCCGAGAGCAACGATTCGTCTCGCAGCTCTCCGGTCGCCTCGCGGTTGTGGATAGAGACCGTGTCAGATTCCGCCCCGCTTTGCCCTTAATGTGCTGACGAGCCTGGGTCTGGGAGAGCGCGCCGTTCTGGCGCGAGTAGAATCTCGTGGGCGTAACGAATCCATGGCTGAGGACCTCATAGGTACGTGGTAGCGGTAGGGTCTGTCGGGATTGCCGTCCCGGCGGGCGACGCTCCTGATCAGCCTGCGGAATCAGCCGGGGCAGATAGTTGGGGTACAGGAATTGCGGCAGTCGAAAAGGACTTGCATTCAAATGGTTAGCGCGATCCTTCGAGTCCGGCTCCGGGCAGATCCAGGACTTTTGACTGGATAGGTCGGGAGTCCATGGACGTACGTCGGTGGCGGGACACCGGATAACCAGCGGCGTCCAGGGATGTCTCTTTTGGTGTAGCATTTCCCCACACATAGCTCATCTGAAAGCTATCTATCGGCTTCAACCCGGCGGGAGAGCGCGATGGCGGACCAGATCCAGTGGCACCTCTCCGGTGACTATTTCGAGAATTGCAGCTGCAGCGTTGCGTGTCCGTGCTTCTTCTCGGCGGCGGCCCCTTTGACGACCCGACCGACTGAAGGCTTTTGCAACGTGCCGCTGGTCTTCCACATCGAAAGTGGCCGCTACGGCGACGTTGCGCTCGATGGGCTGAATGTGTTCGTTATTCTCCACTCGCCTGGTGTGATGGCAGAGGGAGGTTGGTCGGTGGCCACCTACATCGATCAGCGCGCCGATGATGAACAGACCGAGGCGCTGACCGCGATCTTCACCGGCGCCGCCGGGGGGCCCATGGCAGCGTTCACACCGCTGATCAGCAAGAACCTCGGGGTGAGCAAAGCCCCCATCACCTACCGGATCGACGGCAAGACGCGGTCCGCTGAGATCCCGGGCATTCTGCACATGTCAGTAGACCCGTTGCCGACCATGCATCCGAGCGGGGAAATGTGGGCGAACATCGGGCATCCGGTGAGCCCCGACAAGATAGCCTTGGCAGTCGGTGCCCCCGGCAATACATTCAGCGATCGCGGCATGCGCTGGGATAATTCCGGCAAGAACGGCCTCTATGCGCCCATTCGCTGGTCAAACCTGTCATGACTCACATCGCGAGGCGGTCCATCGGCTAGTCCGATGACTGTCAGCTCATGGCTGACGGCACCCTGGAAGCAGTGCTGCGGCGGGATCGCCTGATAGTTGCCATCGCCCTCGGCGTGATCGCTGCGCTAGCGTGGGCCTACATGCTCTGGCTAGCCCACGACATGGACGGTATGAACATGAGCGGGTTCCGTATGGTTCCCGCCGGCATGGGGATGATGGCACCGGCCACCGCGCCATGGAGCGCTGTCGAGTTCGCCTTCGTGTTTGTGATGTGGGCGGTGATGATGGTCGGCATGATGGCACCGGCCGCGGCTCCGATGATCCTCATGTATGCCCGCGTGGGTCGGCAGGGGAAAAGCGCAGGCAAGCCTCTGGCTGCGACCGGTTGGTTTGCGACCGGCTATTTCCTGGCCTGGTCGGGCTTTTCCCTCTCGGCAACTCTTGCCCAATGGATATTGGAGCGGAAGGCCCTGCTGGATGCCCGCATGACAAGCACCAACATCCTGCTTGGAGCTTGTGTCCTGATTGCGGCGGGCATCTATCAGTGGACGCCAATCAAGAACGCCTGTCTCGTCCAGTGTCAGACGCCGTTTCGATTCCTGATGACCCACGGAGGTTTTCGCGGCAATGTCCTGGGCTGTTTGCGCCTGGGGCTTCTCCACGGCGCCTACTGCGTAGGCTGCTGCTGGGTCCTCATGGCGCTTTTGTTCGTGGTCGGCGCAATGAATGTGCTCTGGATTGCGCTTCTGGCGCTGCTTGTCCTCCTCGAGAAGCTTACGCCGTGGGGAAGGTGGGTCGCACGCACCGTCGGCGCTGTCTGTATCGCCGTTGGGGCCCGGATGGTGCTCCAGTAGCCCCTATCGCCACGCGTCGAATGCGGGCCGGATGTCGTGAGTCCCGACCTGCAGGCAGCGCCAAGCGATCGGGACTCACAGCGGGAAAATCACTCTTGAGTAGCCCCTCGGTGTGGTCGAGCGAAGGCGGACACTGCCTGTGCTCGCGAACGTGCCGCTCACGGCGCGTGATAGGCCGTTGCGGTTCCTCGCGTCCCCGCCGCAATCCTGTCCAACACCTCTATCGCGTCATCCGGCAGTTCCAGGCTGGTGCTAGCCATGTTTTCGCGAAGATGCCCGATGGACGACGTGCCTGGAATCAGGAGTATGTTGGGTGCGCGTCGCAGGAGCCATGCGAGGGCGACCTGCATTGGGGTGGCCTGGAGCTGCCTGGCCGTGTCGGAGAGAACAGTCGATTGCAACGGCGTGAAGCCACCAAGAGGAAAGAACGGCACATAGGCAATGCCCTCGGCATCGAGCTGGTCGATGAGTGCGTCATCGTCCCGGTGCGCGAGATTGTAATGATTCTGCACACAGACGATTTCAGCAATGGAGCGGCCTTCGGCGACCTGCCGAGGAGTTACGTTGCTGAGGCCGATGTGGCGGATGAGTCCCTGACGCTGCAGCTTTGCAAGGGTCGCGAGCGGTTCCTCTATGGACCCCTCGGCGGGACGGTGCGCATCAAACATGATACGCAGGTTGACGACATCGAGCGCATCCAGGCCCAGGTTGGCGAGATTGTCATGCACCGCGGCCGTCAGCTCTTGCGAAGAGAAGGCGGGATTCCACGAGCCGTCCGCCCCGCGCCTGGCGCCAACCTTGGTGACAATGACCAGGTCCTGCGGATAAGGGTGCAGCGCCTCGCGGATGATCTGGTTGGTAACGTGCGGACCATAGAAATCGCTGGTGTCGATGTGATCGACCCCGCTCGCGACGGCTTCCCGTAGCACATTGATTGCTCCCTGGCGATCCCTCGGTGGTCCAAACACGCCAGGTCCGGCGAGCTGCATCGCGCCATATCCCAGACGACTCACGATTCGATTGCCTAGCTTGAACGTTCCGACTTTGCCGATCTGACCCATGATCTGCCTCCTGGTGGGTGATGGCGGCAATGTACACAGCGCTCATGCGTGCGATAATATGGCCTAATCGGAACAGGTTGTCCGAAAAAGCGAACAATGGCCCCAGACCTCAGTGACCTCACCGCTTTCGTACGCGTGGCCCGCTCAGGCGGCTTTCGCGATGCGGCGCGGGCCAGCGGCAGCAGTCCGTCCAGTTTGAGCGAGGCGGTCCGCAGGCTTGAAGCGAGGCTCGGGGTGCGGCTGCTGAACCGGACCACCCGAAGTGTGGCGCCTACCGAGGCCGGCACCCGATTGCTGGACCGGCTCGCTCCGGCGCTTTCCGAGGTGGAGGCCGCTTTGGATGTGGTCAACGGCTTTCGCGATCGGCCCGTCGGCACGCTTCGATTGAATGTTCCGGTCAGCGCCGCGCGCCTCGTCCTGCCGCGCATCGTGCCCGGCTTCCTGGCCGCCTATCCTGACATCCGCCTCGAGGTAATCGCGGAAGACAGCTTCGTGGATGTGTTGGCCGCGGGTTGTGATGCGGGAATCCGTTACGACGAGCGGCTCGAGCAGGACATGATTGCGATTCCCATCGGACCTCGTGAGCAGCGGATGGCCGCTGCCGCAGCACCTGCCTATCTCGATCGGCATGGCCGCCCCAATCATCCGCGCGAGCTCCTCGGGCACGCGTGTTTGCTGGGTCAGTTTGCAAGCGGCGCCATGTCAGCATGGGAGTTCGAGCGTGACAGGGAAGTTGTGAAGCTGGAGCCCACCGGCCCGCTCGTCGTCCGTATCGGAGCCGCGACCGATCTCGCGGTCGAGACGGCTGTGGCGGGCGGCGGCGTGATCAATCTCTTCGAGGATTGGCTGCGCCCCTATTTCGATCGCGGCGTGCTGGAACCGATACTTCAGCCGTGGTGGCAGCGCTTTTCAGGGCCCTTTCTCTACTATCCGGGCCGGCGCCACCTCCCCGCCCCCCTGCGCGCCTTCATCGATTTCACCCGATCGCTACGCCTCTGGGGTTGATGGCAAAGAAACTCGCCATGTGACTCGAGCCTCGAATGCGCTCATTGGCAGTTCCGCCCTCAGCCGAGCTCACGCACCTACGCATATAATGCCGCCCCCCTTAACCATGGAGCAGGCAATGCGTGGAATGATGATGTGGGCTGTGGCACTCGTAACAGCGGCAGCCTCTGCCGGTGCCGGCGCCGCGGACGCCTTTGGCCCCCTGGCGGTGGCACCGGCGGCGCACTCGTTCACCGTCGGTAAGTTGAAACTCACAGCCTTGCATGATGCCCAGTTCGTAATTCCCAACGACGGAAAGACGTTCGGGGTGGGAGTCGATACCGGCGCCGTGAGCGATCTGCTGCGCTCTGCTGGTGCACCGACGGACCGGATCACGTTGAGCGTGAACGCCCTCCTGGTCCGAACTGGACACCGGCTGCTGCTGATCGATACTGGCCTCGGACCCAAGCTCCATGGCGGCATGCTCGGAAGTCTTCAGGAAGCGGGGGTCAAGCCAGCCGCCATCACCGATGTGTTGATTACCCATTCCCACGGCGACCACATCGGCGGGTTGCTCGATAGCAGCGGCCATCTGGCGTTCCCGAAAGCGACCATCCGCATGGCAAGCGCGGAATGGGCGTGGCTGCAAAAGACAGGACCGGCGGATCTCGTGAAGACCATCTCGAGCCGGGTTCACACCTTCGAGCCGGGAGCGCAGATCGCACCCGGCGTCACCTCGGTGGAGCTCAAAGGCCATACGCCCGGACACGTCGGATACGAAATCACATCCGACGGCGCCCGGCTACTCGACATCGGCGACCTCGCGCACAGCTACATTGTATCCCTGCAGAAACCACAGTGGACCTTGCAGTTCGACAACGAGGACGCGGTCGCGAAGGCCACGCGCACTGCGGAACTCAAACAGCTTGCCAGCGATCAGGAGCTCGTTTTCTCTCCCCATTTCCCCTACCCAGGCGTGGGCCACGTTAGCGCAGCCGGCGATGTGTTCGCCTGGAATCCAAGCCACTGAGCGGACGATGCGACGTCCCGTGGTACCGCTGGAGCGGGCGGACCACGGGACGGTCGATTCCGCTCGTCAATGGGACTGTGGGGCATCCTCCTGTCCGGCCGCTGACCCCTGCCCTCCAGAAAACAACTTCAGGGTCAGCTCGAGATAATCCCCCAATGTGCCGTGCAGGTTCCCATATGCGCGGATCACATCCGAGAGAAACTCCCGACTCATGAGAGGCTCCTCCCCACTCTCCAGCTCGGCGAGGATCTGCAGCAGAATCGAGCGAGTAATATCGCCCCGGCCTCTCTTGTCGATCACTACGAAATCGACCGAGGCATTCACCAACTTTCGAACGTCCTCCAAGGTTACGAAGCGACGCTCGAAGGCATCGTAAAGCCGCCGGTTTGGAGATCGCCAGATGGTGCGTGGTCCGTTCTGCCGACGTGACTCGTTTACCGGAACACGCCTCGGCGGCGGCGCCGGCACGTGAAGCTCGATCCCCTCCAGGTGGCCCGCGAGCTGTGCAACTCTTCGCCGCAAGGACGCACGGGAAGCAGGGTCTTCGACCAGGACCGCCAGCCGCCTCGCCAACTCCAACTGCATGACAGCGCGCTCTTCCCAGCCTCGGCGGTCACCAGCCAACCGGCCTAGCTCAATGGAAGACTCAACGGCGTCCAGAACCACGGTTACCGTCGCCGCCGCCTCGGACGCAGACGCCGGCTGTTGACCATGAAGGCCCTCCGCGAGCTCGACCGCCTCCCTGGCGATCCTGGCGCGACCCGACTCTCGCAAGCGGTACAACCTCTCAGATCTCTCGCGGGCCGGAGCTTCACCCGGATCCACCTCCATGATGTCTCTGGAGTGAGCTACGAGAGACTGCACAGTCGTCGGCTTGATTCCCGTGAGCTGCGCCAGCTGCTCCACAGTGAAGGTTGCAAGCTGTAGCGCGCCATGCAACAGGCGCATCCGATCGGACACTACAGCGGGAAGGTGCGGCATAGGGACTCTATCTCATAGATCCAAACGGTGCTCTCCTGTATGGGCTGTGTCAGCAGCCGCAACAGCCGGCCTCTTTGCTCACCGCGCATGAAGCTCAGCGCCGACTGACCAGCAAGCAGGCAGCCGTTGACGATCCTTATCAACATGTCCGGTGAGGGCGTGGCGCCTTGAATCCTGTAGGACAGGCTCACGAGCTGCGCCAGAGCAGCGCGTTCGCGCCTTTCCTCCTGCTCGTAGGCCGCACAGGTCTGGAAGAACCGCAACAGTATACGCGCAGCTGTGGCGCCTAGCTCCCACTGTCGGGTAAACGGATGCGGCCCCGCTTCGCGGCGTACTTCATATCGGTCACGCCGGAAGTTGGCAGCCGCCGTGACGATCTGCAGGGCATGTCTGCCCACAAAACCGGTCGCGGCCCCATCAGCAGCGTCCGACACGGCGCGAGCTCTAAAAAGAGCGTAGGCAACCTCGTCCATCCATCCCTCGAAAAAAGGGCTGTCCTCGGTAGAGGCCACACGCGGCCGGGCGTCGCGAGGGGGCACCTGCTGCGCATGGCAGACCAACTCATGTGCAATGACCCAGGCAACCGCAAAAAGCGAGTCCCCATCGAGAGGGGCTTGCAACTCGAGGCGAATTTCGGCCAGCGGCGCGCGGCTATCGTCGAGGAATTCGGTTTTGCCCTGGACCCGCCAGCGCCCTGGGGACAGCTCACCGGCGAATCTCTCGGTCCACGCGGTGGTGAAGCGATGCGGTGGAGGTGACGTGACCCAGTCATGGCCTTGCCACACCCAATCCAGGAGCGCCGCGGTCAACCTTCCGGCAATACTGGAGTGGATTTCGGCAATCTCCCGCGATGCGTCCGTTGCGTTCCAATTGTTATTCATGTTGTACGGAACCGCGATGTCTCTCAAACGCGATGCTGGCATGGATGCGCCCGCGCATGCAACTGACGTCGCGTTGCACAAGGTATTGGTGAGGACTTCTACCCTGTCAGGCCGCTTACCCTCTCAAACGCCGCGGACCAACATGTGTTGTATTCGCTTCAAGCGACTCGCCGCCCGGATTCGTTCGGTCCGACATTCGCGCTCCGCAGGTCCAACTGGTACCGCTCGAGCATCTCCGACATCGTCTGCGATCGGCTGGCCATCGACTTGCTGGCAGCTGTGGCCTGCTCCACCAGTGCTGCGTTCTGCTGGGTCATCTGGTCCAATTGCATCACAGCGCGGTTGACCTGCTCTATGCCCGACAACTGCTCCTGACTGCCCGACGCCAGCTCGGCGATGATGTCACCGACCTTCTTGACGGCAGCGACGATGCGTTCGAGGGTCTGTCCGGACTCGGTTACCAGCAACGAGCCTTCGTCAACTTTCTGCATGCTGTCCCGGATCAGTCCTTTGATCTCCCGGGCTGCCACCGCGCTGCGTCCGGCAAGGCTGCGAACCTCGCCGGCAACGACCGCAAATCCTCGGCCCTGATCACCGGCTCGCGCAGCCTCGACGGCTGCATTGAGCGCTAGCAGGTTGGTCTGGAACGCAATCTCCTCGACGACTCCGATAATGTCACCGATCCGCTTGGAAGACTCGTTGATCTCGGTCATTGCCTTTATCGCGGAGGCGACGACCGAGACACCGGCATCGGCCTGGCTGCGGGCTGTGAGCGCGAGTTGGTTGGCCTGCTCCGCATGGCCCGTATTCTGCCGTACGGTGCTGGTCATCTGATCCATCGAGGAAGCCGTTTCCTCGAGGCTCGAGGCCTGTAGCTCGGTACGCTCGCTGAGATTCCGATTGCCCTCCTCGATCTCGGCGGCCCCCCGGGTCACTTCGGCTGCAGCCTCGCGGAAGGCGCGCAGTGCGCGGCCGAGGCTTTCCGTCGATTCGTTGAAGCTCACCTTGAGAGCCTCGTACTTCACAGGGAAGGTTTGGGTGATCCGAAAAGTGAGGTCACCGTTGGCAAGGGCCTTTAGACCTGCCCCCAGCGCCGCGGTCGTGGCCTTGTCCTCGGCTGCGTTTTGCGCCGTACCGAGACTCATCGTTTTCTGGTCGTGAATATCCGAGAGCGAGCCGCAAGCGCGGATGGTGCGACCGTCCGCGGAGTGACGGCACCCGCCGGTGGCACGGAACCAGCGGTAGCCACTCAGCTTCGTCATGAGCCGGTATGTGACGTCATACCGTGTAGCGCCCGTCTTGTCCTTCAGATGTGCGGTAAAGGCGGCAAACGTCGGCGCGACGTCGTCGGGATGGAGCTTGTCCGACCAGGACTGGCACAGATTGGGGAAGTCGGCCTCATTCGAATAGCCCAGCAGTCGCCGGAATTCCGGCGACCACGTCCAAAGGCTCTTTGGATCGAACGCGTCGGCGTTGTGCAACACGGCCTGCCATAAGCCGACCCCACAGGAGGTATCCAGCAGCTCCACCCGCTCACGCAGGGCTTGCAGCTCGTCACGAAGCTGATCCAGCTCCCGCGTTTTCGTATTCTTGCTCGTCCAAAAAGTCATCAACCCCACTCCAGGCCCGGTGTTCAGCGACCGGGGGCTACATTAGCTGCGCGGTGCCCCCAATCATGCGTTTTGCCGCACGCTATTCGCCAAAGGTCTCGGCAGAGGCCAGGCTCGATTGAGTGGTCTGAGAAGGACTTGTGACGCGCTCCACAGCGCCAGGCGGCACCGTCTGCAAGCAGTTCCCGGCGTCCTCGCCAGCTTACCGTCCAGGCTTACCGTCCAGGGTGTCCGAGCGACGTCCTGCGTGCAGTTCGCGCACCCTGAAGCTGCATGTGTTACTGGATGCCCAAACATCATCGGAGATGTTTGTTTGCAATCCGCCCAGCCGGCCGCGCACGCTCTACGCCGGAACATCGGAAGAACCGGACACAGTCCCACTCGCAGTCAACCCGAGTACCATCAAGCCGTTGTGGTGGGATTAGCAGCGGCGTCTACCTTGCGAGCTGCACGCAGCAGGGAACGCAACGCTGTACGACGTGTTGCAAGTTGTTTCGTATTTTTTTATGGGCACACGCATTGCTGGCGGGAGTGCCTCAAACCTTCGCCGCACCGGAGGATTGTCATGAAGATGGATGTTCGGGCGTCTGTTGCGCTTTGCCTGCTCACGGTCACTGCAACCGCCGCCGCACAGAATGCCTCACAGGAGCAAACAGTACCCGGCCCGCCGGCTCCGCCGCCATCTGCGAGCCCGCCGCCGGCGCCAAGCGCACAGCCGACTCCGCCGCCTGCTCCGCAGGTGACCGCACCGGCCCCCGCTCCGCAACAGAACGTGCAGCCGCCCCCGGCGACTCCGCCACTGCCGAGACTGCCTTCACAACAGTATCAGTACACTCCTGCACCGCAGAGCCCGCCGCCAGCTCAATATCAGTACCAGTACACTCCACCGCCGAGCGCGCCTCCGACACCTGCGCCCTCGAGTGCGCCTCTGCCGCAGCACCTGGACAACAGCCGATGGAGTCACACCGAGACCACCCACACCAATGCGAACACCGGATTCCAATACCGCCCATTCCGATTCCACATAGACGGTGGCGGAACCCTGACCACGGGAAGCACCTCGTCGCAGCTCAATAGCGGATGGAATGCCGGGTTCGGGTTCTCCTGGTTTCCGACGTCTTATTTGCCACTGGGTGTGCGCGTGGACGGGACCTACAACGAATTCGAAGGGCGCACACCGTTGCTAAATCAGGCAACCGCAACCTACGGAACGCGCGTCGATAACGCCACACAAAAGCTATACGGCGGAGATGTCGACCTGGAGCTGGACTCCTACTTCTCACCGTATGTGCGCATGTACTTGCTCGCTGGCGGTGGCTGGTATAGGCAGCAAACCACATTTCGCCAGACGAACTACTACCCGGGCCTCCTCTGCGACTGGTGGGGCTGCATCGACGGGTACTACGGAGTAGACAGTACCGTCGCCCGCAACACGACCAAGTGGACGTTCTCGGAAAACGCGGGTATTGGCTTTGAGTTCGCGATGGGTCCGGCGACAGCGTTCTTCGTGGAAGCGCGTTATCAGAGGCTCGATCCTCACAACTCACGTTCCGACTTCATCCCGATCCGGGCAGGCCTGCGCTTTTAGCGGACCTGGAGCGTCGCCGGGTGAGGTCGCCGCCTTACCCGCGCGACGCGGGCGTCGCGCGCCCAACACGCTTGAACGCAGACTCGAGCGCCTGGCCGTTCAGCAGCAGCGCGCCGACCAGCCCTCCAGCTGCTACCGCCAGCGGACCAAAGTTGCTGACCGCTCCAAGAAGGCTCACCGCAACCGCACCCGTCATACTCACAAACATGATCCTGCGCACCCGTTGCAGGTCCCAGTCCGCGGCCAGCTGGCGCAGAGCGGGTCGGGATACACCGGTCACCCACTGTGTCAAGAACAACAGCGCGAACAGAACCGTGAGTCCGCCATAGGCCGGTCCATACCAGTTGACGAACAGAAGCGGGGTAAGTATCGCGACGGCAATGACGCATGCCGACGTCGTAGCGAAAGAGACTGAGAGGTCGACGACGAGCTTGCCGCGGGCACTATGCATTGCCTGGCATAAGCGCGACTGGATTCGCGCGCTCTGCGGAACAAAGATCACCGCCGGAATGAGGAAGTCGACAATCTGTGCGGTACGTGTCGCGACAGCAAACTCAGCTATCTCAACGGCGGTTCCGAGTACAGCCAACACGCACGCAGGCCCCCATTGCAGAACGGCCAACGCCACTCCGGTAACTCCATTCCGAGCTGTGGTTGCATAGATTTCGCGCCACTGCGCCGCGCCGAGCTTGGGGTGCTGAGCGGGCTGGGACACGCTGAAGACATTACGTGTCAGGAGCACCCCTATCCCCGCAGCGAGCGCGCAACCGGCAAAGAAGCCCCAGGAAACCGCAATGAGGGGCGCCTCCGGCATGACCAGTGGCGTCACGTTGGCAGCGACGATGATGACAGTGTTGATACCGTAGCCTGCAACGATCACGCTGCCGAGTGTGTGATTGACAGCACGCAATGTATTGCCAAGAAACAGAGCCAGTGTCGCGAATGGAACCGCAAGTACGAACGGCAGATAAGTCTGCAGGTATGGGCGCAGATAAACGTCCATCACGTCCAGGTCCGTCGTAAAAACCAACAGAACCGCGCAGGCAATGGCACTGCGGATCAGGACCCGGATTCCCAGCCCACGGACGATGCTCCGGGCATGCTCGCCTAGCGCAGATTTCTCCAGGTCGAGGAAGTGTTGCGCGATAAAAAGGTCGTATTTACCTCGCAACAGGGCCGCCAGCCCGTAGGCGATCACGACTCCTCGGAAGTAGATGCCCGCGACGGGAGGCGCCAACACCTGGACGACGGCAACCGTGGCCAGAATCTGCAGGGCGGCGCCGACGATACGCAGCCCCAGCTCGCTCAGGGCCGCGATCCCCCGCCCCATCGGCGGGATGGGTCGTCCCTTCTCTACCGTCAAAGTGACCATCGTGAACCCCCTCCGGTGTCTGCACTCCGATCTTCGCCGGTCTGTGTCTGAATGACGCTGCCCCCATCAGGGCGTATGTTCGAGCTTACCAGTGCGCCGCAGAATCCTCCCTCAGTCCCCCACCCAGCGCTTTGTAGAGAGTTGCCATATTCTGCAGTCGCAAGAGCTCCAGGCCCACGACCGCCTGCTGTGCCGAATACAGCGACCGCTGAGCATCCAGCACCGGGAGAAAGCTGTCCACGCCACTGCGAAACCTGATTTCCGCGAGGTGGTAGGACTCAGCGGCATCATCCAGGACAGCGCGCTGTGCAGTCAGTTGCTCGTCAAGCGTGGAACGCGCGGCCAATGCGTCATCGACTTCGCGAAAGGCGCTCTGGAGAGTCTTCTCGTATTGCGCTACGTATATATTCTTCTCAACCTTGCTCAGGTCGAGATTGGCTACGTTGGCGCCGCCGGCAAAAATTGGAACGGAGATATTCGGAGCAAAGGTCCAGGCAATCGAGCCCGGCTTGAACAAGCCGGAGAGCTGAGTGCTTGCGGTTCCAAAATTACCCGTGAGCGTAATGTTCGGAAAGAACGCGGCACGCGCCGCACCGATATCGGCATTGGCGGCGATCAGTTGATGCTCAGCAGCCAGGACGTCGGGCCGGCGCTCGAGAACCTCGGAGGGCATTCCCACGGGCAGGTTCGTCGCAAGAGTCTGCGTATCCAGGTCGGCATCGAACTTGATCTCCTCAGGGATTGGCGCACCCATCAGGAGCATCAAGGCATTGCGGTCCTGCGCGGCCTGGCGTGTGTACGCGGCAAGGTTTGCCCGCGCCGTATCGACCGTAGTCGCCGCCTGACGTAGCGCCAGCGCGGTCGTGGTACCGGCATCCAAACTGCGCTTGATGAGATTGTAGGACGTGGTCTGGGTTTCGAGTGTCTCTCGCGTCACCTTCAGATTCGTCTCATCGGCCAACACAGCGAGGTAGGCGCTGGCAACCTCGGCAACCAGCGTCAGCTGCGAGCTGCGCCGAGTCTCCTCGGTCCCGAAGTATCGCTCGAGTGCCGCGTGGTTCAGGCTCCGAATCCTGCCGAACAAATCGAGCTCGTAGGACGTGAAGCCGACGGCTACCTCGAAGAATCGGAAGGTGGAGCCGCCCGCAACCGGCGCGGCAGCCGACCCCGAGGTGGAGGGGGCGTGGCCCCCAGTACCGGTCGAGACGACACCGGACGGAAACTTTTCGACCTCCTCGATTGCGCTGGCAGATATGGTCGGGAACAGTTCTGAGCGCTGCACCCGATACTGTGCCTGTGCCGCCTGCACATTCAACATGGCCACGCGCAGGTCGCGATTATTCGCCAAGGCCAGGGCAATCAGCCGCTGGAGCGTTGGATCCGGAAAGAACTCCCGCCAGCCGATATCCGCCGCCGGATTCCTGGCGGAAGCGCCCGCCGACCCTCCGTTCCAGGTGTGGGATACCGGCAAAGCTGGCCGTGTGTAGCGCGGCTCCAGAGTACAGGCAGCCAATGTCGCAAGCCCCAAACTGAGAATCAAACCCACACTGGCGAGCTTTCTCACCTTTGATCACCGCCAGTTGCAGGCTGAGAAGGTGGCTCTCCCGACCGGGTAGTCTCAGCAGACCCACCAGCGCGTCTCCCCCCTTTGCCACTTGGCATCCTGCGAACCGCGACGAAAAACACCGGTACGAGAAACACGGCCAGCACGGTGGCAGTCAACATACCACCGATCACACCGGTACCAATTGCCGTTCGGCCACCGGCGCCGGCACCGGTCGCAATCGCCAGCGGCATCACGCCCAGAATGAAAGCAAACGAGGTCATCAAAATCGGCCGCAGACGCTGCCGCGCCGCGGTCACCGTCGCTTGGATCAGCTCCATCCCGTGATCGTGGTTCTCCTTGGCGAACTCGACTATGAGGATGGCGTTCTTCGCAGCCAGTCCCACCGTAGTCAACAAGCCAACTTGAAAGAACACATCGTTGCTGAGGCCCCGCAGCAACGTGGCAAGCACGGTACCGATGATGCCCAGCGGGACGACCAACATCACCGCGACGGGTATTGACCAGCTTTCGTACAAAGCCGCCAGGCACAGGAACACGACAGTGAGAGACACCGCGTACAACATCGGCGCCTGCGAGCCGGACAAGCGCTCTTCATACGACAAGCCCGTCCAGCCGAACCCCACTCCTTTGGGCATCTGCGCGGCGAGCCGTTCCATTGCATTCAGGGCCTCACCGCTGCTCCTGCCGGGGGCTGGGGCTCCGAGAAACTCCAGCGATGCCGAGCCGTTGTAGCGCTCCAGTTTCGGAGATCCATACGTCCAATGTGCATCTGTGAACGCTGAAAATGGGATCATCTGTCCCGACGCGTTACGGACATACCAGCGGTCCAGATCCTGAGGCAACATGCGGGAATCGATATCGCCCTGGATAAATACCTTTTTCACGCGTCCGCGATCGATGAACTGGTTGATGTAGGACGAGCCCCATCCGGCGGCCAGCGAGTTGCTGATGGTGGACACCGACACGCCCAGAGCGCTCGCCTTTTCCCAGTCGATGTCGAGCTGATATTGCGGCTCGTCATCCAGGCCGTTGGGGCGCAACGAGCCGATCGTAGGATCCTTGGAGGCCAGCTCCAGCAACTTGCCGCGCGCCTGCATCATGACCTGGTGGCCCACGGAAGCGCGATCGATGAGCTCAAAGTCGAAGCCTGTGGCGTTGCCGAGCTCAAACACAGGCGGTGGAGCATAGGCGGTGACCTGCGCGCCACGAATCGTTGCGAAATACTTGTTGGCCCGAGCGACGATCGCCTGCACAGTGTTATCGCCTTTGCCACGCTCCGCCCCCCAGCCTTTCAAGCTGATGAATCCGAGGCCCGCACTTTGGCCACGTCCGCCGAAGCTGAAGCCGCTGACGGTGAACACCGAACGTACGCCACTTTCTTGCAGGAAGTGGGCTCGGACCCGCGCGAGCACGCCTTCGGTAAGCTCCACCGGGGTGCCCGGCGGAGTGGTCACCTGCGTGAACAGCACACCCTGGTCTTCGTCGGGCAGAAATGATTTCGGGATTCGCACGAACAACACCGCCATGAGCGCAGTGATTATCAGATACACCAGGAAGTATCGCCCCGTGCGCCGCGCGACATGTGCGACGCTCTCGGAATAGGCGTGATTCATCCGCTGGAAGTTGCGGTTGAACCAGGCGAAAAAGCCGCCGTGATGTTTGAGCTCGGTTTCTTCCGGCTCGGGGGGCTTGAGCAAGGTTGCGCACAAAGCCGGTGTCAGGATCAGCGCGACCATGACCGACAAGGCCATGGCCGAAACGATGGTGATCGAGAACTGCCGATAGATCACACCCGTCGAGCCACTGAAGAAGGCCATCGGCAGAAAGACCGCCGCGAGCACCAGCGCGATACCGACCAGCGCGCCCGTGATCTGGCTCATCGACTTCCGGGCCGCATCCCTGGGCGACAGCCGCTCCTCTTCCATGACGCGCTCGACGTTCTCCACCACGACGATCGCGTCATCCACCAGCAAGCCGATCGCCAGCACCATGCCGAACATGGTGAGGGTATTGATCGAGAATCCCGCGGCAGAGAGGATCGCGAAGGTTCCCAGCAGCACCACCGGCACCGCGATTGTCGGGATCAGGGTCGCGCGGAAGTTTTGCAGAAAGACGTACATCACGATGAACACCAGCACGATCGCCTCGAACAGCGTCTTCAACACCTCCTCGATCGAGATGCGCACGAAGGGTGTGGTGTCGAAAGGAAAGACCGCCTTTAGCCCCGGTGGGAAGAAAGGCTCGAGCGATGCGAGTGTCTGGTTGATCGCATCGATGGTGTCCAGCGCATTGGCGCCGGGCGCGAGCTTGATGGCCAGGCCGGATGCGGGCAAACCGTTGTACCTGGTGCTGACTGAGTAGTTCTCCGCGCCGAGCTCTACCCGCGCAACGTCACGCAGCAGCACGCGTGATCCGTTGATGTTGACCCGAAGTAGAATCCGATCGAATTGCTCGGGCTTCTGCAGCCATTGAGGCCCGATGACAGTTGCGTTCAGACGCTGGCCCCTGGCCGACGGCAGGCCTCCGATCTCACCGGAAGCGACCTGGACGTTCTGCGCTTGCAAGGCGCTGGCGACGTCCTCGGTTGTCAGCCCGAAATTGTTGAGCTTGGCCGGATCCAGCCAGATGCGCATCGCATACTGGGATCCGAACAACTGGTAATCGCCAACCCCTCGCGTTCGGCTGATGGCGTCCTGCACGTGGGAAGCCACGTAGTCACCGATATCCGCCCCCGACATGCTGCCGTCAGTCGACACGAATCCGACAATCACCAGAAAATTGCGCGTAGCCTTCGCCACCCGCAGCCCCTGCAGCTGGACTTGCGCCGGTAATAGCGGCACCGCAAGCTGTAGTTTATTCTGGACCTGCACCTGAGAGATGTCGGGGTTGGTCCCCTGCGCGAAGTACAGGGTGATCGTCATGGTCCCGTCTTTATCGCTCTCCGAGGAGAAGTAGAGCAGATGGTCCAAGCCGCTCATCTGCTGCTCGATGACCTGCGTGACGGTGTTCTGGACAGTCTCCGCAGAAGCTCCGGGGTACGTGACGCTGATTGAAATCGCGGGCGGTGCGATGCTCGGATACTGCGCCACCGGCAGAGTCGACACCGCCCAGGCGCCGGCGAGCATGATCACGATCGCGATCACCCAGGCAAAGATCGGCCGATCGATAAAGAAATTCACCACGTGCGCGTGCCCTTCCTACGGCGCGGGTGTTGTGCCGGAGGCGGCCTGCGGAGCACTTTCGGGGACTGCGGACTGCAGCTCCTCGGGTTGCACGGATGCGCCAGGCTTCGCGAACTGCAGCCCCTCCACGATCACTCGCTCGCCTGCCTTGAGCCCCTGCGTGACGAGCCACTTGTCACCGATGGCGCGCTCGGTCACCAGAGAGCGCAGCTCGACTTTGTTGTCGGAGTTGACAACCATTGCGGTGGGGTCACCTCGCTGGTTGTGGGTAACCGCTACCTGAGGAACGAGCAAGGCATCCCGACGCCTTCCCTCCTCTATCTGCTCGCGCACGAACATGCCCGGCAGAAGCAGCTTGTCCGGGTTTGGGAACAAAGCCCTCAGAGTCACCGATCCTGTGGTCTGATCGACTTGCACTTCCGCGAAGAGCAGCTTGCCCCGCTGCTTGTAGGGGCTCCCGTCTTCCAGGATGAGACTGACCTCCGCCTCATTCCCACCAGTGCGGACGAGCTCGCCTGCCGCGAGCTCACGTCTCAACCGTAGCAGCACGGTGCTCGGCTGTGTGACGTCCACGTAGATCGGATCGAGCTGCTGCACTGTGGCCAGGGACGCAGCCTGGTTTGCGGTGACCAGAGCGCCTTCGGTGACCAACGAGCGTCCGATGCGACCCGATATGGGCGAAAGCAGGCGCGTGTAGACCAGGTTGATGCGAGCAGTATCCGCTGAAGCCTTGTTCTGTGCGGCTATTGCCACAGCATTGTCATAGTCTTGTTTGCTGACGGCGTTGACTTCCGCAAGCGGCTTGTATCGCTGTACCTGCAGCTTCGATGACTCAGCTGCCGCCACCGCGCTGTCATAAGCCGCCTGATAGAGCGCGGGATCGATCTGGTACAGCTGCTGCCCTTCTTTGACATCGCTGCCTTCCTTGAACATGCGCTTTTGGACAACCCCGCTCACCTGGGGCCGAATCTCGGCTACACGATAGGCAACCGTGCGGCCGGGCAGATCGGTGGTGAGGCTCACCGTCTGCGGCATCAGGGTCGTCACTTTGACCGTCACGGGGGGTGGCGGGGGCGCCACCTGCTTTTTGTTGGTACAACCGGCGAGTCCGACCGTGCAAAGGGGTACCGCAGCCACGAGGACCGTGAGTGCCGATCGTGCCATGGCAGCAAAGGTCTGGGCGCCGCCAGCCCGACGCCCGTCAACAGACCTTCGCGCCGCCGGACGCCCAGCAGGGAGCTGCCACAATCTATGCATCAATTTCCCTTGAGCTGAGCTGAGCCCCGACATGTTGTGAGCTTTGCCCGGATGTTAACCCAAAGTGCGCGCCCGCCCGAGCGCCTGCACCTTCAGGCCGGGCCGCGTAGGCCGGGCCTCGCAGGCTCGGATGCGGAGGCAGCGCGTGCTCAGTCGTAGTAGTTGATGCTGGGATTGTCGCCGGGACAGATCACGCCAACGACGTCAACGCCGTCGGCCGAAGTGGCCTCGAGGGAATGAATCTGTTTGCGTGGTAGAAAGATCACGTCCCCTGCCGTGACGCGCGCTTTCCGGTCCTCGGTCCACATGTATCCCTCGCCGGCGAGGATGATGATCGCCTCCTCGTAGAGGTGGCGGTGCGGCGCTGCTTTCGATTGAGGAATGTGGCCGATGAACTGTGTGATGACACGCGAACCAACACGTTTGTCGACCAGGACCTGAAAATATCTCGGGCCCATCGCTGTGCGTTGTTGAGGATCCACGGAGACGACCCTTTGAGGATGCTCGGCATCGAAGCTCTCGGGCATGCGCTCGAGCCACTCCATCTCCCCCAGCGGACAAGAGAGCACGAAAACGCGGAGCATCTCTCCCGGATCGGGCATGAGCTGCAGAGCTTCCGAAGGCCGGATGTAGACTCCGTCGGTCGCCTGCACGGCAAAAGGCTTTCCGGAGATAGTCACTATGCCTCTGCCGCCACCGATGAACAGGATGGCGTCGCGTCCGCCGAGACTCACGACCGGCGAGGGTCCGTCGCTCACCTCCAGAAGGATCTGCGTCTGGAATTGCGCGCCCTGCTCCGCGGTCACCAGATAGCAATAGCGCAGATTGCCATGAGAGCTCATCTTGGCAAGCCGCGGCGACACAACGTAGCAATCCCCGTTCAAGAGCACACGCGGGCCACTGCGCTCGGTGACTACGGGAACGCGCAGGTTTTCGGGACTTTCCGGATCGTCAAGCGGCGAGCCCCCTGGCAGATTCGTATGGGCTCCATCGCAAAAAGGCGGCGTGCGTGTGTGTTTGCAGCCGCAAAGCAAGGTTTCCCGGTCTTCTGGAGTAGCCGTGAACTTCAGCGGCTGAAACTCGCTACCCCGATGAGAGCCGTCGCAAAAAGGCTGCTTCGACGATCGGCCACACGTGCACCAGAAATACGTGCTGCCTGGATTCAAGCTGACCAGGCATGGCTTTGGGCGCGCCACTACGGGGTGCTCATAGGTAGATTAAGCGCAAACGGATGCACCATAATCATACCATGCGGCACGCCTCTGATCACTCCGGTGGCGACGTCCCTGACCTCGGGGTCTATGGTAATGACCCCAAACTACAATGTTGGGGCACAAGCTGCGCTTTCAATACCCCCAAGTGAGTACTCGCGAGCTATCGCCATCGCGAGGTTGCGACGACGCACTCTCCTTACAATGCGCGCCGCTGAATCAACATGGATCAACAAAGGAGTACTCACATGGTCATCTTGACCCTGCAGATCGTCGGCACGCTCACTCTGCTGGTCAGCCACCTGTTTGTGGTCGTGCACAACCGGATGTCGGCCAAGCGCTGAGGGGATGTACGACTACTTCGCGCCGAACCTCGCCGTAAGCTGCAGGTACCACTCGCGCGGCTCGTTATAGTAGCCACCCACCTCTCCGGCGCCGATGTTGGGCGAGCCTGCGGTGATGAAGCGATCGTTCGTGAGGTTCGTTCCACCGAAGGCAAGGTCGTACGTGTCATCCGACGAAATGTAGTGGATAGAGGCATCTACCAAACGAGTCGGCGGCCGATAAAGCTGCGGAGTGTTGAGCGAGTCGTTGAACATGTGAGCCGTGTAGGTGAAATCCGCCAGGAACCGCACGGTCGCATCGTTCGGAAGGGTGTAATCGTACTGCGGATACAACGACAGCTTGTACTTCGGAGTCTTTGGGATCTGCGCGTCGAGCTGGCTCACCCCTGGTGGCTGCAACGCACAGATCGGCGCAGGGGGATTCCCGGCCAACTTCGTCGAGGGACAGACGTTGGTTCCGTCCGGCAGGATGTACTGCGGTATGTTGGCGAACGGATTGACATACGTATAGTACGCGTCGATGTAGGATGCGGCGAAGTTGATCGACAGGCCACGGGTGATGAGCGACTGTACCTCCAGCTCGCCGCCTTTGATCCTGGCATTGCCGGCGTTGGTATAGACCGGCGAGATGCCCTGCTGAATGTTGAGCTGAATGCCGTTGTAGTTGGTGTAGAAGGCGGCCGCGTTGGCGCGCAGGTGATTGTCCAGCCAGCTCGATTTGAGGCCCAGCTCCCAGGTGAACGTGTACTCGGGGGCGAACTGCGCTTGTGTTGCCGTCGGAATGGCGGCTGACAGCCGCGTTGTCCAGCCGCCGGCCTTGAAGCCCTTGGCCCAGCTCACATACGCCATCACATCGTCGTTGATGTGATATTGGACCCCCAGTGTGGGATCGAAGATGTGCCACGACTGGCTGTTGTCGCCCGGCGGAAAGTAGCGGAATACGCCCGGGTACTGCGGTACGTTGGGAGGATTGATCAGAGCGCTGGGGAAGCCGTTGAGGTCGGCCTGGCCGCCGATGAATTCCGCCTGGACGTCCGTGTAGCGGGCGCCAGCGGTAAAGCCCCAGCTGCCCAGCCGATAATCCGCATGGAAGAACGCGGCCTCGTTCTTGTTGTTGACGTCGTTCTGCAAGTCGTAGACGTACAGGATTCCCTCGAAGGGCACGTAGTCGTGTACGTATCCGGCTTCCTCGAAATAGTAGAGGCCGGCGACGTAGTTCAGCGCATTGTTGAATGCCTTGCCGTTGAGCTGGAACTCCTGAGAGACCTGCCACTGGTGCTGGTGATCGGTGACTTCCTGCAGGGTCTCCGGAGTGCCGTCGAGATCGGTGCCGATCAGCCAGCGGATCTGGCGATATCCGCTGATCGACTTCAGGGTGATGTCGTCGGTGAGACTGTAGTTTGCAGTGATCGAGCCGCCGAAGCTGTCCAGACGGGCAAAGTCCGGACCGTTCGCGTAAGTCGTGTCGATGTTGCCGGTATTCGTGGCCGCGAAAGACATCCACAGGCGCGGCTGGTTCGTGCCGAGATATCCGCCCGGGTGATTGAGGTAGTTATACGGTCCGGGCGGCCCGCCTATGTAGCCGGCTCCAATCAGTGGCGCGCCGCCAATGGACAACCCTGGAACCTGCGCCCGCGGCTTGAGACAGTTGCCGGCGAACTGGGTGTTGATGAATGCGCCGTTGGCGAATGTGGCTTGCAGAGCCGGGACAGGGGGTACGGCCGCAGCGATCGACCTGCCGATATAGTACGGCGAATTCGGGTCGTTGTTGCTGCTGATACACAAGTTATACAGCGTCGAGAAGGTCGAGGCCGACACGTTTCCGGTGAATATGCCCAGCACCGTATACGGCAGTGCCGTTTGATCCTGGTGGGTCCAGTCAGCGGTGCCGGTCACAGTCAGCTTGTCAGATGCGTTCCAGACCAGCTTGCCGCGGATGGTCTGCGTGTTGTATCCACCGTAGTTGTCCGAGGTCTGATAGCCCGACTTCGGGTAGGCTGTCTGGGGATCGACGACGAACGGTGCCTCGCCGTAAGGACTGTTGGTCGGGTACGGAATCACCTTCACCCATCCATCGCGAACCTGCGAGGACACGGTGATCGAGGATAATAAGGTGTCCTTTATGATCGGCAGGTCCGCCGTGAATGCGAAGTCGCGGCGGTCCAGGCTGCCGCCCGTTGCCTGCGCGATGAAGCGCTGCTCGTTTCCAGGCGTGTGAGTCACTATGCTGATCGCGCCGCCTTCGGTGTTCGCACCAAACAGCGTGCCCTGCGGGCCCTTGAGAATTTCGACGCGATCGACGTCGAGAAGATTCTGGTTCGCTCCGATAGTACGTGCGAGATACACACCATCGAGGTAGACGCCCACGGCGGGGTTCAAGTTGAACGCGAAATCGTCCTGACCGACACCGCGGATGGAAGCTGACAGAACCGAACGATCGCCCGAGAATGGCGCGCCGGCGTCGAGGTTCACACCAGGCGACAACTGGCCCAGCGTTTGGACGTCCGTCAGGTTGCGACTCTGGAGCTGGTCGGCGGTGAATGCGGACACCGCGATCGGCACGTTCTGGATATTCTCCGAACGCCGCTGCGCGGTAACGACGATCTCCTGCAAGCCGCCGGTCTCGGCGGTCGCCGTCGTTGGTGCTTCCTGCGCAACAGAGGAGGCGGCGCCTGCCAGAAGCAGGATCCCGCTGACGACCTGAGACACCGACCGCGGCTGCACGACCGCATTCCCGCGAGACCTTTCAATCAGACGTATCGCCATGATTCCCCCTCAAGAACCAACGCATCTGGCAGTTTGTTCTGGACGAGCCCAAGTAGCCCGCAACTGTAACGGTACTGATACGTGTCCGTCCATGGGATTGTGATTTGCTGTTGCGCGCTTACAACGCCGCGCGCCAGTGGCGGCATGGAGCGTAACCCACGCCCTGTCAGCGTGCGCGGACAAGAGTGCAATTCGGTTCGGCTGAAAGTGCAACCGCGAGGGTTTGAAGGCCCCGATGAGGTGTCGCACCGGAGGGTGGAGCACAGAACCGAGGTATTACTCTCTGGAGGCAACCACCGGCTGCGTCATGCGGCGGTATTCGCCAGGCGCAAGCCCGAAACGGGTGCGGAAGCATCGCGCGAAATGACTTCCCTCGGCGAACCCACAACATGCGGCGATGTCCCCGAGCGAAGTGTCGAGGCAGCGCCTGTCACTCAACAGTCTATGCGCCTTCTCCAGGCGAATGCGCGTCAGCTCACGACCAAAGGTCGTATTTCTTCTGGCGAACAGATAATGCAGGTAGCGCGCGGAGATTCCCAGCTCACGCGCGACGCAGGCCGGCGTCAGGCCAGTCTCGTGGTAGCGATCACGCAAGGCCTGGTGCAGTCGGCGGCCGAGTTGGTCGGGCCGCGAAGACGCGGCGGCTGCCATCGGTCCGGCCGCAAGCGCCAGCAACGAGGCGATCTGCTCCGCCACGACGCCCGGGGGCAGCGCGAGTTGGCTCAGCTCCTCACGCTGCAACGCGGCAACGGTGGCGGTCAGCGCGGAGGCCCACCCATTCCCCGGACGCAGCACCCGGCCGGCCAGCAGTTCCGGTCGCGGTAAGAAAGCACGCAGCCAACGCGCAGGCAACTGCAAGATCAGGCAATGTGTTCGCTGTGGACAGCGCACTTCGTAGCGGTACTGGCTATCTATGAGAATGCAATCCCCGTTGCGCACCACGGTGGACTGCCCTTGGCCGTCAAACTCGAACTCTCCTTCCCGCAGTTGCACGAGCAGGAAGCTTTCCTGAAGGCTGCGGGCGATGCCGGCGCGCGTGCGCGCCACGGACTGCGAGGTCGCCGTCAGGAAATTCGCCGTTGCCGGCCCGAGGCTGTATTGGTCGAGCTGAGCGCTGAAACCGCTATGTCCGGAAGCCTCGATTTCCAGCTCGAGCAAGACTTGACCGATCGAGTCACACCAGTACGCAAGCGCCTCTCGCTGCGGCACATCCTCAGTGGACCAACAGCGTGCGCGGGACGGAAAACCCTGCGTGCCAACGACTTCCGCTTGCAGAATCATGGCCATACACAATAAAGCAGTGTTCCGGAAATAGGAAGAAAGTCCCCTCCGACCCAGCTGCCGACGAAATTCGCTCCGTTACGGAGCTGGTGTCCCAGTCGGCATGCGGCCAGCCGCGCCCGCGACTGCCGCGTGGGCGCGGTTGACAGCTTGCGTCGAACCGGCGCTCACGTATGCTACGGTGCACGCTATGGCCGCTCGCGTCGTTTGCTCAGGGAATCAGAAAGACGGCCTCCAGTTGGGACCCCATGAAACCTCAATGCAGCCTGGCGGCCGCGGCTGTTGCCGCCGGCTTTGTCTTCCTTTTCGCTCTCCCCACTTCGAACGGCGCCACCCCGGAGCAGAAAACACGGCTCACCCATGAGCTGTTGTGGATGATGAAACGTGTGGGCGCGCCAGCCGTCAGCCCCGACGGGAAATGGGTCATCGCGGCCGTTCTCGAGCCCTCCTACGAGCCGGAGAAAGAGGTGAGTGACCTTTGGCTCATGCCCAGCGACGGCAGCGCGGCGCCTCGCCGTATAACCAACACCAAAGCCCCCGAGAACGGCGTGTCCTGGTCACCTGACAGCCGCAGCATCGCGTTCGCGACCAGGCGGGAAGGCGACGAAACCGAGCAGATCTATATTCTCGACATCGCGGCAGGAGGTGAGGCCCGCCGTCTCACCAACATCTCGACCGGAGCATCGAAACCGAGGTGGAGGCCCGACGGGAAGGCGATTCTGTTCGAATCCACCGTGTATCCCAATGCACCCGACGACGCCGCCAACAGGAAAGTTGCGGCGGAGCGCAAGGCGCTCAAGTACAACGTTCGCGCGTATGAGCATTTTCCCATACGGCACTGGAATCAGTGGCTGGACGACCGGCAGCCAACCATTCTGGTGCAATCGCTGGAGCCAGGAGCGGCACCCAAAGACATCCTCTCCGCCAGCGGACTTGCGCACAACGTCGGCTTCGCAGGTGTACCCGACCCCACGGGAGCAGGCTTCTCGCTATCGCCGATCTGGAGCATAGACGGAAAGGCAGTCGTATTTACGGCAACCACCGAGCGTTGGAATGCCTCCTTCGCACACGTGGGCTACCACCTTTACCGTATCGACGCCGAGGGTAATGCGGAGCCGCAGGTGATCACACCCGCGTCCGGTGAGTATGACGAAGCCGAATTCAGTCCCGACGGCAAGACCCTGTTTTTCAAGTTCGTGGTACAGGATGAGGAGATTTACCATCTGCCACGGCTGAACAGGGTGCCATGGCCGGCTGGCGGCGATGCCATTCCGGTAGCGCGCGAGTTCGATCGCGAGGTGGCGACGTATGGCGTCACGCCAGACAACCGTACCGTATATCTGCTCGCCCCGGAGGGCGCACAAGAGAGTCTATTCCGGGTGGCGGCGGCAGGAGGTAAGCCCACCGCGGTGATCGAGCCCCCGATCGGAGGCTACACCGCGCTGGTCATTCCGCCGAAGGCGCCGAAACCCGAGCTCATCGCGAGCTACGGCAGCTCGGTGAGTCCTCCTGAGATCGTGCGCATCGACCCGGCAGCGCGTCGCCACGAGAATCTCAGTCATTTCGACACGGCCCCGGCTGCTGCGATCGACTGGCAGCCACCCCAACATTTCTATTTTACCAGCGCCCAGGGGCGCAGCATCCACCCCATGATCGTGCTGCCGCCCGCCTTCGATGCGGCGAAAAAGTATCCGCTCCTGACGCTCATCCATGGCGGCGCGGCTTCCAACAATCCGGACCAGATCGGCCTGCGGTGGAACTATCATCTGCTCGCGGCACCGGGCTACGTGATCCTGCTGACCGACTATACGGGCTCGACAGGCTTTGGCGAGCGCTTTGCGCAGGCAATCAAGCTCGATCCGCTCAAAACTCCCGGAGACGAGATCAACCAGGCGGTCGAGGAGGCCATCAAGCGTTATCCGTTCATCGACGGCGCGCGAGTTTGCGCAGGCGGCGCCAGCTATGGAGGCCACCTTGCCAACTGGCTGGAAGCCACGACCACGCGGTACAGATGCATCATCAGCCACGCCGGCGAAGTCGACCTCACAACACAATGGGGCGAGAGCGACGGCATCTACGAGCGCGAGGTGACCAATGGCGGCCCTCCCTGGGGTGGTAATCCGATCTGGCGCGAGCAAAGCCCCATCACCTACGGACAAAATTGGCGCACGCCTATCCTGCTAAGCATCGGCGAGCGCGACTTTCGTGTACCTATCGGCAACACACTCGAAAGCTGGGCGACCCTGCAGAGAATGCACGTGCCGAGCCGCCTGTTGGTATGGCCGGACGCGTGGCACTGGATTCTCAAGCCAGAGGACAGCCGGCACTTCTACGTGGAGGTGCATAACTGGCTGGCGACCTATCTGGCAGCGTCGGACTCTCCTCCATGAGGCGCGCGGTGCAGTCGCCAGGCGTGCCCCGAGCCCCGCCGCGCCCGAATTCCCGGCGCACTACCAGTGATCACGCCGGCCTCCCAGCAGCCTGGCCGGTAAAAACAGGATCGCCCGCAGCAACTCAAACACCGCCTCGACGCCGATCCCCACGAGCCGGAACGGCAGCAGGATCAGCCACACGACAGGCCACAAAACCAGCACCAGCAGCGCCAACGGCCAGCACAGTATGAAAAGTATGATCCAAAGCAGCACACCCATGATGCCCTCACCCTAATCCCACCCCCGCCCTCTCGCAAGACGCCCCACCGTCCCCAGCCCACGCCTGAGCGCACCGCCCACACCCAGTCACCGTCATGTTCCCGCCAGACTCGGGAACGTGTATTCGCCCTGTTTGGCGTCTTCGCACGAGTCCTCGTACGGCTTCGAGCCGGGCAGTTGCGGCGTGGACACGATAATGACGTTTGCGCAGCACACCGACGAACCGCCCTGAGCGCCCACATGGACTAGGCACCCGGCCGCTCTTTGACCGCCCTACAGCGCGTACGCCGAGACCAACGTCTCGCAACACCCCACCTCGCGTCATAGGCGGCCGCGGCCCAGTCGTCCCGTCCAAGCAGAACAAAGGTACCAAGCAAACGTCGTTATCGTGGGGCCGCGCCGCAACCCTCACCACAACGAGCATCCCTCCAATCCCAATCACCCAGTAGCGCGGGGCGCGCGCCGGGGGGGGCCCGGGGGGGGGGGGGGGGGGGGGGGGG
>CAZBTV010000086.1:0-31062 GCA_964494895.1 uncultured Steroidobacteraceae bacterium | reverse complement strand
TCGGCAAGACCTCGCTGGGCCGGTCGATCGCGCGCGCCCTCGGGCGGAAGTTCGTGCGGATGTCGCTGGGCGGCGTGCGGGACGAGGCGGAGATCCGGGGCCACCGGCGCACCTACATCGGTGCGCTTCCGGGCAACATCGTCCAGGGCCTTCGCAAAGCAGGCACCCGCAATCCGGTTTTCATGCTGGATGAGATCGACAAGCTCAGCGCCAGCCACCAGGGTGATCCCTCCTCGGCGATGCTCGAGGTACTCGACCCGGAACAGAACACGACGTTCCGGGACAACTATATCGCGCAGCCGTTTGATCTGAGCAAGGTGCTGTTTGTCGCTACCGCCAATGTGCTCGAGACGATTCCCGGGCCATTGCGCGATCGTATGGAGATCATCCCGCTCACCGGCTACACCCAGGACGAGAAGCTGCAGATCGCGAAGCGTTACCTGGTGCAGCGGCAGCTCAAGGCCAACGGCCTGAGCGTGGATCAGGTGACGGTGACCGACGAGGCGTTGAACCGCCTGATCAGCGAGTACACGCGCGAGTCGGGTGTGCGCAATCTCGAGCGCGAGATCGGCTCGCTACTCCGCAATGCCGCCGTACGTATTGCAGAGGGTAGGGACAAGACCGTCCGGTTCGAGGCCCAGGATGTGTCCCAGGTCCTTGGACCGAGCCGATTCGAGAACGAAGTCGCGCAGCGGACGGCGATACCGGGCGTTGCCACCGGTCTGGCGTGGACTCCTGTGGGAGGAGACATTCTGTTCGTCGAATCGGCCCGGATGCCGGGCTCGGGCAAGCTCATTCTCACCGGGCAGTTGGGCGATGTCATGAAGGAGAGTGCCCAGGCGGCCCTGAGCCTGGTGAAGGCGCAGGCGACGGAGCTTGGAATCGATCCGAAGCTGTTCGACAACAGTGACATCCACGTGCACGTTCCGGCTGGGGCGATTCCGAAGGATGGTCCGAGCGCGGGGGTTGCCATGTTCACGTCACTTGCTTCGCTCCTGAAGGGAAAGGCGGTGCGGGCGGATGTGGCCATGACGGGTGAGATCAGCTTACGTGGGTTGGTGTTGCCCATTGGCGGCGTCAAGGAGAAGACGATCGCCGCGGCGAGGGCAGGTATCAAGAAGGTGATCTTGCCGGCGCGCAACCGACGCGATCTGGAGGATATTCCGCAGAGCACGCGCTCCATGCTGGAGTTTGCGTGGGTGGAGAGGGTGCAGGAGGCGCTCGAGGTCGCCCTCGGCGAGCCGGTTGGATCGCTCGACAAGTCAGCCGAAAGGCTCTCGAAGACGAGCAAGAACGGTCAGGCGGAGAAATCGGCCGCCGCCTGATCGGTCACCGACTCACTGTGTGGCGATCATGACCTTTTCGAGGTTGATCGGCGGGCGGGTTGGGGCAGGGCCTGCGTGTGCCGCGAGGCCCTTTTGCTCGAGCCATTCGCGGTTGAAGAGGCGGGATTGATATTTCGCGCCGCCGTCACAGAGGACGGTGACGATGGTGTGTCCTCGTCCGAGCTCGAGGGCTACGCGAACCGCGGCAGCGACGTTGATGCCGCTCGTGCTGCCGAGGAAGAGGCCTTCCTCTCGTAGAAGTCGGTAGACGAAGCGTACGGTGTCGGCGTCCTCGACGTGCAAGGCGTCGTCGATCGGGGCATCCTTCAAGTTCGCGGTGACCCGTCCGATGCCGATCCCTTCGGTAATGGATCCCGATCCGGTCGCTTTCAGCGTTCCGTTTCTGACGTACTCGTACAGGCTGCTGCCCGGAGGGTCGGCTAGTACGCAGCGGATGGATTTGCGGCGAGACTTGAGGTACTCCGACACGCCGGCAAAGGTTCCGCCGGTGCCGGTCGCTGCCACGAACGCATCAACCTGGCCGTTGGTCTGATTCCAGATCTCCGGGCCTGTCGTCTGCACATGGGCCTCCCGGTTGGCGGTGTTGTCGAACTGATTCGACCAGATCGCATTGGGCAGGGAGGCAGCCAGGCGTTGCGCGACTTTCTGGTATTGATTCGGGTTGCTGTAAGGAACCGTGGGTACTTTGTGTACCTCGGCGCCCAACATCTCCAGCAGGCGGTATTTTTCGGGCGCCTGGTTGTCAGGCATGACAATCACGCAGCGGTATCCGCGCGCGTTGCAGACATGCGCCAGTCCGATGCCGGTGTTGCCCGCTGTACCCTCGACGACAGTCCCTTTGGGCGGGAGCTGGCCGCGCCTTTCAGCGGCCGCAATGATCGCGCGTGCCGCCCGGTCTTTGACCGAGCCGCCCGGGTTCATGAATTCGGCCTTGCCGAGGATTTCGCAGCCGGTTTCCTCGCTCACCGCGCGAAGTCTGATCAACGGGGTATTACCGATCGAGCCGGCGAATCCGTCAGAGATACTCATACATACGCCCCGTGTGACATTGAATCATCCTCGCGCGCGCCGCTGGTGACCAGTGCATCGGTCGCGGTGAAAGTAGTTACGTTGCCGAGAATCAACAGGGCTGGGGCGGTGACTTTGGCTTCACGTGCCAGCGCCGCGATCGTGCCCAGTGTACCGCGCAGTGTGCGCTGCTCGGGTAAGGTTGCGCGCTCGACAATGGCTACGGGGTGATCGGCCTTTCCGCCGACCTCGAGAAGCTTCGTCACGATGCGCCCGAGATGCGCTACGCCCATGTAGAAGACGACCGTCTGTCGCGAGTCCGCAAGCACGCGCCAGTCCAGGGATTTGTCGTCGAGCACATGGCCAGCTACGAGGGTGACGCTTTGCGCGAGCCGCCGGTGAGTCAGTGGAATTCCTGCGTAGGCGGAGGCTCCAAGCGCAGCGGTAATCCCCGGGACGCTGATGTAGGGAATGCCATGGCGGTTGAGCACCTCGATCTCTTCGCCGCCTCGGCCGAATACGAAGGGATCTCCACCTTTCAGGCGCGCGACCCGCAAGCCCTGACTCGCGTACCGCACCATCAGCTCATGGATGCGCTCTTGAATGGCGTGATCGCTGGGTTGCGAGTCCGTGGACGGCATTGGTTGATCGGAGCCGGGTGGCTTGCTTTGACGGGGGCCCGTCTTGCCGACGAAAATACGCTCGGCATCGCGACGGGATCGTTCCAGTATGGCATCGGGCACGAGCCTGTCGTACAGAACGACGTCCGCCTGCTGCAGGAGTTGTAGCGCTCGCAAGGTCAGCAGGTCCGGATCGCCGGGACCTGCGCCGATGAGATAAACCTCGCCCAACCCGTTCGCTCCTGTAGTACGGGACGTGGTTAGATGCGAGGTGCGCAACTCACTATCGAAAGCTTGTTGTGCGCCGATCTCATCGCCGGCGAGCACTCGCGTTCCGACAATCCCGCTTACGATGCGCTCCCAGAACGGACGGCGCGCCAGCGTGCCCAAGGCCTGCTGAACAGCCTTGCGCCTGTCGCCCATGAAGCGCGCCAATGCGCCCAGCCTCTGCGGAAGAACGGACTCGATTTGTTCGCGCACGCGCCGGGCCAGCACAGGCGATTCGCCACCCGAGCCGACCGCGACAACGATGGGCGATCGATCGACGATAGCGGGAAAGATGAACGTCGAGAGCGAAGGATTATCGACGACGTTCACCGGAATTCGTCGCGCGCGAGCCGCGGCGGAGACGGCTGCGTTGACCGTATGGTCATTCGTGGCAGCGACCACGAGAGTCGCGCCGTCGAGATGTGTTTCGGCGAATGCTGCCGGGAAGTGTTGGATGTCGCCTCGGCTGACGAGCTTTTGCAGCTCTTCACGCAGATCCGGGGCGACCACTGTTACCTTGGCGCCGCTGCGGCGGAGCAGGTCGACCTTGCGTGTTGCAACCCGTCCACCGCCGACGACGAGAACCGGCTGCGCTTGCAGTTGGAAAAAGAGCGGAAGATAGTCCATGCACGCCGGTTCCGAGTTATAAGAGCCAGGGCCTTCGAAGCCTCGGCAACCGCCCACGCTCACCCGGTCAGGCAAGCACCCCAGTCAGGTCAGCGTCCCGGAATTGCCAGGTCTACGCTTGTGCGGCGGCTGCCTGTCGAACTCGAGGGTGCAGGCCGCACTCGCGGGACTCTGGTTGTTCCCACCACCAGCGGCCCGCGCGGCGACTTTCGCCGGGCTGGATTGCGCGGGTGCACGGTTGGCACCCTATGCTGGGATACTGACGATCATGCAGGGAATTGTACGGCAGCTTGCGTGCCCGGATGTACTGCCATACCTGATCCTCAGACCAGTCGAGGATCGGACTGACCTTGAACAGTCCATTATCGGCATCCCATTCGACCGGCTGTGCCTGCGCGCGGGTGGCCGACTGGTCGTGCCTCAGTCCCGTCACCCACGCCCCGTAGCCCGCGATGGCGCGCTTGAAAGGCTCTACCTTGCGGATACGGCAGCACGAGATCCGCGCATCGAGGCTGTTGTAGAAACCATTGATACCCTGGGAGGTGACCAGTTCCTCAAGGGCTTTTGCGTCCGGGTAGACCACGCGCAGGTTGCGCTTGTAGCGGCCCTGGAGCCGGCTCAGCAGCTCATAGGTCTCCTCCGGGAGCCGGCCCGTATCGATCGTGAATATGTCGATACCGGGCACGTAGGACCAGATGATGTCGGTGAGGACGATCGACTCGGCTCCCAGGCTGCTCGAATAGACGACCCGGCCATACTCGGCGACTGCGCTGTGCAAGCGCTCGCGGACGGCAGTGGCCTTCTGTTCGAGCTCGAGGTTCAGCAGTTCTCCCATAGTGGGGGGCACTATAGGCGTGGCACTGCTGATAACAGAACGAATGGTTTCTTATGAAGGACTGCGCGCCGGTTATAGAACGGTTACGGACGAGGGCGAGGGCGAGGCCCCGCACACCGGGGCCGAGCGCCGGCCAGGGGCAAGTCGCGAAGCGACTTGCGCCAGGCCATGGATGGCCTGGCGGGAGCACCGGCCAGGGACGGATAGTCGCGTAAATTGACGCCGGCCGGGTTACGGCTCCATGGACGGTACTACGAGTAGGCTCGCGCGAATGTCCCGGCGCCCAGCCCGGCTCCATGGACGGTACTACGAACAGGCTCGCTCGAATAACCCAGCGCCCCGGCGCGGCTCCACGAGCAGCACAGAACCTCTGATTGTCAACGCCCGCGCCGCGCAAGGTTGCGTTATTGTTGCGTTTTGGGATTCCAAGGCTCATATCGAATGAAGTTGCACCAGCTCCGTTACCTCGCCGCCGTAGCCCAGAGTGGGCTCAATATCACGGCGGCTGCCCAGAAGCTGCATACCTCGCAGCCGGGCGTCAGCAAACAGATCAAGCTGCTCGAGGACGAGCTGGGCTTCCAGATCTTCGTGCGTGAGGGCCGTAATCTCACGCGAATCACGCCGGCCGGACAGCAGGTGATCGATCGCGCGCTGAAGATCCTGCAGGAAGCCCAAAGTATCCGCGATTTATCGACGGAGCTTCGGGACGAGGGCAGAGGAAGCCTCTCCATCGGAACCACCCATACACAGGCGCGCTATGTTCTTCCCGAGGTCATCCGGCAATTCCGCGAGCGCTATCCCAACGTTCGGCTGAACCTTCATCAGGGTACCTCGGAGCAACTCGCCGAGATGGTCGCCCATGACCGCATAGATTGCGCGATCAATACCGGCTCCGACAGTCTCTTTTCCGACCTGACCCTGCTCCCGTGCTATGTCTGGTATCGCACGGTCATCGTACCGAGAAACCATGCGCTGGCCGCCAGCGGCGGAAAGCTTACTTTCCGCACCCTGGCCCAGTATCCGCTCATTACCTATACATTCAGCTTCACGGGCCCAAGCTCACTCCATGAAGCGTTCGCCAAAGCCGGACTGACTCCGAACATAGCCATTACTGCCCGCGACGCCGATGTCATCCAGACCTATGTCAGGCTGGGCTTGGGGGTCGGAATCGTCGCCCACATGGCAATAGACGCGAACGACTCCGATCTGATCGCCGTTGACGCCCGGCATCTGTTCACACCGCACACCACCTGGATTGGCTTCCGCCGCGGCACGCTGTTGCGGAAGTACATGTATGATTTCGCGCAGCTTCTCGCGCCGCATCTGGATCGGCGACTCGTTGACCGTGCGCACCGCGCCGCCAACCCCGAGGAAGTGAAACAGCTATTCACGGATATCAAGTTACCCGAGAGATAGGAATGCCGCGTAAGGGAGCGGAGGGTAAGGGAAGCGGAGGCGAGCCGGTCGCCTCAGCGAATCACGCGAAATATCGCTGGCGCGTGATTCCGTCAAGCGCCTCGCCGGGCTGGTAGGCGACGTTATAACGACGCAATGCCGCCAACGCCTCATCAGCGTTCTCCGAAGGCGGCAGCTCGAATGAGTCAAAACCCACACGCGCCATCAGGAAGATCTTGTCCTGTTTCACGCCACCGCCGACGGCGCGCAACTCACCCTTGAACCCCAACCGCTCGCGCAGCAGCTTTCCGTGGCTGAAGCCACGGCCGTCGCCGACGTTAGGAAATTCCACCGCAACCAATTCCAACCGTTGCAATACGTCGGTCAGGGTTTCGACGTTCTCCGGCGGAGTTACTCGCACGCCTAGGCGGCCCGGACGAGACAGCCACCGAGCCGTGTCTTTACGCAGCTCGGCGAGTGGAACGATTATCGGGTCAGCGTCAGAGGCGTCCTCACCAAAAAGACGCCATTCGTCCGCTACGATTTCATGCCGCCGCAGGATGCGTCGCATAAGCGCGCTCCTTGAATGGCTTGATTCCGACGCGACGAATGGTGTCGATGAACCGCTCGCCGTCATAGCGCTCGGCGCGATATACATCCACGATCCGCTCAATCGTCGCTGCGACTTCGTTCTGCGGCACCGAGGGTCCGATAACCTCGCCCAACGCCGTAAAACCGTTCACGGATCCGCCAAGCGTGATCTGGTACCACTCCTCGCCGTGTTTGTCGACGCCGAGAATACCAATATGCCCGACATGGTGATGTCCGCAGGCATTCATACAACCTGACATCTTGATCTCGATGTCGCCGAGATCGTAAAGATAGTCGAGGTCATCGAAGCGCTCATGAATCTGCTTGGCCACGTTCAGTGTTCCGGCATTCGCCAGACTGCAGAAGTCCAACCCCGGGCAGGCGATCATGTCGGTCAGGGTGCCGATGTTGGGCATGGCCAGCCCCAATGCGCGCAGCTCGTGCCAGACGAGGAACAGATCATCCTGCCGCACGTCGCCGAGCAACAAGTTCTGGTTATGTGAGACTCGGATCATGCCGAAGCTGAAGCGGTCGGCGAGAGCGGCCAGGGCCTCCATCTGCTCCGACGTAATATCGCCAGGGTTTTCACCATGGCGCTTCAGTGAAACGAACACCGCGCGATATCCAGGGATCTTGTGCTCGCGCGTGTTATAGCGATACCAGGCCTGGAACTCGGGCTCACGTCCGGCCGCCGCGTCGATATTGCGCAACGTCTCGTATGCCGGTGGCGAGAAGTGGGATCGAACGCGGTCGACTTGCAAAGCTTCGAGCTTGGGCGCGTGTGCGCGTGAAGCTTGCCACTCCGCCTCGACCTGCTCTCGGAAGCGCTCCACACCCAGGGCCTTTACCAGCACCTTGATGCGAGCTTTGTGGATGTTGTCCCGGCGGCCATGGCGGTTGTAGATGCGTAAAATGGCCTCGAGATATCCCAGCAGATCCGGCAAGGGGAGAAAGTCGCGAATCGATTGGGCAATGATCGGCTGGCGGCCCAATCCGCCTCCTACAAACACCTCGAATCCGGTGTTTCCCTGCTCGTCATGCTTCAGATGCAGGCCGATGTCGTGCGTTTGTGACGCCGCCCGGTCTTGCGGGGACGCGGTTACACAGATTTTGAATTTGCGGGGTAGATAGGTGAACTCAGGATGATGAGTCGACCACTGACGGATGATCTCGCAGTAGGGGCGCGGATCGTCGATTTCGTCCTTGGCGATGCCGGCCAGGTGATCGGAGGTCACATTGCGGATGCAGTTGCCGCTGGTCTGGATGGAATGCATCTGCACGGAGGCCAGATGCTCGAGGATCTCCGGAACCTCCTCCAGCTTCGGCCAGTTGAGCTGCATGTTCTGGCGGGTTGTGAAATGACCCACACCGCGATCGTAACGTCGGGCAACCTCGGCCAGCTTGCGCAGCTGCCGGGAGGCGAGCAGTCCATAGGGGACGGCAATGCGTAACATGGGCGCATGCCGCTGGATGTAGAGTCCATTGCGCAGGCGGACCGCCTTGAACTCGTCTTCGGTCAGCTCACCTGCGAGAAAGCGCCGCGTCTGATCGCGGAATTCCGCGACGCGCTGGTCCACAAAGGCCTGATCCAGCTCATCGTATCTATACATAGCCCGCGACTATAGGAGGGCGGCGATGGGGCTCGAAATACCGTGTGGTTGTGTAAGGGTGTCCGATGGTTATCAGCCGATGACATTTCTCGCCCTCCGCGGGTGCTCGCGGCATGCCCCCGCCGCTGTAAACTATGCGCATCTTCTGGGAGCACCCTCTTGGCAGGACTGTATTTCGAGCAATTCGAGCCCGGGCAACGCTTCGAGCACCTGGTGCGCCGGACCGTCACCGAGACCGACAATCTGCTGTTCAGCGCGCTGACCATGAACCCGGCCGCGCTGCACTTGGACGCGGAATATGCCAAGGACACGCCGTACGGTCAGCGTGTCGTGAACAGCGTGTTCACGCTTGGACTGCTTGTGGGGCTGACGGTCTATGACACCACGTACGGCACGACCTTGGGGAATCTCGGCTGGGAGGACGTGAGGTTTCCACGTCCGGTATTTATTGGTGACACCCTTCACGCCATCACTACCGTGGTTTCCAAGCGTGAGAGCCAATCGCGTTCTGATGCTGGTATCGTGATTTTTGATCAGCGTGCTTTCAACCAGCGGGACGAGGAAGTTGCCTCCTGCCGCCGTGCGGCGCTGATGATGAAAAAGCTGGCCCATGGGTCTTCCGGGCCGGCCCATGGGTCCCCCGGGCTGGCTCATGAGCCTTCCGGGTTGGGCACTGGATCCTCGGGACGCGCGACATGAGGTCGTTTCTTTTTGTCCCGGGAGATAGCGAGCGCAAGCAGGCCAAGGCACTGGCGACAGCGGCGGATGCCCTGATCCTCGACCTCGAGGATTCGGTTGATGTGACGCAGCTACCTGCAGCTCGCGCTCGAATCCGCGAGCTGCTCCGGTCGAAGTCCCAAGGCCCGGTGAAGCAACAGCTTTGGGTTCGAGTCAACGCGCTCTCGAGCGGTCTGCTGCTGGAGGATCTGGCGTCGGTGATGCCGGACAAAGGCGAGGGCGGCCCAGACGGTGTCGTACTACCGAAGGTATCCAGCCTACGCGAGGTGGAAGAAGTCGCTCACTATCTTACCGCGCTCGAGGTGCGTGGAGCCCGGGAGCCCGGCTCGACCCGAATCATGATAATCGCGACCGAAACTCCGCGGGGAGTACTCGCCCTGGGCACCTATCCTGAAAAGATCACGCCCACCGTCTCCCAGCGATTGGCGGCTTTGACCTGGGGCGCGGAGGATCTTGGGGCGGCGTTGGGTGTCACAACAAGAGTGGATGGCAACGGTGCTCCAACGCTCACATTTCAGGTGGCCAGGACATCGTGCCTTCTCGCCGCCGTGGCGATAGGTGTTCAAGCTATCGACACCGTGCAAGTCGATTTCCGCAACAAGGAGGGGCTTGCCCGCGAGCTCGACAGCGCCCGCCGGGATGGATTCAGCGGAAAGCTCGCCATCCACCCAGATCAGATCGACGCGATCAACACCGCGTTCATACCAACCGATGCCGAGGTCGATAGAGCGCGTCGAATCATCGCCGCCTTCGCCGCAGCGCCAGGCGCCGGCGTGATCAGCCTCGATGGGCAGATGGTTGATAAGCCACACCTGATTCAGGCGCAGCGGATTTTGGCGGTCGTGGAAGGCTCGGCCACACGCACATAACACCCACGCCAGCAGCGTTGGGTGGATACGAAACGAGCGCGAGTGGTGGGCAGGCTTTTCGGCCTGCCCACCTTCCATCGTCAGGTCTGAAGCGGTTCCCGCGCGCCGGGACTTGTCTCTGCCGCAACCAACTCACATTCGCTGTGCGTTTCGACCGAATGCGGGGGGGGCATGTGATCGACGGTATCCAGTTCCTCTGACACATCGGCCTCGACAGAGGCACTGTTTAGCGCTTCTGGCACATGGCTGGCCCCAGCGGGCGGCGCAGCGCCCTCGCCACCTCGCTTCGAGACGAATCTTTCCCAAAGCGTGGTTTGTTTCTCCGCATCTCCTGCCTCGAACACGGCGCAATCAATGCGCAGTTGACCTTCCGCAAAGGGCGTTTGCGCAAGATGGCAGTAGTGGGGAGTCGGCGAGCTCTCAAAGCGGAATGGATCGAAGTACTTGCAACGCACGCACATGCGCGATGTGGGCAATGCGCCGCTTTCCTGCAGTCCGCGGATCATCTTGATCGAGAGCCGGTACAGCGTCTCCTGCTCATTCTGCGCCAGGGCGTCAAAGGCACCCCAGAGCGGATCGGGCAGAGCCGCGAGCTGGGCAGCCGCCTCTTTGCCTTCTGGAGTCAGAACCAGAGCAAGGGCTCGGCCGTCCGTGGTGCTGCGTTGTTTACAAATGAGCTTCTTGCTCTCGAGCGCGCTTACGCTGTCGCAGGCGGTGGCTGCGGTGACTCCGAGCTCTCGAGCGACAGCGGAAAGTGACAGGCTGTCGCTACGGGAACCCAGGATCTGGAGGATTTTGCGTTGTGTGGGTGTCAGGCGCTGTACCGCCCACTGGTCCCACGAACTGGTGTGGGCCAGCTGAGCCAGCCGGCGCAAAGCGCCAGCGAGGGCCTGAGGAAGCGTCGAATTCGGAGAGTCGAAATTCATCATAAGGAGAATTTTAAGGAGAACCTCATAATTATGTGAAAACCGGGGTCTCTTCGCCTCCCTGTTGTCCTTCCATGCTTCGACTGTTCCCGTTTGAGTTGTCCTTGCTAAGTACTAAGACGCTCTGGAGGCCAAAACTAAACACCCCTGGATCAAACATTCATCGAGTACGACTTAGGGGCTTGGGATTTCCGCTATCCAACAAGGCTCTGCTGCAGGCCCGGTCAACACCGAGTGACCCTCGATGGCGACGCCGCGTGGAGGTGCATAGCGTTTCAATCGAATTATTAATTATTACTAATAACTAATACGCAGTCAGCGGCACGACAGGAGACGCATGATTGAGATACATGCGATCGTCAGCACTGCGGATTACGCTACGCAGTACCTGACAAACAGCTGTTCCCGTATGTTGCGGGACACTAAAGGCTGCGCGGAACGCTTCTGAGCCTCGAGCGAGGAGCGAGCCTCCCGAGCGCTGAATCAGAGCTTGTCGGGCTGTGCCGTCTCGATGGCCAGAAGATCTTCCGGGGTGTCGATATCCAGCGCGGCACTTTCCATGGGAACACGCACGAGGCGATCAGGACTACGTTGTAATACTCTGCGTGCCCCGACATCCCCGCGCAATTCGGCGAGCTCTCCGAAGCGGGAACGAGGGACGATCGCGGGGACGCCGACCGTTCCGGCATAGAGCGCGGCCGCGATATGTTCCGGTTGACGGCGCCAAGCGCTGGCCAGGCGGCGCAGATCCTCAGTGGTGACGGCTACCTGATCGGCCAACACGAGCATCACCGCCGCACAAGCGGCCGGTAGCCGCTCGACGCCCGCACGGATGGAGCTCGCAATTCCTTCCCGCCAATGATGGTTGATGATGATGGAAGCAGGTGTGTGCTTCAGCAACGGCGCGAGCTCCACGGCGCGCGCACCTAACACAACGAAAGTTGCGGACCCCGTGAGTGCAACCGCTCGTGAAACGGTGGTATGGAGCAGTGGGCGGCCAGCGATGCGGGCCAACTGTTTGGCCGAGCCGAATCTTGTCGATGCGCCGGCTGCCAGCACAATTGCGTACAGCCCCTCTTCGGTTTCTGCCGTGTCGAACAAGGACTACTACGCGCGAGCGGTTGTGGTTGGTAGCTCGACACCTTCCGGCAGTGTCGCACGAACGCGCGCGTAGCGAGTGCGCTCGTCAAATATGGAGTCCGCGTCGATGCCAGACACGGCGCGCCAGTCTGCGACCTTGGCCTGTTGTGCGAATAGCTTGTCCAGCGTGTCCCTACGCGCGCTCCAAGCGCCATCGAAAAAGAGGAGGAAGTCAGCCCAACGTGCCGCTTGGCTGGTGTTGGGAGTCGCATGCTGCTCCGAGCCAGAACCGGCAGGGGCGGCGGATGTGGGGCGTGAGGGCAAGGCTGCTTCCAACTTCGCCAGCGCCTCTCGGCTGGTACCAGGGAGCGAGAAGGTCGCTTCGAGCGTGTGTCGAGCGGGGTCTTCCGGCGTGAATCGCGAGCGGACGAGGTCGCGGAATACCTGCTCCCGCTCTTCAAAGCGACTGAGAATCCAAACGAGATAATCAACGCTGGCATCCCGGAATGCCTCAAACGCCTCAGGGCGCACCTCGCTGCGTGCAGCGGCCGCCGAAAGGGCATGCGAGACCTCCGCGGCATGCTGTCGCTCGAGGGAAAGCTGTGCTCGAATCAGCTCGACTTCATTCATGACGTATTTTGTTCTGTCATTTCGGCGGGTGGATGAGGTCGGCCACGGGCGGCTCGGACAGACTCTTGGCATCGGTTCCGTGCAGAAAGGCGTGGATCTCCGCGATGATCGCCAACGCGATCGACTCCGGAGTGCGTCCTCCGAGTGCCAGTCCAACCGGCGCGCGCAGGCGTGGACGCAAGTGGTCTGCTCGCGGGCCAAGGTCGCCAAGGAGCTTTTCTCGTCTAGGAGCCGGTCCGAGGAGGCCAACGTACGGGATCGCCGCTTCCGAGAGTACCTGCAAGTAGCTCAAGTCGGAGGGTAAATGGTGACTCATGACGACCACGGCGGAGAAATGGGGCAGGTGCACAGCGCTGGCAAGCTCCTCCGGACGAGCCAGCACAACGCGCTCCGCGGACGGGAAGTGCGACGCGTCGGCGTACGCGGGCCGATGATCGGCCACGGTTACTTTCCAGTTGAGCCGCGCCGCGAAGTCGACGATGGGTGCCGCGTCCGGTCCCGCTCCAAGCACCAGCACCTTCGGTGGCAGGCTTAACGGCAGCGCAAATACTTTCCATGACGGCGACTGTCCTTCAGCCCATCCCACTCGTCCGCTCAGGGCGGCATCTCTCAGTGCCCCTTGCACCGCCGGTCCGGCCAACACGGAGCGCGCCGGCGCAACCAAGGTAGCGGGGAAGAGACTTGCCGGAGAGTCTCCCTCCGGGAGGGTGAGTGCGCCGATCGGCAGATCCGGCCATGTGGATTCGAGAACGATGCCAACGGCGGTCGGTGTGTGGGTTGCCAGAGCGCGGGCGAGATGGGTCAGGGGTTGCCAATCGCGATCCGGTCCCACCCGCAGAAGGAGAATCCGCATGGCCCCTTCGCATCCCAGGCCCAGTCCCCAGACGAGATCGTCCGGCCCGAACAAATCGTAACTCACTATCCGCGGCTCGCCCGTCTCTATTACGGAGAGGGCGTGCTGGCGCAGGTCACCCTCCAGGCAGCCTCCCGAGAGGAGGCCCGAATAGTCGCCGTTGGCCGCAATCAGCATGAGTGCGCCAGGTTTGCGGTAGGTCGATCCGGCTGTATGGACCAGAACGCCGAGCGCCACGGCCTTGCCTGCGGAACGCTCGCGATCGAACAGCGGAAGGAGAGGGCTCAGTAGTGATTCCACGGGATTTCGATTATGCCAGCCTCACGCCTTGGGCAGTGGCTGAAGCGCACCTCGTAGTTGTGGACCTCGAGTCTCCCAGATGGGAGATATCCGCGGTTGCCCAGAAGTCGTCTAATTACACCTATGGTGAATAAAGCGGGATCGCCGGCTGCCCCTTCAGCCGCACTACAGTCGGCGCCCATGCAGGCAACGTCCCGCAAGCGGCGTGGTAGAGGGCGCCCGCCGGCCGAGAACTCGGAGGATGTGCGCAAGAAGCTGCTGGATGCAGCTCGCGAGCTGTTTCCACGGTACGGATACCGGGGCGTTTCGAGTCGACAGATCGGGGCGGCCGCCGGCGTGAACTTCGCCATGATCCGGTACTACTTTGGCGGCAAGCCCGGCCTTTACCGTGAGATGCTTCACGGCGTATTGCAGCCGGCGCGCAAGACACTCGACGAGATGAGTACGCCGCAGTGTCCGGCGCAACTGGTCGACGTGCTCGAGAACATGACCCGCGCGTGGGCGGCCAATCCATGGGTTGCCGGCTTTGTCGTGCGTGAAGTTCTCGCTCCGGACGGCCCGATGAGGGCGATGTTCTTGCGTGAGTTTCCCGAGCGTCTGACTCCGATCGTGGAGCGTATGGTGGAGGGGGAGATCGCCGCGGGCAAGCTGCGCGCCGATCTCGATCCGCGCCTGCTGGTTCTTTCGATTGTCAGTCTGGCGATATTCCCTTTCCTGACGGTCCCTCTCACCGCGCGGGTGTTTGGCGTGCGCAACGACGAGGAGTTCGTAAGCCGTTTCCTGCGCCACACGACAGATCTGCTGGCCCGCGGTGCCGGGTCCGCCGCTTTCGAGATCTCGGCTCCGTGACCGAAGTCAGAGACCCGCCATCACGAAGGAGCCATGATTCGTAAAGGTCCGAGCTGACTCGTCCCGGCAAACTGGCATTGAATCACGACTCCGACCGGCCCGCGCAGGCGACTTTCCGCCCGTAGATCATGTAGAGTCGCACGGCCTTTTTTTCGGGAAAATTCACTTCGATGGCCAATACCGATCCCTGGGTCGTGCACAAATTCGGGGGGTCGAGCGTCGCTGACGCCGACTGCTTCCGCCGTGTTGCAGCTATTCTCGATTCGATCCCGGCCGCTCGTCTGGGTGTGGTGCTGTCGGCTTGCAGGGGCGTCACGGATGCGCTGCTGCGTCTGGTGTCGCTCGCGGAACGGCAGGACGAGAGCTATCGCTCGGAGATCACTGCGTTGCGCGAGCGGCACGCGACGATCGCGGATACCTTGTTGACGTCCGAGTCCGCGCGCCTGTACCTGGCGGGTTTCGACCGTGATTGTCACGATCTCGAAGGCATTCTCCACACCGTCCAACTCACACGGCATGCCGCGCACAACGTTGTCGATCTGATCGCCGGCTACGGCGAGATCTGGTCGACGAAGCTCTTTCATCGCTTTCTCGAAGAGCGAGGTAGTCGTCGCGGACCCGTGCAATGGCTGGATGCGCGGCGTGTCATCGTAGTGGAGTGGGGGCCGCTCGGGCCGGGCATTCAATGGAAGGAGTCACGAGCCAATCTGCAGGATCTGGTCGATCGGGACTTCAAGGGAACCCTGGTCATCACCGGTTTTATCGCTTCCAAGCGCAACGGCGTGCAGACCACCCTCGGCCGCAATGGCAGCGATTTCTCGGGGTCTATTTTTGGAGCGTTGCTGGAAGCCTCCGAAATCGTGATCTGGACCGATGTCGACGGTGTGTTGTCTGCCGACCCGCGTCGCGTTCCGGATGCAACGGTCATCGACTCACTTTCGTACAACGAGGCGATGGAGCTTGCCTACTTCGGCGCGAAAGTAATCCACCCGCAGACGATGGCGCCCGCGGTCGGCGGCAGCATTCCCATCTGGATCCGCAATACGTTCGCGCCTGAAAAGGTCGGCACACTGATCTGCGCGGCGCCGAAATCCACGCTGCCGGTCAAGGGCATCACCAGCATCGAGCGCGTCGCGCTGATAAATCTCGAAGGTGCGGGAATGATCGGTGTGCCGGGTACGGCGCATCGCCTGTTCGGAGCGCTGCGTGAGGAAAACATCAATGTCATCCTGATTTCCCAGGGAAGCTCCGAGCATTCCATCTGCTGCGCCATTCCCCAGGAGCAGGCCGATCGCGCGGCCGCCATTGTGCGCCATGCATTCGAGCGTGAGTTGAAAGAAGGGCAGATCCAAAACGTCGATATCGATCCGGACCTGTCTATCCTCGCCGTTGTTGGTGATGGCATGGCGGGTACACCCGGCATAGCCGGTAAGGTGTTCGATGCCCTCGGCACGTCGAATGTCAACGTGCGCGCGATTGCGCAAGGTGCGTCCGAGCGCAACATCTCTGTAGTCATTGAAGGACGGCACGCCACGCGCGCGCTGCGGGCCGTACACGCCGGCCTGTACCTGTCGCCTCATACGATTTCAATTGGCCTCATTGGGCCAGGCACAGTCGGCCGGGTGATGTTGGAGCAGATCGCCTCGCAACGAGCTCGGTTGCGCGAGCAGTTCAAGCTCGATCTGCGCATCCGGGGATTGCTCGGCTCCAAGCGCATGCTGCTGTCGGATGGCGGCTTGGATTTTGCCCAGTGGCGCCCGCAATACGAGCACAGTGCGGCATCGGCCGATCTGAAGCGCTTCGTCGAGCATGTGCATACGGATTACCTGCCGCATACGGTGCTGCTCGACTGCACTGCGAGCTCCGAGATCGCGAGCCACTACCCGGAGTGGCTCGAGAAGGGGATCCATATCGTTACGCCGAACAAAAAGGCGAACAGCGCCGACCTCGCGTTCTATCACCGCGTACGTGAGGCTCGCCGCAACGGCTCGTCACATTATCTCTACGAGGCAACCGTCGGCGCCGGGTTGCCCGTGATCCAGACTCTGCGCGATCTGCGCGAGACGGGTGATGAGATTCTGAGTGTCGAAGGCATCTTTTCCGGAACGCTTGCCTATCTATTCAACGTCTACGACGGCAAAGTGCCGTTCTCCGACATCGTGCGGGACGCCCGGCAACGGGGATATACCGAGCCGGATCCACGCGACGATCTTTCCGGCATGGATGTCGCGCGCAAGCTCATCATTCTGGGCCGCGAGATGGGGCTGAGCCTGGAGATGTCGGATGTCAACGTTGAAAGTCTGGTTCCCGCCGGTCTCGAGGCGGGGTCGATCGAAGAGTTCATGAGCCGCCTGCCGCAATATGACGCAGCGATGCGCAATCGCTACGAGAATGCGCGGGCGCGAGGCAAGGTGTTGCGTTATGTGGCGAAAGTCACGGCCAACGGCCAGGCGAGCGTCGGGCTTTCGGAGTTGGATGCGAAGCATGCGTTCGCGAACATCGCGTTGACCGATAACGTCGTGCGTTACGCTACCCAGCGCTATTGCCATAACCCCCTCATCGTGCAGGGCCCGGGTGCCGGTCCGGAGGTTACCGCGGGGGGTGTATTCGCCGATCTCCTCCGGGTTGCCGCTTACCTGGGTGCCCGCCTGTGAGCCGCGAATCCAGCCCCGAGCCATCCGGGCTCGAGCGCGCGACGGCCTTCGCTCCGGCGTCGATCGGCAATGTCGCGATTGGTTTCGATATCCTGGGGCTGTCGGTCGAGGCGCTGGGGGATCGGGTCACTGTGCGTCGCCGCTCGCAGCCAGGAGTGCGGATCACGGCCATTCGCGGGGTTGCGGCCGATCTTCCCCTCGAGCCGGAACGCAATACGGCCGGTCGTGCCTTGCTGGCCATGCAGGAAGCCCTCAACCCCGGCTTCGGCTTCGAGATGGAGATCGAGAAAGGCATTCCGCTCGGTTCCGGGCTAGGCGGCTCGGCGGCGTCCGCCGTCGGGGCGGTCGTGGCGGCGAACGCCCTGTTGGCCCGGCCGTGCCACAAGCTGGAGCTGCTGAAATTCGCCATGCAAGGCGAGAAGGTGGCGAGCGGCTCGCTGCACGTGGATAACATCGCTCCTTCGCTTTTCGGCGGGTTGGTGCTCACGGTGGGAATCGATCATCCGCGCGTAAAGCAGATTCCGGTGCCTCCGGGCGTGAAGTCCGTGATCGTCCATCCCCATATGTTTCTTTCGACCAAGCAGGCGCGCGCGATCCTCAAGCGCACGGTCGAGTTGTCGGACTTCGTCTGGCAGACGGCCAATCTGGCGGGATTCATTTCCGGGTGTTACACGAACGATCTCGACATGATCCGCGCTTCGTTCCAGGACGTTGTCATCGAGCCGCAGCGGCAAGCGTTGATTCCCGGATTCAACGACGTGCGTCAGGCCGCCATGGATGCGGGGGCGCTGGGCTGTTCTATCTCCGGCGCCGGCCCCACAATGTTCGCCTGGGCACTGGCAGAGCATGCCCAGGGTGTACTGGCAACGATGCGCCGCGAGTTCAGCCGGCAGTCGGTCGCCATCGACGAGTGGATCGTCGATGCGCAGTCGGCCGGAGCCCAGCTGGTTTGAGCGATAATCGAGCCTTTCGGTGATGGCGATGGAATTCACGAGCACGCGCGATCCTGCCCATGCAGCCGGTTTTGGCGCCGCCTTGATGCAGGGTCTGACGCCTGATGGCGGATTGTATGTGCCGCGCTCATGGCCGACGCTGCGGCCTGAGACTTTCGGCGATGAGGGTGACCTGCCGGGGGTTGGCGCGCAACTGCTGGCACCCTTCGTCGCGGATGATCCGCTGGCCGCCACGCTGCCTGCGATCACCCGTGATGCATTCAATTTCCCGGCCCCGCTGGTGCCTCTCGGCAAGGAGGGGCGGCTGGCTATCCTGGAGCTCTTTCACGGCCCGACGGCCGCCTTCAAGGATTTCGGCGCCCGCTTTCTCGCAGCGTGCATGGCACGTTTGCGTAAGCCGGGCCAGCGTCCCCTGACCATTCTCGTAGCGACTTCCGGGGATACAGGCGGCGCGGTCGCGGCGGCCTTCCATGAGCGTCCCGGCATCGAGGTCGGCGTGTTGTTTCCCAAGGGCCTGGTGTCGCCAACGCAGGAGCGCCAGCTGACTTGCTGGGGTGGCAACGTCAAGTCGTTTGCCGTGCGCGGAACGTTCGATGATTGCCAGCGACTCGTGAAGCAAGCCTTTCTCGACCCGCAGCTGCGTCAGCGGACGGAGCTGTCATCGGCAAACAGCATCAATCTCGGCCGCTTGTTGCCACAGGCTGTGTACTACGCGGCCACGAGTCTCGCGATCTGGCGGCGCTATGGCGAGCCAGCGTCCTATATCGTGCCGAGCGGCAACCTCGGTAATGTGGCGGCTTGCATCTGGGCGCGAAAGGTTGGCCTGCCTATCGGCGAGATCGTGCTCGCGCATAACGCCAATCGTCCGGTGCCTGACTATCTGGAGACTGGTGAGTGGAGACCGCGTCCGAGCGTTGCGACCCTGGCGTCCGCAATGGATGTGGGTAACCCTAGCAACATGGAACGGCTTCGTGCGCTTTTTCCGGACGTCCGGGACATGCGCGCGGCTGTGAGTGCTTTTACAGTGACCGACGATTCCATCCGGGCACGTATTCGAGCGGGGTACGACGAGTTCGGTCAGATATGGTGTCCGCATACGGCCACTGCTGCTGAAGCCTATGAGCGATTGTCTACCGCCCGGGGTGACGCCATAAAACAACAGGGTCGATGGGTGGTGGTCGCGACCGCTCATCCGGCAAAATTCCGCGAAATCGTGGAGCCGCTCATTGGCCGTACGATTCCGGTGCCCGAGACTCTTGCGAAGCTGTTCGCCCGCCCGGCTCAGTGCACGGAAATCGACGCCGATCTGGCGGCGTTGCGTGGCGCTTTGCAGCTATAGGAGTCTGTCTTGGAAGAGTTGAGCGAACTTCCACCCACCGCGTGGGGCTTGATCATCGCGGCCGCCGGGGTGGGGTTCGGGATATCGTGGCTTTGGCGGTGGTATCGGCAGTATTCCGCGCGTAAGGCGTTGCGTGGGGCTGTTACCGCTGCCGGCTCGGATCACCTCGTCGATATGCTGGTGCCGGATGGCATGGGCGGGGGGTTCCATGTCGATTTTTTGCTGCTGACTGCGCGCGGCATTCTGGTGATTGACCTGCGAGATGTTCAGGGAAACATCTTTGGGGGTGATCAGATGGCGGATTGGACTGTCATGGATGGGCCGCGGCGCTTTACGTTCACCAACCCTCAGAGCTCTCTTTACGATCGGATCGCTGCGGTGAAGGCGGTTGCGGGGGAGGTGCCTGTGGAGGGGCGGATTGTGTTCACTCGGCGGGGGAGGTTTCCCAAGGGGCTGCCGAAGTGGACTTTGATGGTGGATTCGTTGCGGGCGGAGTTTCCGTCTGTTGATTACGATTCGGGGGCGGTTAGCCGGTATGCGGAGCCGTGGCAGCGGCTCAAGAGTGCGGTTAAGCCTAGTTATATGGCGCATATGAGGTAGGGGGCGGCGCTTGCGGGCGCCTGTGGCGTTTTGCGCTTGCGTAGCCGTGGCGATCGTGCGGTCTTGATGTTGGAAGTGCGAACCTACCTTGGTTCTCGACCTCGGGGCTCGGAGACCCGAGGTCGGAGCCGATCAATAACGAGGCTTCATCGAGCGATTGTTTTCGCGTGGTCGGCGAGGACCAGGGAGACGCAGGCGGTTAGTTTTTTGGCGTAGTCGATGTGGAGGAACTCGTTGGGGCCGTGGGCGTTGGCGTGGGGGCCTAACACTCCGGTGATGAAGAACTGGGTGTCTGGGAAGCGGGCGCCTAACATTCCCATGAACGGAATGGATCCTCCGCAGCCTATGTGTACGGCGTCGCGGCCGTAGATTTCTCGCGAGGCGCGAGTGATGGAGTCCTCGAGCCAGGGGGCGAAGGCGGGGGCGTTCCAGCCGTTTGTGCCGCCGCCGGATTCGAATTTCACTTGTGCGCCGTAGGGTGGGTCGCGCTCGAGGGTGTCTTTCAAGACCTGGGCGGCATGCCTGGCGTCTGTGGTTGGCGGCAGGCGGAGTGAGAGTTTGAAGGCGAGCTCGGGGAGCAGGACGTTGCCCGCGGAGCCGACGGGCGGGAGGCCGTCCGCGCCGGTGACGGCGAGAGTCGCGCGCCACGTGCTGTTGATGATGAGCTCCGCGGGATCGTTGGAAATCGGATTGACCCCTTTCGCCCAGGGGAGCTTGCCGGCGACTGTTTCGCCGAGCACTTTTGCCGCGGCAACGACCTGAGCGCGACGATCCTTGGGAATGCTGGCCTGGAGGTCATCGAGCAGCAGCTCACCGGTGACGGGGTTCTCGATACGCGACAGCAGCTGGCAGACGATTCGAAAGGGCGTTGGGGCGATCCCGGTGGCCATCCCCGAGTGCACACCCTCGGTAAGGACGCGCACGCGTAGCGTGCCTGTCAGGTTTCCGCGCAGCGAGGTGGTGCACCAGACCTGATCGTAGTTGCCGCACTCGGCGTCGAGGCAGACCACCAGGGAAGGGTTGCCGATAGAGTCGCCCAAGGCTTCGAGATGCGCGGGCAGGTCAACGCTGCCACTTTCCTCACAGGCTTCGATGAGGAGCACGCAACGTGCGAGTGGCACCTTCTGTGCTTTCAGCGCGGCGATGGCTGTGAGGGAGCTGAATGCGGCGTAGCCGTCGTCGGCAGCTCCGCGCCCGTAGAGCTTTCCGTCGCGGATGACTGGCTGCCAGGGGCCCAGTCCTTGTAGCCAGCCGGTAAATTCCGGCTGCTTGTCCAGGTGGCCGTAGAGCAGAACACAGCCGGGCAGCTCGCCAGGAACGTCGACCAGCAGAAGCGGCGTCTTGCCGGGGAGCCGGCGGATTTCGACGCGCATTCCTGGTACGGGCTGCGCGCGACACCAGCTCGCCATGAGTTGCACGGCGGCTTCCATGTGTCCGTGGCTCTCCCACTGTGGATCGAACATAGGCGACTTGTTGGGAATGCGGACATAGGCGATGAGTTGCTCCAGTATCGACTGGTCCCAGGCCTCATTCACGCTGCCGCGCAGTTTCTCAAGATCCATCGATGTCTCCCAAGGTCAGGCAAATACTCAAAGAGATGGAAGCGAAAAGAGCGCACGGGCGGCGGCGGTGCTCGACCAACTCAGCGCTTCCACGGATTCGTCACGCGCGCGGGCGATTACCGTCGCGATGTGTGGCAGATACGCCGGCTCATTGCGGCGCGAGCTGGGTTTGGGATGCAGATCACGCGGCAGGAGATACGGGCCATCCGTCTCCAGTAGAAGGCGATCTGCGGGAATCTCTCGCATCAGTGGCAAAAGGTGCCCGCCGCGCCGTTCATCGCAGATCCAACCGGTGATACCGATTGCGAAGTCCAGCTCCAGATATGCAATCAGCTCCTCGCGGCCGCCTGTGAAGCAGTGAGTCACGCCCCCGACGAGATTCCGCCGGTGTTCCCGCACGATTGCCAGAAAGTCCTGGTGCGCATCCCGCTGATGCAGGAAAACAGGCTTGCCGACCCGGGCCGCGAGCTCGAGCTGGCGATGAAAGGCCTCCTGCTGTGCCGGTCTCGGTGAAAAGTCGCGGAAATAGTCCAGTCCGCACTCGCCGGCCGCGACCACTTCGGGACGTCGGGCAAGCTCCTCGAGCTCGCTAAGCGTGTCCGGGGTCAATTCGGTGGCGTGATGGGGATGAACGCCGGCAGTCGCGAACAGCTCACCCGGGCGGGCGCTGGCGAGCGCGATAGCTTTCCGCGTGCCCTGGAGGCTGGCCCCCGTCACGATCATCTGCACCACGCCCACCTTCGCGGCCCGAGCGATGACGGCCTCGCGGTCGCTGTCATAGCTGTCGTGACCCAGATTGATACCAATGTCGATCAGCCCGGGCGGGGCGGGCGAATGCCCGCGTGTGATATGGTTCGTCATGCGCTTGCGGCCTATTGTACTAGGCAGCTGATCAAGATCGCCGTCGAAGATGTGGCTGGGGGACGGGTAAGCGACCACACACCGCGGGCGGACATTGATCAGATACTCTGCTAGACGCGGAAGATCAGAAAATGTGTCTGCATTTACGGCGCACACGCACTCCTAATCATTTGTTGGCTACGCTGCTTGCGGTCATGGCAATGTCCTCCGTCGTCGGTGAGCCGGCGGGCGACAGCCATTGGCTCGATGTCGAGAGCCGCATCCAATATGGCTATTTCATCGAAGATTCGCGCGCTTTGCGCAACCTCCTGGAGCCGCTCGCCATTGGAGATTCGCCCGACGTGCTCCGGAGCTATTACGCAGGATTGCTGGCGTACCGCCTGATACTGCTGGCTGACGCGCAAGCCGATAAACCGCCCACGGCTGAGGGTGCCGCGGAGTCGAGCCACAAAAGTGATCGAAGCAACAACGAGATTCGCCCGCTGGCGGCCCGCTGTGTCAGCTCACTCGACCGGGCATTGCAAGCACGGGGCGACTTCGCTGACGCTCTGGCGCTGCAAGCGGCCTGTCTGCAACGGTTGGCGGAGTTGAGCTCCTGGCGCGCTCCTCTGGGGCGCCCGAAGAGCTCGACACAGCTGCGCAAAGCCCTGCAGCTTGCGCCGAAAAACCCTCGGGTGCTATTGCTCGATGCGGTCGATGACTACGAGCATGGAAAGGCTGCCGACGGCACGCGGCATGGGTGCGAGAAATTCAAGAATACGGCCGCCGTGTTCGACCTCGAGCGCGCCGATCTCGATCAGGTACCCGGTTGGGGGGCGGCGGAGGCCTACATGTGGCTGGGACGCTGTTATCTCGGCATCGGGGATGTCTTGCCGGCGCGTGACGCGTTGGAAAGAGCGCTGCTGATCGCCCCGGAATTTGCGCTGGCGCGCAGGTTGCTGTCGAGCATAACATCCGGTTGAATAGAACGGCGGCGCCATGCGCTCCTGGGCGCCGAGAGCAGGAACGGAGGGTCGTGCAATGAATGTCCCCCAACCCGTCGCGCCGCCTGGATCGCCCGACCTCGGCATGCGCGTGATCTATATGCTGCTTTTTGCGATCGCCTTCTGGCTGCTGGGCTGGACTCTACTGGCCACCGCCATCGTGCAGCTCGCTGTCCGCGTCCTCAACGGGCGGCCTAACGCCGAGCTCGTGCGGTTCGGCGGCTCGTTGGCCCGTTACGCGCGCCAGGTGATCGAATATCTGACATTTGTCACTGAAGTCGCCCCTTTTCCGTTCACCGCGTGGCCTGCCGAAGGATGAGGCGAACGCTGGAGTCGCTGACCCGACTGTCAACTCGCGGAAACGTCGGGCCGCGACGTGATATGGTTATGTAGGTCAATTCTTCACTTACGAATGGATCCTGTCGATGCCCCCCGATACGGACAAACGAGTGCTGTTGGAACAGTTGCGCATCGATCCTGGACACCGTGAGGAGGTGGGGTCTTCCGGACGCGCCAGGTGGGTAGTGACAGCCGTGGTGGGCGTCATTGTACTCGCCGCCGCAGGCGCCGGCATGTTCGTCCTGCGGGGGCAACGTGTGGAGGTTGAGGCCGCGACCGCCGTGCCGCCGGCCGCCTCAGCGGGACCGGCGGCGATCCTGCAGGCCACTGGCTATGTCACCGCGCGAAGGCAGGCAACGGTCTCGGCGCAAATCACCGGCGCCCTCAAGGAAGTCCTCATCGAGGAAGGCGAGCGCGTCTCGGCTGGCCAGGTGTTGGCCAGGCTGGAAGATACGGCGCAGCGCGCGGCGCTTGCGCAAAGCACGGCGCAGGTGCAAGCCTCGCAGGCGTTGCTGGAGCAATACAAAGCGCAGCTCGAGCAGGCACGCCGGGATTTGAAGCGCAACCAGGATCTCATCGACCGGCACCTGGTTTCCCAGCAGGCGCTCGAGACCGCGGCGACGCAAGTGGCGACTCTGGAAGCACAGGTCGCCTCCCAGAACAAACAGGTCGAGTTGTCGCAGGCGGCACAGCGAGGCGCTCAGGTCCAACTCGACTACACCACTGTACGGGCGCCGTTCTCTGGCGTGATCACTGCGAAGGCGGCACAGGCGGGTGAGATCGTCTCGCCGATTTCCGCCGGCGGGGGCTTCACGCGTACCGGCGTCGGCACCATTGTCGATATGGACTCGCTCGAGATCGAAGTGGATGTCAACGAGGCATACATCAACCGGGTACATGCCAATCAGCCCGCGGAGGCGGTGCTCGACGCCTATCCCGACTGGACCATCCCTGCGCACGTCATCGCGATCGTGCCAACGGCGGACCGAAGCAAGGCGACCGTGAAAGTCCGTATAGGTATCGACCAGAAGGATGCACGCATTCTCCCGGACATGGGGGTCCGTGTCTCCTTCCTGGAAGAAGCCGCGAAGCCCGGTGGGGCCGACGCGGCGGCGCCAAAGGGGGTGCTGGTGCCGGCAGGGGCGATCGTGGATCGCGGTGGGCGCAACGTGGTATTCACGATCGACGGAGATCATGCTCGCGCGACTGCAGTCACCGCGGGGCAGAGCTATGGAGATCTACGGCTGGTGGAGGGTCTGACGAGTGGCGCACGGGTGATCCGGGCACCACCGGCTGACCTGGCTGACGGAACAAGAATCGTAGTCAAGTAGTTAGGAGGGCGGCATGAGCGCACTGGTCGAGATCCGCAAGCTGAGGAAGGTATACCAGCGGGGCAAGGAAAAGATCGAGGTGCTGCACCAGGTCGACCTCGATATCGAGAAGGGCGACTTTCTCGCGCTCATGGGTCCGTCGGGCTCCGGAAAGACCACGTTGTTGAATCTGATCGGTGGCCTGGATACGCCCACCGAGGGAACGCTCACTGTCGCGGGCCAGCGGATCGACAATCTCGGGGAAAGCGCGCTGGCGCGCTGGCGCGCCTCGAACGTGGGCTTCGTGTTCCAGTTCTACAATCTGCTGCCGATGTTATCGGCCAGAAAGAATGTCGAGTTGCCACTGCTGTTGACCCGGTTGGGCGCGGCCCAACGCAAGCGCAACGCCACCATCGCGCTCGAGCTCGTTGGGCTGTCCGACCGCGCGGCTCACAAGCCAAGCGAGCTCTCGGGTGGCCAACAGCAGCGTGTCTCGATCGCGCGCGCGATCGTGTCAGATCCCACACTGCTGGTATGTGACGAGCCCACGGGCGACCTCGATCGCCAGTCGGCGGAGGACATTCTGACACTCCTGCAGCAGCTCAATCGCGATCACGGCAAGACCATCATCATGGTGACCCACGATCCGAAAGCTGCCGAATACGCCAGATACACGCTGCATCTCGACAAGGGCACACTGGTGGAGCGGCCGCAAGTAGCACCCGCATGAAGTACTTCCATCTAGTCTGGGCAGCGCTTTTCAGGCGCAAGACGCGCACGCTGTTCACGCTGTTGTCGGTGGTTGCCGCGTTCTTGTTGTTCGGCTTGCTGGACTCGGTACGGATGGCATTCAGCAACGCCGGCAGCAATGTGGCCGGGGTCGATCGACTGGTGACGATGTCCAAGCTCAGCTTCACCATGTCGCTGCCCAAAAGCCTGTTGCCGCGGATTCAGGCGGTGCCTGGTGTTGCGGAGGTGTCATACGCGAACTGGTTCGGTGGCATTTATCAGGACCCGAAGAATTTCTTTGCGAATGAGGCGGTGGCCGAGAACTTCCTCGATCTGTTTCCGGAGTGGGAGATGCCGCCGGAGCAGCGTGAAGCGTTCAAACATACCCGCGGCGGAGCGGTCGTGGGTGCGAGCCTCGCACGCCGTTTCAACTGGAAGATTGGTGACAAGATTCCGTTGCAGGCGACCATCTTTCCGCAAAAAAACGGCTCCAACACCTGGACGTTCGAGCTGGTGGGGATCTTCCACGCGCGCGACCCGAAGCTGGAATCCCAGGAGAACGTTTTGTTCTTCAATTGGGACTATTTCAACGAGGCGACCCAGTTCGGCGGGGGCAACACGGTCGGCTGGTATGAGGTGAAGCTGGCGGACCGCAGACAGGGGGACGAGGTCGCTCAGCGGATCGACGCGCTCTCCGTCGACTCCGATCACGAGACCAAGACGCAGACCGAGCAGTCTTTCACCGCCTCGCTGCTCAGCCAGTTCGCCGACATAGGGTTGATCGTAGGGGCAATCATGGGTGCGGTGTTCTTCACACTGGTGCTGTTGACGGGCAACACCATGGCCCAGGCCGTGCGCGAGCGTGTTCCGGAGCTGGCGGTTCTGAAGACGATCGGATTTCCCAGTATCAGTATTCTCGCCCTGGTACTCGCCGAGGCAGTGCTGCTGCTGTTTCTCGGCGGCGCGACCGGGATGGCACTGGCTGCCGTCGTGGTCGACGTCGTGCGGCAGAAGCTCGGCAACAATCTCCCCCTGGCATCGCTGGATGCATCGATCTGGCTGCTGGGGATCGCTCTCATGGTGGCTATTGGGCTGGTGGTCGGGGCACTGCCGGCGTTGCGCGGCATGCGGCTGCGAATCGTGGATGCGCTGTCGGGGCGTTGAGCCCCGGTCGACGGAATCGAGGGATAGTACATTGGCAAGGCTCGGCTTCGCGTTCGCAATGGCATTGGCAGTGGTCTTGCCGATTGTGCTACTGACACTCATGCCCTGGTGGGTGTTGGTCGCCATGGTGTTGGCGCTGGCTCTATGGATGACCCTTACCCGCGTCGGGCAACAGTCATGGTCCGTGACCCGGGTGGGGCTGGCGACCATCCCGCAGCGGCTGGGATCTTCGTCGGTGGTCATCGTCGGCATCGCCGGAGTCGTCGGGGTGCTGGTCGCTCTTCTGGCGATGGCGGCTGGTTTCGAGTCGACCTTGCGGGAGACGGGTACGGATGACACCGTCATCGTGGTGCGCGCCGGGGCCCAGGCTGAGATCAACTCCGTCATCGATCACGATACCGCCGTGGTCGTCATGCAGGCCAAACAGATTTTGCACAACGCATCGGGGCAGCCGATCGCCTCACCCGAGCTGGTGGTCGTGGCTTCGTTGCCGAAAAAGAAGGATGGGCTCGATGCCAACGTCGAAATACGCGGCGTGGGCGAGCGCGCCTGGGAGCTGCGGCCCAATGTCAGAATCATCGCCGGACGCAAGTTCAAGCCGGGGCTGCGTGAGCTGATTGCCGGCAAGGGCGCGGTCGAGCAGTTCAAGCACCTGGAGGTCGGCTCCACTCTGAAGTTGAGCGGGCAGCTCTGGACGGTGGTCGGCCAGTTCGATTCCGGCGACTCCCACAATTCGGAAATCTGGGGCGACACCGACATAGTGGCTTCCACCTATCGTCGGGGCAGCAGCACCGCTTCGATCAACATGAAGCTGACCGACCGCGGCGAGTTCGAGGCCCTCAAGGCCGCGTTGACCAGCGACCCCCGCATCAAGGTGGATGTGAGTACCTCACGGGAGTATTACAACCGGCAGTCGGAGAATCTCACGCGGGCGATCCGTATCCTGGGAATCACGGTGGGCATCATCATGGGCGTGGGAGCCGTGTTCGGCGCTTTGAATACCATGTATGCGGCGGTCGCCTCCCGAGCCCGGGAGATCGCGACCTTGCGGGCCATCGGCTTTCGCGGGGTGCCGGTGATCGTCTCGGTGCTGGTCGAGACCATGCTGTTGGCGGCTCTCGGCGGCGCGCTCGGAGCGGGCCTGGCCTGGGCCATCTTCGATAACTACACCGCCTCCACCCTTGGAAACAACTTCAGTCAGGTTGTGTTCGCGTTCAGCGTTACACCCCAGCTGCTCTGGAGTGGGCTGAAATGGGCGCTGGCGATAGGATTCCTCGGGGGATTGTTTCCGGCGGTCCGCGCCGCTCGTGTGCCTGTGACCTCGGGGCTGCGCGAGCTTTAGAGCATCGTGCCAGCAAGGGTGCCCACCGAAGTGCCCGTCCGGGTTTACCGCAGACCTTCCAGGGCGGCGCATAGAGCCAGCACGTCGTCCTCGCGCTGGTCCCAGGACACCACAAATCGCGCCTCGCCTGTGTGGACCGCGTTCCAGTCATAGAATTCGAAGCCAGCCTGGCGCAAAGCCAGCTTGCGATCCTGGCCGAGCGCCAGAAAGACTTCGTTCGCCTCGACGGGATGCATGAGCAAGTCCCCAGCGGCATGCCCGATCTTTTGCGCCAGCGCATTCGTCCGCCGGGCGTTGCGAAGCCACACACCGGACTCGACGTAGGCAAGGAGTTGGGCCGACACATACCGCGACTTCGACAACAAGTGGCCGGACTGTTTGCGCCGGAGCTCGAAATCCCGCACCAGGTCGGGATTGAAGAACACGACGGCTTCGGCCGTGAGCGCCCCGTTTTTGGTGGCCCCGAAGGAAAGGACGTCGATGCCGGCCCGCCAGGTGATATCGCCGGGATGGCAGTCGAGAAAGGCTATCGAGTTTGCAAATCGCGCGCCGTCCATCTGCACTTTCAAGCCACGCGCGTGTGCCAACTTGCTCAGCGCGCTCAGCTCCTCGGGGCGGTACGTCGTGCCGAGCTCGGTTGCTTGCGATAGGGCGAGGACCGTGGGTTGCGTCGTGTGTACCGAAACCGGATGAGCATCCAGGGCGGCGGCTAACGCCGCGGCAGTGATCTTCCCATTCGGCGCCTGAAGCATCGAAATCTGCGCGCCACCGGAGAAGAAGCCAGGAGCGCCACACTCATCGTTGGCGATGTGCGCTTCCTCGTGCGCGAAAATGACTCCGTATGACGGAGTCAATGTTGCGAGGCTCAGGGAGTTGGCTGCAGTACCTGTCGCCACGGGAAAGGCACGCACCCACGCGCCGAAATATTCGCTCAGACACTCCTCAAGCCGGCGGGTCCAGGGATCATTTCAATAGGCCGGCACCAGGCCGTTGTTGGCTTCGACGAGGGCCGCCAGGATCTCGGGCGAAGCGGTTCCCGTGTTGTCGCTGAAGAAGCGCAATCCGATCTCCCTATTCGAAGCGCCAACGGAACGACCAGGCGCCGAACGCCAGGAAGACGAGGGCGGTGATACCCAGATAAAGCAGGTGTGGCGCGATCTGTGTGATACCTGCCCCGTCCAACATTACCGCCCGGGCGGCATCCAGAACATGGGTGAGCGGAAACAAGTGCGCTCCCCATTGCACCCAACGCGGTGAACCCTCCAGAGAAAACCAGATGCCGGAGAGCAACATCATCGGCCATGTGAGCAGGTTGAGCAGCCCGCCGACGAGCTCCTCGCTGGAGATACCCGCCGCCACGGTCAGCCCCAGCGCGATCATTGACAAGCATCCCAGCAGGGCGATCAGGAAGAGCAGCAAGCCGTTGCCGGCCGAATGGAAATGGATGACCATGCCGATTCCGACGTACAAAACCGTACTCACCACCAGGATGAGACATAGGCGCGACAGCACCTGCGCGGTGAGGAACTCGAAGGCAGTCAATGGCGTGGCGTGCAACCGCTTCAGAAAGCCGCTTTTTCGGTACCGAAGCACGACATATCCGACACCGAACAGGCAACTGAACATCATGTTCATGCCGAGGATACCGGGAAACAGCCAGTCCACGTAACGCACCGCGGCGCCCGTGACGGGCTGGCGCTGAGCCGTGGGGGCGGCAGCCAGCAAGAGCTTCTCGACAATATATCCTTTGGGTGAATCGGTGTTGACCCAGTAGCGCGGGGTCCCCAGCAGATTGACGAGGAGGTCGATCTGCTGGTGAGTAACCTTGGGCAGTCCCTCGCGCTCGTTCGCGATCGGTACGAAATCGACGTATCGCTCCTGCAGGAAGGGATGAGACTGCTTGTCGATTTGGGAGGTCAGCACGCCCACCTTGAATAGCGGACGCGCCGGTCCGCCCAGCACGAAGCTCATGCCAGCCACCAGCATGATCGGCAGCAGCAACGTGAAAATCAGGCTCGCCCGATCGCGCAAGAATTCGAGATTGCGGGCATGCCAGACTGCGAACAGGCGCCGCATCATGCGCGCAACTCCTTGCCCGTGAGCTCGAGAAACAGGTCCTCGAGGTTCGGAGGACGAATGCGCACGTTCTTCAATGGGACGTGCGCGTCTATCAACACGCGCAATGTATGCTCGACGTCGTGCGTTGCGATCTCGATTCGATCGCTGGACTCGAGAATCTTCAGCTCGAGGCGGCGTGCCTGATCCGGGAAGTCCCCGCGGGGCAGCTCGAGAAGCACTTCTTCGAAGTGCTCCTGCAGCAGTTGATGCGGACCGCCGCGTGCGATGATGTGGCCGCGGTCCATGATCGCGATGTCGTCGCAGAGCAGCTCTGCCTCTTCCATGTAGTGCGTCGTGAGAATGATGGTTTTCTTGCGCGCCTTGATCGTCTGTATGAGGTCCCAGAAGTTCCGGCGCGCCTGCGGATCCATACCAGTGGTCGGCTCATCGAGGAATAGCAAGGCTGGGTCGTTCACCAGCGCGACGGCCAGCAGCAGCCTTTGCTGCTGGCCTCCGGAAAGCTTCCGATTGTCACGTCCGGCGAGCTTTTCGAGCGAGCACAGGCGGATGACCTCGTCCACATCGAGTCCGCGGCTGTAGAGACCTCGGAAGAGCGACAGGGTC
>CAZBTV010000085.1:0-31323 GCA_964494895.1 uncultured Steroidobacteraceae bacterium | reverse complement strand
GCTCCTGAGCGCGATCGAGACGCATATCGGGAGATAAAGGAATGCCGCTGATACTCATCGTCGACGACTCGCCCACCGAAGTGCACGTCATGCAGAAGGCACTCGAGAAGCATGGTTACCGCACGGCTGCTGCGGCTGACGGCGCCGAAGGCGTGCGTCTCGCCCGGGAGATGAGCCCGGACCTGATTTTCATGGACATCGTGATGCCCGGCATGAACGGCTATCAGGCCACGCGCGCTCTGGCGAACGATCCGAAGACACGCACCATTCCAATCATCATGGTGACGTCCAAAGGCCAGGAGACGGACCGTATCTGGGGCCTGCGCCAGGGAGCGGTCGACTACATGGTCAAGCCGGTGTCCCCCGATCAACTGGTCGCCAAGGCTCAGGCGACTCTATCTGCGTGAGCGTTCGCATGCATCCAGTGTCAGGCACACGGCCAATGTCAAGACGTATAGGGGCGTCGTCCGATGGCTGACGAGGTCCCATTGAAGTCTTTGCGCGACCGGCCGTTCGAGTTGCTTGCCGAGCTCGAGCGCCGCGGCCGTGCTGTTTCCGCGCAGGTCAGTCAGGAAAGCACTACTGGCCGCGAATGGGTAGGCGTAGCGCTGCGAATGGCTGGCGATCTGTACCTGGTGGCACGGGAAGAGACTCGCGAGGTGCTCGGCCTTCCGCCGGCGCTGACGCGCGTGCCGGGGGCAAAGCAATGGATCAAAGGCCTGGCGAATGTCCGTGGTCAGCTCCTGCCCGTCATCGACCTGCGCCACTTCCTGGGCAGTGGTACGACCCCGATTACCCGCAATACCCGTGTCGTGGTGGTAAACCACCGCGAAATTCCCGCCGGCCTGTTGGTGGACGAGGTCCTCGGCTTCCGGCGATTCGCGGAGGGTGAGTTCTCGGGTGATGCTCCACCGACGGTTGCCCGCTGCGAGCGTTATCTGGCCGGAGCGTTTCGCCGGGGAAATGAGCAGTGGCCGGTCCTGAGTCTGAGGTCCGTGCTGGAAAGCTCGGCGTTCTCCGAAGCGGCGGCCTGAACATGAATCGCAACACTCTCGCGATGAAAAATCGGCCGGAAGCCGATACAAGCAGGCCGGAGGCCTATACATGAGCGGCTCGGCATCATCTCCCACACGCATAGGCGGCGCCCTTACCGCGTTTCTGATGGCCGCGGCAGCGTTGCTGGCGGCAGCGGCCGTCTTGTTCTTCACGCAGGATCGGCCAACGATGGGAGGCGGCGGGTCCTCCTCGCCCGCGCCCATTGACGCCCTGTACGGCATCGCCATTGATGCGGAAGGTGTCGTGGCCGGAAACCAGACCGACCTGACGAGCTTCCAGTCGGAGTATCGCCAGATCAAGGATGCGGCCGCCGCGTTTCCCGGTGCCTCGTTCGCCAAAGATGCCCGTTTTGGCAGGCTCTTGAGCAATGCCGCGGCCGTGGCCGAAGCGAAAGGTGCTCTGATCGATGCGGGAAATGCCGCGCGGGAAGCCCGAGACCTGGTTCCCCGGCTCGTCACCGAAATGGGTGCAATCACGGCCAACCTCAGTGGAGCGAATCTCGAGGTTGGCACCCGTGTGCTGGAAAAGTTTGAGCTGCGCGCGCAAAGGGTGCAGCTGGATGTCGCGGCGTTGGCCTCCGGTGGCGCGACCAACCAGGCCGCGCAACGGCTTGCCGAAAGCAACGACTACCTCGGTCAGGTCATTCAAGGCCTCCAGGGCGCCAACACCGGGCTCGCCCTCCCCAAAGTGCCTTCCGGGCCCGATATCGAGAAGCGCCTCAAGGCCCTCGATACCATCTACAGTGATCTCAACAGTGCCGTGCGCCACGCAGTGGCCGCCGCCCCGCAGTTGCCAGCAGCTCAGAACGCAGCACGCGACGTCATTACCGACGCGCGTGCGTTGGCCAATGGCGAGCGGGCTGCGATAGAGCCAGCGGCCGCGCCTAGTAAAATACCTTCGTGGGCTCCCGGCATCTTGTTGGTTGTCGCACTGGTGCTGCTCGCGGCCGGGGTGATTGTGTCCACGCGAGTGCGTAAGACGCTCGAAACACAACGCCAGACCGTGGAGACCCAACGCAGGGAAACCGACCGAAACCAGCAAGCCATTCTGCGCCTTCTCGATGAGCTCTCGAGCCTCGCGGACGGCGACCTCACCGTCCAGGCAACCGTCACTGAGGACATCACCGGGGCGATCGCCGACTCCATCAACTACGCAGTGGACGCATTGCGCGGTCTCGTCACAACCATCAACCAGTCTGCCATTCAGCTCGACAGCGCCACGCGTCAGACCCAGGCCCTCTCGCAACACCTCGCCAAGGCCAGCGGCGCACAGTCCAAGCAAATCTCGTCAGCCACCGAATCGGCAGGCAGCATGGCCTCTTCGGTGGAGGAAGTTTCCGGAAATGCCGAGCGGGCAGCCGACGTCGCACGCCACTCCGTCGAAGTCGCACACAAAGGCGGTGACGCGGTGAGGCGCACCATCGACGGTATGAATACCATCCGTGAGACAATCCAGGAAACTTCCAAGCGCATCAAGCGGCTGGGAGAAAGCTCGCAGGAAATTGGCAATATCGTCGAGCTCATCAACGACATCGCCGAGCAGACCAATATTCTTGCCTTGAATGCTTCCATTCAGGCCTCGATGGCTGGCGATGCCGGCAGGGGCTTCGCGGTAGTCGCGGACGAGGTGCAGCGCCTCGCGGAGCGAGCCGCGAATGCGACGAAACAGATCGAGGTACTCGTGCGCACCATTCAGACCGACACGAACGAGGCCGTGGTCTCGATGGAGCGCAGCACCACCGACGTGGTGGGCGGAGCTTTGCTAGCCGAGAACGCCGGTGCAGCCTTGGAGGAGATCGAGCAGGTGTCCAACCAGATCGCCAGCCTGGTGCAGAACATTTCCGGCAGCGCCCGGCAACAGACCGGCGCTGCCCAGAACATTGCGCGCAACATGCAAGTCCTCAAGGAGATCAGCGTCCAGACCGCCGAGTCCACCAACGCGACCTCCGCTGCTATCGCCAAGCTGGCGGAGTTGTCCGCCGGGCTGCGTAAGGCCGCGGCGGGCTTCCGGTTGCCCGGAACCAGCACCGAGCCCATCGGGTCGACGGGAGCTTTCAAACGGCTGGACGAGACCGCCAAGGCTGCCGGCAGCGTGCCTCCTGTCCGGCCCATAACGGCGCTCGGTGGCACCTGAGCCTTACTGCTTAAGAGCATTTCATGCCGGAAGTCGCTTCCCAGACGCTGGATTTTGTCGGCCGCGAGCTGAATCTCACGCTCGCTGAGGCGCGCACGGCCCTCGAGAATTATGTCGAGCAGCCGGACAACGTCACTCTTCTCGAGCGCTGCAGGCACGAGCTGCACCAGGTGCAGGGTGTGCTGCGCGTGCTTGAAATCTACGGCGCCGCCTTGCTCGCCGAGGAGATGGAGCAGGTCGCGAACTATCTGCTGGCGACAGCCACCGAGCGCAAGAGCCAGGCCGAGAGCCTGGATGCTCTCATGCGTGCGATGGTGCAGCTTCCGAGTTATCTCGAGCGTGTTCTCGCGGGCGGCCGCGACCTGGCGCTCGTCCTTCTGCCTCTGCTGAACGATCTGCGTGCCGTTCGCGGTAGCGCGTTGCTTTCCGAAGGCACGCTGCTGCTGTTGAACCTCAAATCGGACAAACAGGCGCAGCCGGTTGCCGCAGCCCCTGGCGAGCCGCCCCTCACCGTGGAGCAATGGGCGCGCCGGCTGCGCGCCCGTTATCAGGTAGGGCTCATCGGTTGGATCCGCGGCGAGCGGGTCGAGCAGAATCTCGACATCCTGGCGGCGGTGGCCCAGAAACTCGAGCAGATCGCCACGCGCCAACCCGTGTTCCAACTCTGGTGGGTCATCGGCGCCATCATCGAAGCCCTGCAGGAGAACGGCATCGAGGGTGGAGTCTCGGTCAAGCGCCTGTTGGGCTTGGGTGATCGCGAGATCCGCCGGCTCTACGAGCAGGGCGAGGCCCGCTATTCACAGTCGCCGGCCGTCGAGCTGCTCAACAACCTGTTGTATTACGTCGGTCGCTCCGAATCTTCCGGCCCGCGCGTCACGGCGGTGAGGGCCTCCTTCCGTCTTTCCGAGCTGCTGCCCGTCGATGAAAACATCGAGCAGGAGCGCGAGAACCTGTCCGCCCCGAGCGTCAAGCTCATGCAGACTGTCGCCGCGGCAATCCGTGAGGATCTGTCCAAGGTCAAGGACGTTCTCGACATCTTCGTCCGTCGCGGCGCTGGGCAGCCCAAAGAGCTCGCCCCGCAGGTCGAGCTTCTGCGCAAGATCGGCGACACTCTCGGCGTGTTGGGACTGGGCGAGCTGCGGGCCAAGGTACAAGGCGAGACCGAGCGCCTGGAAAAGATCGTCGCTGGCGATCTGCAGGCGAACGAAGCGACGCTCGTTGAGATCGCGGCGACCCTGATCGGCGTCGAGGACAGGTTGGATGACGGCCTGGTCGGCATGATCCGTCCGAAGGACGACGAGCTTTCCACCGAGCCGGACGAAGACATCGAGTTCCAACAGGTGCAGGCTGCCGTGTTGCGCGAGTGCATACTCAACCTCGCGCGCATCAAGGAAGCCATCACCCAGAACGTCGGGGGCACTCTCGATGCCGCTGGCCTGGACAGCTGGCCTGAGCTCATGCGCGGCATGAAAGCCGGCCTCCTGATGCTCGGCAAGACCCGCGCCGTCGACATCATCGAAGCCATCACGACGCAGCTCAAGCGGGTGATGCAGCCGGGCGCAAGAGTCCTGCCGCCCGGATTCCTGGATCGCCTCGCGGATGCCATTGTCAGTGTCGAGTACTACATGGAGACCCTGCAGGCTGGCCGCAGCGATCCGTGGTACATGCTCGATAACGCTCAATCGTGCGTTCAGGCTCTCGAGCAGACACAGGCACCTGCCGTCCCCAATGTGCCGCCGCTGGATCCTGGCACTTTTGCCAAGACAGTGCAGATCGCCACCGCCGGCGGAACGATCATGGACGTGGGTGATCCGGGCGCCACACTGGTCAGTGGCGCAGGACCGGCCGTTGCGCCTGCCGTCTCGCTCTCACGAACCTCCGTGGTGCGTGCCCTTGCCGAGAACGCCGATCCGGAGCTGGTGAAGCTCTTCATCGAGGAAGCTCACGAAGAGCTCACCAAGATCCAACGCAACTTCCCCGCGTGGGATCAGAACCCAATGGACCGCGAGTCGCTCGTGACGGTACGGCGCTCGTTCCATACTCTCAAAGGCAGTGGCCGCATGGTCGGTGCCCGCGACCTCGGCGAGTTCGCGTGGTCGATCGAGAACCTTCTCAATCGTGTGCTCGACAACACCCTCACGCGTACGCCGGCGATCGTGACGCTATTGCGCGAGGCCGTCGGTGCTCTGCCCGAGCTCATCAATCAACTGGAGAATGGAACCCATCCGCGCGTCGACATGGCGGAGATCGCCTCACGCGCGCATGCCCTCGCCGCGGGCAAACAACCGAATACCCCATCGCGCGCGGTCGCGGAACCGGCAGAGGAGGGAGCTGCAGAAGCGGGTCCGGGTCACACCGCAACCATGGTTGCTCCTCATATGCCGGTCGCCCCCAACGCGCAGGGACGTCCGGGCGCGCCCATCGGAAACGGTGGGGGCGCAACTCAGGCCGCAACCGGAACAGTCGATCCAAACTCCCTGTCGCTGACCTTCCCAGCGAGCGTAGTTTCACGGGCCAGCCCAGTGGCCTCCCATGCCGCGACCCAGGTTTTGGCCAACCCGGCGCCCACAGCATCCGTCGTCCCCTTCAGTCCGCCTGGAGCCTCGGCCGGCTCTGCTGTGCCGCCCCCCGTGCGCACTGCCGGCCTGGGGGCTTCGGCTGTCCCTTCGCCGGCCACTTCGGTTGGCCCTCAAAAAATCGAGAGTGCCGGACCGCCCGGTGCCAATGACGATGCGCCCGCGAGCAATGCTGGAGCCGCCGCTGGCTCAGCCGGTTCGAGCGCGCCCGGCGTCCCTGCGTCGGCGCCCGCATCCAGCAGTGCGGCTGGTGTCGCATCGATAAGGCCGCCCGCGCCATCGTCTGCGCCTGTGAATGGCGCGTCGTTCGGAGCGACCCCCGCAGCAGCTCGGGCCACGAATGGCATCGCCGCCCCACAACCAACACCTCCAGCCGCCGCTTCCGCGCCAGCGCAACCCGCGGGTCTCGACGACGTCCTGCGCGAAATCTATGCGCGGGAAACAAACACCCACATTGCCACGGTCCGTGCCTATCTCGAGCGCGAGGCAAGCCTGCCTGAGCCTCATGCGCTTCCTGAGGAGGTCTACCGAGCATGCCACACGCTCTCAGGCAGCTCGAAGATGGCGCAGGCGCGCCACGGCACTCGTATTGCCGAGCCGCTCGATCACTGGCTTCGCAGGGCTTTCACCAGCGGACTAGGTCTGACAAAGACGGATATGGCTTTGTTGACCGACTGCATGGGCGCAATGGAAGCCGTTGCAAGCCATCTGGACGAGTCGACGGGATATTTCATGACCCATTGGCAATTGCAGGAGCGCATTGCCGAAGCAGACAAGGTCCTCGACCAGCGCATTGCCGCCGCTACCGCGGCCCGTGTCGCGCAGGAAGCCATAGTCGACAAGCCTACGACTGAGGAAGCAATGCCCGAGGAAGAGGCCGAGACAGCCGATGCCGGCGACTTCGATCCGGAGGTTGCCGCCATCTTCACCGAAGAGGCGACCGAGCTCCTCGAAGCCTCCGAGCAGGCTCTGGGCGATTGGCGATCAGAGCCCGCGAGTGCCGAATATCGCCTGGGATTGAAGCGGCCTCTCCATACCCTGAAGGGCGGAGCCCGCATGGCGGGAATCATGGCCATGGGTGACCTGAGCCATGAGTTGGAGACCCTGGTCATGCAGGTCGACAACGGCTCGGTCGCTCCCGATGAGACGCTGTTTGAAGTGGTGCAGGCGAGCCTGGACGAGCTCGCTCGTATGCGGGAGCTGGTCGCGAATGGCCGCCGCGTTTCTCCGGCGCGCGCAATGATCGCGCGGATCCATTCTCTGACACAGCCAAAATCCGCTCAGGCGGGCACGCCATCAACCCCCGCGGCGCGGCCTGTTGCCTCGTCCCCGCGTGCCCCAACTGCCGCGCCGGCGAACGGTTTCGGCCAGCCGGTTGGCACGGTCCCGAATCGGGCTTCTGGCCAGTCGGGGACCTCCCCTTTTTTTTCAGAACGCGTTGAGCAAGCCGAGCCCGGGCTCGGCGCCGACGCCGGCCGGCTCGCCGCCGGGCCGGGGCCTGCAATTCCTGGGTCCGACGCCGAGCCGGAGGTAGTCCAGGAACAATCTTTCGCATCTCCGGAAGTTGGGGACTCGGAAGTACCGCCGGATCAGCCATTCTCGCTGGATGCCTTGTCGGAAACGGCGCTCGACCCTGTTGCGGAGGACACCGCGGGAGCGGCCAGCGAATCCACGCCATGGCAGGTGTCAGGTTGGCAATCGGCCGACGACACCAACATTCGTGACACTCAGCCCGCTCCTGAGCATGCGTGGCTGAAAGACACTTCGCAGACACCGTGGCCGCCTGAACTGGCGCCCGGCGATCTGGATGTAGGCAGCCTCGACGCCTCTGGAGGCGGTGACGCAGCCAACGCGAACGCTTTCCTCAATGCTGAGGGCGACGCAAGCGGTGGGCTTGCCAGCCCCGATGTCTTTCATCCCGCCGAGGGCGCGGAACCAGGTGGTGCGGATTACTCGCACATTGACCTTGGCTACACCGATAGCCCGGTCGCCTCGAGCACGCAGGCCGCGGACGAGGCACACAGCAGTGTGGCCAATCCGGCGGAGGTTGATTTTGACCTTGGCAAGCTCGAGGTACACGACAGCGGCGATTCGGGTAGCGCGCATAGTCCTGACGCGAGTGCTGAGGCAGCGAATCTCGACGGCGCCGAAGAGGGCATGATCGTCGTTGAAGAGCCCGCCGCGTTTGACGTCATTCCCGCGGTCGAGCCTTCCGCACCGGAAATTGAGCGCCTGTCCGCCACCGGCCTGCACGCAGCGCCGTTCCAACAGCCGTCTGAGCACGCGTCTTCGGAAGCTCCCGCTGCGGTGACGCAGCCCGCACCGCCCGCGCCAACGCCAACACCAACACCTGCCGTCACCAGAAGCGTTTCGATCAGCTTCGAGCGCCGTTCCGAGCCTCGAGCCAGTGACGACGGCCTCGTACCTCCACAGCCGGTACCCCCAGGCCGTGAGCCAGTCGCACCCGTCGAGCGCCAGGAGATGGCGCGCGTCGATGCCGAGCTGCTGGACAACCTGCTCAATATCTCCGGTGAGGCCAGCATTGCGCGTTCGCGCCTGGAACAACAGCTGGGTTCCTTCGACTTCAACCTCGGCGAGCTTTCACGCACGGTGACCCGCCTGAAGGAGCAGCTGCGCAGCCTCGAAATCGAGACCGAGGCGCAGATTCTGCACCGTCATGAGGACGAAGGCGGCCACCGCAGTGAGTTCGATCCGTTGGAGTTGGACCGCTACTCGTCCATCCAGCAGTTCTCGCGCGCTTTGGCCGAGACTGCGAACGACGTCGCCAGCATCCAACAGCTTCTCGAAAACCTCGCCAAGGACACGCAAACACTGCTGCAGCAGCAGGCGCGCACCATCACTGAGTTGCAAAACGGCCTGATGCGCACGCGCATGGTGCCATTCCAGCGCCATGTGCAGCGACTCGCGCGTATCGTACGCCAGGCCGCCTCCGATACCGGCAAGCGCGCGGAGCTCATCGTCGAAGGCGCCTCGGGCGAGCTCGACCGCCAGGTGTTGGAGCGTATGTTGCCGCCGTTCGAGCACATGTTGCGTAACGCGGTCGTGCACGGCCTGGAGAAACCTGAAGATCGTGTTCGCGCCGGGAAGCCCGAAGCCGGCCGGATCGTCCTCGAGCTGCATCGTGAGGGCGCCGAGGTCATGGTGCGCCTGACGGATGACGGCGCTGGCATGAATCTCAAGGCCATTCGCGCCAAAGGCCAGGCCCTGGGGCTCATTGCTCCGGGCCAGGTCGTCAGCGACGAAGACGCCATGCAGCTCATTCTCGAGCCCGGCTTCTCGACAGCCGGCCAGATCACCCAACAGGCCGGCCGTGGTGTTGGCATGGACGTGGTGGCAACCGAGATCAAGCGGCTCGGCGGCGCCCTGCACATGGAGACGAAGGCGGGCGAAGGCACGGTCTTCACCATCCGCCTGCCGTTCACACTCGCGATCAGCCATGCGCTCGTCGTGCGCACGGGCGAAGAGTTTTACGCGCTACCGCTGCCGACTGTCGAAGGCGTATTGCGCCTCTCGAAAGCGGAGGTCATGGCGCACCTTGGCCGGGATGCTTCTGCATTCGACTATGGTGGGCAGAAGTACCGATTCCAACACCTCGCGACATTCGTGAACCTGGAGCCCTCGCCGCTTCCCGAGCAGGACGTCACCATCCCAGTCGTTCTGGTGCGTGCCGGTGAGCACTCGACCGGTCTTGTGGCCGACGAGCTCGTCGGCAGCCGTGAGATCGTCGTGAAGTCGGTGGGCCCGCAGATCTCCAACATACGCGGCATCTCCGGTGCCACGATCCTGGGCGACGGCCGCATCGTGATCATTCTCGACATCGGCGCGCTCGTACGTGCCGAATGGCGCTCCCGTCCGCAACCGCCGGTTGTTCCGAAAGAGAAAGCTGACAAGCGGGTCTTCGCGATGGTGGTCGATGACTCCATTACGGTTCGCCGCGTCACGCAGCGGCTCCTGGAGCGCAACGGCATGCGCGTTCTCACTGCGCGCGACGGCATGGACGCTGTAGCTCTCCTGCAGGACAACATTCCTGACATCATCCTGCTCGATATCGAGATGCCGCGCATGGATGGTTACGAAGTCGCCGCGCACGTGCGTAATGACCCGCGGCTGAAAGATGTACCGATCATCATGATCACCTCGCGCGTGGGTGAAAAACACCGTGCCCGAGCCATCGAGCTCGGCGTAGACGACTACCTCGGCAAGCCCTACCAGGAAGCGCAGCTCCTGGAGGCTATCGCCCCATTGGTAGAGCGCCGCCGTATGGCCATTGGCAGCCATCTGTATGCCGCTGAGCTCGGTTGAATTTGGAGTGGGTTCTTGAGACCGGCGCACCGTGTGCGCGAAATGGCCGGGATCGCTTCGACCCCGAGGACAGTTGGCGAAGGCTAAAAAAGGTTCGCAATGGCCGAACGTGTTACGGAAATCTACAGCCTGCTCATACCGCTGGTTGAGGGTCGGCTGATCATTCCGCGTGCCTGCGTGGCCGAGGTTATTGGCTTCCAGACACCGTCAGAAATGACGGGTGCTCCGCCTTGGTACGTCGGTACTGTCCCGTGGAACGGCAAGGCGGTACCGCTCGTGTCATTCGAGGGCGCCTGCGGACAGATGATTCCGCCCGCATCGGGGCGAACGCGAATCGTGATCCTCCACGCCCTCGGCACGCGAGTCGAAGGGGGAAATTTCGCGCTCATCTCCCAGGGCTTCCCACAGCTCGTGCGGGTCAGCAACGATGTTGTGCGCCCGGACAACTCGCGGGTGTTCCCGGACCGCGCTCCGGTGATTTGTCAGGTTCGGATGATCAACGAGACGCCGCTGGTTCCCGACCTCGAGCGTCTCGAAGAGATGATTGCGGAAGAAACCACGATCAGCAATTGAGGCCGGCTCTGGCGACCGGGTGACGACGCCACGGCAGTGTCACATGCCAACGACCTGGGCCTGAACGCAGAGCCAACAACCACCTACCGGGTCGGCGCACCAACGGGATGCGGGATCGGCGGCAGGATGGTCGCCGTTGCCTTGGGGACATCCTCGGCCGCAGCACCCGGTCCCGCGCGCTCGGCCCGCTCGGCCCCATGCGTATTTCCCCCGCGCCGCTTCACCGGCGGCCGGAAACCGATCGGGACCGTGTACTGCCCGTCCGTCTTGGCGAACGGCAGCCCGTTTACCGCCGCGTAGGTTCCCTCACATAACTCCAGCTTCGGCAACTTCGGCCAGGTGCCCGGCGGCAATTCCACTTTCGGGATATCCACGTTGATGTTGGAAACGGAAACACCCAGCGCTCCCGCTAGGTGCTCGACCAGTGAGCGCAATTCCTCGGCGAAATCCTCCGTCACTGACGGATCGCGAGCCATGAAATAGGTAGTCAGGTAGCGGGCAATCGGCGACGCCTTCGCCAGCTCATGGTTCACGAGCTCCTGCTCGTTCGCGAACGTGAAGATCGACGTGGTTGAAAGATAGTTCACGTAGTCGCTCGGAACCGACGGCTCCTCCGCGTGAATAGCCGACGTCCTGACGGTGATCACCGTACCGGTTTTCTTCAATTCCACGTCCCCGAGCTCGAGTTGATAGACGAGCTTGGCCGGCCAGACGATGAAGATCTGCGGCGTCTTGCCGATCACCTGTGGGCAGGCGCGGTACCAGATCGCGATCTGCCGCTCGTGCTCGATCACCGCGTGCGTACGGACCTGCGTCAGAATGACATGCACCGGGTCCACCGGCGGCGAAGGCGGCTTCCCAGCCCAGATCATGCGACCGATCAGCCCGCCCAGCACGAGCGCGAGAACCGCAATAACCAAATACTTCATGTTCCCTAGCTCTGATCAATGAACATTCTTTCGCGCTCCGGAGCCTGGATTGGAAGGGTATTTTCCGGGGCCGCCGTGAACCCATCCTTGGGGGCTGCGGGAAAAACTTTCTGCGCTATGGCTATCCCTGCCCCGCGCAGAAAGCCAGGGTTTTGCCATCCATGGCAAAACCCGCCGGTCGCTGCGCGCCCAGCCCTGTTTTTCACGCCCCGGAAAATACCTTTCCAATCCAGGCTCCTCTGACATGTCTCGTGCCTTGGAACTGATGCGGGCTGGTATCCGGAGTCCGTCAAAGGTCCCCAAAATGGCGCTGGATTATGGTCAATGCGGCGACGGCCGCCGTTTCGGTCCGCAATACGCGTGGCCCCAGCCGCACCGCCTTGAATCCGGCCGACAGAGCCGCCTCGTGCTCGAAATCCTCCAGCCCGCCTTCGGGGCCGATCAGGACCGTGATCCCGGCTCCCACCCCCTCCAGATCGTCCAGGCGCAAATCTCCGGCCGGAGACAGCAGCAGCCGGTTCGAGCCCGATGGGTCGGGTGCGATCACCTCAAAAAAGTCGGCAGGCTCGGCAAGCGTGGGTATGCGATTACGCCCGCACTGCTCGCATGCCGCAACGGCGATGGCTCGCCAATGTTGCAGCTTCCGCTCGGCCTGTTTCTCGTCCAGCCGCACCACGCTGCGTTTGGTGAATACCGGAACGATCCGGGACACGCCAAGCTCGGTGGCCTTCTGGACGATCCAATCCATGCGCTCGCCTCGCGAAACCCCTTGCGCGAGCGTCAATGACAACGGCGACTCCCTCTCGAGAGTCCGGTGCTCCTCCACGCTCACGACCACGGCCTCTTTCCGGAATTCCTCGATGCGCGCGGCGAACTCCCCGCCGGTGCCGTCGAACACGGTAAGCGCATCACCGCTGCGAAGTCGTAAAACGCGCGCGAGGTGATTCGCGGCGCTTCCTTCCAACAGCAACTGCCGGCCGGCGTTCACCGGCTTGTCCACGTAAACGCGCGTCAATCGCATGTTGCGCGCTCGATCCCTTCGCGTGCGACGTCGACCATCAAGTCGATCTCCTCGGGAGTGATGACGTAAGGTGGCATGAAATAAACCACATTGCCGACCGGCCGTAACAAAACACCCCGCTCGATGGCGTGCCGATAGATGGACAGGCCACGCCGCTCCTGCCACGGATAGGCTTCACGACGCCCTTTGTCTTTCACCAGCTCGACAGCCACGATCATGCCACGTTGCCGAACTTCGGCTACGTGCGGGTGGCTTTCGAGATCGAGAGCTCGTGCGCCCATGTGCGCGGCGAGCGCCCGGTTACGCTCGAGGACATTTTCGTCCCGGAATATCCGCAGGCTTTCCAACGCGACGGCGCATGCCAAAGGATTGCCCGTGAAGCTATGGGAGTGCAAAAACGCGTTCAGTTTTGTGTATTCGTCATAGAACGCGGCATATACCGGATCGGTCGTCAGGACCGCAGACAGGGGCAGGTAGCCCGCCGTCAGGCCCTTCGACAAGCACATGAAATCCGGGCGGATGCGCGCCTGCTCGCAGGCGAACAAAGTTCCGGTGCGTCCGAACCCAACTGCGATCTCATCCGCGATCAGGTGCACCTCATAGCGATCACAGGCATCGCGGAGCAACTCCAGATAGACCGGGTCATACATGCGCATATTCCCCGCGCATTGCACCAGCGGCTCCACGATGACCGCGGCGACTTCGTGCGCGTGACGCGCCAACGCCGCCTCCATATGCGCGAATTTACGCCGGGAGTGTTCCGCCCAACTTTCGCCCGCCTCACGCTCGTAACAATCGGGTGAGGGCACGGTAATGACATCCATGAGGAGCGGCTTATAGATTTCCTTGTACAACTCCACATTGCCCACAGCCAGCGCGCCGAGCGTTTCCCCGTGATAGCTGTTCGACAGCGTGATGAAGCGCCGTTTGCCTGGCCTCTCCACGTTGCGCCAGTAATGGAAGCTCATCTTCACCGCGACTTCGACGGCGGAGGAGCCGTTATCGGCGTAGAAGCATCGTGTGAGCCCCCCGGGCGCGGCCGCGACCAGCGCTTCCGAAAGCTCGATCACGGGTGAGTGGGTAAAGCCTGCGAGGATCACCTGCTCGAGACGCTCCAACTGCTCGCGCACTGCTGCGTTGAGACGCGGATTGGCATGGCCGAACAGGTTTACCCACCAGGAGCTGATGGCATCCAGATAGCGCCGCCCCGAGAAGTCCTCGAGCCATACACCCGAGCCTCGCCGGATCGGGATCAACGGCAGGAGCCGCTCATGGTCCTTCATCTGCGTACACGGATGCCAGACGTGCGCAAGGTCACGTTCTATGTAAGGGGTGTTACCGTCAGTCATGGAGCGATTGTGGCATGATCCGCAGGCTGGACGTATTCACGGCGGCCCCGGAAAGACCCTCTTTTCGATCGCGCCCACGCTAGCGTGAAACGGTGCATATGAATGTGATAATCGACCCCGCTACCGGGCTTCTTATCGGCGTCAGGCAAGTGTTGTCCACACACTTCGATGCACGCCCTTCGAACGTCGAGCCTGAGCTCATCGTGATCCACGGAATCAGCCTTCCACCTGGTGACTTTGGCGGTCCTTGGATCGATCTCCTGTTCACAGGCAATCTGCCTCCCGACGCGCATCCATTCTTTCGCCAGATCCGCGGCCGTGTCTCTGCCCATGTTCTGATCCGTCGCGATGGACGAGTGGTTCAATATGTACCGTTCGGCTCGCGCGCCTGGCACGCAGGACAATCCGAGTATCAGGGCCGCACCGGTTGCAACGACTTCTCCATTGGCATCGAGCTCGAAGGCACGGACGACATACCCTACACGGACGCGCAGTACGATCGACTGACTGTGCTCGTCAATGCACTATTTGCCGCCTATCCACGCCTGTCCTCCACCCACATCACGGGCCACAGCGATATCGCTCCGGGCCGGAAAACAGACCCCGGCCCGGCGTTCGATTGGCCTCGATTCCGCAACAGCCTGAAGCTGACATGAAGCATCCTGCGCTCACACGAAATCCCCCATAAAGACGTGTGACGCGTCCAGGACTTCGGAGCGTTTCCGCCGCGGCGGCATCAGGCCATCATTGCCCGACACCCACGTTCCTACGCCGGCTTGCTCCGGTCATGCCGCCAGAGCACCTCGGTCCCCCGCTCGTGGCGAGCCAACACCCGCGCCAGCACGAACAACAGGTCCGACAGCCTGTTGAGATACTTCAACACTTCCGGGCTCACCACCTCCTCGCGAGCCAGAGACCAGGCTCGACGCTCCGCGCGACGAGCGACAGTACGTGCCAGATGACACGCCGCGGCGGCGGGTCCGCCGCCAGGCAGAATGAACTCCTTCAACGGCGGCAAGGTCTCGTTGAAGCCGTCGAGCGCTTGCTCGAGCCGCGCGACATGCGCCTCCGTGATGACGCGATGCCCTGGAATGCAGAGCTCGCCTCCCATGTCGAATAACTCATGCTGCACACCCGTCAGACATTCCACAATCGGCTCGGGCAGATGCGGAAGGGCGAGCAGCACGCCTACCGTGCTGTTGAGCTCATCCACGGTCCCGTAGGCCTCCACGCGAAGGCTCTCCTTCGGGACCCGCGTCCCGTCCCCGAGGCCCGTGGTTCCATCGTCGCCCGTACGCGTATAGATTTTGCTCAGCCGATTGCCCATGCTCGTCTCCGTGAAGTCCCACGCGGCGCCGCGGCGGGCGTTCATCTCATCATTCAGAAAGGCTTGCAGAAAGACGCATTATGGCATCCAAAGAGCTCGAGGCCGCGCTCGAGGCCGCGCAGGCAGCGGCCGAGGTGATTCGTTCCCTTTATCAAAAGAACCTGGCTGTGACCACGAAGGCCGACCTGTCACCGGTGACTGAAGCCGACGTACGCGCCGAAGAAGTCATCAACGACATTCTCGGCAAGCGCTTCCCCGGCTATGGATTCTATGGCGAGGAAACCGGCCGGCACGCCATGAGCGCCGAGAGCGTCTGGCTGGTCGATCCGATCGACGGCACCAAATCCTTCGTGCGGGACTGCCCCTTCTTCTCGACACAGATCGCACTCATGCGCGCCGGAACGCTGGTGTTGGGTGTCTCGAGCGCCCCGGCTTATGGCGAGCTGGCCTGGGCGGAGGTCGGCTCCGGTGCGTTTCTGAACGACAAGGCAATACGAGTGAGCACCGTCGACAACCTGTCCGGAGCGATCGTCTCCACGGGCAACCTCAAAACGCTCGCGCGCTCGGCGCAATGGGGCCGCTTCGGGGACCTGATTACCCGTGTGAGCCGGATCCGAGGGTACGGCGACTTCGTGCACTATCACCTGCTCGCGCGCGGCTCGTTGGATGTAGTGATTGAATCCGATGTGAACATCCTCGATATAGCCGCGCTGACTGTGATCATCCGAGAGGCAGGAGGCACGTTCACGGACCTGAGTGGCGCGGACGTGAGTCTCGGAACGACGAGTGTATTGGCAACCAACGGCGCGTTGCATGCGTCAGTGTTGCAGGCCCTCGAGTTTACGCGCTGACGAACACCCGCCGCCCGTCCTTCTCGATCTCCAGCATGGGTGAGTTATAGAGCGCACTCAAGCTCTCCGAGGTCAACACCTCTCGTACCGGCCCAGCGCTCCACCGGCCATCTCCGAACAAGAGCAGCGCTCGATCGGCGAAGCGCGCCGCGAGAGTAGGGTCGTGCAGAGTCGTAATGACCGTACACCCGGCGAGCGCAAGTCCCCGGAACAAAGCCAGGATCCGGGTCTGATGGTGCGGATCCAGATGATTGGTCGGCTCGTCCAGCAAATAGATCTGAGGCCGCTGCGCCAGTAGCGCGGCAACGGCAACACGCCGCTGCTCGCCTCCCGATAGAGTATCCGTGCGCCGCTCGGCAAAGTCCGCAAGATCCACGGCCGCGAGCGCTTCGCGCGCGATGCGCTCGTCCTCCGCGGTTTCCCATTGCCAAAGTGCCAGGTGGGGATGGCGCCCCACCAACACCATCTCGAGTGCGGTGGTTACAAACGCATCCTCGAGATCCTGCGCGAGCAGCCCCAGCCGCTGCGCGACAGCCCTCCGCTTGAGGCGCTCGAACGGCACTCCGTCCAGCCGCACCTCGCCCGCGTGCGCAGGCCGCAGGCCCGCCAGCGTATGTAATGTCAGGGTTTTTCCGGAGCCGTTGCAACCGAGGATGGCGACCACCTCGCCCGCCGCGAACTCAACCGACAATCCGTTGACCAGTGCGCGCTTTCCAACTTGCACCGCCATCTGCCACGCGGCTAATGGTGTGTCCACCGGATCTCGCCCGCAGTGACATCTCCCACCACCACATCTCGCAGCCCTGAGGGCATCTCAAAGTCCGTAGCGGACAGCGCCCGGCGTCCGGCCATGATTTCCGCGCTCGGTTGCGGATAGCGCGGCTCGCGATCGGGCTCTCCGTATCCTGCCGGATAAATGGGCGCGCCTGTTCCAAAGTCGTATTTGTCCGTCGCGCCCAGCGTATGCATTAGTTCGTGAGCGATGACGATGTTGTTCTGGCCGGCCATGCTCTTTTGAGCGAACGCGTGAACCACGCCCACCAGCCCCTTCTGCAGCCCGTGCGAATCCGGCACGCTCTCCAATGTCGCCGCATCATGATAGAGCACGAAAATGCGGATGCGCGGCGGCGTGCGGCCGGGTACCTCCGTAGCATGCAGAGCAAACCAGCGCATCTTCAAGCTCCACCACATCACCCCGAACAAGCCAGCTCCCTGCTCGAGCTCGGGGGGAAGCTGCTTCCCTTGCGGATACAGCTCAATGTGGACAGGCTCGTCCACAGCCACAGCGAATCGATGCGCTTCCCGTGCGAAAAAGGTCTCGATGCTCGCGAAATCCTCTCGGGAAAGATCCGTGATGTAACGTTCCGCTGTCGGGCTACCGTCAGCATTCAGAGGGTAGACACCTACCCACAGAGGGCTCTTCCAGCTCTGCGTCGCGACACGATCGAGCCACGTGCGGCCGGCAGCGATGACGAGCACCAGGAGCAGCACGGTGACGCGTATGGTTTTCCACACGATGAGGCGTCTGATTCAGGGCTGAAGGCGCGTCGCGCTCCAAGCTCCAGTGCTGAAGAATCCGTCAGCTTGCGGTGTCAGCTCACGAGTCCACCGGGCACGGTCATGAATCCGACCTTCGCCTTCGACCCAGAGCTCAACCGATTCTGCCCAGAGGTGATAGCCACCCCAGTGAGGCGGCCTGGGAATGACAAAGTCGCTGGAACCCTCATTTCCGGGGTGGGCGGGGTCCGGTACTCCGAAGCGCTGCGCCGTAGCCGCGACGGCTTCACGTAGCGCCTCGCGCGAAGCCAGTGGCTCGCTTTGCCTGCTTGCCCACGCCCCGAGGCGGCTCTGCCAGGGCCGCGAGGCGAAATAGGCATCGCTGTCGGCGGCCGGGGCTTGCACCACCGGTCCTTCGATCCGCACCTGCCGATGCAGAGCGTCCCAGTGAATGACGGCGGCGGCTCGTGGATTGCGCTCGAGCTGGCGCCCCTTGCGGGAAAGGTAATTGGTGAAAAACACCAGATACCCGGGTTGTGCCACGATCTCCTTGCAAAGGAGGACACGGGCCGACGGCCGGCCTTCCTCATCGGTCGTGGCAAGCACCATCGCGTTGGGATTCGGCTGCAGCCGCTGTTGCCAGCTCTCTGCCATCCATTGGTTCAGCATGACCAGCGGCTCGGAAGGCAAGGGATCGGGGAGAAGCTCGTTGGGGTGTTTCATAAGCGCCATGTTAGAGCGTGGCGCAACGGCGGTCATCTGTGGCTTCCCGAAGGTGCGAAGGGAACCCGGGTTCCTGAGGCAAAATTGAGCGCTGCACTTGCAGCCCACCTCCGACGCCGATAGAAAGGCACCCACTTTACAATGACTTTGGGACTTTCTCCCCATGACGAGCGATGAAGTGACGCTGGATGATCTGCGGCAGCGTCTGAACCAGATCGACCGACAGCTCATCTCACTCGTGGCTGAGCGCAAAGCCGTAAGTGCCGAAGTGGCGCGCGTAAAGCGCTCGACGGGCCACCCGACGCGCGACTATGAGCGCGAGCGGGAGGTGATCCTGGGGGTGCGCTCCCTGGCGGCGGATCTGGGCGTCTCTCCAGCGCTCGCGGAGGAGATGTTGCGCCTTCTGATCCGTTCGTCATTGACGACACAAGAACAGGCCAGTGTCGCAGCCCACGGAGCGGGTACCGGCCGCCGTGCGCTGGTCATCGGAGGTGGCGGGAAAATGGGGGGGTGGTTCGTTGGTTTCTTGACGTCGCAGGGCTTCGCTGTCGAGGTGGCGGACCCGAGTGGGGCGCCCGCCGGGGTGCCGCGTCTGGAGGATTGGCGCAACAGCGACCTCAACAGGTATGACTACATCATTCTTGCTACTCCGCTCGGCATCACCGATGCGATTCTGCGCGATCTGGCACTGCGTCGGCCCTCTGGAGTCATCTTCGATGTTGGCTCGCTGAAGTCGCCCCTGCGATCCGGGCTCATGGCCCTCAAGTCTCACGGCTGCCGCGTGACTTCGTTGCATCCGATGTTCGGCCCGGACACGGAGCTCCTCTCGGGACGGCACGTCGTATTTGTAGACCTGGGACACACCGAAGCATTGATGAGTGCGCGCGAGTTGTTTGCGCCCACGATGGCAGAGCAGGTTGTCATGAGCCTGGACGATCACGACCGGCTCATAGCATATGTCCTGGGCCTTTCTCACGCTCTCAACATAGCCTTCTTTACCGCGTTGGCGGAAAGCGGCGAAGCCGCACCGAAGCTCGCACGCATGTCGAGTACTACCTTCGATGCGCAACTCGACGTCGCCACTCGCGTGGCGCAGGAGAGTCCGGACCTGTATTACGAGATACAGAGTCTCAACGATTACGGCGCCGAGTCGCTGGAAGCTCTTGCGAAGGCGGTGGAACGTATCCGCACTGCCGTGCTCTCTCAGGATCACGACGCCTTTGCGGCTTTGATGCGCCGTGGGCGTGATTACCTCGAAGATCGCCGTAGTGTCGCGGATCGCCGTGCCTGACAGACCTTCAAAGCGCGTGCTGGCGACCGAGGAGCGTTTACTCGCGCTCGAGCGTGATAATCGCGCCCTGCAGGACCGCCTCAGAGATCTCAGGGAAGAGGTCAGCCGCAACGAGGCGCTCCTGCACAAGACGCAGGAACGCGAGCTCGACCTCCTACGTGCAGGCTCGTTGGCGCAGCTGATGGAGCGGCTGATTCACGGCCTCAAAGCATCTTACCAACTGGACGGGGTTACCCTGGTCCTCAACGACCCCCAACACGAGATCCGGCACCTGATGGCCGGAGATGGATTCCTGGTGGACGAACTGCGCGAGGTTCATTTCGTCGACGCGCTGAAGGACGTCGCGCCTCGGCTCCCGGATCTCGAGCGGCCGTGGCTGGGTCCTTACTGCGCGGAGGACCACGAGCTTCTGGTGCAAGGAATGACGGGAGCGGGCAGCATTGCGCTCATTCCTCTATGGCGCAATGAGCAGCTCGACGGCCTCCTCGTGTTCTGCAGCCGCGATCCGCTCCGATTCAACCGCGAGCTGGCGAGTGACTTTCTCGCTCATCTGGGGGTCATCGCAGCTATCTGCATCGAGAATGCCGTAAACCGCGCACGCCTGGTGCGCAGTGGGCTGACCGATTTTCTCACGGGTTTCCACAACCGGCGCTACCTGCAGTCGCGCCTGCGCGAGGAGTTGGCACGTGCTCAGCGAGCACGCCAGTGTCTCGTGTGTCTGATGATCGATGTCGATCACTTCAAACGCATCAACGACCAATATGGGCACCTCGCCGGCGATGCCGTGCTACGCGAGGTGGCGCGACGTGTGGACAACGAAATGCGCACCAGCGATACGGGTGCCCGCTTCGGAGGCGACGAGTTCGCCATTGTGTTGTCTCAAAGCAGCTTTGAGGACGGCGAGAGGGTAGCCCAACGTGTTTTGCGTGCCGTCAGCGGTCAGCCGATCAGGATCGGCACCCATGGGAGCGAAACAGTCACGTTATCCATCGGGGTTGCGGCAGCCGCCCCAGCTCCCCAGGTCAGAGATCTGAAGCACATGGCCGAGCGCCTCATCGCCGAAGCCGACGCCGCGCTTTATCGCGCCAAGACGGACGGTCGCAACAGGGTAGCGACGTCCCAGAACATCGTGTCATAGCCTGTCGCTAGCGGGGGCGCCCCCGCAAGAGCATGATGAACATCGGTGCTCCGACGAGCGCCATGATTGCGCCGACCGGGAGCTGCCGTGGGCTTGCGATCGTTCTTGCGACGAGGTCGGCGATTGCCAGCAACGTCCCGCCCAGCAAGGCCGACGCCGGCGTGGCGATGCGGTGATCACTAGTGCCAAATAGCATGCGCACCGCATGTGGTGTAATCAGTCCGACAAACCCTATCGTACCGGCACTTACCACCGCGATGGCCGTTAGTGCGGCGCATGCGAAAAACAAAAGGGGGCGCCAAGCCTGCAGTTCCAGCCCAACGCTGCGCGCACGCAGTTCTCCGGCCGCAAGTACATTGAGCGGCCGTCCGATCAACAGGGACACCACTACCGCGATCAGGGCGGCCAATGCGCTCGCTGCGGGGCTGAATGCCCACTCCAGATCCCCGGCAAGCCAAAACACCATGCCGCGCACGCGGTATGTGTCCGCCAAGGCGAGCAACACGCTGATGACAGCGCCGCAAGCGCTTGCGAGAACAACTCCCGTCAGCAGCAAGCGTGGAGTACCGCCGCTGCGTGCCAGCGCGTAGACGACCGCAACAGCACCCATCGCCCCGGCGATAGCGGCTGAGTGAACGGCAAAGGCCTCTGCTCCGGCCATCAAAGCCAGCAGTGCGCCGACAGCCGCTCCGCCGGAGACTCCAAGGACATACGGATCGGCCAAAGGGTTGCGAAAGAGAGCTTGCAGTAGCACGCCGGCTACTGCCAGCAGACTTCCCACTCCGAAGGCTGCCAGCGCCCGCGGCAAGCGTACTGCCTCCATGACGTTTCGGGCGGCGGTGTCGCTGCCGCTGCCGCCGAAGAGGGCGCTGGCCATCCGGCCTGCTCCAATCCCGGAGCTACCCACGAGCAACGATGTAAGAAAGACCGCCGCGGCCAGCATTGCCAGCGCGGCCAGACCCCTCCAAGCAGCCACCCTCAACATCATCACCTCCGGCTAACTTTTCTGCGGGTCGAAGCGATTGCGCGGGCTCCGCTCGCTCATGATGCAGTGTGGCCTCTCGCGAGCCCACCGTGCGACGCATGCGTCGCACCCCGCTAAATTCAGCGGCGCTGCGCGCCGGTCGGTGCGCATTCTCGCTGAATGGCAAGGTACACAAGCGCAACCTTACTCACCACAAGCACGGTGTGGCAGACTGCAACGGACACATGAGCGACGTTATTGACTCCGACGGCTTTCGCACGAACGTTGGCATCATCCTGATGCGCGGCGAGGGTGAGGTCTTTCTCGGGCGGCGACCCGGCGGTCGCGGGTGGCAATTTCCTCAAGGTGGGGTGCGCGTCGGAGAAAGACTCGAGGAGGCCGCGTATCGTGAGCTATACGAGGAAATTGGAGTGTCGCGTACTGACGTCGAACTTGTCGGGCGCACGACCCGCTGGTTGCGGTATCGGCTTCCGGCCCGCTACATTCGGCGCAATCAGCGTCCGGTGTGCATCGGCCAGAAGCAGCGCTGGTTCCTGCTGCGCCTGAAACGCGTGGACGTGAAGTTCGACTTTGCCCACACGAGTGAGCCGGAATTCGACCAGTGGCGCTGGGCGACGTATTGGGAGCCCGTCAGAGAAGTGATTTATTTCAAGCGCATCGTCTACACGCGCGCGCTCCTGGAGCTTGCGCCAATCGCATTCCCGGAAGGACAGCCGGCATTTCCTCCATGGTGGGATGCGCTCACGTCGCGTCGCAAAGCCGCAGTATCACCGGCGCAATAGTCAATGCTCGGCAAGGACGGCAGGCCGAAGCCCAACCTGGTCGTGCGTCGGCACGCGCCGATACGCCGCATCATCTTGCTCGCTGCGGCCGCGCTGCTAGGGCTGTTCGCTCTCTATGTTATTTACGAGCTCGGTCGTTACAACGCCGGGTATGACCGCCTTGCGGTGACACAGGATCGTACCGAGAAGGAAGTCCAGATCGAGCGGCTGGAGAAAACCAACCACGAGTTGCGCACGAAACTGGCTGAGCTCGATACCATTCGTATCGGCCGCGCTCGCGAGCAGGCAGAGGTAGCGCGCACCATTGGCGATCTGCAGGCGCAGGTTGCGCGCGAGTCGCAGGAGCTGGCGTTCTATCGAGGAGTGGTTACACAGGGCGCGGCTGAGCTGGGCGTGAAGATTGGCCAGGTAAGAATCTCCTCCGGGCACAAGGCCGGACAGTTCACGCTGCACCTGGCTCTGGTTCGTTCCGGGCGAGCGGATAATGTGGTGACCGGCACAGTGAACCTCGTCGTGGATGGCGGCACGGGCGGGGGCTCGGATACGCCGCTTGATCTGGCTGCCCTGACCCGGGGCAGGCAGAGTGAGCTACCCTTCAATTTTCGTTTCTATCAAAACTTCGATCAGGACGTCATGCTTCCGACGGGCTTCAAGCCGGAACACCTGGCGGTCGAAGTGCACTCGAGCCGCAAAGACGTCTCCCCTCTGGTCCAGACGTTTCTGTGGACCCCCGAGCCGGCGCCATGAGGCCCTGGAAGCGTAAGATAATGCCCTCTTCTCAATGCGGCGCGCCGGCCACAGTGGCGTGTCGCTTGGATCCGCAGCAAAGTTGGGCGAAGCCGTAGACAATGTTCACCCGCGAGACGAAGCAGCCTCGAATCGATACCCTGATAGGTAAGGCGGCGCGCGTGCATGGCGACGTCGAGTTTGCTGGGGGCTTACACCTCGACGGTGCCATCATCGGCAACGTTCGCTCGGATGGGGCACCGGCATCGACCTTGTCTGTGAGCCAGGGCGCCTCCATAGAGGGGACGGTCGAGGTCCCAAACATCAGGCTCGATGGCACCGTCAAAGGGGACATCCTCGCGCCCGGTCGCGTAGTCCTGGGCGCTACGGCGCGGGTGGAAGGGAACCTGTTTTACGGTGTAATCGAAATGACACTCGGCGCGCAGATCATGGGGAAGCTGACGCAGGTCGCCCCCGAGACCACGCGCGATGCGGCCAGCGACGCTTCGGGCGAATAGATCCGGGCTTCATGAGGAACGGCAGTGGGCCGCTGCGGCCTCGACGCTTGCATCGCAAGCTGCTCGTCTCCTTTGACGCGAGCCTGCGGTGGTCTAGACTGGTCTGGCCTGAAGGCTTAAGGGCGACCTCAGTTATGAGGCGAAGGATTACTCATGAATACGGCTGTACCGTTGCAGGAAACTCCGCCCCTGCTATTCACCGATGCGGCGGCCCGCAAAGTTTCGGATCTGATCCGCGGCGAAGGCAACCCGAATCTCATGCTGCGCGTTTTCGTTCAGGGAGGAGGTTGCTCGGGCCTTCAGTACGGGTTCGAGTTCGACGAGGCGATACAGGAAGGGGATACCTGTGTCGAGAACCTGGGTGTGAAGCTCCTGGTCGACCCCATGAGCGTGCAGTACCTGACTGGCGCGGAAATCGATTACCGGGAAGGACTGGAAGGCGCTCAGTTCGTGATCCGCAACCCCAACGCCGTCACGACCTGCGGCTGCGGGTCTTCGTTCTCGGCCGCCTGACAACCGGCAATACGCGTGCGACCGGAGCGCAGCGAAGGGAATCCCGAGAAGCGACAGTGGCGCGACGCGGGACGATCAGCTGTCTCCGCCCGCTCATCGCCACAGCCCACCCGCAGCTCACCCCGCAACGTGCCTGACGTACTGGCCGCGGTCGATCTAGGCTCGAACAGCTTCCACATGATCGTGGCGAGGTACTCCCACGGCCAGCTCGTCGTTATCGATCGTCTGCGGGAGATGGTACGTCTAGCGTCGGGTGTCGAAGAGAACGGCAGAATCGATAAGGAGGTCGCCGCCCGCGCGATTGCCTGTCTGCAACGGTTCGGGCAGCGCCTGCGAGACATGCACGCGGATAGCGTCCGTGTCGTAGGAACAAACGCGCTCAGGGTCGCCCATCGCAAGCAAGCTTTCCTCGAGCGCGCGCGTGAAGCCCTTGGCCATCCCATTGAAATCATTTCCGGAATGGAAGAGGCGCGGCTCATTTACTCTGGCGTCGCGCACACCATGCCGAGCGAGCCAGGCAAGCGTCTGGTCGTCGATATCGGTGGAGGTAGCACAGAGCTCATCATCGGCGAAGGCTTGGCGCCGCTGGAGCTTGAGAGCCTGCAGATGGGCTGTGTGTCGCTGAGCGAACGCTTCTTTCGCGACGGCAAGATCTCAGCCAAGCGTATTGAGCGCGCACGGATGGCTGCTCGGCTTGAGCTCGAGCCCGTTCAGGCGGCTTTCCGCCGCCGCGGATGGGAGCGCTGCGCGGGAAGCTCCGGCACCGTTCGCGCCATCGGCGAGGCCATTCGCGAGCTCGAGCCACAGTCGGCCACCATCACTCCCTCGGGCCTGGAACACGCCGTGCGGTACATGATCGACGCGGGGCACATCCGCGAGCTGCGCCTTGCCCCCATTACCGAAGACCGGCGTCCGGTTTTCCCGGGCGGAATCGCGATTCTCGCGGAGATTTTCGCCGTTCTCGATGTGAAGGAGATGCGCATCGCTGACGGCGCTATGCGCGAGGGCCTTCTCTACGACATGCTCGGCCGTTTCACGGACGAAGATGCGCGTGAGCGCACCGTCCGCGCGATGCAGAGGCGCTACCACGTCGACCTCGCGCAAGCCGAGCGTGTCGAATCAACGGCCCTGCATTTTCTCGAGCAAACACGTGCAACCTGGAAACTCGATGACCCGTTGGGTGACCTGGCTCTCAAATGGGCCGCGCGCCTGCACGAGATCGGGCTCGATGTATCACACAACGGCTATCACCGCCATGGCGCCTACCTGCTCGAGAACGCCGACATGCCCGGCTTCTCCCGCGAAGAGCAGCGCCTGCTTGCCCGTATGGTAGGCGCCCATCGACGCAAGTTGGCGTTGGACGGCGTCGAAGAGCTCGTTCCTCCCTGGGACCGCTGCGCCGTCTACCTGATCGTCCTGCTCCGCCTCGCAGTCCTGTTACATCGCGGCCGCAGCCCCGCCGCTCTCCCGCCGATCGAGTTGAAAGCGACACCCCGCTCCCTTGAGCTTGAATTCCCGCCCCGCTGGCTCAAGGACCACCCTCTGACCTCCGCCGACCTCCAGCAGGAAACCGACTACTTGCGCACGAGCGGCTTCCGACTGCGTGTTTTCAGCCGCGGGCGAAGCACGTAGTGCTGAGCGCCGGCCATGGATGGCCGGCAGGGTGACGGTCCGGGGACGGTCCCATGAGCATCAGGTAGACCTTACGGCGCGGTCGGCGCGCCCGCCGCATACCGCCCGAGCAACTCCATCTGCGCATTCACCGGCTTACGCTCAGCCCGCGCAACGCGCTCATACCTCCCATCCGGCAGCAGCTTCCACGCCTGACACGTATCGCTCAAATAGAAGTGCAGCTCGCGCAGGATCCGCTCGCGATGCACCTCACGTTGGATTGGGAAAGCCACCTCGACGCGCCGGAAAAAATTGCGCTCCATCCAATCCGCACTCGCGCAAAACATCTCCGGCTCCCCTCCGTTCTCGAAATAACAAACGCGCGAATGCTCCAGAAAACGCCCCACGATCGAGCGCACAGTGATGTTTTCCGACACGCCAGGCACCCCCGGCCGCAGCGCGCACACCCCCCGGATGATGAGATCGATTTTGACCCCCGCGCAGGAAGCCCGATACAGCGCCTCAATGGCCGGAGGCTCCGTCAGCGCATTCATTTTCGCTATGACGTGCGCTTTTCGCCCCGCCCGCGCATGCTCCATCTCCCGAGCGAGCTTGGCCAGGATCGCATCATGCATTCCGAACGGCGACTGCACGAGGCGTTTGAGCTTGGGAGTCTGAGTGAGGCTCGTCAGCTGCAGAAACAGCTCGTGCACATCGTGCCCAATCTCATCATTACACGTGAAAAGTCCGTAGTCCGTGTACTGCCGCGCGGTGCGCGGGTGATAATTCCCCGTGCCCAGATGACAGTATCGGCGGATGCCCCCCGGCTCTCGTCGCACCACGAGTGCCAACTTGGCGTGGGTTTTATACCCCACGACTCCATACATGACGTGAGCACCGGCCTCCTGTAGCCGGTTCGACAGCTCGATGTTGGCTTCCTCGTCAAAACGCGCCCTGAGCTCGACGATGACCGTGACGTCCTTACCTGCATTCGCCGCAGCCACGAGCGCGTCCACGATCGGCGAGTCATTGCCGGCCCTGTACAGTGTTTGTTTTATCGCCAGCACCTGCGGATCGGAAGCCGCCTGGCGCAGAAAATCCATTACCGGCGCGAAGGTTTGATAGGGGTGGTGCAACAGCAAGTCGTTTTGACGGATGACCGCGAACAGGTCGCCTGTGGCCGCCACCCGCTTCGGCAGGCCGGGCGTGAAGATCGGGTATTTCAGGTCCGGCCGCTGCACCAGATCGTAGATGGCCGAGAGCCGGTTGAGATTGACCGGCCCTGGCACGCGATACATGTCGACGTCGTGGAGAGCAAACTGCCGTAGCAGAAACTGCGCCATATCTTCCGGGCAATCACGCGAGGTTTCCAGGCGCACCGCGGCTCCATACCGACGATGGGCCAACTCGCCTTCGAGCGCCCGGCGCAGGTCGTCGATCTCCTCCTCGTCGACGAACAGGTCGCTGTTGCGGGTGACGCGAAACTGGTAACAGCCGGTGACCTTGATCCCCGTGAACAACTTATGGACGAAAGCCCCGACGATGCCGGTGAGTAGCACCAACGTCTTGCCGGGCCCGTCTCCCGGTATGGGCACCACACGCGGCAGGGAGCGCGGTGCCTGTACGATCGCATGCTCACTATCACGGCCGAACGCATCCTTGCCTTCGAGACGCACAATGAAGTTGAGACTCTTGTTCTGAATGCGAGGAAACGGCCGCGCTGGATCGAGGCCGAGCGGGCTCAGCACCGGCTCGATCTCCCGCTCGAAGTATTGCTCGAGCCATTTTTGCGCCTCGGAGGTCCATGCGGCGCGGCCCAACAGGCTGATCCCCTCCGCCGCCATTGCCGGCAAGAGCACCTCGTTCAAGCATCGGTACTGCTCGGAGACCAGGCGCAGGGCGCGCTCATGCAGGGCCGTGAGCAGATCAGACAGCGGCATCCCTTCGGAAGCGAGTGGCCCCGCCGAGCCGAGCTCCAACAGTTGCTTCACTCCCGCGACACGGATCTCGAAGAATTCATCGAGATTGCTCGAGGAAATACACAGAAAGCGTAATCGCTCGAGCAGCGGCACCGACTCGTCGAACGCCTGGTCCAGGACCCGCTGGTTGAACTCCAGGAACGAAAGTTCGCGATTGATGTAGTTCTGGGGCGCTTTTAAATCAGGTGAGTCCATTGTTGTTCCTACCGTAAGACGGGCCTCCGTCCACGCATCCAGTGACGCGTGTGTAACAGTCGCGCGTGACGGTTTGTCAGGACGTCTCAAACCTAGGCGATGCGTCCCGCTGGAGCCAGCCGTGTGACTGATGCGAGCACCAGTCACAGGCTCCCGTTCACCGCGACACGAGCACAGGCCCGAGGGGCGCCTCGAGCGATGCCAATAACGAGGCGGTACGCGCCTCAAAGTCGGCACGCCAGCGCGCATCGATTGGCTCGGCGTCCGGCAAGGAGACCGTCTGCGGGTTCTTGAACACGCCGTTGACGCGATATTCGTAATGCAAGTGGGGTCCCGTCGCCAGTCCCGTCATCCCAACATAGGCGATGACAGTCCCTTGGGCGACGTGCTCACCCACGTGGATGCCTTTGGCAAAGCGCGACAGGTGTCCGTATACCGTGACAATACTTCGGGTGTGCTCGAGCTCGATCACATTCCCGTACCCGCCTTTTGGGCCTGCATAGCGCACGTGGCCATCGCCAGCGGCACGCACCGGGGTGCCTATGGGCGCGGCGTAGTCCACTCCCTTATGGGCGCGGATCAGGTTCAGGATCGGATGCAACCGGGCTGAATTGAATTTCGAGCTGATACGGGTGAACTCGACAGGAGCGCGCAAGAATGCCTTGCGCATGCTGCGGCCGTCCGGCGTGTAGTAATGCGCGTTGCCGTTGGGATCAACATAGCGCACAGCGCGGTATGTGCGGCCCTGATTGGTGAAGGAGGCCGCCAGAATGGGGCCATCCTTCACATACGCCCCATCCTGGTAAAGCTCCTGATAACTGACGGCGAAGGAGTCGCCTGGCCGGATATCCAGCACGAAATCGATGTCCCAGCCAAAAATGTCAGCTAGCGCTACGGCGGTCTGATCGTGCCCCCCGGCAGCCTCGACCGCCTCGAAAAGCGAAGTGGTGATGACGGCGCGTACCGTGCGCGGGTGGGACTCCAGCGGGTTCTCCAGCACGTTGGCCTTGAGGCTCGAGCCGTCGCGAACGACCTTGAGGGTCTGCTCCTCGTTCAACCGCCGCTCGAGTCCGAACAAGGATCCATCCCTATGCATCAGGCGCAGCGATTCTCCGGGCCGCAAGCTATCGAGCCGTGCCTTCAATCCAGGCAGGCCCCGCAGGGAGGCGAGGTCGGTCAGGTTCAGCTTCAACCGGCGGAAAATGGCGTCCAACGTGTCGTTGCGATGGACGATGACATCGATCGTGGAAAGTCCGAAGGATGCGCTCGAGACAGGCTTGGTCATGTCCGGTCGGGTTACCGTGGCCCCCAATCCCGGGGAGGGGGGTACTGCAAGCGTTCCGTTCGGGCTGGGAGCCGGTGAATGGGCGCCTGACGGGGGTGCGCTGTTGGCATTGCCAGCTGTTGCCGTGGCGGTGTGAGCCGGCGCGCGGGTTGACTCCAGGGAGCTCCGCAAGCTGTGCCACGTGAACGCTGCGCAGCCGGCGATCAGAACCCATCTCCACTTGAAGGGCGCCAGGCCCAATCGCCTCAGAGTCGATTTGAAGGGGCTGGCCATCGACTGCACCCGAGCCATTACACTAGGAGACAAATGGTTGCCGTTGACTGAGGCGCGAGGCGTGCATTGGTCGGTAGGCTCCATTTCAATTGGAAAGACGGAAACCGTACCCGAGCGGCGAATACCTGGTCAACGTTATGCTCGTCCGCGTGCATCGCCCGGACGTGGCTTCCGGTGACCGCCGGACCCCGGCCCTCGTTGGGCTCGCAGCCCGCTCGAGGTTCCTCGAACGAAGTTAACGCTTTCCACAGGCTTCTTACCGGACTTGGGTTCACGAAATGACCATGACTTTTGAGGAACAGATTGCAGAGCTTCATCGCGGCACGCATGAGGTGCTCGTGAGCGCGGAGCTGATCAAAAAGCTCCAGCGCGGCAAACCGCTGCGAGTGAAGGCGGGATTCGATCCTACGGCGCCCGACCTGCATCTCGGCCACACTGTTCTGCTGAACAAAATGCGGCAGTTCCAGCAGTTTGGTCACGAGGTCATTTTTCTCATCGGCGACTTCACCGGACTCATTGGCGATCCGACAGGACGCAACGCCACCCGGCCGCCGCTCACACCCGAGGAGGTCCAGGCCAATGCACGCACCTACCAGAGCCAGGTGTTCAAGATTCTCGACCCGGATCGCACCCGAGTGGATTTCAACTCACGGTGGTTCGGCTCGATGCCCGCCTCCCGTCTGATTGAGATCGCGGGCAAGTACACGGTCGCGCGTATGCTCGAGCGTGACGACTTCGCAAAACGGTACGCGGAGGGGCGGCCAGTGGCTGTCCATGAATTCCTGTACCCCCTCGTCCAAGGCTATGACTCGGTAGCGCTCCAGGCGGACGTCGAAATGGGCGGTACGGATCAGAAGTTCAATCTCCTCGTCGGCCGCCATCTCCAGGAGACCTACGGCCAGGAACCGCAGGTGGTGATCACGATGCCGCTACTCGAGGGGCTCGACGGGGTCAACAAAATGTCGAAGTCCCTGGGCAACTATGTGGGCATCGCGGAGGCTCCCGAAGTCATGTTCGGGAAGCTCATGTCGATTTCTGACGATCTGATGTGGCGCTATTTTGAGCTGCTGAGTTTCCGACCACTGGCCGAAATCGAGACACTCAGGCGCTCAGTGGGGGAGGGCCGCAATCCCCGGGATATCAAGTTCGAGCTCGGGAGGGAGATTGTCGCCCGCTTTCACGATGCCGGCGCTGCAGAGCACGCTCAACGGGAGTTCATCGCCCGTGTGAGCGAGAAGGCGGTCCCCACCGATCTCCAGCCCAAGGTCATCGCGGTCGAGCCCACGGGCCTCAGAATCGCAAACGCCTTGAAGGAAGGGGGTCTCGCCGCCAGTACGTCGGAAGCGAACAGAAAGATCGATGAAGGCGCTGTGAAGGTGGACGGAACTCGGGTATCGGACCGAGGTCTTACCTTTCAGGCGGGCGCCGACCACGTTCTGCAGGTGGGTTCCCGCCGCTTCGCCAGGCTCAAGTTCGAGTTAAAAGCCTAGCTTTCACGCTGTTTTGCGCCGGAGCCACTGTCTCAGGCGCAGGCTCCACTTGCTGAGGATGGCGGGGCGTTGGTGCCCCGGCGCACCGACATTGAGCGGCCCTGGACAGGGTCGAAAAAGAAACATGACAGCGCGTTGACAAGCCTCGAATCAGGGCTATACTGCGCGCCCCTTGCAGC
>CAZBTV010000084.1:0-31374 GCA_964494895.1 uncultured Steroidobacteraceae bacterium | reverse complement strand
CGTCAAGCTGCGCGACCAGCAACGTCTCGCGCGTACCGGCGTCCTGACGGAGTATCCGCAGTATCCGCACGGAAAATTCGGGACATCCGTCCCCCGATCGGCCAATGCATCAGGCGGCGGACAACCGGGCTCGATCGTCAAGTGCAAGGGTTGGGAGAGCGACCCCAACGCTTACCTGTATTTCATCGCGCAGGCCCCAGTGTGGAAGGAGATCTGCGCGGTCATCGGGAAGGAGAGTTGGATCACAGATCCGGACTACGCCACGCCGAATGCGCGCCTGCCGCGCCTGAAGGAGGTGTTCGAGGCGATCGAGGCCTGGACGCTCACCAAGACCAAGTTCGAGGCCATGGAGTTGCTGAACAAGCACGACATTCCCTGCGGCCCGATCCTCTCGATGAAAGAGCTCGCAGAGGAGCCCGCGCTGCGCGCCACCGGCACCGTCGTCGAGGTAGATCACCCCAAGCGGGGCAAGTACCTGACTGTCGGCAATCCCATCAAAATGAGCGACAGCCCCACGGTAGTCAAGCGTTCGCCGCTGCTTGGCGAGCACACGGACGAGGTGCTTGCCGAGCTCGGCTACAACACACAAGACATAGCCGCGTTTCGCGCCAGCAAGGTGATTTAGTACCGAAGCACCAGCTCGTTCGCAAGAAGGGGCCTGACTCAAACATACCGCGGGAAGGAGCCATGATGTCTTACAACAAAACTGCCGTCCGGGCGATTCTGGATGGAGCCAAAGCGGCCGGGCGTGCGGCTTTGACGGCCCCGGAGGCCAAAGAGCTTTGCGCGGCTTATGGCATCGCCGTTCCCCGGGAGGCCGTTGCGCACGACGCGACCGAGGCGGCGGCACTGGCTGCGCAAATCGGCTTCCCAGTCGTCATGAAGATCATTTCGCCACAGATCCTGCACAAGACCGAAGCTGGAGGTGTCGTGGTGGGAGTGAAATCGCCGGAGGAGGCGCGGGAAGCGTACGCGACTCTCGTGGCCAACGCCCACCGCTACGACGCGACGGCGGAAATCCTCGGCGTTCAGGTGCAGCAGATGCTTGCCGGCGGGCAGGAAGTGATCATCGGCGCGGTCACGGATCCCGCCTTCGGCAAGTTGGTTGCCTTTGGATTGGGCGGGGTGCTGGTGGAGGTTCTCAAGGACATCACATTCCGTCTGGCTCCGGCCTCACAGGAAGACGCTCTCTCGATGCTGGATAGCATTCAGGCTGCGGAGATCCTGCGCGGCGTACGCGGCGGTGAGTCGGTCGATCGGGCTGCTCTCGCCGGCATGATCGAGCGGGTATCCGCACTGGTCGCGGACTTCCCGGAGATTGCCGAGATCGATCTCAACCCGGTGTTTGCCACCAGCCGCGCCGCGACGGCCGCCGATGTGCGTATCGTGCTGAATTTCAATCCTCCGCCGGCGCGCGAGCGGCTCGATCCACAACTCATCGTGACACAGATGAACCGGATCATGCGGCCGGATGCGGTGGCTGTGATCGGCGCCTCTCCAGAGAATGGCAAGATCGGCAACTCGGTGATGAAGAATCTCATCAACGGTGGCTATCAGGGTGCAATCTATCCGATTCACCCGAGCGCCGAGAGCATTCTGGGCCGAAAGGCTTACAAGAGCGTAAAGGATGTGCCCGGCGAAATCGACGTGGCTGTGTTCGCGATTCCTGCGAAGTTCGTTGCCCAGGCGCTCACGGAGGTCGGGGAGAAGAAAATCCCGGGCGCGGTCCTGATCCCATCGGGATTCGCGGAGACCGGCAATATGGCCGGGCAAGAGGAGCTGGTCGCCATCGGGCGCAAGTATGGCGTCAGGCTCATGGGTCCTAACATCTACGGGTTTTACTACACACCCAAGAACCTCTGCGCTACGTTCTGCACAGCGTACGATGTCAAAGGCAAGGCCGCGCTGTCTTCACAGTCCGGCGGCATCGGCATGGCGATCATCGGTTTCTCGCGTTCAGCGCGCATGGGCGTCTCCGCCATCGTGGGTCTGGGCAACAAATCGGATATCGATGAGGACGATCTGCTCGCGTTCTTCGAGCAGGATGAAAACACTCAGATCATCGCGCAGCACTGTGAAGACCTCAAAGATGGCCGTGCGTTTGCCGAAGCAGCGCGACGGGTGTCGAAGAAGAAGCCAGTCGTGATGCTGAAAGCGGGGCGCACGAATATGGGCGCGCGGGCTGCGAGCTCACATACAGGTGCGCTCGCCGGTAATGACCAGATCTACGAGGACGTGCTCAAGCAATCCGGTGTCATTCGCGCGCGTACGTTGCGTGAGCTCCTGGACTTCGCTCGAGGCATCCCAGTGCTGCCGACCCCGAAGGGCAATAACGTCGTCATCATCACCGGTGCCGGCGGATCGGGGGTGCTGCTCTCGGATGCGTGCGTGGACAACGGTCTGTCCCTCATGGCAATGCCGCCGGATCTGGATGCAGCTTTCCGCAAATTCATTCCACCCTTTGGCGCTGCCGGCAATCCTGTCGACATCACCGGCGGCGAGCCGCCTACCACCTATCAGAACACGGTACGGCTGGGTTTGCAGGATCCGCGCATTCACGCGCTCATCCTGGGCTATTGGCACACGATCATCACACCGCCCATGGTGTTTGCCCGGTTGATGGTGGAAGTCGTGGAACAGATGCGCGCACAGGGCATCGAGAAGCCCGTGGTGGCGTCGTTGGCCGGGGACGTCGAGGTGGAGGAGGCGGCCGAGTATCTATACCAACACGGAATACCTGCGTACGCCTATTCGACTGAGATTCCGGTGGCGGTGCTGGGAGCCAAGTACAAGTGGGCGCGCGGCGCGGGGCTGATTCCCGCGATCTGAAACGGCGCGCATCACGAGGGAGGACGCCGGAACGGAGCATATCGTTTGAGCTGAGTCGGGTCGACCGACGTCCGGCATCAAACAGCGATCAATCAAGAGGGGGCAGATCATGCTGAGTGGCATCCGGGGACGTGCCGCGGCGGGCGCGGTGCTTGTGGCTTGGTTGGGTCTTGTCAGTCATCCCGTCGCGGCCCTAGGGCAGGCCGCGACGGACCAGGCGCTGCAGGACAAGATAAACGACCTGCAGCAGCGGCTCGAGGAGCTCAACAAGGAGCTCAAGGCCGTACAACAGCAACAACAACAGCAGAGCCAGGAGGTCCAGAAAGCCGCGCTCGCGGCCAACAAGGCGGCCGAGACTGCGGGCAAGCAGCAGAACCTGTTCGACACCTTCATGAAAGGCTTCTTCGGCACTCTGGACGCCTCCATCGATTACACCACCAAAGGCATGGATGGCCTGGTCGCCAATTCCTGGGGCTATGCGAACGGCGCACCGGGCAGTCCGTATGTCCCGACCGGTGCCAAGGCGCCACCCTTCGGTCGAGTCGGCTGGCTCGGAGCGCTGTCGAGCAACGGATCCAACGTTGGGTACCGTGGCAGCCATGCGATCGGCAAGTCGGGAGTGGATTTCATCTATCAGGTCTCGACCTCCCTCAATCTGGTGGCGGCGCCCGGGTTGCAGAACACCTGGACAAAACAATCGAACACGGTGCAGGGAGCGATCGGGCTGGGTGACACCTATCTCGGTTTCCGAAGCAAGAGCTGGGGCCGGTTGCGCTTTGGCGAGCTCTATCTGCCCTACAAGACCTCGACGGACCGCCTCAATCCATTCGCGGGGCAGCTTGGCAGCTACGACGTCGTGATGGGCAACACTGGCGGTGACAATCGCATCGAGTTCGGCACCCGCATGGATCATGTCGTCGACTACGCCTCGCCCAACTGGGGTGGATTCAGTTTCGATGCTGCCTATGCCTTCGGCCAGCAGATCGATCCGTACAACAATCTGGTGCCGCTGGGCTCTCCGGATTGTGCCGGGTCCAATCTTCCGGGCAGTGGCAATCTCCCCTTGAATTGTGACGACGGCGGCTTCGATGATGCATACAGCGCGGACCTGAAGTTCGAGCGCGGGGGCTTGTACCTCGTGGCGGCGTATGAGATGCACAAGCGCGTCAACCGCAGCAGCGACGGTATCGGTTCCAACAATCCTCTCTACAACTATTGGGAAGCTGAGGGGCCGAACGGGCCCGATGCCAGATACCTCAACTGGGCGGACTACCAGACATTCGCGGGCGAATACCCGCTGGCTGCCGCGGCCGCCACTCCCGGGTACTCCCCTCTCTACGACATCGCCGACGAGTGGGCCATGAAGCTCGGCGGGCAGTACACCTTCGGCTTCGGGCTGTCGATTTCCTATCTATATGAGGAGATGTATCGCAAGCTTCCGCAGGTCATGCAATTCCAGAACGAGCGCCAGCGCAACGGCCAATGGGTGGCTATCGAGCAGGACTTCGGCGGGGGTGCCGACCGGCTAGCCATAGGCTGGGCGCACGCCGGTGCGACGCCGGGTGATCCGGGCGGACAACACAATTTCAATCCATACGGCATTGGCAACAATCAGTCCAACATGTACACGATCGCCTGGTGGCATAAGCTCGACAAACAGCTCACCGTCTACCTCGATGCCGCTGAGATCGTCAACGATGGCAACGCGCATTATGACATCGGCGCGGGGGGCCACGGCATCAAGACCGACTGCCACGATGCCACGCACACTGCGTTCATCGACTACAGTGGCGCGGGTCCTACGACTTGGGGAGGCTGCCACGCAATGGGCGTGTCGACCGGAATCAATTACCGGTTCTGAGGGCGACGGCGGTATGCTCAGTCGGGCATGATGGATGCGCGCGGCGTATGAGCGCGGCCGTTTTGGGCTCGGGACATGAGGAGGAACGTCTGTGTCGCCGTTGATGACCAGAGTGCTACGTGTGGGAGCGGCAGCTACGCTGTTGTCTGGCGTGATTGCATGCGCCATGTCACCTCATAAGTCGGAGGCTGAACGGCAGGCCGATCAGGCAACGGCGCAGCGCGTAGAGTCCGCGCTCGCCGCCGACAAGGAGCTGTTCAGCCGCCATATCACGGTTGCTGCCGACGGTGGCGTCGTGCGGCTCACTGGGTATGTCTGGGATCCACCTGACCTTGTTGAGGCGGAGCGCATTGCCAAATCTGTGCCCGGTGTTACCCGGGTCGACAACTCGCTCGAGCTACAGCGAAACGGGCAGGGTAATTCGCCTGTCAGCCGTTAGAGCCGTCCGGGCGTGAGGGGAGGAGGGTAGAAGAATGGCGATGACGCGCACTCCGATCGAATATTCGAGCGCGGATGGCAGATTGCGCCTACATGCTGAGGAGTGCGGTCCGAGGGACGCGCCGCTTGCCGTGCTGTGCCTGCATGGATTGACACGCAATGGCAGAGACTTCGAGGCTGTCGTCAACCGTCTGTCGTCTGGCTACCGCGTCATAACCGCTGATCAACGCGGCCGTGGACAGTCGCAATGGGATCCGGATCCCGCCAATTATCGACTATCTGTCTACGTCAAGGACATGACCTGCCTGCTCGATCGTCTGCAACTCGCGCGGGTGGTCCTGATTGGCACCTCGATGGGCGGCCTCATCTCCATGACGCTGGCCGCTTCGCAGCCGGCGCGGATACAAGGCATCGTCCTCAATGATATTGGCCCGGAGGTCCCTGAGCTCGGGATCAGGAGATTGCGCGAGTCGCTCAACACACCACTGGAGGTTTCCACCTGGCCGGATGCCGCGCAACGAGCCAAGCTCATCAACGGACGAGCCTTCCCTGACTATGGTCAGTCGGATTGGGATGCGTTCGCGCGCCGAACCTATACCGAGGATCCAACAGGCCGTCCGGTGCCCGCGTATGACCCGGCGATTCTCGGAAGCTTGAATCAAGCGCCGGACCCGAATGCGCCCACGCGTACGTTGTGGCCGTTGTGGGCGCAACTCGCATCGATTCCCATGCTGGTGATCCGCGGCGAAACGTCGGATCTCTTGAGCGCAGAAATCCTGGAGAAAATGGCTGCGAGTCATCCAAAGCTCACCGCACTGACTCTTTCCAACCGAGGCCATGCGCCGATGCTCGATGAGCCGCCGGCGGTAGCTGCCATCGATCGCTTCCTCGAGAGCTTGCAACAGTCTGCGCGGGCTTGAGGCCACAGGGCGGCAGGCATTCCGCTGACAGGCGGAATTCAAAACAAAACACGAAACCTGTGATGGCGGCGATGAACGCCGCCGCGTCGCGGCTATGTCGTCAACACGATCTTCCCAACATGATTCGACGATTCCATCAGCCTGTGCGCTTCAGCAGCATCGGCCAGAGGGAAGGTTGCGTGAATGATCGGCCGGACGCGGCGGGTCGCCAACAGAGGCCAAACGTTACGGCGTACCCCTTCGGCGACCGCCGCCTTCTGTTGGAGCGTACGCGGCCTTAGAGTCGATCCCGTGAGCGTCAGGCGCTTCATCATGAGCTGGTTCATCTTGATTTCCGCGCGTGCGCCGCCCTGGATTGCGATCACGACAATCTTCCCATCGACTGCCGCGGCTTCGATATTCCGTTGCACGTACGTTCCAGCAACGATATCAAGGATGACATCCGCGCCCCGGCCGTCGGTGGCGAGCTTCATGACTTCCACGAAGTCTTCGGTGCGGTAATCGATTCCACGCGCAGCGCCCAGGCTTTCGCAAAAGCGCGCCTTTGCGTGCGTCCCGGCGGTCGCGAATACCCGCGCTCCCCAGACGGTTGCAAGTTGGATGGCGGTCGTGCCGATGCCACTCGTGCCGCCATGGATGAGCACCGTGTCGCCGGCAGAGCAGCCAGCTCTCTCGAACAAATTCGTCCACACGGTGAAGAAGGTCTCGGGCACCGCCGCCGCTTCGACCGGCGTCATCCCGTCCGGCACCGGCAGGCACAGAGGAGCGGCAGCAACAGCGTATTCCGCGTAGCCGCCACCGGACAGAAGGGCACAAACCATATCGCCCTGCCTCAAGCGCGCGACGTTTGGACCGAGAGCGACAATGGTCCCGGCGACCTCCAGGCCGGGCAGATCCGAGGCGCCGGGAGGTGGCGGGTAGTGTCCTTGTCGCTGTACGACATCCGGCCGGTTGACGCCCGCAGCCGCCACTCGGATCAGCACCTCGCCCTCACCCGGTTGAGGAATGGGGCGCCGGGCGGGACGCAACTGCTCCGGTCCGCCGGGAGAGGCGATTTCGACGACCGTCATGTCCATACTCTGTCCCCTCGTTGGAGTGTTTTCGCGCGGTCCTGGCGCGAGTGCAGGAGAGCGAATGCCGCCGAGATTGTATCTGCCCGAGAGCATGCGGAGTCGGAATCGTGGCGGCGCGGCGGCCTCCGGAAGCACGAGGTCTTTCGGGCGTCAGCGTCCGCAACGCGACTCAGCGATTATTTTCAACCGCGACCATGTTCACGACGAGCAGACCTTCGCTGGCCTGGGTGGCGAGCGAATTGGCCAACTCTCTCTGATACGGAGTCCCGACCAGGCCCCTGAGGTAAACCACGTGCTTCACGGTTTGCACGGTCACAAGATTCGGCGCCTGAAGCGGTACAGATTCCTGAAGCACTGCTTGGACTCGCGCAGTGATCGCCCCGTCTTCGGCATTGGTGCTGTGAGGACCCGCAGCACAAGCTCCCACCGTAGAGAGTGTGATGAGCATGCCGAGCCGCAACAGCGTCTCTACCCTTGGTTGTTCCTTCATGTTCGCTCGTACCCCAGGGTTGAATGCCCGCCCGCCCGCTTCGTTCCTTTTGCAAGCGCAGCTTGTCCATGGGCTTTAGGGAAGTTGAATGTCGCTCGCCAGACAATACCTCAAGCACTCTGGCATGCGCTCACAAACACGGCAAGTCATGGCCCCACCCTGCTGCGCAGTTCGCGCATGCCCACTACGCGTTCCTGATGAGGCGTCGTACCCAGGTGCGGGGAGCCGCCCGTCAGCCCCGGGCGTTTAGTTGCCTGTCGGGCGCAAAGAAACAAAAGTGCCGCCCCCAATAGATGAGGGCGGCACGGCAGGTTTGGAAGGCCTTAGAACGAGAACCGCAGGCCGACCGTCGGATCGATGTTGTTGTTGGCGAGAAAGCCGCTCGCCAGGCCATTCGATACGGTCGAATACATGGCCCCAACATATGCATCGAATCGTTTGGTGAACCTATAGTCGAAAGAGACGGAAACCACATCGAGGTTCCCGCTGCAGGAGCCGCTCACCGCGCTCGAGCATCCGGCGAGAGCGCCGGTCGCGAAGCTGTCCTGCTTTTCCCCGTAATAGGCGACCGCGAGGGTACCCGCCTTGGTCACCGGATAGCGCAGGCCAGCCCAGTACACCTTGAGGATCTTGTCCGCTTTCGCGAAGGACGTATTGGACACGGAGCCGAGCTTGAATCCGTCAAGATCGAAACCCACGGCCAGCGGGATCGAGGGATTCATGAAGCTGATTTTCTGGAAGCCGCCGTACAGGGTGACCGGAACAGTTCCGGCGGTAAGGCCGCTCAAATCATACGACGCCATCGCCCCATAGGATGCATTGTCCGAGACTGTGCCAGCCACGGAAGTGTCGGACGACAGGCCGAGTGCTGGCAGGCCCGCCACCTGGGTAGCGCTCAGAGTGCCGGCGACAATCGCGTCCTTGACCTTGGTATAGAAGGCATCGAACGATGCGCCCGCGAAGTCCGCACCGACCTGTGCCTCGAACGCCGTGAACGCAGGACCGGTCCCGCCGGTCGAGTAGGTCGCTGCCGAGGAGTTCTGGAACTTGTACTGCAGGCCCAGGTGCACCATGTTCATGAAGCGGCCAGAGTACTTGATCGAGTTGTCGAGTCGCCGATCCTGCGTATCGCCGCCACCGGCCGGAGTGCCGGACAGCCCGAGCAGCGAGAAGGCGTAGGAAGTCTGCTGCGGATCGTACTTCGCGATCAGGTCGGCAAGTACCGTATTCTGACGCCCGAATGTCAGAGTTCCGTAGGTGGGCGAGCTCACTCCGACGAAGGACTGCTCGAACGTCTCTCCGGAGAGGCTCGAGTCGATGTTGGTGCTCTGTTGGTTGAGCGCACGGCCGTTGTTCTGCGAGATCGACTTCAGCGCGTTCGTGATCTGGCCGGTGGTCGGATTGAAGTAGGTCTCGACCTTGAACACGCCCGAGAAATCGAGGAAATGCAGATCCTCTTTACCCTGCAGGCCGACCCGTGACTGGCTCATCGGGTTGGAGGTCAGGCCGAACACGGCCTGGTTGCTGTTCTTTTGTACGATCTCAGAGCCGCCCGTAATGAAGAAGTCGTTGAAGGGGGCCGAGTGGGTGTTGTATTGGATACCGGCATCGATGATGCCGTAGAGCGTAATGCCGTGCCAGGTGAGGCTCTCGTCTGCCGGTGCCGGCGGCGATTGCGCACTCGTCGTTTGCGCGTGAGCTGTACCGGCTAGCAGGCCGGCGGCTGCCACTATGCTTTGCACGGCCAATCGAACGCGACCTGTGCGGCCCTCACGCGCCTTCACTCCAGCGGCGAAGGTCAGATTGGTTTCAGGCACGATATAACTCCTGTTTTGTGCTTGTTGCAAAGAGCAACCATCGATGCCGGTCGCACGTATACGTGTCATCTTCGAATTCCTGTGTGTTCTTGCCAAGACGATGCGGAAACGCCACGCAGCGACTCCGTGTCAGTCATTGCGAGAGCGACACTGTGCTGCAATTGTATGACAATCAGAATGCCAAGGCGTGACAGTTTCATTGCAGCTCCGGTCCTGCGCTGTTGAGCGAAAATGCCCACGCCTTCCACGCCTTAGGCCGAGTCGTGTCCGATTACCGACAGCGGATTCCGCCGTCCGACACCACTGTCTGGGCATGGCTTGGGTGCCGCGCATTGTAGCCAATCCAATACGCCGGTCCAGTATCGTTGTAACTACGCAACATTCTGCGCCTGGGACGCCCGACCCGGTGCTCAGGCCGAGCTACCCTTTCCGGAGACTGGAAATGTCCGGGGCTTGGAGGGGGCCTTTCGCCCGCCCAAGCCCGGGATGAACGGTTTTTAATCTCCGTTTGGCCGCCATTTAATGCCTGCGCGATCTACTGTCCCCCAAGCGAGAGCAGCCATGCGAATCCTTCTTATCGAAGACGAGAGAAAGTTGTGCGACCTGATCGAAAGGGCGCTCAAGGCGGAGCGCTATGCGGTCGATGTGGCGACCGACGGGCAGGCGGGCTGGAGCCTGGCTGACACCTATAACTATGACCTGATCATCCTCGATCTGATGCTGCCCCTTTTGAGCGGCACCGAGGTGCTGACCCGTATCCGGCGCAAGAACCAGCACGTGCCGATCCTCGTTTTGACCGCGCGAGATGCCACCGAGGAGAAGGTGCTGCACTTCGAGGCAGGCGCCGACGACTATCTCACCAAGCCCTTCGCGTTCGCCGAGCTCATCATCCGCGTCAAGGCACTGCTGCGCCGCGGGCCCATCAGCCGGTCCAGCGTCCTCCGTATTGGAGACCTGGAAGTCGACCGGCTCACACAGCGCGTCAGGCGCGGTGGTAAAACGATCGAGCTCACTCCGAAGGAGTACGCCCTGCTCGAATATCTCGCCACCGGCCCGGGGCGCGTGTTTTCCCGCACCATGATCATCGAGCATGTCTGGGACCAGAGCTTCGAAGGCCTCACGAACATCGTGGACGTCTACGTGCGTCACCTGCGCAGCAAGGTCGACGACCCCTTCCCGACAAAGTTGATCCGGACGGTGCGTGGAGTGGGTTACGGTCTGGTGGAGGGGGCGGAGGCGTGAACAGCCGGTCTCTGAGTTTCAGGCTCGTTGCCTGGTACGCCGGACTCTTGACGCTCGTTTTCGTGCTCCTCGGCGTGCTCACCATTATCTTTCTGAGGCATTACCTGGAAGCCAATCTTCTGGACACGCAGGCACGCCGTGCCCGTCAGATTGCCGACACGATCGTTGCGGCCGCCAGCCGTACCGGCGAGAGCACGGTCGCGCGACAGATCGAGGAGTTGTACTCCCCTGAGGCGAATGACCGTTTCATTCGCGTAACCTCCCGTGATGGTCGTGTGATTTACGCGTCGGGTCTGCCGAAGGACGGAAGTTTCGATCCTTCCCAGGTTCCGGCGCCCCCACTCACTGGAACCGGAGTTGGTTTACGGCGGCAGGCGACGCTCAGCGGCGCTTTGCTCATCGCCGCCCGCCCCTACAATGCCCCCGACGGACCGCGCTACATCGTCGAAGTCGGGGTTTCCAGCGCCCGGGTCGACGAGACGGTCAGGCACGTGCTGGTCTTTCTGGGCGTTGGGCTGCCGATTACCGTGTGCGTGGCGGTCGCCGGAGGCTTCGTGCTCGTCCGCCGCGCTCTGAGGCCTGTCGACCGCCTTTCCAGAAAGGCGGCCGAGATCACCCAGCATAATCTGAGTGAGCGCCTCCCGGTCATGCGCACGGGGGATGAGTTGGAGCGGCTGTCGCTCTCCTTGAATCTCATGATCAGCCGCCTTGAGGACGCCGTCAACAGCTCCAAGCAATTCGTCGCGGACGCCTCACATGAGCTGCGCACTCCGCTGGCAGTGTTGCGCGGTGAGTTGGAAGCACTGGCGCAGAATGCTGAGTTGAAAATCCAGACCCGGGAGAGCCTCGGCAGCATGCTGGAGGAAGTCGACCGGTTGGCGGAAATCGTCGAAGGCCTGCTAGCCCTGTCACGGTTGGATACCGGTGAGGCGAATGCCGAATGGGTGAAGCTCGACCTCGCCGAGCTGACGGCGACGACCGCTGACCAGATGAGCCTGTTGGCCGAGGACAAGCACATCAACGTGGTGTGCGACTCATCCGGTCCGGTGATCATTCAAGGCGACCGCGCGCGCCTGAAGCAGGTGGTTGTGAACTTGTTGGACAACGCCATCAAATACACACCCAACGGTGGCCGTATTACCCTCAAGATCACGCAAGAGGGCGGCTATGCTGTGCTCGACGTGGTGGATGAGGGCATCGGTATTCCTGCCGAAGCACTTCCTCACGTGTTCAAGCGTTTCTTTCGCGTCGACGGCTCGCGCTCCAGGGACCAGGGGGGAGCCGGCCTTGGCCTGTCGATCGTAAAGTCAATCTGTGACGCGCACGGGGCCCGGGTCGAGGTGAGCAGCATCCCCGGCAAGGGCAGCCATTTCCGTGTCCGCCAGCCGCTTGCGGCCGAACGGGCGCCGCATGCGTTCAGCCACCGCGGACCTGAGATCGAGCGTCAGCCCCGGTCACAACTTCCGACGTAGCTTACCCATGTCACTTGTCCAATACGTCCTCAAGCGGCCTCACACCGTGGTTGCTGTCCTCATCCTCATCGGCCTGCTTGGGCTCGGCGAGGCCCTTCGCATGCCGGTCGACATCTTTCCGGAAATGGATATTCCAGTCGTCAGCGTCGTTTGGACCTACGCCGGGATGGATGCACAGGACATTCAGAACCGTATTCTGACGTTGCACGAGCGCCAGATGGCATCGCTCGTCGATGATATATCCCGCATCGAAGCGACGAGCTACGAAGGCGTAGGTGTCGAGAAGGTCTTTTTGCACGAAGGCGCTGATGTCACCCGTGCCGTGTCGCAGCTTGCGAGCAGCGCACTCGTCGTTCTGAAGTACATGCCTCCAAACATCACGCCGCCTCTGGTCATCCGTTATGGCGCCACCGATGTCCCGATCATCCAGCTAAGCCTGTCGAGCAAGTCGCTTCCGGACACGAAGCTCAACGATCTGGGCCAGAACATCATCCGTCCGGCACTCGCGGTCGTGCACGGCGCGGAGGTGCCGTACCCCTACGGTGGCAAGCCGCGGGTCATCATGGCTGACCTCGACCCCCAGGCGCTGCAATCCCGCGGTATGACTCCGGCGGACGTCAGCGACGCGCTGCAGAAGCAGAACGTCATCCTTCCGTCCGGAGACGTGAAGATCGGCACGAAGGATTACATGCTCACCATGAACAACAGCCCCGATGTGGTCGAGGCGATCAACTCCTTCCCGATCAAGCAAATCGATGGCCGCACCGTGTTCATGCGGGATGTGGCGCACGTCCATGACGGATTCCAGGTGCAGACGAACTCGGTGGCTGTCGACGGCGTGCCCGGCGCGCTCATGTCGATACGAAAGACCGGCGGGGTCTCCACACTCGCGGTGATCGACGGCGTACGCGCGGCACTCCCGGACATCGAGCACATGCTGCCGAGCGGTGTATCGATCAAGGCAATCTTCGACCAGTCGGTATTCGTCAAGGCCGCGCTGAACAGTGTCGTGATGGGCGGCTGCATGGCCGCCGGGCTCACGGCCCTCATGATTCTGCTGTTTCTCGGAAACTGGCGCCTCACGATCATCATCCTGGCGGCCATCCCCTTGTCTATCGTGACCGCGGTGCTGCTCATGGGCGTGGGCGGTGAGACGCTCAACACCATGACCCTTGGCGGATTTGCGCTGGCTGTTGGTATTCTGGTCGACAATGGCACAGTTGTGATCGAGAACATCGAGCGCCATGCGGGCCTGCATGAGCGCCTGCAGGACGCCATCATCCACGGAGCGGGCGAGGTGGGTGTTCCCACCTTTCTTTCGACACTTTGCATCTGTATCGTGTTTGTTCCGGTGTTCTTGCTCGAGGGCACCGCGAAATACCTCTTCTCGCCTCTATCGGTCTCTGTGATCGTGTCGCTGCTCGCGAGCCTGGTGTTGTCCTTCACGATGGTTCCCGTCCTGTTCAACGCCCTGATGCGCAACACCGGCCTCGGCCCGGCGACACACGGCGCGGCCGGTCACGAGGACTCACACGAGCGCAGCCATAACGTTTTCCGCCGCATCCACCTGGGCTTCGAGCGCGGGTTCCTGCGTTTGCGCGACACCTATCGCAATGCTCTGGCATGGTCTCTTTCCCAGGCCAGGACCACAGTGCTCGCTTTCCTGGCTCTCATCCTCATTTCCCTGATGCTCTTCCCCCAGCTTGGACGCGATTTCTTCCCGCAGGTCGACGCCGGCGAGATGCGCCTTCACGTGCGCGCGCCTCCTGGCACCCGCATCGAAGCAACACAGGAATACTTCGCGCTCGTCGAAGCAACCATTCGCCAGCTCGTCGGTCCGCAGCAGATCAGCGTGGTCCTCGACAACATCGGATTGCCCTACAGTGGAATCAACATCTCGCTGAGCGATTCCGCCACGGTAGGGCCGATGGACGGGGAGATCCTGATCTCGCTGAATGAGAAGCACTCGCCGACCGCCGACCTCACGGCGATGTTGCGCCGTGAGTTGCCGAAGCGCTTCCCGCAGTTGCAGTTCTTTTTCCAGCCCGCCGACATCGTCGATCAGGTGCTGAACTTCGGGCATCCGGCGCCGATCGACATCCGTGTTTCGGCGTCCGACACGGCCAGCGCCTACGCGCTCGCCTCGCGCCTGGCGCGACTCATTTCCAGTGTGCCTGGAGTCGTCGACTCGCATGTCTTTCAGGTGCCAGACGCTCCTGCGCTCAGCCTGGACGTGGACCGCGAGCTCGCGACACAGGTTGGGCTGACTCAGCGCGAAGCGGCCAGCAACGTGCTCGTCACCACCAACTCGAGCGCGCAGACGTCACCGAACTTCTGGGTGGATCCTCGCAACGGTGTAAGTTATCCCCTCGTCGTACAGCAGCCTACCTACAGCTTCGATTCCTCGCAGGACATCGAGACGATGCCGGTGACCACCGCCGGTAAGGAGGGCAACGGGCAATTGCTGATGAACCTGTCGGCAATCGGTCGCCGAAAAGTGCCGATGGTCACCTCCCAGCTCAACATCAGACCCGTGTTCGACGTTCACGCGGACGTGCAGGGGCGCGATTTGTACTCCACCTCGCAGGATATCGACAAAGTGATCGCCGCAAACCAGCCTCCCGCGGAGAAGGCGATGCATATCACTCTGAGCGGGCAGGTGGAGACCATGCGCGAGAGCTATACCGGCCTGTTCACCGGCATCGCGCTCGCCGTGGTCCTGGTCTATCTGTTCCTGGTGATCAACTTCCAGAGTTGGATCGATCCACTCATCGTCCTCATGGCGGTGCCTTTCGCCCTGTGTGGCGTCATGTGGATGCTGTACCTGACACAGACACACCTGAGTGTTCCGGCGCTCATGGGAACTCTCATGTGCATCGGCCTCACCACGGCGAACAGCATCCTGGTCGTAAGCTTTGCAAACCAGCGCATGGACGAGGGAGACGATCCGCTGGTGGCGGCTGCGACCGCCGGCTTTACCCGCATCCGGCCGGTTCTCATGACCGCGGGCGCGATGATTCTGGGCATGATTCCGATGGCGCTCGGCGTAGGCGAGGGTGGCGAACAGAATGCTCCGCTCGCCCGGGCAGTCATCGGCGGACTGTTGTTCGCGACGTTTGCCACTTTGGTCTTTGTACCGGTTATGTATCGGCTGTTGCGACGCCACCCGGCCGCTCTGCAGACACATTCACACCGAGGCGCAAATGCAACAGTTTAAGCAGCACGAACTTCGGAACGGCGAGCGCGAAGAGGTACGGAGCACGGATTACGGGGACGATGTTGCGAACACCGAGTCGCACGCCGTCTCCACGGCCTTTGATCCGAATACTGGTCGCAGCCTGAAGAAGGCGGCCCTGATATTCGTGATTGTGCTGGCAGCCGGGTTCCTTGCCGTACGTGTCGATCGCTTTTTCAAAGATCGGGCGGTCGCGGAGTATTCACGTGAAGCCGCGACGGCACCGCGGGCTGTCGACACGATCGAGGCGAAAGCTGTCGGTACGGTACAGCGATTTTCCCTACCGGGACAGGCCGCTGCCTGGCACGCGAGCACGATCTACGCTCGTGTGAACGGCTATGTCGGAAAGTGGTTCGTCGACATCGGTGATCACGTGCACACCGGTCAGGCGCTGGCCCTGATCGAGACGCCCGAGTTGGATGCCGAGCTCGCGGGAGCGCAGGCGCAGTTGAAGGCGGCCCAGGCGCAGGTGTTGCTTCGTAAGGCGCAGGCGGACTTCGCCAAAACCTCCTATGATCGCTGGCGCGACTCACCGAAGGGCGTGGTATCGGAGCAGGAGCGTGAGGAAAAGCACGCGGACTACGATAGTGCCATCGCGAATCTCCGGGCAGCGGAAGCCGAAGTCACTCTGGACCAGGCGCGGGTCAACCAGTACACCGCGCTGTCGCAATTCAAGAAGGTGACCGCGCCGTTTGACGGGGTGATCACGCAGCGTGATATCGATATCGGCAACCTCGTCACCGCAGGTAGCACCAGCTCCACCACGCCGCTGTATGTCATGCAGCAGAACGACCCGATGCGCATATTCGTCGACGTGCCGCAGCGCGCCGCGGCGGATCTGATGCGCGACCGTGTCCCGGTCGAGATCCAGACACCTGGCGGTGAGGGGCATGTTTATCCGGGCACTGTGACGCGTACGTCAGATGCCATCAACGCACAGGCACGCACACTGCGCGTCGAGGTCGATATTCCGAACGCACAGCAGGCTCTCGTTCCAGGCATGTATGTGAGAGTTGCCTTTGGGCTCGAGCCCAAAGGGCTGGTGCAGGTTCCGGCCGCCGCTCTGATTTTCCGCAGCGGAGGCCCGCAGGTGGCGCGCGTCGATCGGTCGGGGAAGATCAATTTCCGCGACGTCACTATCGCGCGCGACGACGGTAACGTCGTCGAGTTGGGATCCGGCGTCGAGGCCGGCGACGAGCTGGCGCTCAACGTCAGCAGTCAGATCGGTGATGGCGACCAGGTGGCAGTCCACCGATTGGAGGATGCAGTGTCACCTATGCCACAACCCGGGACCGTTTTGCAGCCCTCGGCGGCCGATAGCTCCTCTGTGACCGCGCGGAGGTAGACGTCATGAGACTCACGCTCGCTTCATGTCGCTCGGCGGCGCGCCCACTGGTGCTGGCCCTGACTACGGCGAGCCTGGCCGCCTGCGCGGTCGGCCCCAACTACCACACACCGGATGAGCATCCGCCAGCCGATTTCGCGGCGGTACACGGCCGGGCTTCGGTAGCGGTGAAGCCCAGCTCCCAGGCTGCGCAGGCTGCGAATGTGGACTTCGAAACCTGGTGGACCGCACTGAACGATCCAGAGCTCGATTCACTGGTTAGCCGTGCGGTGGCAGCCAATCCTGACGTTCTGATCGCTCTTGATCGCTTGCAGGCCGCACGCGTCTACGAAAGGGGACTCATCGGCTCGGTGCTGCCGGATCTCAATGCCAGCGCGACCGTCGCACGGGGCACAGGCAGAGACCTCACACGTAGCCGCGCATCGCAACCGTTGGTGTCGGCGGATAACACGGCAGGCTTGAGCAAGATCAACGAGCTTGGGGGCTTTGACTCCATCTGGGAGCTCGACGTTTTCGGGAAGTACCGCCGGCAGGTCGAGGCGGCGCGAGCAGACGCGCAGGCGAGGGCCGCTGAGCGCAACGCTGTGTTGGTTTCAGTGATTGCCGATGTCGCGCGCGCCTATGTCGACTTGCGTGGGCTGCAGACTCGCGCGGCGATTCTGCATAACGCCATGAATACGTTTCAGGAATCGTTGCGAATCGTGCGGATCCGCTACGAGCGCGGGATTACCAACGAGCTCGATGTCACCCTTGCGGCTCGAGAGCTCGCCGCCTTGCAGGCGCAGATCGCACCCGTGGAGGCGGAGGTCAACGCCGCTCAATATACGATTGCGACCCTCCTTGGGCTGTATCCGGAGGATCTGGTCAAAGAGTTGAGGCCGCCGGCCATGATTCCGTCGATTCCTGCCGTGGCACAGACGGGTCTGCCCCTCGATCTACTACGACGCCGCCCCGATGTAGCCGTTGCAGAGCGTGAGCTGGCCAGCAGTACGGCGCAAATTGGCGTGGCCACCGCCGATCTGTTTCCGCGTACAGCCATCGTCGGATCCATAGGTTTCCAGAAGCAGGCTTTGGGCACGACGCCAGTGGTGGGCAGGCATATCTGGTCAGCGGGACCAGGCGCCGCGTGGTCGCTGCTCGACTTCGGCGCGCTGGATGCGCAAGTCGAGATCGCGCGCTTGCGCACTCGAGCGCAGTTGGTCAACTACAAGCGAACCATCCAAAACGCCGTAAAGGAGGTTGATACGACGTGGGATGACTATACGGCCCAACAGCAGCGGCTTGCCAGCCTCGGCGAGGCTCTGGTCGCAAGTCAACGCGCCGTTACTCTTGCCAACGAGCGTTATACCCGCGGCCTTACCGATTTTCTGAATGTCGTGGATGCCGAGCGTCAGGAATACGACATCGAGGAGCAGTACAGCGATGCGCAAGTCGCCGTCGCCGAGCGATTCGTCGCACTGTACCGCAGCCTCGGTGGCGGTTGGGAAAACTATCAGGCGCTACCGCCCGTGCACGTTCCGCAGCCTGCGGCCATCGCGATGTTTCATCGGATATTCGCTCGCGGTGGTGACGTCCTCGAAGACCAGGCGCCGGTGTCGCACTGAAATGAGTCGCTAATGTATAGATCCGTGATGCTTGCGAACCTGCGTTTGCTCATTGTGAGCGCGGCACTGTCAGGTTGCGTAACGCCTGCGCAGCTCGGTGCATGTGGCAAGGCCGCTGCTGAGCCGAAGTCACCCTCTGAGTCGCCTTCCGCTTCTGAATCGCCCTCCGCTTCTGGGTCGCCTTCCGCTGCTGGGTCAAAACCCCTTTCCACGACCCCATCCTCTTTCCCGGCTCCCCAGACCGGACATCTTATTGTCTACACCGCAGCTTACCCGCGCACGATCGAGCAATCCGAATATCCGGTGCACAGCGACTACACCATTGCGACGACCGATCACGTCTTCGTCGAGCGGATAGCGAACAGCACCGGTCCGTTCAACGCAGATCCCGCCAATGTCCCGCTGCCTGCCGGTAAATACCAGATCCGCGCCCAGTATGATCACGGCGGGTTTGTCGAATTCCCCGTTCTCGTCGAGCCAGGCAAGACCACGCTGGTCGATCTGGACAACGAGCCTTTGCGGGCCGCGGCTCTGGCTTGCGACACGATTCGCCTCCCTGACGGCCGCGCCGTCGGCTGGCGCACGATCAGTGACGCCAATAGCCGGTAGCGAGCCCTCTGCCGCGCCCTCTGCCGCAGCCCACCGTGATGCAACTCGCCGGCAACTCCGGTGCGATCTATCAGAACGCCGCGCGCGCGGTCAACAGCCAGGTGTGGTTGAACGTATGGAAGGAGCTGACAGCCTTCTGGTAGCCGCCGCCGATGATGAGCTTGAGTCGATTGCCCACCGGGAATCTGCCCAGAACCATGCCGTATGTGAGCGATACCTGATGCTTCCCGTCATTCGGGCCCTCCCTGAAGTAGGTGTAGGTCGCCTCGACTTCGGGCCACAGCTTATCGAGCAAGTGCCCCTGGAGTGCCGTGTTCCAGGTCACCGGCATTCCCAGCTGGCGCAAGCCGGCGTCGGGAATGGCGACACCCAGTGTCGACTGGATATCGAAACCCGATTCCCGAGTGCCCCAACCTTTGCCTCCGGCCAACGTCGGGGTGATGATCGTATGATGGTTGGTGAAGGCGGGACCTCCGGTGGGAAAGCTGGCCCCCAGGAATCCGGTGACAATATAGTTTCCGTTCTCCTCGTTCGCCGACAGCGCGCGGTACTTCAACAGGAGTGTCGCGTCCGCAAATCCTTGCGTCGTCCCCTTGGGCGTGGTGCGCGACATGTACGCCGGCTGCCCGATGATGATCTCGGTGTTGGAAGTCGGAATGAGCTCCAGGCCCTTCCCGCCGCCGTAGTTGGTGATATCGGTGTTTCCCGCCCGATTCTGCCAGGTCTGGTCGTAGCGGTATTCCTGCTCCAGCCGCGGTGTGACGGTCACGACCGGCGTCATCCAGTGAGGCTGGGATTCCTTCGCGGCATCCGAAGTAGCAAACCAACTGTCAACGAAACTCTTGATTGCGGAGTCGCTGTCTGCGGCCCATCCGGGCGCGGCGTGGCCCAGCAGGGCGGTCATTACGATGAGTCGAAGAGGGGTCTCGAGGGCGCGCAGCGCGCGCACCCCCCGGGTCGCTGCAAGTTGTCGGTCCACGCATTCTCTCTTGGGTTCTTGTGATTCAATTGCTCGAACGCATCGGGCTCCCCCGTTTGAGCCCGGGAGCACGTTCGATGCGCGATATTTGATTAAATATAGCGCCTGGCAGCCGAAACGAAAAGGCCTGACTTGATCGTCAGGCCATTTTCGGACGGCAGAGCAGGGACGGCTCGTCGGGGGAGGGCGAGGGCACTCCCCCGAGAGGCGTTATTTCACGCTGTAGTTGCGCGCCTGCAGGCAGGCCGCTTCGGCGCGTAGGTAGGTGTCCCGCTTGGCCTCCCAGTCCTTCAGATTGTCCGAAGTAGGCTTGGAGGGATCGAAGCCGGTCTGGCTCACTGCCCAGGTGCGACACTCCTCGCGATCCCGGAGTTGTTGCTCCGGGGACTGCCCGCCTTTGGGGTAGGCGAACAAATCGGTCCAGCTACCGTTCCCAGCGGCGCTGCTCCGAACAGGTGGTGCGGAGCTGGCGGGCGGAGTTCCGCCCACTCCCGACGGCGGCTCCACCGCTTCGTACTGCCCAGCGTTGGTGTCCCACACGTAGTAGTAGTTGTTGGCGTAATAGTAGGGCACGTCACCCCACCAGAGAGTGGTATAGCCCACGGGTAATGCCGCCACGGACCAACCGAGGCCTAACCAGGGAGACCACCCCCAGCCACAGCAACCATAGCCCCAACCAGCCCAACCCCAGCCGCCGCGCCAAGGACCACGGTAACCGCCGTAGTATCCATGCCATCCGCCATAGGACCCGTGCCCGCCAGAGTAGCCGTGTCCGCCCCAGCCGCCGCCATACCCGCCGTGAAAACCGCCGCCGCCCCCGTGGCCACCGGCAATGGCATTCCCGGACGCTGCGGCCGCTAATGCCAGTGCCAAAACCAAACCAAAAACCTTGCCCCTGAAGATCGATACCTGTGCGCTCATATGGGATGCCTCCAAAGTCCCTTCGGGGCGGATCACAGGTGAGAGCGTCGTGCCGTTCCCGCCTGGATCGCACCCGCTGGCGCCACTTTATCACCGTCTTTATGCGAACACTGTAACGGATGCTCCGCACCCGCACCGCTTTCAGTTCCGGCCTTTGCGCGCCGCACTGTATGCGGTTACACGCCCAACTGGGGAAGCTCTTGACCGACATCAGCTACCTCAGCGGCGCCCAGCGCCGCGTGGGTACCGGTCGTGCGTGGAGGTCAGAACGCGAGCTGGAACCGCGTCGATAGCGCTCTCTCGTCGGAACGGTCCAGGCCACCCGCTGCACCGCCTACGAAGCGCGTAACCTCGTAATCGAGCACCCACTTCAAGTTGGCATTGAGCCACCAGTTGATGCCAACTCCCCACGCGCTGGCCTTACGTGCCGAGGCAGCGGGGTCAGCGAAGGAGGAACCTCCGCCAGCGAACGCCCGACTGTCGACTGTGAGCTCGCTATAGCGCGCTGCCAACTCCCACGCACCCCAGCCGGGCGCGCCGGCTTGGAAGGTTGTCAGAGGGGTAATGCTGTTGTACGTGGATGTCTCTCCGGTAAGGAAGTAGGAGAGCAGTACCTGATACGCGCTATTCTCGAGTCTTCCTGAGCGCTTGTTGGTCGGCGTGAGCTGACGGCTGACGTCTTGCTCGGACTTGATGTACTCCGCCAGCGCTCCGAACGGACCTGCGAAGTAATACGCCTGTGGCATCAACCGGCTACGAGTGCCATCTGCGAAAGTACCTGTTGTGCCCGTTCGATAGGAGAAGAAAATGTTTTGCGGCGAGGTCTTGTAGCTGGGCAGCAGGGTGCTGGTGGGGGTGCCGGCTTCCTTCGCGTAGCTTCCGGCGACCCCGAGCCCCAGCCCGCTGAGAGCGTGGATTCCGCTGTTGATAAAGGGCTGGGCGAACAGACGCCCTTCGGTGTCCTTCTTGCCGTTGTTGCTGTCCGCGTCGGGGTTGGGGTTGGCATCCGTGCTGTTACCGTCGATGACTCCGTCGAACTCGCCAATGGCGTAGCCGAACGTGCCGCCCAGGATGTCGCCACCGAGCTCGATGCCCAGATCCCGATTGGGCACGAGGTCGGAGGGGAGGGCGAGCTCGGTGAAACGGTTGAACTGGTCGGGCTGCAACCGCTCCAGGCCAACGGGGCCTTTGAATTTGCCTGCCTGGACCGCAAGCCACGGCAAGATGCGACCGGTTATGAAAGCCTCGAGAATGATGCTCTTGCCGTTGGCAAATTCCGGTGTGAAGCGGAAGTCGTAATCGTTGTCTATGGTGCCTTCGATGTAGGGGCGAACTTTCCGGAACAGGAATGTGTCGGCCGATTCGGGGGTGACGTGGTCCATGAACCAGCGGCCATCCACAGCGAGGTTGCCGCGGAACCGGATGACGTTGGCGTTGTCCGCGCTGGCGAAGGAGAAGCCCGTAGGCCCTGCCTTGATGCTACCCGCGGTGACCAGCCCCGGAGCTTCGTTCGCTGTTGCCGCTCTCTGGGAAACGGCCGCCGTCGCGCCTTGCACCGCAGTAGATGGAGAGCCTGGTAGCGCACCGGTCGTTTGTGGTACGGGGCGCGTTGTCGGTTTTGTTTGTTGCGCAACCTGTTGTCCAGTGGTGGCGGAGCCGGCATTCGTCGGCGCCCCCGTGTTTGCCGGAGCCGTCGCATTCGACGCGTTGGTTGAGGACGCCGCATTCGTCGCGGCTTGCTGACTTTCCAGTACCTCGATCTTGTGCTCCAGAGCCTGAATGCGTTTGTCCTGCTCCTCCAGCCGTTTCAGGAGCGCCGCCGTGTCGGTTGCCTGATCGCTCTGGGCAAGAGCGGTGCCTAGGAATGGGTGCAACAAGGAGACAGCAAGTACCGCGACTCGCGTACTGGGAGACATGGATCTTCCTTCGGTGTTCTAGTTGTGCGCGCTCCCAAACCTGCCTGACTCGAGGGGAACGCAAAAGGTGCTTGAACACTGTAGTTACCGTACGGTTATAGAGTCAGTCGACGCGGAGTGACAACGCGGTTACGGTCGTAACAGAATGGTTAGGAAATTCGCACACGGCGCCCAGCGCGGCCGTTGGAGCGCAGCGGAGGCGCCTCGCCGCAACTTCTGGTTATGAGCAGGTCACGAACGGATCTATCCGCGCGCCATGAAGGACGGCCGACGAGCGTTAAGCGGGGCAGCGCTGCCGGGACGCCCTCGCGCTCCACTGATTCTCACACTTGATCAACGAGATCGGCTTTCCGTTGACGGGACGACAGTCGATGTGGTCCCCGCGTGGGAATGGCTGGCCAACAGTCGGGATAGTTGATGCGCCCGAGTCCGGCCAGCGCGCCCCGCCGGGCCGCGTGATCGCGCCCGCCGATGGATCGGCCTGATCCGCTCAGTCGGTGGCGCGCAGCAGCTCGTTGATCGAAGTCTTTGCGCGAGTCTGCGCATCCACCCGCTTTACGATGACCGCACAGTACAAGCCGTACTTGCCATTCGAGGAGGGTAGGGTGCCCGGCACCACTACGGACCCGGCCGGCACGCGTCCCTGGATGATGGTGTCGGTAGTGCGATCGTAGATACGCGTGCTCTGTCCGAGAAACACGCCCATGGAGATTACCGAGCCGGCTTCCACTATCACGCCTTCGACGACTTCGGATCGGGCTCCTATGAAACAGTCGTCCTCGATGATCGTGGGGCTGGCCTGCAGCGGCTCCAGCACTCCGCCGATACCGACACCGCCGGATAAATGCACGTTGCGGCCGATCTGAGCGCACGAGCCGACCGTTGCCCACGTATCGACCATCGTCCCCGAGCCAACATGAGCGCCGATGTTCACATAGCTCGGCATCAACACCACGTTGGGCGCGATGTACGCCCCTTTGCGCACGACCGCGTGCGGAACGACGCGAGCGCCACCGGCGCGCAAGTCCTCTTCCGTCGCCTGCGCGTATTTCATTGGAACTTTGTCGTAAAAGCGCGTGAAACCCGCTTCCATGACGGTGTTGTCATGCGCGCGGAAGTAAAGGAGGACGGCCTTTTTCAGCCACTCGTTGACGACCCACTTGCCGTCAACTTTCTCCGCTACCCGCGCCTGTCCGGAGTCGAGAAGCGCAACACTTTCCTCGATCGCCACCTCGAGATCCGCCGGGACGTTCTTCGGGGTAAGGCTCGCGCGTCGCTCGAATGCCTCGTCAATGGTGGTCCGCAATTTCTGAAGATGGACAGTCATCGGTTAGCCAGCCCTTGTTGTTCGTCTATCATCCCAGTCATGATCCCGACCTGATGGTCGTTCGCGGGTCAACCCGCCCAACTCTCCCGTACAAAATCCCGTATGCGCTCCGCAGCTTCCACGCACTGCGCCAGGCTCGCCGTGAGGGAGATGCGCACGCGCCCCGCGCCTGGATTGGACCGCGGGACACCCGGGCTATCAGTACCACGTCCGCCAGTACCCGCGGCGCCTGATTGCAGAGCTTCGCGACCGGCTCCGGCACTTCCACCGGCGCTCGCCCGCGCCAGATAGCTCCCCGGCAGCACCGTAATATTCTTCCTCGCGAACAACTCGCGAGTGAAACGCTCATCATCCCCGCCCACGTCCGGCCACAAATAAAACGCTCCGGCCGGCTTCTCGACCCTCAGGGCCGACGAGACGATCGGCAACACCCGCTCGAACTTCTCCTGGTATAGCCGCCGATTCTCCACCGCATGACGATCCTCCTGCCAGGCCGCAATGCTGGCAAGCTGGGTCGGCACGGCCATGGCGCTCCCATGGTAGGTCCGATAAAGCAGGAACCGCTTCATGACTTCCGGGTCGCCGGCCACGAATCCCGAGCGTAGCCCCGGCACGCTCGAGCGCTTCGAGAGACTGTGGAACACCACGCAGCGGCGGAATCGATCATTGCCGGCCGCCAGAGCGGCCTGCAACAGCCCCGGCGGCGGCGCACGCTCATCCAGGTACAGCTCCGTGTAGCATTCGTCGGCGGCGATGACGAAGTCGTACCGTTCGGCGAGCTCCAGCACCCGCCGCAGGTACGAGAGCGACAACACCGCCCCCGTCGGGTTTCCCGGGCTGCACAAAAACAACACCTGACATCGCCGCCATACCGACTCCGGCACCGCATCCAGGTCCGGTGTGTAGGCGGTCGCCGGGATCGTATCGAGCATATAAGGCTCGGCTCCGGCGAGCAGCGTGGCACCCTCGTAGATCTGATAGAAAGGGTTCGGCATCACCACCAACGGTTCGCGCTGCTCGTCGACTACCGCCTGTACGAATGAAAACAGCGCCTCACGGGTTCCGTTGACCGGCAGCACCATCGATTCCGCATCGACGCTCCCGGCCGGCAACGCAAACCGCCTTTCCAGCCAGCGTGCGCACGCGGCACGAAACTCCGACAGGCCTGCCGTCGCCGGATAGCTTCCGAGCCGATCGAGATTCGAGCGCAGTGTCTCCAACACAAACCCGGGCGGCGTGTGCTGTGGCTCACCGATCGACATGGCGATGTGAGTCAGTGTGGAGGGCGGCGTGACCCCCGCCTTCAGCCGTGCCAGTCTCTCGAACGGATACGCGTGCAAACGCTCCAGCCGCGGGTTCATGGAGAGCCGCCGGTCCTGCGGTCCAACGATTCCTTCATTCTCTCCCGCAGCCGCAGCGCTGCCGTCGCATCCAATGGACAATTTTCCAGGTCGGTAATGTAAAACACGTCTTCCGCCCGTTCGCCGACGGTCATGATCTTGGCCGCGTGCAACTCGATTCCTTGTGCCATCAAAACCTTTCCGACATCACACAACAGCCCCGGACGATCGCCCGCCACCAGCTCCAGCACGGAGCGGCGGTTGCGCTCGTCGACGTTTACCGCGATCTGCGTGGGGGTGTTGAACATGCGTGCCTGGCGGGGCGCGCGTCGCGAGACCACGAAAGCCGCATTCTCGGGCCCACGCAGCGACGACCATAGCGCCTGTTCGATCTCACTCTGCCGGTCCCGATCGGTAATCGGCGCGCCGTCGTCCTCGAGCACGTGATAAAGGTCCAGGCTGAAACCGTCGCCGGTCGGGGTGATCCTCGCATCCACAATGTTGAGTCCGAGCTGATCGAGGACCGCCGTGGTGCGCGCGAACCCATGTCGCCGCGGCCGCGAGAAGATCAGCACCGCGGTGGTTCCCCTGACGCTGCGCGGGTCCAGGGCTACCAGCGGCTCATCCGAGCCAGGATCCCGCTCCGTCAGCAGCTGCGCGTGCCAGGCCAGCTCCTGCGGCGAATGCTGCAAGAAGTAGCCCGCCGAAAAGCGCGCCCAGGTACGTTCGACGTCCGTCTCAGAGACCCCTCGCTCGATCAGCAGTCGCCGAGCCGCGTCCTGTGTTTCGCGGACGAGCTGCTCCTGATCGATCGGGCTCTCCAGTCCGCGCCGCAAAGCCCTCCTCACGCGGTCGTAGAAGTCATGGAACAGCGAGGCCTTCCAGGAATTCCACAGCTTCGGATTCGTTCCGCGCACATCCGCGCAGGTCAGCACGTACAGGTAATCAAGATGATGCTCATCTCCGACCTTGCGTGCGAATGCGTTGATCACCTGCGGATCGCTGATGTCCTGCTTCTGCGAGGTGATCGAAAGCTCGAGGTGATTGCGCACCAGCCAGGCGACCAGCCGCGCGTCGTAGGGAGAAAGGCCCTGCTCGAGGCAGAACGCCTCCGCATCCACCCCGCCGAGCTCGGAGTGATCCCCGCCGCGTCCTTTGGCGATGTCATGAAACAGCGCGGCCAGATAGGCGACCTCTGGCTTCGGCAATTGTTGCATGATCCGCGAAGCTTCGGGCACCTCGTGATCGTAGCGTGGGATCGCGAATCGCCGCAGATTGCTGACGACGAACAACGTGTGGGCGTCGACGGTATACGCATGAAATAAATCATACTGCATGCGGCCGACGATCCGGCCGAACGCAGGAATGTAACGCCCGAGCACACCGTACGTATTCATCCGGCGCAGCTCGTGCGTGACACCCACGGGGGAGCGCAGGATTTCCAGGAACAGCCGATGGTGCCGCGGGTTCTGCCGGAATTCCTCATCGACCAGCCAGAGGCTGCGCGCGACCGAGCGCATGGTCGAGGCCCGTACGCCGTTGATGTCCGGATTTTGTTGCAATAGAACGAACAACTCGAGCAGCGCCGAGGGGGTACGCACGAAGACATCGTCGCTGACGGCTTCCAGCGATCCGTTACGGATCTGAAACCTTGGATTCAACGGCCGTGGCGGCTCGGTTTCATTCAGGATCGCTTCCCGGAAGAGCTGTAACAGCAGCTCGTTCAATAGGCTCACGTCCATGACAGTGCGGTAGTAGCGCTGCATGAACTGCTCGACCGCGAGGGTGTAGGAAGCGTCCTCGTAACCGAAAGTCTGCGCGAGCTTGATCTGGTGGTCGAAGAGCAGCCGATCCTCCCGCCGGCCCGTCAGCACGTGCAATCCAAACCGTACTTTCCACAACACCGCCTGTGCCTGTTTGAGGCGGCGGAGCTCGGCGCCGGTCAGGAAGCCGCGAGTTGCCAGTCCGTCCAGGGTGTCCGACCCGAAATGCCGCTTCGCCACCCACGCGATGGTCTGGATGTCGCGAAGTCCGCCGGGACCGGTTTTGACATTCGGTTCCAGGTTGTAAGCCGTGTCGTTCGCTTTCAGATGGCGCTCGGCCTGCTCACGCACCTTGGCCTCGAAGAACTCTTTGACTGGCCACACATGCTCCGGTCCGAGAGCTGTACGCATCTCAGTCAACAAGATCTCGTTCCCGGCGAGCAGCCGCGACTCGATCAGAGTCGTCATGACGCTGACATCGGCGGCGCTCTCCTGCGCGCATTCCTCGACGGTACGCACGCTATGGCCGACTTCCAGCCCGATATCCCACAAAAAGGTCACCAGCTGCTCGACCATGCCGCGTCCCGCCGCTTCCGGCGGCGAGGGGACCAACACAAGGATGTCGATATCGGAGCAGGGGTGCAGCTCGCCCCGTCCGTACCCTCCGACAGCAACCAGTGTCCACGATGCCGTCTCAGAGATCGAATGAGACCGCCAGGCCTCGCGTAGCACGAGGTCAACCAGTGCCGCACGCGCGTGCACCAGCCCTTCGACAGGCTCTTCAGCGAGAAAACGGGCTTTCAGCTCCTCATGCGCCTGCCGCAACAACTCGCGATAAGCAGCGGGCGAGCCCTGCGCTTCGGCCAACAAGGCCGGGAGACGATTGAGCAGCGGCCACGGCGCAATCCCCGAGTTTGCGGGGAGTCCTTCTTCTATCAAGTCCGTGTCGCCGATTCTCATGTCAGACTGGCTGAAAGTCGCTTGCAGCGCTTGCAGCAGCCAACCTATCCACCGGTGCGTGCGCGCGGGCTGGAGCGCCCCCGGCAAAAGACGTGGCTTCTGCTCGCGGAACGCACGTCAGTTCCAGCCGGATCACCGTCTAGTGCCGCCGGTCTTTGGCGCTGAGCGTCAGCACCTCGACCCCGGTCTCAGTCACCAACACGGTGTGCTCCCACTGAGCCGACAGCGAGTGATCCTTTGTCACGACGGTCCAGCCGTCCGGAAGCAGGCGCACATGTCGTTTACCCGCGTTCACCATCGGCTCGATGGTGAACGTCATGCCACTGCGCAGCTCGAGGCCCGTGCCGGGCTCACCATAATGAAGAACCTGCGGATCTTCGTGATAGACACGACCAATGCCATGGCCGCAGTACTCACGCACCACAGTGTATTCGCGCTGCTCCACGAACTTCTGAATGGCGTGGCCGATATCGCCCAGATGTACCCCGGGACGGACGGTTTCGATTCCACGCCACATCGCCTCGAAGCAGGTCTCGGCGAGCCGCTGGGCGTGCGGCGGGGGCTTGCCCACGAAGTACATTCGGCTCGTATCGCCATGGAATCCATCGCGGATGACGGTCACGTCAATGTTCACGAAGTCTCCAGCCTTGAGCCGCTTGTCATTGGGAATACCGTGGCAGACCACGTGATTCACCGAGGTGCAGATCGTCTTGGGAAAGCCGCGGTAATTGAGATTTGCCGGAATCGAGCGCTGCACGTCGACGATGTAGTCGTGACAGATCTTATCCAGCTCCTCCGTGGTCACGCCTGGGACGACATACTCCTCGATCATGTCCAGCACGTCCGCCGCCAGCCGGCCGGCGACGCGCATCTTTTCCTGTTCCTCGGGAGTTTTGATGGTGACGTGCATAGTGGCTTCAAAGAATCTCATCGGCACACGAAGAATGTCGCCTGGCATGCACTTTCGCGATGCGTAAGGCGTTGTTCGGACGAGGTCTTCATGGTATAAAGCGCGGCCTTTTTTGGCAACGCACCGTATTCACTAACCCCACACGCGTATCGGTACCTCCTGTGGCTGGGTGCCCCTGAAACGAGTTTCAAGGGTGGCCACGAGGGATACGCGGAGGCTCAACCCAAGCAGGAGATCGTATGCCCGGCGTGTCCATGCGACAGATGCTGGAGGCGGGAGTCCATTTCGGACATCAGACCCGCTTCTGGAACCCGAAGATGGCCCCTTTCATCTTTGGCGAACGCAACCGAATTCACATCATCAACCTCGAGAAGACGCAGCCCCTGTACACGGAGGCCGCTGCCTTCATCAAGAGCGTGATCGCCGATGGCGGCACCGTGCTGTTCGTCGGCACGAAGCGCTCGGCCCGCGAGTCCGTACAGAATGAAGCCGTGCGCGCAGGCCAGCCCTACGTGAACCAGCGCTGGCTCGGCGGCATGCTCACGAACTTCAAGACCATCCGCCAGTCGATCAAGCGGCTGGCCGAGATCACCGAGCTGGCCGTTTCCGGCGCGCTCGAGAAGCGCGGCAAGAAGGAAGCGACGCAGCTGCGCCGCGAGATGGACAAGCTCGAGAAAAGCCTGGGCGGCATCAAGAACATGGAGTCGCTCCCGGACGCCCTGTTCGTGATCGACGTCGGCCATGAGAAAATCGCAATCCACGAGGCTGCGAAACTCGGCATTCCGGTCGTCGCCATCGTGGATACGAACTGCTCTCCGGACGGCATCGACTACGTCATTCCCGGCAACGATGACGCCATGCGCGCGATCCGGCTCTACACGACCGGCATCGCGGATGCCGTGCTGGAAGGCAAGGAATCGGTCCCGGCCGTGGCAGTCGGAGAAGATGAGTTCGTGGAGCTGGACGAAGCCGGCAATCCGCGCAAGAAGTCGGCGCGTGGCCGGCCGCGTCCCCAGGCCGCGGTGCGTAAGAAAGCTGCCGCCGGACGGCGCAAGCCCCCGGTCGTGGCGCCGGTTCCCGAAGTCGCTCCGGTCACGGACGACGAGGATCTGGACGCCGAGGAAGTGGCGGCCGCCGCGACGGCTGCGGTCGGACCGGCTCCGACGCAGGTCACCCCGCCGCGCCGCCCGAGTGGAGCTGGTCGCCGCAAGGGCGGCGGACGTAGCGGGGAGTAATGCTTTTTGGCGGCAGGTTGCGGCGGGGCGCGTAGCCCGGCCCGCGTAACCTGCGGCGCTTGCACAGAGTCAGGATTTTTTTGCTCATGAACATCACAGCAGATGCAGTCAAACAGCTCCGCGAGCGCACCGGCGCGGGCATGATGGAGTGCAAGAAGGCGCTCGTCGAAACCAAGGGCGATCTGGATGCGGCCGCGGACCTCATGCGCAAGCAGGGGCTCGCGAAGGCCGACAAGAAAGCCTCCCGCGTGGCGGCCGAGGGTGTGGTCGTGGTCGAGAAATCGGGCGACGCGCATACCGCGGCGCTGGTCGAGATCAACTGCGAGACCGACTTCGTCGCCCGCGAGCAGGACTTCCGTGGCTTCGCGCAGGCCGTGGCTGCCCTGGCGCTGGCGAGCAAGCCCGCATCGCTCGAGGCTTTGCTGGGCACCAGGCTTCCGAGCGGCGAGACGGTCGAGGAGCGCAGGCGTGCGCTGGTCGCCAAGATCGGCGAGAACATCAGCGTGCGGCGCTTCGTGGTCCTGAGCTCGCCGGATCATCTCGGCGCGTATGTGCACGGTACCCGCATCGGCGCGTTGGTAGCGGTCAAGGGCGGTGACGCGGCTCTCGCACACGACCTTGCGATGCACGTGGCGGCCAGCAATCCGCGATATCTCAACCAGGCACAGATCCCCGCCGACGTGGTCGCCAAGGAGCGCAGCATCCTCACGGAGCAGGCCCAGGGCGAGGGCAAGCCGCCGGAGATCGTCGCGAAGATGGTCGAAGGACGCTTGCGCAAGTCGCTCGGGGAGATCACCCTCGCCGGGCAGCCGTTCGTGAAGGATCCGGACGTCACCATCGAGAAGCTCTTGAAGGGTGCAAAGGCGGAGGTGACCGGCTACGAGCGCTTCGAGGTTGGAGCGGGGATCGAAAAGAGGCAGGAGGACTTCGTGGCGGAGGTCATGGCGCAGGTGTCGGGCGCGACACCGGCCAAGCACTGACGGGCACTGAGGTCGCAAGAGAAAACCCCGCCCCGCGCGGGGTTTTTTCCATCTAACGTCCAGGGGGCGCAAAAGCTATGGCGGTATTCATATGAGCACAAAGTACTC
>CAZBTV010000083.1:0-31863 GCA_964494895.1 uncultured Steroidobacteraceae bacterium | reverse complement strand
GGCAAGGCCCAACTTGCGGGGAAAGAGGTCTCACTGGACCTCATCGACGCCATCGTTGCCGGAGCGAACGACAAGGTCTCCGCTGCGGACCTGCAAGCGATCGAGCGATCCGCCTGCCCCACCTGCGGCTCGTGCGCTGGCATGTTTACAGCCAACTCGATGAACTGCCTGACGGAGGCGTTGGGCCTGGCTTTGCCGGGCAACGGATCGCTGCTCGCGACGCATGCGGACCGGGAGCAACTGTTCCGCAAGGCGGGGCACACCATCGTCGAGCTGACGCGACGGTACTACCTGGAGGGCGATGAACGGGTGTTACCCCGTAACATCGCCAGCAAGGCCGCATTCGCGAACGCCATGTCTCTCGACATTGCGATGGGTGGCTCGACGAACACGGTGTTGCATCTCCTGGCGGCCGCCGCGGAAGGTGGAATCGACTTCCACATGCACGACATCGACCGGCTGTCACGCGCAGTGCCCAATCTGTGCAAGGTGGCCCCCTCGAGCCACTATCATCTAGAGGACGTGCACCGCGCCGGCGGAGTGATAGCGATTCTCGGCGAGTTGGAGCGAAGGCATCTGATCGACGCGTCAGTGGCGACGGTTCACTCCGCGTCCCTCGCTGAATCGCTCGAGCGCTGGGATATAAGACGCACGGAGGACCCTGCGGTGCTCGAGTTCTACCGGGCGGCGCCTGGAGGTGCTCGCTCCAGCAGTGCTTTCTCCCAGAGCCGCCGCTATCCGGAGTTGGATACCGATCGCCAGTACGGCTGCATCCGATCAACCGACACACCCTACAGCGCAGACGGAGGACTGGCGGTGCTCTACGGTAATCTTGCCGAGCGGGGTTGCATCGTCAAAACGGCAGGCGTCGATGCAAAGTTGCTGAAATTCCGCGGCCCCGCAGTTGTCTTTGAAAGCCAGGACGCGGCGCTGGAGGCGATCCTGAGCAATCGAGTCAAAGCCGGTGACGTCGTGATCATCCGATATGAAGGACCCCGGGGTGGGCCGGGAATGCAGGAGATGCTCTACCCAACGAGTTATCTGAAGTCCAAGGGGTTGGCCAACAGTTGCGCCCTGATCACCGACGGCCGCTTCTCAGGCGGGACCGCCGGCCTTTCCATTGGCCACGTGTCGCCGGAGGCCGCCGCGGGCGGCAACATCGGCTTGGTCAAAAGCGGCGACTCAGTACTGATTGACATTCCCAACCGCGCGGTGTGCCTCGAGGTCAGCGAAGCGGAGCTTGCCCGCCGACGCGCTCTTCAGTCGGCCAAGGGCTGGAAGCCGGAATTGCCGCGAAAGCGCAAGGTCAGCGCCGCACTGAAGGCCTACGCCAGACTTGTGACGAGTGCCGATAGAGGCGCCGTACGCAACCCCGACCTGCTGTCGGACTAGTGGAAAGGGGCCCACCTCACAGGCGCGCCGGCCCCTATCCAGAGATCAGACGACTCGACCAACACCCCGCCCCACTGCAGCAGGGTGCGGCAGGCCGAGACTCCCCCTGAGGGGTCAGAAATCTGAATCACCCAACTTCCAGAAATAGATATCCTCCTCGACAGTGCCGTGGAGGCCGCGTGTGTCCGCCCAGACGACATGCGGGCGCCCCTTGGCATCCGTTGCCACCCACATGTAGTCGCCGAGGAAGCCTGACTCAACAGGATCGTTGGCCGGGGTCAGATTCGGCATGGAAGCCGTCGTGATGCGACGGTGCGTGATGAATGGATGCGCGGAGACGGGGCGCAGGACAGCCGCCAATGTAATGTCGTTACACCCCGTCTGCTCGCAGTCGCCATACGACCGGTCGTAGTAGGCTATCCAGAGGGTATTGCCGTCGGGCGATACCGCGCTCCAAGGCATCCACTGAGCACTGCCCGCGGGCGTGACCTTGATCGTGGGACTCCACGTCGCTCCGCGATCGGCTGAATACGCATAGAACACGTCGTTATCACAGGGCGGCGTCGCCGTCGCGGCGGTCCCCTGGCAATTGGGCTTGCCGTTGCGGAAGTCCGCCCAGCTCACGTAGACACGATTGCTGTTGTCCACCGAGACGGAAATCGTGACAAAGTCATCGAGGCGGTAGCCGTTCGGAGGCAGGCATGAGCGGCCGCGAGGACAGCCAACCGCGCTGGGACCCACGGGCTGCAGATCGAAGAGATCGCCCACCTTTACTGGAGGAGTCCAACTCGAGGATTTGCTGCAGTCGGAGCTCGGAGGACAGGTCACGATCATTGCCTGGTTGGTGGTGCCGGACGTATTGCCGTTACCGAACGTCACGTAAACGGTGCCGTCAGGACCGACGACCGGGTCGGACCCCTGATCCTGATCGCAGGCATTTGCATTCACTTCGCCACTGCCGGCCGTGCACATTGCGGAGGCGCCACTGATCTCGACGCCCGCCGACCAGGTTGCGCCACCGTCGGTCGATTGGCTGAAGAATATGGGGCTATCATTCTTCACGCCCGCGCCGGTACCCGAACGGAAACGTGTCCAACTCATGTAGACGTTGTCTCTCTTCGGGCTGCCGGGATGGCTGTCAGCCGTCATGAGCTCTTTGTCATTGGAAACGTTCGGATCGGTGTCGCTCGTGATAACCCCGACCGGCGTGTCGCTGAACGTCTGGAACGTACCTGGCGCCGGCGAGTGATAGAACGCCCCGCCGATTCCCGCATTCGACTTCACGACAACCACCGCGCTCGGCGCGGCGTTTACATCGAACAGCAGCCCGCCAGCGAAAGCGTTTCCTTGAGAATCGAAGACGGCTGTCGGATCGCTGCAGGCGTCGGGTACGTGACCGTCTCCGAGAGTGAATTGATAGAACGGCGGCACCATATCGCCCCACGTCTTGCCGCCATCGAAGGAAAAGTCGTACCCGCAGTGATTGAAGCCGATGCGCGAGTCGTTCTGTCCGGCTACGAGGTTCAGCGGGTTGGTCGGATTGATCGCAATGGCCTCCTCCGCCTGCCTGCGCAAGGAGCAGTCCTGGTTCACGCGGATATTCGTCCGGCCATCACTCTGGAATACGTTGGAGCAGCCCTGGGTGAACTGCTCGTGCGTGAAGCCAATCTGCGCGCCCTGCATGACACTCGCATTCGCGCGCTGGGCCAACACGCCGCTGGCGGCGAGAAGCGCATACATGGTTCCGGAGGATACCCGAGCCTCGTGCGGGCGCGGTGCCTCTTGTCCCAACTCAACAGCCAAGGCATGCGCGAGCACTTTATTGGCTGGATAGACGACGGTCTCCTGCTGTGTCTGCGCGTGCAGCGCTGTCATCGCAACGGCCAACACCGTCATCGAGAAGATTCCCGCAAGCACCCGACGAGCCATAGGCACCTCCTCCCTGTCGCTCGAGCTGTTATGAGCGAGAGTTTGTTATTGAGAGCAATCCAACTTGTGGGATTGGACGCGATCCAGAGAATGAACCTTTTTCGCGACGCGAGCAACCGCGGCCAGCCGCAAAGCAGTATCCGGGAACGGAGATCGCCCATGCTCAGCTGCTACGCTCCTCCTCGCGGCGGTTTCAGGGGCCTGGTGAGCTTCACCCTCTGCTCTTGAGGATCGCCTCGGTGACTCGTCCACCGCACGCATTCCGGCAATGCCGCTGCCGATCACCACGAGGCGGCAGCGCACGGATTCGGTTTTCCCGGCGGGCAGCGCCTCCAGATAGTGCGTCCGTCTCAGGACGAGGTCGGCTCGGCTCGTGCGGGGCGCGGAACCCTGGATCGCATCGATCGAATAGCGCATAGTCAATTGCCGAAGCCCCCGCAGGGGCGAAGGAGCATCAAATGTCGCGGACAACCACACTGAAACTACAAGCGTTTGCTGCACCGTGGCTGGCGCTCGCGCTCATCGCCGGGTCACCGGGCGCGATGGCGAAGGGTTGCATCAAAGGCGCGGCTGTCGGCGCAGTGGCAGGCCACGTTGCCGGCCACCATGCGGTCATCGGCGCGGCGGCCGGTTGTGTCGTCGGACACCACCTGGCCAAGAAGAAACAACAACAGCAACAGCAACAGCAATCAACGCCTGATCACACAGTGTAAGGGGCCGCACCGGACCATCCCTGACCCTGCGGCCGCCGCAAGTGAGCTAGCCCACGCCAGCGTCGATCCAGCTCAACGATAGCGGTAGAGGCGCACGCGTTGGATCTGGAAATTGCCAGGCGGGAGGCGCAAGTGCCGCATATGCGGCCGCCAGCGGACCTGGAGGGCTCGCATCAGGATGGCCCGCGGCGCTAGCTTAACCTTGATACAAAGAGCTGTGAGCGTCAAATCGCTCGCAGGGTCTTGCGAGCTCGAGATTTGAGCCGCAAGCGGGGTTGCAGATCTCAACTCATGTTAGCCGAGCAAGCCGGTCCCGGGCCCGCTGGCACTGTCGGAACACTCCTTGCGCCTTCAGCCTTGCATGTTTCCTCAAAGGAGAAGTCCATGATTCGCGCAAAGGCTCTGAGCGCATACCTGACCGTGTTGCTCGCAGGCTCGGTCTCGGCGGCCCTCGCCGCAACACAACCCACGTCGCAACAGTTCGTCACCAAAGCGGTGGAGAGCAACCTGGCCGAAATCAAAGCCTCGCAACTGGCGCTGCAGAAGGCGGAGAACCCGGACGTCCGCAAGTTCGCCCAACGCATGGTCGACGACCATACAAAAGCCAACGAGCAGATAGAGGCGCTCGCCAGGCAGAAGAATCTGAAGGTTCCAGAAGACGCCGACGTGATGCACCGGGCCTCCATGAAGATGCTGCAGGCAAAATCCGGCTCGAGCTTCGACACGTCGTATATCGAGCAGATGAACAAGGATCACGAAAAGACTATCGCCTTGTTCCAGGAAGCCTCGAGCTCGGACAAGGTAGACCCTGAGCTGAAAAACCTGGCCGCGAAGACGCTTCCCACACTCGAGGAGCACCATCAGTTCGTATCGCGGCTTGCCTCCAGCGGCAGCGATACCGGGAGCCGTCGTTAGGGACGGAGCACGACTGTCGCTGCACACATGCGACCGCAGTTTTGGGCAACGCGGCTTCGCGCGCCAGGGGAAAGCCGTCCGCCAGCGGTTATATGGTCGAACACGGCTGGAACGCGGAGCGTCTCGACACGTTCAACACGCGTCAACCAGCGACTAACACAATTCGGAGATGACGATGCCAACCAAGAGCAAATCGAGAAGCCGGACATCCAAAGAATCACCTGACTGCAATGAGCTGCTGGTGCTCGAGCTTCAGGAAATCCACAGCGCGGAAAACCAGCTCTCGCGAGCTCTGCCGAGATTCAGCAAGGCGGTGGAATCCGAGACACTGCGCAAGATGCTGGAGCAGCGGCTCGAGGAAGGTGAGCGGCTCATCAAGGAGCTCGATGCGGCCTTCGATGAGCTCGAGGAAAGTCCCGGCCGGAGACGCAACATCGCGGCCGAAGGGCTCATCAGCGATGCACGCGAGCATGTGCAGGAGATCGCGCGTGGACCGGCCCTGGACGCAGTCCTGATCTCAGGCCTGCAAAAGACTGAGCATTACTGCATAGCCGCCTGGGGTACCGCGAAGTCTCTTGCCCAGGCATTGGACGAGGAAACGGTGGTCCGCTCAATGGAGCGCGCGCTCGAAGAAGGCAAGTCCTTTGACGAGCAGCTTACGGAGCTCGCGGAAAAGGAGATCACTCCTGCCATGCTGTCAGGTGAGGAGGAGGAGGCGGAGGATTCGGAAGAGGAGGAACAAGGCAACACCGGACGTGCTCGGGGGCGTAGCAAAGACGGTCCGGAGCGTCGGGTGCAGAGCTGAGCCGAACTCAACCGGTGCGATCGACGTAGCAAGCACGCGGACTATTGGGCCGCCGTCTCATTCGGGCGGCGGCCCTGGAGTCATACCGAGTCAGATAAGGAGAGCAGCTCATGTTGCCAGCGACGGCGCTCGGCATACGATGGACTATTGGCGACGTGAGCGTGCAGGGTTTCGAAGCTCTGCGGCTGTCCGTGCTCGGGGCGCGGAAGGTTTTCGGCTCGCAGGCGGCATACGCGATCTGCGTCAACACTATCCCGATCTCACGCGCCCGTGACCTGTGTGGGGAACTGCCGCCGGACATCGATTGGATCGATACGACTGCGCTGCTGCCTCACTGGCTCTACCCCTACTTCGATGTTGGTATGGCGGAAGGGGTCGGTTGGAAATTCGCCCCGTTGCGCGTGTTTCCGGATCGCTACGAGCTGGCCCTCGACAATGATTGCATTCTATGGGAGATGCCGCCCGCAGTTCGCGATGCTTTGGCTGCGACACCGCAGGCATGCATCCTTGCCGAAGATGCGACCACCTGCCTCGGACAATTCACCGCGGCGTGCGGCCCGGAGCCTCGTAACAGTGGAATTCGCGGCACACCGGCGACGTTCGATCTAGCCACCGCGCTCCGTGGTGCGCTCGAGCGGTGCGACGTGCGGCTGCGGAGCGAAACCGACGAGCAAGGACTGCAAGTCGCCGCCCTGACCTCCAACAGCCGGGTTGAGATCGTTCGCACCACCGACGTGACCATATGCTCTCCGTTCCCCCCTCACTCGGCAGAGCTCGGCCGCTGTGGCGCGCACTTCGTCGGCTTGAATGCGCGTAACCTTCCTTGGGAGTATTACGGAAAGCCGGCCTCGGAAGTACGGCGAGAGCACTGGTACGGGCTGCGTGACGCAATTGCCGCGCATGTTGGTTCATGAGGTACGGCGAGCCAACGTGCGCCGGAAGGTAGGCTCGTCGCGCGCGCCGAAATGGTACTTGTAACTCTCACAGCCGCGCAGGAAGTGAAACTCACGTGCACCATCCTGTACCGCCCGTGTCATCGCGGCTTCGAGCAGAATGCTTCCGGGGCTGTATGCTGCCCATTCTGGATCGAACCCCCCGATATAAAAGCAGGTCATCCCGGCACTATGGATTCCAAACAGCACGGCAACTACCTGGCCATCCTCGTGCAGAGTATGCAGACGTAACAGGCCTGCCGCACTGAGCTCAGGCAAGACACTCCCGAGAAACCCGCGCATCAGGCGGTCCGCGAATACTCCTGCCTGCTCGCGCTGTCGCCAGCGTGCAGAGTGAAGGCGCATCACCTCGGCTGCTGCGCCGTCGAACAGCTGCGTGCTTGCGCACCTGAGCTCGGAACGACTACCGAGCTTGCGCCTGGCACGGGCGATATTTTTGCGCCACCGCGTCGAGATGGGTGCCAGCGCATCCTCCCCCGCGAATGTCGTGACCGGACAGGGTGTTCCGTCTCCAATCTCACTGCTCCAACCTGCCGGAGCGATTGCCGTAAGCAGGGGCGATCCTGGAGGAAGTTGGTGCAAGTCGATGGTCAGGCAGCCGATCTCCTCGGCATGAGCCGCGAGCGCTTCGAGAGCCTCCTCGGCATGCGGATGCCCGCGCGTGAACAGCCCGTCGCAATAGTCGGTTGGACCGGTGCCTGCGAGAAAGAGGCGGTTCTCCCAGGAAAAGAACGGCAGGAGTGCCTCCAGGGCGCCTCGGTCGCGTAGCGCCACCGCTCTGAGCCGATCCGGCGCGAAGTGCCGCGCCCACGGAAGCAGCCACGCCGAGGATTGAAACGGAGTCGCAGACTCACAACGACGGTGCAACTGATCCCACTGCGGCCGGAGCTCTTCGAGCTCGGGCAACGAACGGATCAGCTCCAACACGGAACCATCTCGCGCGTTGCGATCCGGCTATACAACGAGACGTAGGCGTCTGTTGATCGTTTGACATCGAAGCGCGCCTTCGCAACAGCACGGCAGGCCTCGCTGTCGAGCCGGTCCACCTTCTGCAGCGCTTCGGCCATCTCCTGGACGTCATCGACCACGTACCCTGTCACCCCGTCATCCACTATGTCCGGCAAGGCACCTACGCGGAAAGCGACGACCGGAGTTCCTGCCGCAAGGGCCTCCATGGAAACCAATGAAGAGGTCTCATCACGGCTCGGCACTACGAGGCAGCGCGCGGCTCCCAGGAGGCGCCGCTTGCGATCTCCGCCAACTCTTCCGATCCAGCGGCGGTCCGCGTCCAGTCGCGGCGCTATCTCCTCTTCGAAATAGCGCTGATGTTCAGGCCAACGATATACAGCTCCCGCGAGCAACAGGGGAATCGAGGCAGACGCGCTCGCATCCATTGCGAGATGGAAGCGCTTCTCAGGGCAGATGCGGCCCAAGGCCAACGCAAACTTCCCTTTCCGGACCGACTGGCTCGAAAGCGCCTCGACCCGCACGCCATTCTCGATCGGCTCGAGCAAACGCAAGCCCGGCCATTTCCGGGACGCTTGTGCCGTGGAGACAGGGTTGAACCAGATGTTGGGCCGGTCAGGTTGCATAGAGCCCGGCGGGTACCAGGCCAAAGGCAAGTGAAGCGTGACCAGCGTCGGAACCGGCGTGGGGGGTAGGTACGCGTAGAAGTCACTGCCGTGCAGGTGAACGACGTCGACCACTTCTTCTTCACAAACACGTGCTATGGCCCGGCAAACCGCATTCTGTGTGTCGCGACGAGCCTGCTCCGATATCGTTCCGTCGCGGCCAGTGCCATTTTGTTGAACAGGAACGAGGTTCCCGCAGACCTGCGAGCCTTGCGCCGCGACGACGATCGAGTGGTGCCCTGTTTCGACCAGCGCGCGATCGAGGTGCATGAGCACCTGTTCGGCCCCGCCGACCGGATCAGGAGTCAGTTCGGTGAAGGGATAGGCGACATTGAGCACGGTCAGCGTCATACCACATCGTCGAGCTCACGCGGACGGACCGCCCGCTTACGATTCCTCGACGACTCTGGAGCAACTTTCGCTCCAGCCGCATCATCGGCAGGCGCAAGCCATCATCTTACGGCCACGCCTGTTGACCGACTCATGCCGCCCACAGCCTCGAGCTGGCAATGCGCGCGCCTTCCACGAGGGAGGCGAGCTTTAGATACGCGATCTCCGGCTCGACGGGCCCGAAGCCGGCGAACGTTCCAAACCCGCAATCCGTACCCGCGATGACTCGCTCGCGACCTGCGATGTCCGCGAATCTTTCGATGCGCTCGGCGACCAGGAGAGGATGCTCTATGTAGTTGATAGTTGTGCTCAGCACGCCTGGAATGAGGACCTTGTCCTCCGGCACATCCACCTCCCGAAACACCGTCCACTCGTGGGCGTGCCGGGGATTGGCGGCCTCGAACAACAGACCCTGCGGTTTGGCCTTCAGGACCACCGGGAGCAGCTCCTGCATCGGAACGTCGTGATGATGCGGACCCTCGTAATTTCCCCAGCACACGTGCATGCGGGCTCGCTCTGCTGGAACGTTCCGCAGAGCGTGATTCAACACCTCGATGTGCATCGCCGCCAGATCGAGGAACTCCTCGATGGTGCGGCTCCTGTACATGGTGTGACGCCCCATGGCCAGGTCCGGCGCGTCGATCTGGACCAGGAAACCCGCGGCTACGATGGCTTCATACTCGAGGCGCAACGCCTCTGAAAGAGCGTGCAGATAGTCGTCCTGTGTCGAGTAGAAGTCGTTGGGCTGGAAGAGCGCGACCACCCCGGGAGAGGCTGCATTCATGAAAGCCTCCGACGCGCCGGCCGCCTGGACCGCGGCTCGCATGTTCGCGAGATCCTTTTGCAGCGGCTCTGGATTCTTGACCGCAATCTCAGCGACGCAGCGGGGGCGCCGGTAGCGGGCCGTCGCTCCGCGGTCAGCCAACTTCTTCAGGAGCCCCGGAAACTCGACCAGGTCCTGTCCGGGCTCCCGAGGCGTATCGCCGTCGAACCCGGACAAGCGCTCGGAGATGTAGGTCGCATAGCTGATCTTGCTCATCTCGCCGTCGCTGACCACGTCCAATCCGAGCCCGACCTGTCGTTTCACGACTTCTGACACCGCGTTGGCGATAACTGCGTCGCCGGGAGCCGGGTCGGTCACCGTCCCGCCTGCTCGCTCGAACAGTACGTCCGTAACGGCCTGACTGCGCGGCAGGCTGCCGACGTGCGTCGTGAGAATCCGGTCGGTACTGAACCGCATGATGCCCTCCCGGCTCCGAGAGCCTGACTGGGTAAAGTCCCTAGCGATACGTATTGTTCGAAGTGTGATCGCCGCCGATCCAGCGGCGCAGATCCGCATGCGCATTGGCACGACGGGTCGCGGCGATCCGGGCAGCATCCGGATGATCCAGGGTAAACTCGAGAATCAGCCCGTTGGGGTCGGTGATATAGACCGAGCGGCAATAGCCGTGCTCGAGCACGTAGGTCTGTGGCGGCTCGTAGCCTGCGGCGGCAATCCGCTCCTCGATGCCCTGCTGGGTTTCCTGATCAACATTCAACGCAATGTGATGGAACGGCGTCTCCGGCATCCTGGGACCGAACAGCTTCTGGTCTTCGGGATCGGCAAACTTGAAAAAGGCCAGCGCACCACCGTCGCCCAGACCGAAGAAGAGATGGCAATAGGTACGCTCAGCGCCGAACAGCTCGTCCACCTCGCACCAGGTCGCTACCAGCGGCAGCCCGATCACTTCCTCATAGAACCTGCGGGTGGCCTCCAGATCGTTGGTGACATAGGCTGTGTGATGCAGCCTGGAGGGAAGCTTGGTTTTGGTCTGCATAGGAAGCGCTCCAGATCAGAACTACGCGTCAGAAGTGGAAGTCGAAGTCGACTCCATAGCGGCGTGGCAGAGCTCTCCACAAAAATCCTCCCGGGGAGAACTCGGCATTGTAGAGGGTATTGGTAAGATTCTTCGACCAGGCGGTGATCGTCCATCTGCTGGTCTGCACGCCCAGCCGCAGATCGAGCAGTGAGACCGGATTGCGGGAGGTCACGTTGTAGGGATCCCACCAGGTACGCCCGATGTTCTGAAAGTCCAGCCGCACTGTGCCATTCAGGTCATCGCCCAGCGGCTGCCGATACTGCGCTCCGGCGTTGAACGTCGTCCTCGACACCAGTGGAGCCTGGTTGCCGATCACCTTGGGATCCTCCATGGCCGTGATCCTGCTGTCCGTATAGCCGAAGCTTGCGTACAGATCCAGGCGCTCGGTGGCTTTTGCGGACAGCTCGAGCTCGGCTCCCTTGTAGGTGGCATCCAGATTGCCCAGGTTCTGAGTCGAGTTGGCGGGCAGGAAGACGAAAAAGTAGCCGTTGCGCGACTGTGTATGATAGAGGCTCAAGTCCGCACTCAGCCGCCGGTCGAGGAATTGCCCCTTCGCGCCTACTTCGTAGGTGTCCGCGACTTCCGCGTTGAACAGGTCGTTCACGCCGAGCACGCCGTTCGCGTGGGCCACCGCGCCGACGCCGGTTTGATTGAAGCCGCCGCTGCGGAACCCGCGGCTCCAACCTCCATACAAAGTCACGTTGTCCGTCGGCTTGTAGCGCACGGTGGCCTTGGGCTGTGCCTCGCTCCAGGTGTGCTTGCGCACCTCTCCCGTGAAAGCTGTCGGGTCGCCCAGCTGCGCCAGGAAAGCCGGCGGAGTGTCGGTGGTGTTGCGGCGGGAATCTTCATCATAGCGGAGCGCCGCATCCAGCTCCCAATGTGTGTTCAGCTCGTACGTGGCATCCCCGAACACCGCCCAGGCATTGTTGTTTTGCCCATCGGCGAGGAACGAAAAGCTCGGGTTGGGTCCGCCCAGGCGCGGCTGCGTGTAGACGGGAAACACACCCAAGCCGTTGTCGATCATGTTGCCGGTCGAGATGAAGCGTTCCGTATGGACGAAATAGGCGCCCGCAATCCAGCTGAATCCGCCACGCGCGACCGAGGTGAATCGCAGCTCCTGGCTCCACGCCCGGACATCGACAAACTGACTCTGGTTCAGATCGAAGCCGAGCAACGCCTTGTAGACCGAGTTGGGGATCGGGCGAAAATCGTAGGCATCTCCGGTATCGATCTCCCGGGTCCGGTCGTAATCGGTGATGGCGGTGATGGTCCCGTAGCCGGTGTCGTAGTCGAGCTTCAGCGCCGTGTCGAATATGTCGCGGTTGTCCTCCCCGGGATTGTTTACGGTAATCGGCGTCGTGGTGTTGTTGGCGTCCGGCGGGGTCGTGAAGCTGCTGAACGGGTTTGCCTCGTCGTTGCGTGGGATGACGAAATAGTAAGCCTGGGTCTCCAGGCGATCGACATAGACACGCAGATCCGCGCTGAGGGAGTCGAGCGGTTTCCACACCAGGCGCAACCTGCCCGAGTAGTCCTTCACCGGATCCGCCTTCGCGCCCAGATACACGTTGTTCAGATATCCATCGGTGCTGTACACGTTCACGGAGGCACGGTATTTCAAGGTGCCGGCCGGATCGATCGGTCCGCTCACGGCGGCCTGGGCTCGCTCTTCGGGGCCATTACCCACCGAAAGTTTGGCACTACCCTCGAGCTGGCTCGCGAGCTCCTTGGTGTTGATGATGATGGCGCCGCCGATGGCATTTCGGCCGTACAATGCTCCCTGTGGGCCCTTGAGCACCTCGATCTGGCGGATATCGAACAGCTCTTGATCGAACTCGTACGGGTTGGTCTCGAGCACTCCGTCCACCAACACCGCAACCGAGGGCTCGCTGTTCCTCGCTTGTGAGATGCCACGTATGGTGACGAAGGAGTTCCCGGCGTTCTGCGTCTCGACCAGTGTCATGTTCGGAACCAACGCAATGAAGTCACGTGGGCTCTCGATTCCCGCGGACTGGATCGTCTGCTCCGTAAGCACATCCACCGTGATTGGAACGTTCTGGAATGACTCGTCACGTTTTCGGGCCGTCACGACGACTTCGGTCAGCTCTTCCGTTTGCGCTGGCGCTATCCCTGGCACGAGCTCCGCAAGTCCGACAGCCACCATGGTGACAAGCCTTCCGGTATCTCTCATGCGCACGTTCGCTCCCCCTCAAAAGCAACTGCACTATTGGCTCGTTCGTATCCTCATTATCGCGTCGGCCATCTCTCTCCGCGTGCGAGCGCGGCCCGAATGGCCGCCCCGTGCTCATCCAACAGCGGCGCTGCCTGCACACTCTGGGCACGCTCGCCTTCGTAACGCACGGCTGGACGCACTGCCCGGTCGGCACCCTGCGATCCTTCGGCCGGCACAATCAGCCCCAGATGCTCCACTTGCGGATCTGCGATGACATCGTTGATTGAGTTGATGGGCGCGTGGGGCACATCCTCCCGCGCCAGGCGCTCGTTCCAATGCGCCAGGTCACGCTTTGCGAACCTGGCTGTCAGCTCTGCGCGCAGCCCCTCGTAATTATCAATGCGCGCTTGACGCGTGCTGAAACGTGGATCACGCGCGAGCGCCGGATCCTCGAGTGCGGCCACCAGCCCTGTCCAGAACTTCTCGAGCGACGACAGATGAATGGCTATCAGACGCTCGTCAGAGGTCTTCAGAATGTAGGCCTGCGCCAGCCTCGGCCGGTCGCTCGAGTGCGGCACCGTGTTGAGCGCGAAATAGGCCGCGAACGGCTCTACGGCAAAGTGGGCCATTGCCTCGAGCATGGAGACTTCGACTAGCGCGCCCTCCCCCAGGCGGGCCTGCCTGACGAGAGCGCCCAGTACTCCGTTTGCCGCATAGAGGCCGGTGATAGCGTCCGCCAGGGCCGGACCCAGGAATCGCGGATTCGCGGGATCCACGATCACGCTCAGAAAGCCACTCAGTGCCTGCGCGACCGAGTCGTAGCTAGGCCGCTCCACGTAGGGACCGCTCGCCCCGAAGCCACTGATGGAGCAATAGACCAGTCGCGGATTCAACTGCCTCAGGCGATCGACGCCAGCGCCGAGCCGCTCCGCCGTGCCCGGCCTGAAGTTCTGGATGTATACGTCCGCTTCCCGGATCAAGCCATCGAACAGCTCCCGTTCGGCTGCGTTCTTGAGGTCGAGAGCGATGCTGCGCTTGTTTCGATTGTAGGCCTGGAAATGAGGGGAGTACTGCCCGCCTTGATAGCTTCGGTAGGGATCGCCTTCGCGGCTTTCGATCTTGATGACGTCAGCGCCAAGGTCCGCGAGCATCATTCCCGCGCACGGGCCCGTGATGAATGTGCCCTGCTCGATGACTCGCAGGCCGCCCAGAGCTCCCACGTTCCTGTTCTTACTCGTGGCGTCAGTCATGGCTCGACCTGAAGCCCTCGGGCGCCTCTCCGCTATAGTCGATCGCGCCCGCCGCGGCATGGGAAAGAACGAATCCGATCGGCCGTTGCAACTCCTCCACCAGATGCGCGATCAGGCCGGCGGTGCGCGCCAGAAGGGGCACGCCTTTCAAACCCGTCAGGGGATAGCCCGCATCCAGCAGCACGGCCGGAATCGCCCCGGAGACATTCATGGCGAGCGACTTGCCGACGACTCCCGGCAGAAGCTTCTCGACTGTCCCGGCGATTTCCACATGAGTGCCAGCGCATCCCACTTCAGTCGCCACGGCAACCAACTTACGGGCGCGCGGATCGTAACCCTTGTGCAAGGGATGGCCGTAGCCCGGAATAGCGCGGCCGCCGCTGCGATAGTCGCGGATGACGGCTACAGCGGCATCTTCAAGACTCTCCCCCGCCCCCGCGCGCGCAGCTATTTCAGCGAAGAACTGGCCTGCGGCCTCCGATGAGCCCAACACAACCGAGCCACATCCGAGGAGACCCGCCGCGACGGCGCCCTGCAGTGCCTCGGGTGCGGCCGCGAAGGTCATGCGACTCGCCTGCACGCTGGGCACCAGGCCGTGCTCGGCGATCGCTACCAGAGTAGCGTCGAGGACACGGCGCTGCGCGACCGAGGGCGTGCTTCCGGTCACCAACAGCCAGAAATACTCGGTGAAGTCGATGTTGCCGATCAACTCGCCGGCCAGATCACGGCCGCGAACCAGAATGGTTTCCTCGTTCGAAGTCGAGATGGCTGAGCTACGATATGTCTGCCGTCCGATCTTCACGTCGTCTGCTCCCCCACGGCGAAGCGCATATTTTCGAATATCGAAATTACATTCGATATACGAATGCATCGTGGACCCTGCCGTCCGCGCCGTCAAGCAGGCGCTGGTGTTTTTCGCATATCGAACAGGCCTCAGACGGCCCGGTGCGAGTTGCCGGCACGCAAACGCATTGAGTTGAAATCAGCCCTGGATGCGCAACAACTCGGCGACTGCGAGGAGGCTGTCCGCATTGTCTTCGGCCACGAAAGTACGGTGCGACGGCGCATCGTTTGCCCGCACGGCAAGCGCCGGGTGCGCACCCGGCACCACCGGCAAACGAACAACGAACTCGCTGCCGAGGCCCACACCGTCGCTGCGCGCGCTGATGGATCCGCCGTGCAGCTCGACCAGACCTTTGGCCAGGGACAATCCAATCCCCAAGCCGCCGCCAGATCGGTCCAGCGCCGGTCGTAACTGGGTGAACATTCCGAAAATGCTTCCGGTCTGCTCAGGTGCGATGCCGATGCCGGTGTCACGCACCGAGATGAGAATCTCCTCGTCCACACATGTCTGGGTTACTTCGATGAGTCCGCCCGGCTCGGTGTATTTCGCCGCGTTGGTCAGCAAGTTGGAAAGCACTTGGGAAATGCGCGCGGGATCGACATCGAGATACACCTCTTCGGCCGAGAGGCTCAAGACCAGGCGATGCCGATTGACACTGATGACGTGTCCGGAGGTTTCTATCGCGGCGGCGGCAATGAGCGAGAAGCGCGTGCGCTCTTTGCGCAGCTCGAGACGATTGCGGGTGATTCGCGAAACGTCCAGCAGGTCGTCCAGCAGCCGGGTCATCTGGCGCACCTGGCGCCCCAGGATCTCGCGGGCCAGGGTGGCTGTTGCCGGCCGGGATTCCGCGGCACTGAGCAAGTGAACCGCGTTACCCATGGCGCTCAAAGGATTCCGTAGCTCATGCGCCAGCGTCGCGACGAATTCATCCTTGGCCCGTGCCGCGCGGTTCAGCTCCTCGTTGGCCGCCTGGATCTGCTCGAACTGTCCGCGCATCTCGTATTGGCGCTGTCTCGCCCTGAGTGCGGCGGCAACCGCGCTCAGCAGAGTTCTGGCGCGGACCGGGCGCTCGAGCAGTACCAAGCCGGGAAGACCGCGCAAATGGCCCACGGGGTCGGTGGGCTGCCCGTCGCGTGCCAGCGCTATGATGGGAAGCTCCGACCAGGACGGCTGAGCCAGAAGTACCGCTCCCAACGGGTGCAGTGATCGCGCAGCGTGCTCTGTCAGGATCACCGCGCCCGCACCCGCATGAAGCTGCGCGACCAGGGCCGTCATATCGGCGTAAGCCTCGGCGGCGATCCCTGCCCCCGCCAACAGGCGTATTGTCACCGCTGCGTCGCGCGCTGTCGGAGCGAGCAATAGAACCCGTGACTCGATCGCCGCCGCCATGTCAGGTATTGGAGGTCAACCCCATTTTCAAAGTGGTCGAGTCAGGAAGCATCGGAACACCCGTCAGTACGCCTTGAAATTTCGAGAGCGGGTCACCAACACGCACACCCCCGGCATCGATGGTCAGTTCCCGTATCGTGTTTTCGTGCGAGCCACCGCGCTTCTTGGTGACGGAAATTGCCTTCCGCACTTCACCTTGAAGCTCGAAAAAGCGAAACAATACGATGCTGTCGGCAAGATAGCTGGCGTCGACCGGGGTGGGCATATGCGAGCCGACGATTCCCTGCTGTCCCACGATCATGAGAGTCGTGACGCCCCGGCTTCCCAGGTACGCAAGCAGCTCGTGCAGCTGCGCCGCCAGGAACGGGTCGTGCGGCATGGCGTTCAGATAGCCGTTCAGGCTGTCGATAACAATGATGCGCACGCCGGACTCGACTTGCTGGCGCACCTGGAAGGCAAATTCGCCCGGAGACAATTCGGTGGGAGCCAGCTGACGCAGGCAAAGGATGCCTTTCTCGACCAGGCCTCCAAGATCATGGCCTACCGCACGCAAGCGGTCGCACATAAGGCTCGCAAGCTCATCGAACAGAAACACCGACGCCTTCACTCCACGGGCTGCGGCAGCAGCGACGTATTGCATGGCAATCGTCGTTTTGCCACATCCAGCGGGTCCTGTGAACAGGGTGCTGGTGCCGGCTTGCGGCCCGCCTCCCAACAGCGCATCCAGCGCAGGGATTCCGCTCGAAAGAATACCGCACTCCGTCGACCCCGGTTCGGCACGGGCCAGCCGCGGGAAAACAACCAAGCCACCGGTGCGGATGGTGTAATCGTGCAAGCCCTGCTGAAACACACGGCCACGCATCTTGCGCACCCTTAGCCGCCGCTGATCACACCCGTACGGCGTAACGGTATGCTCGAGAGAAATGACGCCGTTGGTAATACTTTGGACGTGTGCGTCACCGTCGGACTCACTCCTATCGTCGAGCAGCAGCACGGTGCAGGCACGCTCGCTGAAATAACGTTTGAGCGCGAGAATCTGGCGGCGATAGCGCAACGGCGTTTCAGACAACAGCCGCACTTCCGACAAGGAATCGATGACAATCCTCTGTGGCCTCTCCGCCTCGATGTCCGCAAGGATCCGGCTGAGCGTCTCGCCGAGCTCAACTTCCGCCGAGTGAAACATCGTAAGCCCAGCGTCGCGCTCCAGGGCGCCGTCCGTCGGGATGTACTCCTTTATACGAATACCTTCGAGCGACCACCCGTGGGCGCGGGCGGTATCGGTGAGCTCTGCCTGCGTCTCCGAGAGAGTCAAATACAGGACTCGCTCTCCCAGCGCAGCCCCGCACTTCAGGAATTGGAGCGCGAGAGTAGTCTTCCCTGCGCCAGGGTTGCCATCCAGCAGGTAGAGACGGTTCGGGGTAAGGCCACCGTTGAGGATCTCGTCCAGGCCACTCACCCCGGTACGGACCGGGGCTCCGGAAAGTACTTGGGCGTTCATCTCACTTTGCATAACGTCGAGGGGCGCTTTCACATATCTCACCCAACCGATGCAGCAACGCAGAGTGGCTCGAGCGGTTCCCTGAGCTGGACTGTAGGACTGCGCTGACATGGGCTCCAGCCAGGCACTGACGGGGCCAGCCCCCCCTTGAAACCCATTGGGTACACCCTATATGAGCGGCGGGGCGTACCCGCGCGTGGGGCGCCATGATCATCAAACCTTGGAGGAAGTTTCGATGGCCACTCGATATGAACCTTGGGCACTGGTGTCCCAACTGCAAAACGACATCAATAAGGTTTTCGGCAGCCTCGCGAACGGGAACGAGCACGAAAGCAGCAGCGCAACCGCGGACTGGGTTCCGGCGGTCGACGTATCCGAATACACGGACCGCTTCGAGCTGCTCGTCGATCTGCCGGGTGTGGATCCACAGTCCGTGGAGATTACCCTGGACAATGGGGTGCTCACGGTAGCCGGTCAGCGGCAGGAGGAGAAGCGTACCGGAGGAGGCAGCGAAAGCGCCCCACAGCAGCAGAGGCGCGAACGACGTCAGGGACGCTTTTATCGCCGCTTCATACTGCCAGACACCGCGGATGCCGACAAAGTCAACGCCACTGGACGTAACGGAGTGCTCGAGATCTCGATCGCCAAGCATCCTAAGGCCCAACCGCGACGGATTACCATCAGTTGAGTGTTGCCTGATAGCAGCCGCCGGCAGGAGCTCTTCTTCGGTGAAGTGCTCCGTGCTGGCGGCGTCGCGACGCGCCTGCCCGTGGGGCGCCTTCTATATTGGAGATAGTGGCCTCAGCTCGCGCTGTAGTAGTGAACCGCGCGCTGCACGGCCCATGAGAGACCGGCCACGGCGATAGCGGCGGAGCAGGGAATCGCGATGCGAGCGCGAAACCACGGCCGGTCGCGAAACCAGCCGACCGCGAGAATCGCAAGGCCTATTACGAAAAGCTGCCCGAAATCGACCCCGAAGTTGAATCCGAGCAGCGCCACCAGGAAATCGTGTTTCGGGAAGGGCACCTCGCTCAGGCTGCTCGCGAACCCCAGCCCGTGGACCAGGCCGAACGCGAATACAACGAGCAGCCGTCCCGGCCCCAACCTCCGCTCGAAAATATTCTCCAGTGCAATCACCGCGATTGACAGGGCGATGGCCGGCTCGACATATCGGGCCGGCAGACTGAAAACGCCGTACGTGGACAGGAAGAGTGTAGTGGCGTGTGCCACGGTAAACACCGTAGTCTGGGAAATGAGCTTGCTTCCGGTGATCCCCAAAAAGAACAAGCCGAGCACGAATAGAATGTGATCGACTCCCTCCGGGACAATGTGACGAAACCCCAGGCGCAGATAGAGCGCCAGCTGGCGGTACCAGGGAAGCACATCAGGATCGATTCGAGACCGGAACGTACGCGCATCAGCGTTGGACACGGATAGCTGCCATCTCGGCACTTTGTCGGCCCACACCAGGGGATCGCTCTCATGCATTCCCTCTTCGAGCCACCGCGTCACTGAAACGTGCGCAGAGGGGATTCGCACGGTGTAGGCAACCGGATAGTCCACGGGTGCTCCGAGGGGAATGACGAGCCGTAGCGGGCCACCGCTGGCCGGTAGGGCCGCCACGAAGTCGAGCCTCGAGAGCTTGCTCGTCGAGGCATCCAGATAGTCGGATTTCTGTGCTTTGGCCGGAGAGAAACCGCTGAACGCGAGCGCTAGCCGCTGCCCCCCGACAAAGAGTTGTAGGTTTCCGACCACTGTCGGAACGATGCGCCTGACATCCTGCTGTTGGCGCTGAGGCGCTTCGGTGGCGAGATCATAGTAGCGCTCGGGAGAGCCCAGCAGCAGGGTGAGATCGATGTCGAGCCTCACCTGCACGGATTCCGGCCGCTCGAATGAGACCAGCACCTGAGTCATCATCATGGTGTGGGCTCCGGCAACAGGAAGCGCCCCGAGCAGCCCCAACGCGAGCAACAGCCGTCTGGCGCACAAAGACGTTACCAGACGATCGGCAGGGTTTTTCCCGTTTGCATTAGCACCAGCCCGCTCGGATTGCCCGGGTATGGAACGACCAGGCGCCAGGTAAACGGACTGCACGTGATCATGGCGAAAATGACTCTGCGCGGAAAGCCCGGGCTGCCGATCCATTCCAGCGCGTCGGATTTCGCGTACAGATCCTCCATGCTGCTCGCCGCCGCGGCGATCGGCCGGCTGGTCATCAGCCCGCCGATTTCCAGGCGCATCTCAGCCGTGACCTTGCCGCGATCGACCAACACAATGCCCCCGTTGATTGCAGCGATGCGATTGACTGCGATCGCCATGGCCTCATCGCTGGAGCCCACGACAGTGATGTTGTGCAGGTCATGCGACACTGAGGTCGCGATGGCCGAATCCGGTGTCCTGGGCCCGAGGCCCGTCCAGAACATCTTCCCGAGCCTCGCCTGACCGGTATACCGGTCTACGATCGCCACTTTGACTATGTCGTGCGCGGGATCGCGTTGTACCGCACCGTCGATGACTGAAAGGGTCGCTGTCTTCTGCTCAGGGTCGGTGTAATTCGGCGCCTGGATAGCCGCGGTCACCGTAGTCTTGCCGGGCGGAGCCAGGATCTCGAAATCTTTCGCCGTCAGCCTGCGTCCGATGTGGATGGTGTTGGTCGCCCATGTGGGCCAATCGATCTTGGGCACGGGCAGCAGGTATTTCCCATCCTTGGCCGCCAGTTGCCCGTTCGCGAATACATACTTGATCGCGACGTCCTTGACCGAAGTAAGTAGAACGACGTCGGCGTAACGGCCTGGAGCGATCGAGCCTACGAGGGACTCCATGTGGGCGTGCTTGGCGGGATTGAGGCTCGCCATCGCATACGCGGCCTCCGGGGGCGCTCCCATTTTGATCGCCAGCCGCACGTGGTAGTCCATGGTGCCCTGCTTCAGGGTATCGGCCACGTTGCGATCGTCGGTCACCAGGGAAATGTTGGACCAGTCCTTGAGCCCCTTCTTGACGAACAAGGGCACGGCACGCTCGATATTCTCATCGCGCAGCTGCAGAAAGAGGCCGTGTTGTAGTTTGTCCCACGCTTCTTCGGCCTGGCGCGTCTCGTGGTCGCTCGTCAGGCCGGTAGCCGCGAAGGCGTTGATCCGCTCGAGGTCCCACAGGCCGGCGCCATGGCCATCGATCACACCTCTCGCATCCCGAGTGGCCTGGATATCTTCCCAGATGCGCTGGTATCCCGGGTGCGCAGGCTCCGAAACCGCCGGCCAGTCCATTACCTCGTCCAGTCCCTGGACCTCCAGACTGCCGTGGATGTTGTCGGCAATCTCCTTATAGGCGTAGTTGCCGCCACCCACCTCGAATGCCGAAGGTGGGGTGGCCGACCCCAGGGCCGGGAAAATCTTCAGCGGGCTGCCATGGTGCTCGGGCGTGAGCCAGAATTCGACATTGTGCGCCCCGCTGACGTTGGAAAACTCATGCGAGCCCTCGGTCGTCCAGGTATTCCCGAGAGGAATCACCAGTGCGGCCTCCCACTCGGGAGACAACAACGTGCTTTCGATGTGTTTGTGGGACTCACCGAAGCCGGGAACGGCCCATAGACCCTGCGCGTCGAAGATGTTGGAGCAGGTGCCCTTCCACTGCCCTGAAGGGCCGACCCACGCGATCCGCTTTCCCCGGATGACGATATCCTGGCGCGGCTCCCACGATAGCGTAAAGATGTTGAGGACGGCCGCCCCTCTTATGATCAGATCGCCCGGCCGCCTGCCGAGGGCTACCTGCACCAGCTCCTGGCGGATACGGGTCTCCTCGTTGAAGCTGATGGGGCGCGCTACCCGGGTCGCCGTCGGAATATGAGCCGCCGCAGGTACATCTTGCGCCTCGGCGGCCAGTGAGAGGACTTGCGCGCATGCACCGGCAAGCATCATCAATACGCCAAAGCGCCGCGAAGATCTTCCCATGGAGCTGAAGTTACCTCGTTAGAATTTGACCGTCGCGCTGATCTGGAAGTGAAACGGCAGGGCTGCGGTAATGAGATCGTTGCCTTCGGCGGCGCCTTCGGCAATCCAGTTCTTCTGGTCGGTGACGTTGTAGAAATTGGCGCGTACGGCCCAATTCCTCGCCTCATAGAAGAGACCGGCATCCAGGGCATATTGAGTCGGAATGGTCACGTTGCCGAGGTACGAGGTGTTGATCGGACCGGTCACGACCAGACCGACACTGGCTCCGACGCCGAGATCGGTGCGATATTTGGCAAACCCGCTGAAGAGCTCGGACGGCACAGTGGGCAAGCGGTATCTGCCGAGCGGCAGGGAGTTGAAGTTTGGACTTCCTACACCGGTGCCGTATGGCGGCGCGAACGCATCGTAGACATTCTCCGTGAAAGCGAGTCCCCCACTCAAATCAGGCAGCCAGGCATCGAGGTAACTGTAGGCCGCGGTTGCCGAGAAGTTTTGGTTCGGCTGGTAGTTGAGCTCGAGCTCCGCGCCCAGCGCCTCGACCTTGCTCGTGTTATTGAACTGGTCCGTCTGTGCCCGCTTCTGGAAGAAACCGGCAGCGGTGAGATACAGCGAGTTATCGAAGAACGCCAGCTTCGAGCCCGTCTCGTAGAGCCAGTTCTTGATGTGAAAATCGCTCGCGAGGATCCGGTCGCCGCTGAACGCGGCGAACCCGCCGCCAGTAGTAGCAACCGGGGACTGGTTGTAGTCCACAGTGACGTAGAAAGTGTTCCAGGAAGCGGCCTTGTAGGTGACGCTGGTATCGATCGCCTCCTCCCCTTGCGTCGTCGTCGAGCGCGCCGGCACGAACCCCGGGGGCACGAGGGGATCCGTCAGGCTCTCATGGATGAGGTCACCCCGCACGCCGGCGAGCACGCTCAGCCTGCTCGTCAGATTGTAGATATCCTGAAAAAACAGGCCGACCTGACTCGAATTCTGCTTCTGCGTGTTCGCGATGGAGTTCGGGTAGGCCGGGCTTGCGTACGCGGCTCCGGGTGTGGCGAACTGGTTGCTCCTGCCGGGAACCGGCAGCACGCCGAAGAGCTGCGTAATGGGGAAATTCGCGGGATTGGTCGTGATATCCGTGGCGTTGAGATATTCATTGAAAAAGTCGCCATAGGCCAGCACGTGCATGAAGCGATACGCCACGCCCGTGATGAGGTGGTTGTTGGCGGACTTGCCGCGCACCTCGAACCGGTCCTCGAAGTTGTATGATTCCTGGATGTTGTTGTAGTAACGCTGGGCATACTCGAGCTGGAGCTGCGAGTAGTCCTCGAAGTAGGTCTTGTTCGAGATCGTCAAGGTATCGGTCAGAGCATCCGTAATGTCGAGCTGCGCCTGGTAATTGGTGCCCTTGTCGTGATCATCGGGCGCGACGAGCTGCCAGCTGCGGTTGATCGGCACGACGCCAGTCACGTTGATGACCGAGAGGAAGTTACGCGGATCCTGTCCGGGGTCCACGAAAGGACTCACGCCCGTACCCTGATAATAGAGCCCGCTGTCGATGAGTTGCTGGGTCGGGCGGTTGATGCCGGTGTTCTCGGTATAGTGAGCCAGGTAAAATTCGGTGTTGAAGTCGACCGTCAGCTCCGAGCTCGGTTTCCAACGCAGAGCCGCATAGATATCATTGGAATGATCGTAGCCGAAACGGTAGTAGCTTCCGGAAAACACGCCCTCATAGCTGACCCGGTAGGCAAGCTGGTCCGTCAGCGGACCGCTGATGTCCAGCTGCGCCCTGCGGTTGCCGAAATCGCCAGCCGTGACAGTGGCGGCGGCGCGCGGGCCATCGAAATAAGGGCGCTTCGTGACCAGATTCACATATCCGCCGACGTTGCCCGTGGGGCCATACACCACGTCCGCCGGGCCCTTGACGATATCGAACCCTTCGACCGAGTTGAAGCTGAGCGGCTGTCCGTCGTTGCGTGGTGTACGCAACATCCCATTCTGGAACACCTCCGCGGACTGGCCACGCAGAAACGGCACGTTCGGCCCGCCGAACTGATAGTTCGTGTAGGCGCTCGAGACGATCTTGACGAAATCGGTGACGTCGACGATCGACTCGTCTCGAATCTGGGCCGTATTGATTTCGGTAACCGAGCGCGGAGTGTCGAGGACCGACATCTCCAATCCCAACACCGAGCTCACCCGGCGCTGCAGCGGGCTGACCTGATCCTCCAACCTCACTCCCTTGACCACAACCTCCTCGAGACTGTCAGTGGCTCCAGGCGCCGCACCCGCCGAAGTGGCGTCCGTGGCGGCGACCTCGGCCCCGAAGGCGGCCGAGCACACCAGGCACATCAGGGCGAAGCTGACAGGTTTCTTGAATGGGTGCGCCATGGTGTTGCTTGTCGTTCCCCCGGATCATGTTGTTGAATGCGCGTCGCACGTACCGGACATCGTGCGGGCCCAACGCGCGTTATGAGAGCAAAGCCTATGCCAACCGGAAACGTGCCGGCAGAACCCGGGCTCTTCTGGTGCTCGCAGATGCTGTTTTTTCGCTACCTGGGGGATGGACTACAACGCCCTCATTCGGCGTTCGAGCTCGTAACGAGCACTACGATTGCACACAATCTGGCGCTTCCCTGCCGCCACCGCACCCACTTGGGGCGTGCATACATTGGGGCGAAACCATGGACCTGCGAGGCCAGGGGCCGGACGAAGCGCATTTTCCCAGGCGCTCGCGCCGCTCCCCGGCGCGCAGCACCCCAGGGGCTTTACCGGTTGTAGTTATGTGCCCCGACTTCCCGAGAGATGTTTCTGCTCGCGGATCCAACTGTCCGTACGCTCCTCCAGCAGGTCCAGCGGCAGAACCCCGCCGTTGAGCATCTCGTCGTGAAAGGCGCGAAGGTCGAACCGGGAACCGAGATCCTTGCGCGCACGAGCGCGCAGCTCGCGGAACTTCAATTGTCCAAGCTTGTACGCCAGTGCCTGCGCCGGCCAGGCGATGTAGCGATCGGTCTCCGCCTGAATCGTCGGCTCATCCACCGCGTCGGCTTTGCGAAAAAACTCCACGACCTGCTCGCGCGTCCATCCCTTGGCATGGATGCCGGTATCGACCACCAGGCGCACCGCTCGAAACAGCTCGCTGGATAAACGGCCGTAGTCACTGACAGGGTCCTGATAGAAGCCCACTTCCTTGCCAAGCTCTTCGGCATACAACGCCCAACCCTCCACGAAGCCGGGATTGCCGCCGTGGCGCCGGAACTTCGGCAGATCAGGAAGCTTTTGGGCCACGGAGAGCTGCATATGGTGACCCGGAACGCCTTCGTGATATGCGGTCGCCTCGTCATCGACCAATGAGCGCTGCGCGAAGTTGGAGATCGCTACGATCACCCTTCCCGGCCGCTTACCATCCGGTGTTCCGGTCTGATAGTGAGTGGGGTTGCCGGGCTCGAAATCCGGCATCGGCTCGACTGTGACCGGGGAGTCGGGAACGAAACCGAACAGCTCCGGAAGCTTGGGTTGCATCTGGGTGATGTACCTGCGGAAGTCATCGACGATCTGTTCCGAAGAGGTGGGACGATATCGGGCATCCTTGCGCAAGGACTCCCGGAAGGAAGCGAGGTCGGGGAAGCCGGCTCTCCGCGCCACTGCCAGCATCTCCCCCTGTATGCGCTCGATCTCGTGCAGGCCGATCTGGTGGATCTGCTCAGGGGACAGCCTGGTCAGGGTCGTGCGGCTGTGAATATCGTTCAGATAGCGCTGCTCCCCTCCCGGCAATGAAGTCACGGCGAGGGTGGTGCGACCGTAAGGGGCATACTCCTCGGCGATGAAATTGCCGAACGCCAGATAGGCCGGCAACACTTCCTTCACCACCACCTCGGTGATCTCTTTGGTCAGACGCCGACGGTCCTCCTCGGAAATGCCGCTCGGAAATTTGTTGGTGGGCCTGAGGAAAGGGTCGGCCGCTATCACGCCCTCACATTCGGCAGGAACCCTCTCGAGCAGGAAGCGCACAGGCATGAGACCGTCCGCCTTGCCGGCGCGCAGGACTTCTTCGGTTTGCGTGAATACCCGGGGAATCTGGTGAAGCCGTGCTATGTAGTCCTCGTACTGCTTTACCGTATCGAAAGGCACAGCGAGCGGCAGATCGGACAAATGGACTTGTGGGCCATCCAACTGGCTGACAGGCATCTCATATTCTTTGAACCCGTAGTTCGCGATGCGCTGCTCGAGGACGCGCTGCATGACCTGATGCGAGAGTACGTCCTGCTCCGCGAAGCCAGTCACGGGGATGGCTTTCAGGCGCGCCAGAAAGTCCATGTCTCTCTGATGCTGACGCGCGGTCTCCGCGAGCGAATAGTCGTTCAACCGGTCGTTATAGCGATAATCGCCGTAAGCGGTCGCGAGCTCCGGGTGTGCCTTCAGGTCGGACTCATATTGCTCATCGAACAGCGCATTCTGCTCGGCGAGACGCGACTCCAGGGAAGAGGTTTTCGCACTCGCCGCTGCCGCCCCTCCGAAGAGGACGACCCACGCAAGCAGGAGGAGATAACAGGGATGTCTTTTGTGCATAGCACATGCTAGCACCTGCGCCCTGCCGCTTTGCACTGCCAAAGTCCACCGGCCGCGGGGATCAGTCAGGGCAATGGTCTTCCCAGCGAAGACGCGTCCGCGTGCCTGCCACTCAGGCCAGGCTCTGACGTAGACGCTCAGCCGCCTGTTCGGCCGTCAGATCGCGCTGTGCCTCGGCGAGCATCTCGTAACCCACCATGAACTTCCTCACCGTGGCCGAACGTAGCAGTGGGGGATAGAAATGGGCATGAAGCTGCACGGCCGCCGCATTTTGCGGGTCACGCGCATCCCCTGTCGGCGTTCCGTGCCAGCCGAACGAGTAGGGAAAAGAGATCCCGAAGAGATTGTCGTAGGCCTTCAGCAGTTGACTGAGAATCCCGGCCAGCGAGTCGCGTTGCGTGGAAGTCAGCTCAGGCAGACTTGACACCGCATGCCGCGGCAACAGAAGAGTTTCAAAAGGCCACATCGCCCACCACGGCACGACGACGAGCCACTCTTCGTTCTGCGCTACCGTGCGCTCATTGGACTTGACTTCCAGCGTCGCGTACTCGAGGAGCAGCGGCTTGCCTCGAGCCCCATGAGCCTCGAGCCAGAGCTTCTGTTGCGCGAGCTCTTTGCCGATTTCAGTTGGGATGAAATCACCGGCCCAGATCTGTCCATGCGGATGGGGGTTGGAGCACCCCATGAGATCGCCCTTGTTTTCGAACACCTGCACCCAACGCCAGCGCTGGCCAAGCTCAGTCACCTGTTCGGCCCAGGTGTCCACCACCGCCCGGATATCTGCGACCGCCATCTGCGCCAGTGTGAGATCGTGCCGGGGCGAGAAACACACGACCCGACACGTGCCAGCGTGCACTTCGGCGCGAAGCAACGGGTGCGTGGTCGCATCCTGCTCAGGGGTCTCGGGCAGAAATGCCGGAAAATCGTTGGTGAAAACGTAAGTCGAAGCATACGGCGGGTTGTGTTCACCGCCTGCACGAAGATTACCCGGGCAGAGATAGCACTGCGGATCGTACTGCGGCCGAGCGGCCAGGGACGGCACCTCGATACGTCCCTGCCAGGGGCGCCGGTTCCGGTGCGGGGAAACAAAGACCCACTCGCCGGTCAAGGCGTTGAAACGCCGGTGCGGTTGATCCAATAGAAGGTCGCGGCTACTCACGGACACACTCAAAGTTCCACGACGGTAGCGCCCGCGGCGGGACGCGAGACGAACAGTGCTCCCTCTCTTCCAGTCCGATCCTTATAGGAAGCACCGATCTCGTCCACCAGCATTTCCTCGGCCGATGCTTCGATGAGCGCGACGGCACAACCTCCAAAACCTCCACCCGTCATGCGACAGCCAAACACGCCACCGTTGCGACCGATGCCGTGCGCGATCTCCACCACCGCATCCAGCTCCAGACAACTCACAGCGTAATCGTCCCTCAAGGAGGCATGACTCTCATACATGAGACGCCCGAGCTCCTGCCACTCTCCTCGTCGTATGCAGCCAGCAGCGCGGACCGTACGATCAATCTCGGTGATCACGTGCCGGGCGCATCGAACGCTCATTTCGTCCAGGGCGCTCGAAGCTTCCTGGAGCTTCTGCAACGTGCCTTCTCGCAGAGAGGGCACGCCGAGCGCGCGGGCGGCGACCTCGCAGTGCCTACGGCGTTCGGCATACTCGCTGCTCGACAACTCGTGTTTCACGTTCGTGTTGACAATGAGCACCGCGATGGAAGGATCAGCCAATGGCAACCACGTCGGCTGCAAAGAGCGGCAGTCCAGAAGCAACGCTTCGCCGGCGCGTCCTGACGCGGAAATGAATTGATCCATGATGCCGCACGGCACGCCGGCATAGCGGTGCTCGGCCTTCTGACACAGCAGGATCTTCTCCACGGGATCCAGCTCGGCACCCGCAAGAACCTCGAGCAGGCTGGCCATCGCGGTCTCGAGCGCCGCGCTGCTGGAAAGACCCGCCCCGATGGGAACACCCGAGCAGATAAGCGCGTCAAAACCTTTGACGTGGAGGCCGTGCTCGAGAAAGCCCGCCAGGACACCTATCGGGTAATTCGACCAGCGGCCCTTCGCTAGGGGCCGCAGCGGCTCCGACAAGTCGAAGCTGAAAGACTCTCCAGTCGCCTCGCTGTGCAAAGTGACCTGGCCCGTGCCATTCGGAGCCGCGGCGATCACCGTGCGGCGCTCGATCGCCATCGGCAGAACGAAGCCGTCGTTGAAGTCGGTGAATTCACCGATCAGATTGACTCGCCCGGGAGCGCTCGCAAGCCAACGCGGCGCCCGGCCGAAGTGAGTGACAAACGCCTCGCGGGCGCGCCCGGCTGTATCCGCGCTCATGGACGCTTTCCAGTCCGCGCGTGAGCAATCAGCAGGCACAGCCCGAACACCAACAGGACCAGCCCCCAACCCAGATTGACGTTGAGACCCAGGGAGCGGCTGTATTGCCCGCGGTCGCTCAACACGCCGTATCCGGCCAACAATACGCCATAGATCGTAAAGAGCGCGCCAATGGGAAGCCTGAGATCAAAAGTCATAAAGTGGTGTTCCTGGGCGCTGTTTCAGTGAAACCCGACATTGAGCAACAGCGTGACGGCCAGCACGATGAGGCCGACGACCACCGGCTTGCGGAACCATGGCTCGGCGGCATCAGCAGGCCGGGGAGTCAGCGAATAGACCAGTCCCTGCAACTCGGCATCGCTCTTGTTGCGCGTGGTCGCCAGGGAGATGAGTATCGTGAGGACGAAACAAGCGCTCCACGCGACGATGGCCACGTAGAAATTCTGGCCCATCTCACTACGAAAAATGAATTCAGGCGCAATCCAACCGCCTTTCAACCCGGCAGCCGCTCCAGCCGGAAGCGACAAGCCATGGAAGAGCGCGGCACTCAACGTGCCGCCCAACAAGCCGAAGAACGCACCGTGCCCGGTGGCCCGCTTCCAGAACATGCCCAGAAGGAAGGTCGCGAACAGCGGCGCGTTCACGAAACCAAACACCAGCTGCAACAGGTCCATGATGTTGTTGAACGCCGCAGCCAGGTACGCGGTGAGCACGCCGAGCAATACACCGACCACCGTCGCTACGTGGCCCATGAATAGATAATGCCGGTCCGATCTGCCCGGTGCGACATAGCTCTGGTACAGGTCGTAAGTCCATACGGTGTTGAAGGCAGTGACGTTGCCGGCCATACCGGACATGAAGGAGGCGATGAGAGCGGTCAGCCCGATGCCGAGCAGGCCGGAAGGAAAGTACCGGGCGAGCAGAGCCGGAACGCTCATGTTGTAATCTGGGGTGCCATCAGCGGTAACCGGCAGCACCGGATGCCCGCCAATCTCCGGCAAGGCGACGATGATCATTCCCGGCAGGATGACGAGCGCCGGAAACAACATTTTCGGGATCGCGGCGATCAGAGGCGTGCGGCGCGCGGCCGACAGCGAGTCCGCCGCGAGCGCTCGTTGTACGACCAGAAAGTCCGTGCACCAGTAGCCGAAGGAAAGCACGAATCCGAGCCCCATGACGAGGCCGAACCACTCGACTCCCATGGGATTGGCATTCGCGGCCCCTAGGTGGGACCAGGACTGCGTCCAGGTTCCGGGCGCATAGCCCTGTTGGGTTGCCACCGGAACGAGTTTCTCCTGCAGCGCGCTCCAGCCCCCCACGTCCCGCAGCCCGAGGAACACGAGCGGCGCGAAACCCGCCACGATGAGGCAGAACTGCAATACCTCGTTGTAGATCGCCGAGCTCAAACCACCCATGAAGATATAGACGAGCACGATGCCTGCCGATACGGCGATACAGGCGCTGTACTCCCATCCCAGCAGCAACTTCAACAGCGAGGCGAGCGCGTGCATGGAAATACCGGAGGAAAAAACCGTCATGATGGCGAAGGTGGCCGCGTTGAAGCCGCGCGTCTTCTCATCGAAGCGCAGCTTCAGATACTCCGGCACCGAGCGAGCCCTGGAGCCGTAGTAGAACGGCAACATGAACAGACCCAGGAACACCATGGCGGGAATGGCCCCGACCCAGTAGAAGTGACTGGTCATGATGCCGTACTTGGCGCCGGAAGCCGCCATGCCGATCACCTCCTGCGCGCCCAGATTGGCCGAAATGAACGCAAGGCCGGTAATCCAGGCCGGCAGCGAGCGGCCGGACGTCAGGAAATCCGTGCTGCGCTTCATCGAGCGCTTCAGTGCCCAGCCAATTCCAACAACAAACGCGAAGTAGACACCGATCACCACATAGTCGATGCCGCTGAGGGATATGCGCATGATAGCGTGAGCGGCCGATGCGCGCCCTAGTGCGCCGAGAACTTGTACATGATGGTGTTTCGGTACGTTTGTCCTGGCTTCAGGACCACTGACGGGAAATCCGCGTGGTTCGGCGAGTCTGGATAATGCTGTGGCTCGAGCGCCAGGCCGTCATGGCGGGCATATGCCCAACCGCCCTTGCCGACGCTCGTTCCGTCCAGGAAGTTGCCGCTGTAGAACTGAACAGCAGGCTCGGTCGAGAAGACTTCCAGCACGCGACCGGTCTCACGCTCGTACACGCTGGCGACGATGGTCAATGCGCCAGGGGCCTTGTCCAGAACCCAGTTGTGGTCGTAGCCCTTTCCGTTGGTGAGTTGCTCGTCCGGCGTGTTGATCCGGGCGCCGATTGCTGTTGGTTGACGAAAGTCGAAGGGAGTACCCGCGACGGAGCGCAGCTCGCCGGTAGGGATGAGCGTGTCGTCGACGGGCGTAAACCGACTGGCGGGAATCTGCAGGACATGCCCGAGAATGTCTCCGTGCCCGCGCAGGTTGAAGTAGGAGTGCTGTGTCAGATTCACAACCGTGTCCTTGTCTGTCACGGCCTCGTACTCGAGCCGCAGCGAATCATCCTCCATCAGGGTGTACGTCGCTTTGACCTTGAGATTGCCCGGATAGCCCTCCTCGCCATCCCGGCTCAGATAAGTCAGCTCCAGCTCCGGCCCGTGAGCGCCGACAGCCGCCTTGGCGACCTTCCAGACGACTTTATCGAATCCCACCAGGCCGCCGTGGAGTGCGTTGGGCCCGTTGTTGGTGGCGAGCTTGTAGGTCACGCCGTCCAGCTCGAACCGGCCGTGCGCGATTCGATTCCCGTAGCGTCCGATCATGGCGCCAAAGTACGCGCTATTACCCTTCAGATAATCCGCGAGCGAGTCGTAGCCAAGCACGACGTCCGCATAGTGCCCCTCGCGATCGGGCGCGGTCAGCGAGACGATGATGCCTCCATAAGTCATGATCCGCGCCTGCATGCCATGGCGATTGCGCAGGGTGTACAACTGAACCGCGGCGCCGGCCGGCGTATGTCCGAATGGCTCGCTCGTGATGGTCGACTTGGCTGGCATTGGCGCGGCTCCGAGCCATTGGAATGGGATGAGCCACAGCAACACCAGTGCGGCGGCGGTTCCGAGCAAATCAGCTTTGCGAAGCATGTCAACTATCCTCCCCCAACAGGACCTGTTAAGCAGGCCCAGGACTCCGTCAATAAACAGTACAGGCCCCGAACGCGCGTCCAGGCACATGGATGTGCCCCGCCGCCGCAGGTGGCGGAGGCCTTGGGGCTGCGCGCCCCGGCAAAAACCACGCTTTTTGCTCGCGTGGCCGAACGGCGCT
>CAZBTV010000082.1:0-32134 GCA_964494895.1 uncultured Steroidobacteraceae bacterium | reverse complement strand
ACCTCTTTGAGCACAGCTTTCAAACGCTCCTCAAACTCGCCGCGAAACTTGGCCCCGGCGACGAGCGCGCCCAGATCAAGCGTCACGACCTGTTTGTCAGCAAGCGTCTTGGGAATATCGCCGCGCACGATGCGCTGCGCCAGCCCCTCGACGATGGCGGTCTTGCCGACGCCCGGCTCGCCGATCAGCACCGGATTGTTCTTCGTGCGACGTTGCAGGACCTGGATCGTGCGCCGAATCTCGTCATCACGGCCGATGACCGGATCGAGCTTGCCGGATGAGGCGCGCGCGGTCAGGTCGATGGTGTACTTCTCGAGCGCCTGGCGACTGCCCTCGGCGTTCGGATCGTTGACCTTCTCACCCCCACGCAGCTCATCAATTGCCTTCTCGACCGCGCCCTTGATGATGCCGGCGTCCTTGAAAAGCCGCCCGAGCGCGCGATCCTCGAAAGCCGCCAGCACGAAAAGCTCGCTCGCGATGTACTGATCACCGCGCTGCTGCGCGAGCTTGTCGGTGATGTTGAGCACCTTGTTGAGATCATTCGAGACATGGATCTCCCCAGGAGTCCCCTCCACCCGCGGAAGCCGGTCGAGCATGGCGCCCAGCTCGGAGCGCAACTTGTTGACGTCCGCCCCGGCTTTCACGAGCAGTGGGCGCACGGAGCCGCCCTGGCTGTCCAGCAGGCTCAGCATGACGTGAGCCGGCTCCATGAGCTGGTGATCACGCCCGAGAGCAAGGGATTGCGCATCGGCCAAAGCCTGCGCGAACTGGCTGGTGAGTTTGTCCTGTCGCATGAGGGGTTTCCGCCAAGAATTGCCCCCAAAATGGGGGTGTGTTGCCGCGTATGTGGGGCGGAAGCCACGGCGTTCAAGAGTGTGCGACAGAGCGCCTGCTCTCGGAATCTACTGATGCGCCAGACTCTCCGCCCAGGCGATCGTACCGACGCCAAGCCCCATCAGGATGACCTGAGCAAGACTCGTACGCGGGTCCACCCGGCGATGGAGCGCAGGGATGAGACCGGCAACGGCAATATAGAGAAATCCCGCAGCGGCGCAGGCCAACGCGTAGGGAAGGATCCCCATCGCTCTTTGCAACCCGAAGTACGCTCCGACGCCTCCGGCGATGGAGGCCAGACCTGTCGTCATATTCACGACCAAGGCCCGGCCGCGTGACATTCCCGAATGGACGAGGATTGCGAAATCACCCACACGGTGAGGGATCTCATGCGCAGCAACGGCGAAGGTCGTCACCAGACCCAAAGGGAAGCTCGTCAGAAACGCGGCCGCGATCAGAATCCCGTCCAGGGCGTTATGAACGCTGTCACCAACGATGACCAGGACACCGGAAGCGGCATGGCGATGGTCATGGTGGTCATGGCCGTGCGCGTGCTCGTCGGCATGACTGTCGCTACCATGGTCGTGGCCGTGCGCCGTATCGGCCGTACCCCGGTCGCGCCCGTGATTGTGGCTGTTGGAATGCGTGTGCCACCAAAGCACGAGCTTCTCGATCACGAAAAAGACGCCAAGACCCGCAAGCAGGGCGACCCCGATGCTGTCCGCACCAGCGGCACCGACACCCTCGATAGCCTCTGGTAAGAGTGCGAGCAACGCCGCGCCCAGCAACGCTCCGGTCGCGTAGCTGACGAAGTGAGGCATCAGCTTGTGCCCGACGGCCTGCGGCACGAGAAGAAACAACCCCGCGAACGATGCGCTGGCGATACCACCGATGGCGGTGAAGAAGACAATCCAGGCGAGCAGATGCAAGGCTTTGCGCTTTCTTCTAAGAGCCCGCCAGATAGCATAACACGCGCGTCAAGGGGGCCCGGCCGGACCACCCGACAGGCTCGGCGCGCGCAGGCTGGCATGCCGGACACGGACAATCGACGCCTATATCTTCAGTGCCGTCCAGGCGCGGAATGCGAAGCCTCGCGATCCTGGTCAGCCCGCAAGATGCGCGTTGATATTGACCGGCTCCGCGCCGGAAAGGTAGCGAGTGTAGATGGCTTCGTATGCCGCCTCGAGATCTTTGACGTACCGTGCGGTATCGAACAATGCGGTGGTCGATCGATTGCGTGCCAAAGCTTCGCGCATGCGTCCAAGTCGCTCCACGTCGCTTGCCAAGCTCACAGCCAACTCCTCGTACTCGGAGAGCGACCCAGCGACAAGCTCGGGCAGTCCGACGGCGTTCAAGAGGCTTGCAGCGACACGACTGACAAAGCTTTCTCCGGCGCGAGTCAGAACAGGAAGGCCTGCCCACAGGGCATCTGCGGCCGTAGCATGGGCATTGTAGGGAAAAGTGTCCAGAAACAGATCGGCTACCCGCACACGGGCAAGATGCTCGGGAAGCGAGTCAAATCGAGTTGCGAAGATCAACCGCCGCGTATCGATGCCGCATCCGGATGCTTCTTTCCTGAGATTGCTCATGGCGACGGGCTTGGTATGCGAAAGCCATAGCACACTGTTCTCGTGCCGGGACATTATTCTCATCCACGCAGCGAACATCTCAGGTGTGATCTTGAAGCTGTTGTTGAAGCAGCAATAGACGAACGCATTGGCGGGTAAGCCGAGCTCCTCCCGCGTAAAATTTCGAGGGGCAATCGGGTAACTCGAATCAAACGGCATGAAACAGTGTGGAAGATAGATGATCTTTTCCAGATACTCGCTCTGATGCATCCGTGGCAACACCGTGCTGTCGGCGATCAGATAATCCATGAACGGTGAACCCGTGGTTCCCGCATAGCCGAGATAGCTGACCTGCAGAGGCGCCGCCCGCGCCGCGAAGATCCCGTTGCGGCAGTGCTGTGTAAGCCCATTGAGATTGATCGCAATGTCGATGCCAAGGTCCCGCGCAAGGGCTGCGACTTCAGTATCGGAGCTTTGACGCACATCCAAAAACCGATCAAACGCCTTCGACAGGCGAGCCTGCATGGCATCCTTCCTCTCGGGACCGAACGCGAAGGCCGTCAGATCGAATTTTGACCGATCGTGCCGCTCAAACAGTCCGGCCGTCAGATATGCGACCGGATGCGCGCTCAGGTCCGAAGAAAAATATCCGATACGGATCTTCGGCCGTCGCGATCGCATCGTAATGGGCCCCAGGGAATGGTCGGTCGGCGATTCCTGGCGAGCCCATCTTTCTGCCGCCACACGCTGCAGCACACGGTCATCCAGCATTCCCAGCAGCGGGAATGGCTCGGTCACTTGGAGCTCCTGGCGCAGACCTTCTGCAATCCGTTGCAGATCGGCGTCCATACCTTGCCAATCGCACATGTGCATGAGCAAGTGACGTCGCAGTCCGGGCAGATATTTGAGCGCAGGTGGCAGCACAGGGGGCGATTCCGCCCGAACGAGCGCGCTCGAGTAGCCACACAACTCGAGCCCCTTGCCAAAGCTCTCCGCCGCCTGCTCATGAAGTGATAGCTCGTACTGCAGAAGTCCACGGTTTATGTAGGCCTCAAAGCCTCCGCCGTTCAACGCAATTGCCTGATCGTAGCTGGCAATGGCCTCATCAAAACGCTTCAAGACACGCAGAACGCCCGCCCGGTTGTAGTAGGCGAAAGCGTCTTTCGGATTGAGCGCCAGCGCTCGGTCGTAACTCGCCAGAGCTTCGTCACGGCGTCCGAGCCGCTCGAGCACCGACCCTCGATTGCAGAAGGCGTTGGCGTATGCCGGATCGAGCGTGACAGCTCGATCGTAGTCCGCGAGCGCCTCTGACCAGCGCCCTAGCCGGTTATAGGCATTCCCACGTTTGTAGTAGGCTTGCGCAAAATTCGGTTGGCGTTCGACGAGAGCACTGTAACGCTCGATGGCTTCCTGCAACTCACCACTGTCCAGCGCCAATGATGCAAGGGCGTTCATGGATACCCAATTCTGCGGGTCCAGAACCAACACCTCGCGGTAAACCGCAACAGCGTCCGCCAACTGACCAGCCGCGTGCAGCGTCTCCGCCTTCCGCAGCATCTCCTCGACGCTTACGCCCGATATCCCTGATGGCTCGTCTGCAGCCAAAGCCTGCGCCGTTGGAGTTTCTAAACGTTTCGAACGGAACAGATCGCGAAGTCTCACCACGCACTCCCGACGTATCAATCCAGCCAGATCAACGCCGCCATGCGCCCACATTGACCCTCGCGCCGGAACGAGAAAAATCGAGCGCTGTCGGCGTACGTGCACCAGCCACCGCCGAACACGCTCTCTATACCAAGTGCGGCGAGCCGGCGTCGCGCAAGCGCGTACAGGTCGCACTGCCAACGTCCACGCGTGTTGGGCAGGAAGGCAGATTCCGCCAGGCCGTCCGAGGAGACGAACGCGGCACGCACATCCTCGCCGACCTCGAAATGGCTCTGACCGATGGCCGGGCCGAGCCAAACCAACAGGTCAGCCGGCGAGACACGTAACTTCCGCACGGTCTCTTCCAGCACCCCACTCGCGAGCCCTCGCCAGCCTGCATGCGCGGCGCCTACTGCGGAGCCATCCCGGGTGGTAAACAACACTGGCATGCAGTCTGCCACCAGAATGACACAGACACGCCCAGCACCACGCGTGACCGCGGCGTCACCGCATGGTGCTTCCAGGACGTGCGGCAATTCATTCCCAACCAAGTGCGCCCGGGTACGCACCCCGGCCGGAGCATCCGCGGGCATCGTAGTCGTAACGTGCTCCAACACGTCGAGATCGACGACAGCCGTCCCATGCACCTGTTTCAGCCACACCGGTTCCGCCGGCAAATGCAGGATGTCACGTAATCGACGCCGGTTCTCCTCGACAGCGGTACCGACATCTCCAACATGAGCGCCAACGTTCAGAGAATCGTAAGGCGGCTGGCTAACACCACCCGTGCGCAAGGTGAACGCAGCTCGCACCCGCGCCGGTGCCGGCCAATCCGGCACGAGGACTTGCAAACCACTCGCGGCGGCAATCTCATTCAAAGCGCACGCTCCAAGGCAGCTCGCCGCCACACCCCGCGCCCATCAGACACTCACTGACTCCTTCCATCCGCCTCAAGCGCCGCAACGAGATGAGCCATGTCGGGTGGCAACGGCGCCTCCCACTCCATCTCCTCACCAGTGAGCGGATGAACGAGCTTCAAACGCGCAGCGTGCAACGCCTGACGCCGGAATTCCTGGAGCACCTCGATAACCACAGGACTCGCACCGGCCGGTACGCGCCGCCGGCCGCCATAGATGGGATCCCCAACAACGGGGTAGCCGATATGCGCCAGGTGCACGCGAATCTGATGAGTGCGACCGCTTTCCAGCTCCGCATGGACGAGCGTATGCGCGCGAAAGCGCCTCATCACACGATAGTGTGTGACCGCCGCACGACCATCACTCCGGACGGCCATACGGGTACGCTGGGTACGGTGACGCCCGATCGGCTCGTCGATGGTCCCACCGCCAGTCATAACACCCATACATAACGCGATGTAATGACGCTCTATCTCGCGTTCCGCGAGCGCGGCAACCAGCGCCGTGTGAACCTCGGGCGTGCGCGCAACCACGAGCAAACCGCTCGTGTCTTTATCGAGGCGATGAACGAGTCCTGCCCGTGGCACGACAGCAAGCTTTAGGTCGAGAGCCAGAAGCGCGTTCTGCAGGGTGTGCTTCGCATTGCCGGCGCCGGGATGCACGACCAGCCCCGGCGGTTTGTTTATAACCAACAAGCCGCGGTCTTTGAAAACGACGTCCAGAGGGATTGCCTCCGCCGAGACCTGCTCGTCGACTTCGAGTCGCGCCTCGATCTGGACCCGCTCCCCGCCCAGCACTTTATCCTTGGCACGCAATCGCCGGCCATCGACCCCGACGGCGCCAGCCTCGATCCATGCCTGCAGACGGCCCCGCGAATACTGCGGCAAGGCGCGAGCCAGAGCCTGGTCGAGCCGCAGGCCCGCGAGCTCCTGTGGCAACGTGAGAGAATGCGTACGGAACTCCACCGCCGCGGAGCCGGTCCGAGGTGCAGGCTGAGGATTCGATATACTCCCCTGAGTTACCCGGCGCGTTGCCAAGATAAAGGCCCCTTCAAATGTCTCTGACCGGTCCGGTGCGCGGCACCGTAGTCGCACTGTGCATAGCTCTCCTCGCCTTGGGAGGTTGCGCGCACAAGAACAGACAGCTTCAGCAGTCGAGCCCCGAAGTCCTCTACAAAAAGGCCAAAAAGAGCCTCGACTCGTATGACTACGGCACGGCGATCAAGACCTATGAGCAGCTCACCGCGCGATTCCCATTCACCGACCAGGCGCGCCAGGCGCGGCTGGATCTGATTTACGCATATTACCGCTCCGGTGAGAAAGAGTCCGCGACGGACGCTGCCGACACATTCATCCGCGAGAACCCGACCCATCCCCGGGTTGACTACGCCTATTACATCAAAGGGCTGGTCGACTTCGAGCGCACACCGAACGCGATCGAGAAGCTCTTTCGAGTGGACTTGACCCAACGGCCCCCGACCACGGCCCGCAAGTCGTTCGCCGCGTTCAGAACCGTAGTCGAGCAGTATCCGAAGAGCGAGTACGCGAGCGACTCGCGGCAACGCATGATCTATCTACGCAACAGGCTTGCAGACTACGAGGTTCACGTCGCCCGCTACTATATGAAGCGCGGCGCCTACGTGGCTGCCGTGCAACGCGCGAAGGGCTGCATAGAGCAATATGATGGCGCGCCCGCGGTCCACGACGCTCTGGCGATTCTCGTCGAAGGATACGACCGCCTGAACCTGCAACCGCTGGCGGACAAGGCCAAACAAGTCTACCAGGCCAACTACACGGGCGCGGTGCGGGACGCTCAGGCCGAAATCAAGAAGCGCTGGTGGCAGTTCTGGTAATCAATTGGCCGCCTACCGCCGATAGCCGTTCGTAATCGGATACCGCCAGTCACGCCCGAACGCACGCCGGCTTACACGCACTCCAGGAGGCGCCTGACGGCGCTTGTATTCGTTGCGCTTGACGAGATCGAGCACCCGCCCGACGGTCTCCCGCTCGAACCCTCGCGCCACGAGCTCATCGACCGACAAGTCCTCCTCGATGAAGGCCTCGAGAATCGGGTCCAACACCTCATAGGGGGGAAGGGAGTCGGAATCCTTCTGATCGGAACGCAGCTCCGCGGAAGGTGGGCGGTCGATGACCCGCTGCGGGATGACGCGGCTGAGCGAATTCCGGTAGGCGGCGAGACGGTAGACCAGCAACTTGCTGCAATCCTTGATCGGCGCAAAACCGCCCGCCATGTCACCGTACAGAGTGGCGTATCCGACCGCCATCTCGCTTTTGTTGCCGGTAGTCAGGAGCATCTTGCCCGTTTTGTTCGAAATGCCCATCAACAGCAGCATGCGGCAGCGTGATTGGATATTCTCCTCGCTCGCATCCGGCGGCCGCCCGGCAAACTCATCCTTCAGCGTCGCCAATGTCGCATCGAACATGTTCTCGATCGACAAAGTGCTGTATTTCACGCCGAGGGTCCGCGCCTCCTCCTCGGCATCTTGCAAGCTCATCTGCGACGTGTACCGCGACGGCATCATGACCGCATGTACCCGATCCGCGCCGAGCGCATCGACCGCAATGGCCAGCGTCAGAGCGGAATCAACACCACCGGAAAGGCCCATTACGACGCCTGGGAAACCGTGCTTGTTGACATAGTCGCGCACGCCCAGCACAAGCGCGCCATACACACTCGCCTCATCGCTCAGCTCCGGCGCGACATTCCCCGGCTTCGGCACCACCTTCCCACGCCCATGGCGCATGAACTCAACGGGAAAGATACCCTCTTCATACGCCGGCGCCCGCATGACAACCCGCCCGTCCGCATCCATCACGAACGAGTTGCCCTCGAAGATCAATTCATCCTGCCCTCCCATGACATTCACATACGCCAGCGGCAAGCCAACATCGCGCGCGCGAATACGAGCGATGTCCTCGCGCTCGCGCTGTTTGTGCAGCTCGTATGGAGAAGCATTGATGACGACCAGGAGCTCGGCCCCGTCGGAACGCGCAAGCTGGGTGGATTCCGGCTCCCAGATGTCCTCGCAGATGAGCAGACCCACGCGGAACCCGCGCCGGTCCACTACGGTCGGCTGCGCTCCGGGTTGGAAATAGCGCTTTTCATCGAAGACTTTGTAGTTGGGAAGCTCGGCCTTGCGGTGGATGGCCGCGATGGAACCTCCGGAAATCAGAGCGGCCGAGTTATAGATCCCCGCGCGCGTGTACTCTGGAAAGCCTACGACAACGCTCGCCTCGTCGACTTCCTTGCGCACACGATCGAGGCCCGTCTCGATCTGCCGCCGGAAGCCGCGATGGAACAAAAGGTCCTCAGGCGGATAGCCGGACAAGGTGAGCTCTGGAAAGAGCACCAGATCGGCCCCGAATTCCGCTCGCGCGCGGCGGGTTGCCGCGATCACACGGTTCGCATTCCCATGCACGTCACCCACCAGAAGGTTGAGCTGTGCCAGGGCGATTTTGAAAGAGTCGCTCATGAGTCCGCCTGCGGCGCCGATACGCCATGCCGGTCAGGGCGGCCATCGCATGTCATGCGCCTCAAGACCGCCCCGTTACGGACTATTCTTTCACGACTCAACGGCCTTTGCCGCGTGCCGCTCCCGCCTTGGCCCTCCCTTTCGCCTTGGCGGGGAACTTCGCTACTGTCTTGGCTGCGGACTTGACGGGGGCCTTTGCCGGTGCCTTCGCACCCGCTTTCCCCTTGGCGGCCGCCTTGGGAAAAGCGCCATTACCGCCCTTGGCCGCCGCAGGCTTCGCCTTGGCCGACCTGGGCGACGCTTTCCCCTTGGATGGTGTTGCTGGCCGGGTGGAGGCGGTCGCGACCTTGCGCTTACCGCGAGTTGATCCGCGACCCGTAGCGCCGCGGCCGTTGACGGAAGAGGACTCGTCATCATCGTCCTCCTCGTCGTCGACCTCATCGACCTCATCGGCCTCGTCGGCCATCGACAGCGCACTGACGAGGCGCGGTGGGTTGGCAGCAGCCCGTGCCCGACGCTTCCTCAGAAGCTCGTCCATCGCGCTCCCAAGTTCGGCCGGTGACTTCACCGTCCGCACGCCCGCACGCTCGAACGCTTCGTATTTATCCGCCGCGGTACCCTTGCCACCTGCCACGATCGCGCCGGCATGGCCCATGCGCTTGCCCGGCGGGGCCGTTACGCCAGCAATGTAAGCGACGACGGGCTTTGTTACGAACTTGCGAATGAAGTCCGCGGCGGCCTCCTCGTCGCTTCCGCCGATCTCACCGACCAGAATGATGCCTTCCGTCCGCGGATCGCGCTCGAAAAGCTCCAACACGTCGATGAAATTCATGCCGCGCACCGGATCACCGCCGATGCCGACACAGGTGCTCTGCCCGAGCCCGATGTTGGTCGTCTGGAACACCGCCTCATAAGTAAGCGTTCCGGAGCGGGACACGATTCCAACCGCGCCCTTTTTGTGGATGAAGCCCGGCATGATGCCAATCTTGCATTCATCCGGCGTGATGACGCCCGGACAGTTGGGGCCGACCAGTCGGGTTGCCGAGCCCGCGAGCACCGACTTGACACGCACCATGTCGTTGACGGGCACGCCTTCCGTGATACAGACCACCAGCTCGATGCCAGCGTCAGCGGCCTCGAGAATCGAGTCGGCCGCGCCCGCCGCCGGGACATAAATCATGCTCGCGGTCGCGCCGGTCTCCCGGACTGCGTCATGTACCGTGTCGAACACAGGAAGACCCAGATGTGTCTGTCCTCCGCGACCCGGAGTAACGCCGCCGACGAGCTGAGTGCCGTACGCGAGCGCCTGCTCCGAGTGGAAAGTACCTTGTTTGCCGGTGAACCCCTGGCAAATCACACGCGTGTTTTTGTTGATCAGAATACTCATTCGTTACCTCTACGGCCTCATTCCTTGGCAAGCGCTACGACTTTGCGTGCGGCGTCGGTGAGATCGGATGCGGGAGTGATAGTGAGACCGCTTTCGGCGAGCGTGTCACGTGCCTTGTCGGCGTTGGTTCCTTCGAGGCGCACGACGACAGGCACCTGCACTCCGACGTTCTTCACGGCGTTGATGACCCCGTCAGCGATGAGATCGCATCGAACGATGCCGCCAAAGATGTTGACCAGCACCGCTTTCACCTTTGGATTGGATAGGATCAGCTGAAACGCAGCGGTCACACGCTCGCTGGTAGCGCCTCCTCCCACATCGAGAAAGTTAGCCGGCTGCCCACCGTGTAGTTTGATCAGATCCATCGTGGCCATCGCGAGACCGGCGCCGTTGACCATACAGGCGATATCGCCGTCAAGGGAGACATAATTGAGATCGTGCTCGCTCGCACGGCGCTCCATCGGATCTTCCTGGCTTGTGTCGCGCAGCTTGGCCAGATCCGGATGGCGGAAGACCGCGTTCGCGTCGATGTTGATCTTGGCGTCCAGTGCGACCAGCGCTCCAGCCTTGGTGACAATGAGCGGGTTGATCTCGACGAGGCTGGCATCCTTTTCGATGTAGAGCTTGTAGAGCGCGGCCGCTATCGACTGGAATTCCGCGATCTGTGGGCCTTTGAAACCGAGGCCGAACGCAATCTCACGCGCCTGATAGGGTTGCAGGCCCGCCGACGGGTGGATATTGACCGCCAGGATCTTTTCGGGCGTATGGGCAGCGACTTCTTCGATGTCCATACCGCCCGCCGCCGAGGCGATCAAGGCGATGCGACCCCGCTCGCGGTTGAGCGTCAGTGACACGTATATTTCCCGCTCGATCTCGGAGCCGGATTCGACATAGACGCGCTCGATCGGCAAGCCACCCTCGCCCGTCTGCTTGGTGACGAGGCGGGTGCCTAGCATGCCCTCCGCGGCGGCTCGCACGCCTTCGATGTCGCGTGCGAGCTTGACTCCACCAGCCTTGCCACGGCCGCCCGCATGCACCTGCGCCTTGACGACCCATAACGATCCACCAATCGCCTCGGCCGCCGCGCCCGCTTCCATGGGGCTCATCGCCACGCGTCCCGCGGGGACCGCGATACCGTAGCTGCGGAAAATGTCCTTCGCTTGATACTCGTGCAGATTCATCGTCACCGCCGTCCACGCGCAAAGAGGCGCGCATTCTCCCGAAAAACGCCGTGCCTGACCAGCAACGTGTGCGATAAGGAGCGCCTGTTTGACTTTGCGCTGGATAATGCCGCGGCTTCGCTCATCGCGAGATCTTGCCCGCACGCACGCGGTGCAAGGGCCCCCCTCACATGCCCGCGCGCGACGCATGCGCCGCATGCCTGGACATAGCGATGAACAACGAAGACAAGCACCTCACATCTCCAAGGCTATCAAGCTGATACATTAGTCTTACCTGGGAGCACGCCTGACAGGCGCTCCGCGACAGCAGACTGGAACAACTAGACCCATCGACGGCGCGGCAACTTCGTCACACGACGCCATTCGACCAAACAGCAGCATCTCAATGCCGGCTCTCTCCTCTTCTGCTCCAAGCGATTTCGCATGGCGCGTCCTCGGCCTGCTTAACATCTATCGCCTGCTGGTGCCGGTGGTACTGCTTTCGGTGCAATGGTTCGCCGGCCCGGAATGGGTACTGGCGGCCGCGCGCCCGCCATTATTGCTTTCGGCTTGCGTCGCCTATTTCACCGCGGCCGTCCTCTTGATTATCGCGCGACGGCTGGAGTGGACCAGTTTGCGCATCGTGACCCTGGTCAACGCAAGCGTTGATTCGGTCGCTATCGCGCTGATCCTGTACGCCAGTGGTGGGATTGCCAGCGGGCTGGGCATCCTGCTGGTGTTGCCGGTCGCGGCACTCGCGATTCTGGCCGATCACCGGGACGCCTTTCTGATCGCCGCGGTCGCGGCCATAGCTGTCCTGGTACAACAAGTCTTCACAGTTCTCGCGGACAATACACCGACGACGGACTACACCGCCGCCGGTGTCCTCGGAGTCGTGCTCTTTGCGGTCGCACTTTCGCTATGGCCCGTAGCGAATCGGCTCAGGGAGAGCGAGGCGCTCGTGCGGCGCCAGGAGATCGACCTCGCGAATCTCGCGCAGCTCTCTCAATACATCGTGCAGCATCTGCGCGAAAGCCTCCTGGTCATCGACGCTCAGGACCGGATCCGGCTGATCAACGAATCCGCGGCGCAAATACTGGGAGACGACAAGGCCTATCCTGATGCGCTGCTCGGCGAAGCCTCGCCTCAGCTCCTCTACCTGCTGGAGACCTGGCGCCAGAACCAGGGCCACACCGGTGTGTTTCCCGATACCGAGCCGACATTCGTCTCTGCGGATGGAGGCCGTCTCGTGCGCGCGCATTTCGCACCTCTTGGAAGTACGAGCCCCGCGCCTGTGATCGTCTTTTTGGAAGACACCAGCTTGCTCGCCGAACGCGTCCAACAGTCGAAACTGGCGGCTCTCGGGCGCCTGAGCGCCAGCATCGCGCACGAGATCCGCAATCCTGTCGGCGCGATGAGTCACGCCGGACAGCTCCTGGCCGAATCACCGAACATATCGAGCGAGGATCGCCGCCTGACGGAGATCATCAGCGCGAACGCGGAGAGGGTCAGTGGAATCATCAATAACGTATTACGCCTCTCGAAACGTGAGGCATCGCACGTCGAGCACCTCTCACTCCCGGCCTGGTGTGACGAATTTCACGAAGAGTTCTGCGAGACCATGCAATGGCCTCGAGAAAGCCTGACAGTGGCTGGCTCGACCGCCAATCTCGAGGTCCGTGCCGATCCCAGCCAGCTACGCCAGATCGTCTGGAATCTTTGTGAGAATGCGCTCAAACACGGCGTACGGGACAGCCCCAACCAGGTGGTCGAGATACGATATGGGCGCATGAGCCCGACAGCGCGGCCGTTCCTGGAAGTTGCCGACCGCGGACCCGGTGTTCCCCCCGAGCATGCGGAGCGGATCTTCGAGCCGTTCTTCAGCGCCGGGCGCGGCACCGGGCTGGGCCTGTTCCTGGCCCGCGAGCTCGCGCAGACAAACGGCGCGACGCTGCTCTACGAGCCCAGGCCGGGTGGAGGGAGCCTGTTCCGGCTCGTATTTGCGGACCCGCGGAGGTGGGAGGCGTGATTCATGACTGAAACGCTCGACAGCAAAGGCAATGGGATTGGTAAACCCACCGTGCTGATCGTGGACGACGAGCCCGACCTGCTCGAGCTCGTGAGCCTCACATTGAGCCGCATGAATCTGCACGCCCGAACCGCTGCCGACGTCAATTCCGCTCGCCGCCTGCTCAAGTCGGAACGATTCGATCTATGCCTCACCGACATGCGCCTGCCCGACGGTGACGGCCTCGACCTCGTCGCATGGATCCAGCAGAACCGGTCTGATCTACCGGTGGCTGTCATCACGGCCCATGGCAACGTCGAGTCCGCCGTGCGCGCACTGAAGCTGGGCGCTTTCGATTTCGTTTCGAAGCCGCTCGATCTCGGCGTGCTGAGGAAGTTGGTCGGCAGTGCCATAAAGCTCGGTGCGCGCGGCGGCACCGCGGAGCGTTCCAGTATTACATTCCGAGGTCCGCGCCTGCTCGGCCACTCCGAGATCATGGAGCAGCTGCGCGAGATGATCGGACGCGTGGCGCGCAGTCAGGCACCCGTGCACATCTACGGCGAATCCGGCACCGGGAAGGAGCTCGTCGCGCGCCTCATTCACGAGAGTAGCGCCCGTAGTGAGGGGCCTTTCGTAGCGGTGAACTGCGGTGCCATCCCAACCGAGCTCATGGAAAGCGAGCTGTTTGGACACAAGCGTGGCAGCTTCACGGGCGCCGTGAGTGACAAGAAAGGCCTGGTGCAGAGCGCGGAAGGGGGCACGCTGTTCCTCGACGAAGTCGCCGACCTCCCGCTCCACATGCAGGTGAAGCTACTGAGAGTGGTGCAGGAAAAAACGGTCCGGCCGATCGGCGAGTCCCGGGAAGAATCCATCGACGTACGCATCCTCTCGGCTACACACAAGAACCTCGGCGAGCTCGTCGCGCAAGGCCTCTTCCGCGAAGACCTTTTTTACCGAATCAACGTCATCGAGCTGCGCGTCCCCTCGCTTCGCGAACGCGCCGGAGACATCCCCGAGATCGCCGAAGCGGTTTTGCAGAGACTCGGCAGACGCGGGAACATGGACACGCCGCAACTGTCTCTCGATGCAATCGAAATGCTCAAAGACTATCCCTTCCCCGGCAACGTGCGCGAGCTCGAGAACGTGCTCGAGCGAGCGCTGACGCTATGCGGCGATGGCGTGATCACGGCCGAGCACATCAAATTACGGGCCGCCGCACGCCCCGTGACAACACAGAGCCCGGCCTCTGCCAACTCCGAAGAAGGCGGCATCGCCTTGCCATTGGGCGATAAGCTCGAAGACATGGAGCGCGACGCCATCATCAAGGCGTTGGAGAAAACACGGTACAACAAGACGGCCGCGGCGAAGTTGCTGGGCATGAGCTTTCGCGCCCTGCGCTATCGCGTGAAGAAGCTGGGGATCGAATAGTTGCGAACGCGGGTGGCATGAAAGGTCACGCTCTGCAAATGGCGCGCTTCTCGGCGGTGAGCCTGTTCTGTTTCGCTCTGGGGCTGGGAGTGCTCACAGGCCTGCATGAGCTCGCTGGCGTGCACTACCTCGTAGCCTACGTGGCCTCGTTCGTCGTCACCAGCTCGATCGGCTACCTGCTCAACGGACGGTATACGTTTCGTGCACGCGGCGGAGACACCTCAGGACTCATGCGCTATATGACGGTGAATGTCTGCTTGTTGCTTGTCAATGGAACGGCGTTACGACTCCTCGTCGAGCAGGGCCATGTCTGGTATCTCGCCGCGACGGTGCTGCTCGCGGTGCTCAACACACCGGTGAGCTTTCTGGCACATCGCATAGTCTCGTATCGGCTTCGCTTCCGCCAACAAACGCCAGGTCTCGGCATCATCACACCCTCGGATGGAACGTGAGCCCGTGCTAGCCAATCTGCCCGTGGTGCGCTCGAGAGGCGCCCGTGCGTTGTTTCTTTCTACCGCCCTCCTCACAGCCGCAATCCTCTGGTGGAGCAGAGGCTTCGCCTCAACCCACGGGGCGACCCTGCTGGCTCCGATCTTCCTCTACCTGTTCACCTTGGATTACCCGGCAACGATCTGTGCGTTGCTGATCATCGTCGTGGCCGCATTTGTGCCGCAGAAGTATTCTTTCCGGCCGCTCCTGAGTTGGATGGGAGACCACGTCTGGCCCATTGCCGGCGTCTTCTGCATCTCGTTGTGTGTCAGCACACTCGCGGTCTATCTGAACCATCCGCTGACGATGGACGAATACGCCCCTTACTTTCAGAGCCAGGTGTTTGCCGCGGGACATCTCACAGGGCAGTTTCCGCCGGGACTCGTTGATTGGCTGGTGCCGGCGGTCTTTCAAAATTACTTCTTTTTTGTCTCGCACTCGAGCGGCCACATAATATCGGCGTATTGGCCCTCGTTCGCGCTGCTGCTGACGCCGTTCACCTTCCTGGGGATTCCCTGGGCCTGCAATCCCGTCATCTCGGCTCTCACGTTGCCGGTGATACACCGCCTGGCGCTGCGGATCTTCGCCGACCGCGAAGCCGCGGGACTCGCGGTGTTGCTCACACTGGCCTCGCCGGTGATCTTTGCCGACGGCATGTCCTACTATTCAATGCCCGCTCATCTGCTCGCAAACTCCGTGTTCGCGCTGTTGTTGCTTGATCCAACACCGTCCCGCGCTTTCGCGGCGGGACTGGTGGGATCGGTAGCCCTGACTTTGCATAATCCTGTGCCGCACATGCTTTTTGCGCCACCGTGGATACTCGCCATCGCCCGGCGCGGGGATGCAGCAAAGCTGACGGGCTGCCTGCTGGGGGGATACCTGCCGCTGTGCGTCCTGTTGGGTTTGGGATGGCCTGCCCTCATATCGCACGTGACGCATGAGGGCACCGCGACGATCGCGGCCGAGCCAGACGGACCGTCCGTGTGGATACTCTCACGCCTGACATCGACTTTCTCTCTTCCCGATTTCTCGATTCTGCTGGCCCGCTGGGTCGGAATCGTCAAAGTCTGGGTGTGGGCGGTTCCGGGGATGATGCTCCTCGCTGTCGCGGGGGCATGGAAGTGGCGTCGGCACCAACAATGCCGGCTGCTCGTGGCCTCCGCGCTGGTTACGCTGATTGGCTATGTGTTGGTGCCAGTCGACCAGGGACATGGATGGGGCTATCGCTACTTTCACTCGGCATGGATGGTGTTACCTTTGCTGTCCGCTGGAGCGCTGGCACGCTTGCCCGCCAGAATGCAACCAAGCGCCCAGGCACCCAACGGGTTCCTCGGCCGGCTTACGGAAGATTCAGGCGTTCGCACCTATCTGGTCGCTTGTGCGCTCCTCACCCTGACATTGGCGTGCGGCTTGCGAGCCGTCCAGGTGCGGGACTTCATGTCCTCGCAAATGACATCGAGACCTGCTTACGCCGGAACCGAGAGGCAGGTAGTCATCCTGGAGCATTCCAGTGGATTGGATCCAACGCGAAACGATCCCTGGTTGCGAGGCAACGCTATCTATCTGTTTTCCCACGGACAGGCGGCTGATGCGGCGATGATGCGGGCGAACTTTCCCGGTCTGCACGCCGTATTCAGCGATTCACAGGGTTCGGTCTGGTCCACCGCTCCGGTGGAAACCTCAACCAATCCGGTCGGACGCCTGTGACCGACGGGGAGCATCTGTTGGTTTCATGCTGGCCAGCGTAATCAAGCAGCTCTTGCAACTGACCTTTGCCTCCGGCGCGCTTCTCGCTGCGAAATCGTCGTTGCTGGGTATCAGAACCCTTGTGCTGCTGCTCATGGCGGCCTACGGACCCGAGAGCGATCTCGCCAGTGCGTCGTTCGCGCTGTCTTTGGCAGAGATCGGTCGCTGGGTGGCCGACTTTGGAACCGACACGTGGAACGTGCGGGCAATCGCCATGGCCGGCAGTGCCAGTGGCGAGGCGCGCCTGCTCACGGCCGCGTTGGTGATCAAGGTCAGCGGATCGGTGCTGGTCGGCTCGTCGATCTTCCTGGCTTGCCGGCTCGAGCTCCCGGCTCACGGTGCCAGCCTGGGGGGCATGGCTGCAGTCCTCCTGATGACCAGTCAGGTCGCAGGCCTGGCGATTTCCTACTTCCAGGCGAAGGATGAGATTCCAAGATTGCTGCCCGCGGTCATCCCAAGCGCGGGCACGGTTCTCGCCGCCTTGGCCTGGCTGAGATTGACCGGCGGGACCGTTGCGGCGCTCGCAATCATGACGGCCGGAGAGATCGTGATCGCCGCGACAGTACTCTCTTTGCTGCATAGAAGAGTCAGGTTCGCGAGACTTTCAGCCGCTTGGCCGAGTATCGGTCCGATGGCGCGCTCGTGCATTCCCACAGCGCTTTTCGGAATGATAGTTGGCATCTGCTCCCGGGTTGATACTCTCGTCCTTGCTGGCTTTTCACTCTCCGCGCTTGCCATCTACACGATCGCGCAGCGACTCTTTCAGCCGTTTCAGATCGCAGTCACGTCCTTCGGCGCGATCATCTACAGCCGTGCAGTGCTATTCGAATCGGAGGGCCGGCTCTTCACGCGCCATCTCTTGCGCAAAGAGATCCCAGCCATTCTCGGATGCTCCTTGGCAGGTTCGGTGCTGCTCTATCTTGGTGGCAGACTCCTGGTGGAATACACCTTCCCTCAGTATCGGACCGCGCTGAGCTCGTTGACCATACTATGTACCTGTCTTCCCCTGCTCGCCTTCAACTCGGCCATCGCGGGCCTCTTGCTGGGGTCGGGCCGATACTGGACGGTTACGGTGGTTTCGATGTTGGACCTCCTCCTTACGTGCATATGCATGCGTGTACTGATACCCCTCTACGGCGCCGCAGGCACCGCAGCCGGCCTGCTGATTGGCGCGTCATTCAACGGGGCAGCCCTTTCCATTGGAGCCATTCTCGCCGCCCAGGCCCGATTGGGCACCACTCCCGCTCGCTTTTCGGCTCCCCCATGATGCCCGCCCCCGTCAATGCGATCATCCCAAGCTACGGATCGCCGACATGAAGGTTGCCGTAATACATGAATGGCTGGTCGACTGGGCTGGGTCGGAACGGGTCCTGCGGGAAATCCTTGCGTGTTTTCCGGAAGCGGACTTGCACTGTCTGGTCGATTCATTGAGTCCGCAGGACCGGGCGAAAATAGGGGGCCGCTATGGCCGCCAAACCTTCATCCGTCATCTACCTTTCGCAGGAAGCAGACCCTGGTGGTACCTGCCTTTGCTGCCCTTGGCCGTCGAGCAATTCGACTTGTCCAGATACGACCTTGTCATTTCGAGCTCACATGCCGTCGCCAAGGGCGTGATAACGGGACCGGATCAAATCCACCTGTCCTATGTCCACTCGCCGATGCGCTACGCCTGGGACCTGCAGCAGGAATACCTCCGGGATGCGATGGGCAAGGGCATACGTGGCCTGGCGCTCCGAGGATTGCTCCATTACCTGCGAATGTGGGACGTCAGAACCTCTCACGGAGTTGACGCGTTCGCTGCGAACTCCGCGTTCGTGGCGCGCCGCATCTGGAAAGTATATAGGCGTGAGGCTTGCGTCATACATCCTCCCGTGGACATCTCGAGCTTTTCGCCAACGCAGACGAAAGACGACTATTACCTTTGCGCCTCACGCCTCATGCCTTACAAGCGCGTCGATATCGTTACCGAGGCATTCACGCGCATGCCGAACCGCAAATTGGTCGTCATCGGAGATGGACCCCAGTACAAGGCGATCAAACGCATTGCGGGTCCGAACGTAACGTTTTTGGGTTACCAACCGAGTGAGGTTTTGAGAACCTACCTCCAGAATGCCAAGGCGTTTGTATTCGCAGCACAAGAGGACTTCGGCATTCTTCTGGTCGAAGCCCAGGCATGCGGCACACCGGTCATCGCCTTGAACAAAGGAGGTGCCCGCGAAATCGTGCGAGGACTCGGGGAGCCGGATCCGACCGGCCTCTTCTTTTACCCTCAATCGGCCGCTGCGTTGGTGGAAGCGGTGGAACGGTTCGAGCGCGAGGGCGCTGGCATATCCTACATTCACTGCAGGTCCAATGCAGAACGATTCTCCATCGAGACATTCCGCGCGGAGTTTCGTCGTTTCGTCGCGGCGAACATACGGCAATGATGTTCACCACGACATCGGATGATTCCTAGCGCACCCGGCGAATGAAAGCGCTGCCCGACTTGTCCGGCATGAGAATCGGGAACTCACCCGTCGCCGCGCAAAACTCGTCAATGGCGCGCCGCGCGCCCTGCCAGTGCAGGCTGGAATAGTCGTGCAGCATGAATAGGCCGCCCTTGGGCATACGCGGATAGAAGAACTCGAGGCCACTCTTCATCGGTTCATACAGATCGCAGTCAAGACTCACCACTGCGTAGCGCCTCGATGCGTGCACGGGCTCTATGGACTGCGGAAAATAACCGACAGCCAACCTGCAAGCACTCCAGGCAGGGCCGATGATCTTACGGACAGTAGCAACCGAGGTCCCCTCGAACTCTTGCTTCCTCGCGCCGACGTCCAAACCCTTGAGATCCTGATCATCAAAGCCTTCAAATGTATCGAACAGGTGGACCGTGCGTCCGGCGGCAAGCGCGAAGTGGGCGAGTACAGCGGCTGTGTTGCCCCGGAATACGCCCAGCTCGGCGAAATCACCTTCCACATCGTCTCTCAGAACCTGCTTGATGTTCAGAATAAACGACCACAGCCTGGCACTGTCGCCAGCATTGTTCAGCCTGTTGGCGAGGGAAAACCTCGCAAACAGGCTGCGGAACTCCGCATGCTCACGAAATTCCGCATACGAATCCGGTTGATAAGCCCAGTAGACATTCGCGAGCCGTGCGAAACCGAGACCGAAAGTCATCATGGTCCAGGGAGAGAACTGTAGCAACACTCCACGAAGTTTGCGTCTGCGCTCGGCAGGAGGGCTCTTCAACCAATCGCGTAAGCGTACCCGTACCGGGATCACCACCTTACCCCTCGCTCCGGATGACTTCGGAAAGAGCCTGAACGACAGCCCCCACCGGGATGGATTCGAGACAGACATTGCGTGTACAGGCGGCGTAATTACGCCCGTCGTAGCACGGGCTGCAGGATACTCTGTTGTCAGAAGCCAGAATACGGGTATTCGCTCGTCCCATGGGCGCTACGGCGCTTGCCGGCGTTGGCCCGAATAGCCCGACGAGTCCAGCGGTGGTAAGGGTTGCCAGGTGGAAGATGCCGCTGTCATTTCCCACTACAGCGCTGGCGTCCTGCAAAATAGCCAACAATTGCATCAATGTTGTCTTGCCGATGCGATCATCCACCGGCAACCCGCGCATTGCCTCAGACACCCATCCATCGGTGCCCGCCCCCACCAGCACGACCCGCCGCCCTTCATTCAGTAAACGACCCACCAATTCCTTGTAGTTCTGTATGGGCCAACGGCGTAGTGCATCGTCCCGGTACAGATTCCGGGCGCCGCCGGCGGCGACTACCACGTAATCACCACCCAGGCCGGTTTCCCCAAGTGCCTTCGCATGTTGTACCAGCCGCTTGCCCAACACAGCAGTCGCCGCGGCTATGTCGATAGGCTCGCTGTCTTGAGAGGTGAGCAGCCGCCAATACTCGTACACTCTATTGCGGTGAACGAGATAGGTGGGGCGTTTGTTGCGATCTGCAAGGGTGCTGTCGCCTAACGTGCGATGACATCGGCGGCGAACCCCCGAAGTCAGTGCCTTGCTGCGCCGGTCTAGATATCCGGTAAGTATCGCGTCGTAACTCGCGGCACATTTCCTGGTCACAAACGCGATCGCTCGCGCCAGTGCATAAACGCGCGCGGGCAACGACCCGGAAATCAGGGCCGCTTCGTCGACTCCTATGACTCGGTCGGCGGTGCCGGTAGCCTCGACGAAAGGCACCATGCCGGATCCGGTAATCCAGTCGACCGCCGCTTCAGGAAAGCGGGCGCGATACTCGGTCATTGCCACTGCTGACTGGACGATGTCTCCGATTGCCCCCAGCTTTACAAACAGGATACGCATGGAATGTCCGGATCCGGGGAATTGAGCCGGGTGCTGCAACAAGCGTGACACAGGTCACGGATCTGAATGGCTCCCGGCAGTTTGTGACTACAGTAAAAGATCCACGCGGGAACCCACCGCACTCATGCGCGCGAACGTACTCGACCTGCGCCCGCGGATGCAAGCTCATGCCGGCGCCGGCGCGGATCTCTTTAGCACATCATTCGCCGCTTCTGGCTCTATCCTGAGCGACTCCGACGTGGATCACATTGCGTGACCGGACCTGAGGACATAATACCCGCGCCTGGCCCGAGACTCCGCAACGATGACACAAACAGATACGGATACCTTTCCGGCGGACACGGATACTGAACCAACTCCCGGCTATGGTACGACGATCGTCGTCTCCGCAGTCATCCCCTGCCTGAACGAGGAGCGCACACTTGGTTTTTGTATCCAAAAGGCCTTCCGCGGCTTTGCGGAGCTGGGCGTTCGCGGCGAGGTCGTGGTAGCGGACAACGGCTCGACCGATCGCTCGGTGGAAATCGCACGCAAGCTGGGAGCGAGGGTGGTCGACGAGCGGCGCAAAGGATATGGCGCGGCGCTCTTGCGCGGCATTGCCGAAGCGCGCGGCGAGATCATCGTCATGGCGGATGCGGACGATTCCTATGACTGGACCGCGATCGCGCCCTTCGTGCGCAAGATCCGCGAAGGATACGATCTCGTCATGGGAAATCGCTTCCAGGGTGGCATCCGGGTCGGGGCGATGCCCAGGCTGCACCGCTATGTTGGCAACCCGGTGTTGTCCCTGATCGCCCGTATCGCCTTCCGCACGAAAATCGGCGACTTTCACTGCGGCATGCGCGCCTTCACACGCGCGGCGTTCGATCGCATGCAATTGAAGACCACCGGGATGGAATTCGCCACTGAGATGGTGGCCAATGCCTCGCACCAGGGCTTACGCATTGGCGAGATTCCCGTGGTGTTGTATCCCGACAAGCGCGACCGGCCACCCCATCTACGCTCGTTTCGCGATGGCTGGCGGCATCTGCGGTTCATCCTGACCTATGCACCCGACTATCTTTACCTGGCCCCTGGAGCTGCGATGCTCCTGACAGGACTGGCCCTGGAAGTGTTGCTCTCGCGCGGACCGGTAACCATCGGCGGCATCTATCTCGGTATCCACTTCCTGGCGCTCGGCTCGCTATTGACGCTGGTCGGATTCAATGTGATCAACCTTGGCGTGCTGGCCAAGACTTTGATGGCGCAGCGCTACAGCGGGATCAACAGCCGCACCGTGCGCCTCGTGCGACGACGCTACTCGCTCGAAACCGGCCTGGTGGCCGGGGTCGTGCTGGTCGTGGCAGGCATCCTGATCGATGCGACGATCGCCGCAAAGTGGATTGCGGAATTCGGGATGCCAATGGACGCCACCATCCACCAGGCATTCATGGCCACCACTGCGCTGGTCCTGGGTCTCAATCTCGTCTGCAGCTCTTTCCTGCTCAACCTCATACAGGTGGAAGGAGGTCCGCGCGCGAAGACCTCCTCGGAAGCCTGAGGGCGCGAGAAAGGGCCTGGCATGTTGACCGCCTCACCTGTGGTTCGCTCGGCCTCCGCGCGCGCGCTGTTCCTCGCGAGTGCCGCGGTGACGATCGCAATCTATCTGTGGACAGACCACCTCGGCGGCTTTCCCCTGTCACCGGTATTCCGGTGGCTGTTCGTGTACTACGACGGGCACGCCTGCGCCGGATTGTTGGTCATCCTGATCCTCGGCGCGCTGCTCGCCCGGCCGGATTGGCTGAGGCCGGTAGCCGGCTGGGTTTGCGATCACACGCTCGCCCTTGCAGCCGGTGTGGCCGTGCTGCTGAGCATCGGCAGCCTGTTGGTATACGGGCATGATCCATTCACCATGGACGAGTTCTGTCCGTTCTTCCAGGGGCAGGTCTTTGCGGCCGGGCACCTGACCGGCCGCTATCCGCCTGAGCTGCTCGACTGGATGATCCCGACGTTCTTTCAACACCGTTTTCTGGAATTCTCACCCGGCACCGGCGCGATTGCCTGCACCTATTGGCCCTCGTTCGCGCTGTTGCTGGTCCCTTTCATCTGGCTGGGAATGCCATGGGCCTGCAACCCGGTGATCTCCGCCTTGACATTGTTGGTTGTACGCCGCCTGGCGCTCGAGCTGTTCGAGGATCGTGAATCGGCCGGATTCGCCGTCCTGCTCACGATCGCCTCACCGGTGGTGTTTGGCGCGGGGATCTCGTACTACTCCGAGCCCGCGCACCTGCTCACCAATGCCCTGTACGCTTTGTTGCTCCTTCGGCCGAGCGAAGCCAAAGCGTTCGCGGCAGGCCTCGTGGGCTCGATCGCGCTGACGCTTCACAACCCTTTGCCGCATCTCGTGTTCGCCCTGCCTTGGATCGTATGGCTCGCAACCCGCCCGCGGGGATTTCGTTTGTTCGCGTGGCTGAGCGCGGGCTACCTGCCCCTGTCGGTGCTGTTGGGCCTTGGCTGGCCACTGTTCGTGCATGGACTGCCCCATGGGGGCGTCCGATTCCCGATCCGGCTGGAAGATTTCTTCTCCCCTCCGCCGGACCCCGCTACCCCCCCGGCCTTCAGTCTGCTGCCGCAGTCCTGGCTTTTGCACGCCCGCCTGATGGCGCTCGCCAAGGTCTGGTCGTGGGCAGTCCCAGGACTCCTCATCCTGGCGTGCGCAGGCGCATGGAAGACCCGAGGCGATGTGCGCAGTCGGTTACTGGTCGCTTCCGCCCTGACGACACTGGTTGGTTATCTGTTCGTGGCATTCGACCAGGGCCACGGCTGGGGCTTCCGGTATTTCCACGCGGTATGGTTTGTCTTGCCGCTGTTCGCGGCCGCATCCCTGAAACGCTTGCATCACTCGGAAAGCTCCGGCGAGAGTTTCGCGAATGATCAGGTACGCGCATTCATCACCGCGTGCGCCCTCCTCACTGTCACCTTGGGTGTCGGCCAGCGGGCCTACCAGATAAACGACTTCGTCGCCTCCGAAGTATCCCAGGGGCCGCGCTATCGTGGTGATGACGCTCGTGTGGTGATCTACAGGAACTCAATGTCCCATTGGGGAAACGTGCTCGAACACAACGATCCATGGTTGCGGGAGAGCGTCATTCACATGTACAGCCACGGGCGCGATGCCGATGAAAAGCTGATGCGCGCACGCTTTCCCGAGTTGCGCGAGGTGTACCGTGATTTCTGGGGCTCCGTCTGGAGCAATCGGGCCAAAGGTGCGCAATGACTTCCGGTGATCCGGCGCTCGTTGAGTGGAGACAGTCAGCTGCCGGGCTGCACGCTCGGCCGTCCTTCCTGCAGTCTATGCGCGCGCGCATCGCCTTGGGGGCAATGGCCTCGTTGGTCATGGCCGCATGGCTCGCGGGACACTCCTACCACGGGTTGGTGCATGACTCCATCCTGTACACGCTGATGGCGCTCGCACGCCTTCATCCAGACTCACTCTCACATGACGTATTCCTTCGTTTCGGCTCACAGGACGAGTACACACTGTTCAGTCCACTGTTCGCGTCAGTGATCCGCCTTCTGGACCTGGAGCCGGCCGCAGCGCTATTGACGTTCCTGAGTCACTGCGCGTTGTTTGGCTGCGCCTTTGTTCTCGCGCGGCGCTTGATGCCTGTGAGCCAGGCCCTTCTTGCAACCGGTTTGCTGGTCGCCTTGCCGAGCACCTATGGCTCCGCGAGCTTTTTTCACTACACCGAGGATTTCCTGACTCCGCGGCTGCCAGCGGAGGCCCTCGTGTTGGGTGCGCTCGCTGCCACATTCGCGCAACGTTACTTATGGACGACAGTTTTCAGCGCGTGCGCGCTCCTTTTGCATCCCGTCATGGGCCTTGCGGGCGTGGCCTTGCTCGCCTGTACATTCTGGGCGATCCCGCGACCCCGCCTGGCCCTGTGTTGGGGCGCCATGGCAATCGCCATCTCGCTCGTCATGTGCTTGCTGAATGTCGCCCCTTTCGTGCGCTTCGGGTCCGGCGATGAGCGGTGGCTCGGGATCGTCGAGGCCACCAGCCCGTATCTGTTCCTGTCACTCTGGTCAGTGGCTGACTGGACACGGTTGAGCGTGCCGTGCGCGGCTCTGATGTTTGGAGCGTTGACAGGCACGACGACCGCGCAGCGAAAGCTGTGCCTCGGAGCCTTGCTTACGGCATTTGCTGGTCTGGCATTGACGGCGATCTACTGCGATGGATTGAAGGTGATCCCCGCGATCGAGGCGCAGCCCTGGCGCTGGCTCTGGGTCGCACAAGCAGTAGCCGTGCTCATGTTGCCGTGGATCGGCCGTGATTGCTGGCGATCCGGATCCATAGGACGTGCCGCCCTCATTTTGTTGGCGAGCGCATGGATGCTGCAGGATCCGGCCGCGAGACTGCTCTCGACGGCATTGGCTATGATTTGCGTCCTGGCCCGTAACGCTCCTGCTGCCGGCAGATACGGCAAGCTCGCACTGACAGGCGCTTGTGCCTTGTTGGCCATCGCAACAGCCATCAATCTGGGTGACAAATATTCGCTGACAGATCTGAGCGGCATAGTGGACCCTGCAACGTCCGCGATAGGGCGCTGGCAGGCGATCTGGAATAGTGACGGCGTGGTGACCGTTGTCGCACTCGTAATCGCATGGGTCGCACTCGAAGGCACCACGACTCCAACGCGTGCCCTCTGGCTTGCCGCATTGGGCGGTGTCCTATGCGCCACGTTGGGAGTGCGGGCCTGGGCAGGATGGACCACATACTATTATTTGCCTGCCCGGCACACCCTGTTTGCGAAGTGGCGCAACGAAATGTCGCCTGATGCGGAAGTGCTGTGGCCGGGCAACCCCGTTGGCCTGTGGTACCTGCTGGAGCGCCAATCCTACTGGTCGATCTACCAGGCCGTTGGGGCAGTCTTCTCGAAGCAGAAGGCGCTCGAGCTCCACCGTCGTACCCTCGTGCTCCAGGGGCCCGCAGCATCAGCGACTGCCGTAAGCAAGCCATCCTCGAACGCCGACTCGAATCTTGGTATCCCAGGAGGGGATCCGGTCATTACTGACCGACCGGGTTTGCTACGAGTCTGCAAGAGCTCGGATCTCGACTATGTAGTGAGCTGGACGCGCATAGCGCCTACACGGTTGGATCCGGTCACTCCCAACCCCCTCGCACCGCACAAGCATATGTATCTGTTTGCTTGCGCGGATTTTCGCGGCTGAGCTCGATGCGATCACTTTCCGCCACTCACGTTACAGCGCTACCCCCGAGAGCCACGTTGGCTCACGTCCGCCTGCGGGAGGGAGTGCTCGCTCTTGGCGCGATATGCGTCCTTACGTGGGAGCTTTCACACCCCTATGGCGGGATCGTCCATGATGCCGTGCTCTACACCCTTCAGGCACTCGCACGCTCGAGCCCCGATTCGCTGGCGCAAGATGTCTTCCTCCGTTACGGCTCACAGGACAGCTACTCCCTCTTTTCCCCCGTACACGCGTTCGCCATTCGCATGTTGGGGGCTGAGCCGGCGGCAGCCGCCTTGACATGCCTCTCGCAACTCGTATTGATGCTTTCCGCATGGCTCCTGGCGCGACAGCTCATGCCGACACCTGCTCGCCCATTGCTCGCCTGCGCCATCTTCATTGCGCTACCGGGCGCTTACGGAGCCGCGCGAGTCTTTACTTGCATCGAGCCATTCCTGACACCGCGAATGCTCGCGGAGGCACTGGTATTGGGGAGCCTGACTGCGGCCTCGTGCACGCGACTGGGGATGGCACTCGCACTGCTCGGCGCAGCATTGCTGATACACCCTCTCATGGCAGCAGCCGGTGTTGCCGCTCTTCTGTGGAAGCACGTGGGTTTCCCACGACCCCACGCGGCGGCGCTGCTCATCGGCGCGACGATCGTGGTACTGGCCATCCTCTCATATGCGCTTCCGCCCGGTCCGTGGGGTCGCTTCGATGCGCAGTGGCTCCAACTTGTCGAGAACCGTACTCCCTATCTTTTTCTGGCGAATTGGCGCTTGGATGACTGGGTAGGTGCTGCCGTACCCGTCGCCACGCTCGCTGTTGGGATCAACGTACTCGAGGACAGCCGCGCTCGCGATCTCTGCAAGATTGTCCTGGCGACCGCCATCAGCACAGCGGTATTGATGCTGATCGCGTGCTCTGTCATGCGGCTGGTGCTCTTCACCGAGCTGCAGCCCTGGCGCTGCCTCTGGCTGTCGACCGCAGTAGCGGCGTTGTTGCTTCCCGCTATTGCGCCGGCAGCATGGCGCAGGGGGAGCACGGGGCGTACAACAATCGTGCTGTTGGCTTGCAGTTGGATCTTCGGCACGGAGAAGATTGCTGGCGGAATCGCCATCGCGGCGGTAATTGCCCCTGTAATCATGCGCCATCTGCGCCAGCCGGAAGCACGTCTCGTATTCTTGGGAGCCTGCGGACTCCTCGCGCTCGCACTGGCATGGCGGATCGCATCGAATCTCCTTTTCACGGACATCCATTACTACGATCCCGGCATCCCGCTGCGGGTACGCGAACTGATGAGCTTCACTCGCGATGGAGCCCTGCCGATCGCCGTGGCGATATTCGCATGTTGGCTTGCCGAATCCGGGCGCTCAAGGCCAGCCGCTATCGCCGTCGCGACGCTCGCAATCGCGACCTCGCTCTGGCTGGCTCCGGAAACCTGGCGCAGGCTGACCTACCGTCGCTTCACACCAGAGCTCGCCCGTGAATTCACCATATGGCGTGAGCTGATCCCCCGGGGCTCGGACGTTTTCTGGGCTGGGGATCCCTTGCCAACCTGGCTGCTGCTCGAGCGCCCGAGTTATCTTTCCCAGGCCCAGACGTCCGGGTTGATCTTCTCACGTCCCGCCGCGTTGGAAATGGCACGACGAGCGAGCGCTTTGGGTGCTGGCGTATCGCCCGCCGCCTTTCTGCAATGGCAGTCCGACGAAAACGCCCTCGGTCTTGGACCGAAGCAATTGGAACAGGCCTGCTCGAGCTCGGAATTTCAATACCTGGTCACGAGTGCGAAGCTCGACGAGACCGTCCTTGCGCAAGTCCCGCGAGAAGTCTGGCCGGTCTCCGGCGGTCTGCGGCTGTATCACTGTGCCAAGGGGGCGAGCTGAGCATGCGCGCGCTCAAAGCCAATTCCGTGCGGAAATTGGCGGCCGAGATGTTCGGTTACGGGGTAGTCTCGGCTGTCGCGCTTGCAGTCGATATCTCCATTCTGCAGAGCCTCGTGAAGCTTGCGGGCTGGCACTACCTGGTTGCCTCGACGTTCGCATTCAGCGCCGGCGCCGCGGTGGCGTACGTTCTATCTGTGCGGTTCGTGTTCGAGTCCCACCGGCTGGGCAGCCAAGCGCTCGAATTCGGCTATTTCGTCGCTCTGGGACTGGCCGGGCTGTTGGTCAACGCCGGCGCGCTTTTCGTGGCTGTCAGCGCCGCGGGCCTCGATCTCGTGACCGCCAAACTTTGCGCAGCCGTATGCACGTTCGCGACGAACTTCACGTTGCGACGCCAACTGCTGTTCTCGCCATCGAGGGCTTCCTGATGAAGAAGGTCGCAATCATCGCCGGAGCCGGACCCGCCGGTCTCACCGCTGCCTTTGAGCTGTTGCAACGTTCCGACGTGCAGCCCCTCGTGTTCGAATCCGACACCCAGGTCGGGGGCATCTCCCGCACGATCAACTATCGCGGCAACCGCATGGACCTGGGGGGGCACCGGTTCTTCTCGAAATCGGATTGGGTCATGGACTGGTGGCAGTCGATGCTACCGGTGGCGGCGCAGCCGCCTGACGATGGCACACCCTTGGCACTCGCATATCAGGGACAGCGACGTGAGCTCATGCCGCTTGGCTCGCCAGCCGTCGCCGGTCTGCAGGCCGACAAGGTGATGTTGGTTCGTTCGCGCCTGTCGCGCATCTTCTATCGGCGTCGCTTTTTCGATTATCCCTTGAAGCTCAATGGCGCGACTGTGGCCAACCTCGGGCCTGCCTACATGACCGCGGTTGGCGCAAGCTATATCCGGGCTCGCCTCGCGCCTCGCTCACCGGAGACCACGCTCGAGGACTTCCTCGTCAATCGCTTCGGCGACAAGCTCTATCGCACCTTCTTCAAGGACTACACCGAGAAGGTCTGGGGGGTGCCGTGCGCCGAGATCTCGGCCGAGTGGGGCGCGCAGCGCATCAAGGGACTTTCGATCAGCAAAGCACTGCTGCACGCTCTCACCAGGCCGTTCAGAGCCGCCCCCGATACAGCGCAAAAAGGCATGGAGACGAGCCTGATCGAACGCTTCCTGTACCCGAAGCTCGGGCCCGGACAGATGTGGGAACAGGTGGCAGAGCGTGTGGTGTCCTTGGGCGGGGAGGTGTTTCTTCGCCACAGGGTCGTGGGCATCCACCGCCGAGGGAAACAAGTGGAGGCCGTGGACGTACACGACCTCGACTCGGACGAGGTACGTCGTATCCCCTGTGACTACCTCATTTCGACAATGCCGGTGAAAGAGCTGACCGCGCTGTTACAACCCGAGGACTCGCTGGTAACCGACATTGCGGAAATGCTGCCCTATCGGGACTTCATGACCGCCGGGCTACTCGTGAAACGGATGCGTGGCTCCGGCCGGGATGGGCGTACCGCGGCGAACGGGATGCCGCCCGACAACTGGATCTATGTGCAGGAGCCGGATGTCAGACTCGGGCGCCTGCAGGTGTTCAACAACTGGAGCCCGGCGCTGGTTGCGGATCCGGACACTATCTGGCTGGGACTCGAGTACTTCTGCACTGAGCACGACGAGCTCTGGTCGATGCGTGACGGTGCGTTCGTGGACTTCGCGAGCCGCGAGCTCGCCAAGATCGGACTCATCGACATCGGTGACGTGCTCGACGGGACGGTCGTGCGAGTTCGCAAGGCTTATCCAGCCTACTTCGGCGCCCATCGCGAGATCGGCCACGTGCGTGCCTACCTGGATCAGCTTCCGAACGTCTTCCCGGTCGGCCGCAATGGCATGCACCGCTACAACAACCAGGATCACTCGATGCTCGCCGCCAAGGCGGCGGTCGACTGCATCATCGCCGGCAACCTCGACAAGAGCTCGCTATGGGCGGTCAACGTCGAAGACGAGTATCACGAGACCAAGCCGGACACGGACCAGCCAACTCGCGAGCGACGGGCCGCCTGAAGACCGCAGGGCGGCGCAAGTGACACAACAGGTCACTTTGTGACCCGGCCGATTCGGCTGTCGTCACTAGCTGACGAAAGTAAGTCAAATTCCGCTCCTTGCATCGGTTTGTGTGCCTTCAGATTCAAATAGTTACGGGAGCTCAGGTGCACGGCATGGCTGTTGCATCACTTCGGCCGCAGGCGCCCTTTGCGCCGCCGTATCCGTAATCACTGCCTCGAGGTATTCATGAAAGCTGTGCAAAAGGGTTTCACCCTCATCGAGTTGATGATCGTCGTTGCGATCATTGGCATCCTGGCCGCGATCGCGATCCCCGCCTATCAGAACTACACCATCCGCGCGCAGGTCACGGAAGGCCTGAACCTGGCGGATGGCTGGAAGACGGCCGTTGCCGAGTACTATGCGCAGGCAGGCACCTTCCCGACCACCGCGCAGCTGACCGCCGGCGGCCAGGTGGCATCTGTTGGAAAGTATGTCACCAGCGTGACCAGCACTGCCGGCAACATCGACATCGTTTATGGCAACCAGGCCAACACCCATATCAATGGCCAGACGCTCGGTCTGACCGCCTACACGAACGCCAACAATGACATCGTGTGGATCTGCGGTAACGCGAGCACCACGCTGACCAGCGGCTCGATCAGCATTGCCTCCGGTGCGACTGCTGGTGGCGGCACGACCGTTTCCGCCCAGTACCTGCCGACCAGCTGCCATAGCTGATCTGCAAGGCTTCCGGCTGAAGACCCCAGAAGCCCCTCCCCGGAGGGGCTTCTTCTTTTGGGAGGCCAATCACGCAGAGATCGTGCTGTGTTATGAGACGATCCATGTAGATTTGACAATTGCCAGAGCCCAGGGCTCCGGTAGACTAAGCCCCACAGGACGCAAGTCGCTTGCCGTAAGTCCATGAACGACAACTCTCCTTTGGCCCTGGGGGGCGGGCGCTCCGGCCTGGGGGGCCTACCCCAGCGGCTGGTGCAGGATGGCATCGTCGACGAAGCCGTGATGCTCGAGGCGATGAATGTCGCGCAAGAGCGCAAGATGGGCATCGTCACGCAGCTGGTCACCAGCGGCGCAGCCCAGGCGCGTGATATCGCGGTCGCCGCCTCGAACGAATTCGGCGTGCCGTTGTTTGATCTGGACGCGGTAACGCTGGATCTGGAGACGGTACGCCTCGTCAGCGACAAGTTGCTGGCAAAGCACCGCGTTCTACCGCTCTTCCGTCGCGGCAAGCGCCTGTTTCTCGCGGTCGCCGATCCTACGAATCTCCACGCGATCGACGAGATCAAATTCCAGACCAGCCTCGGCATCGAGGCCATTGTCGTTGAGGACGACAAGCTTCAGAAGGCGATCGACAAGGCGATCGAGCAAGTCGATAACCAGATGGCCGCCCTTAGCGACGATGAGGGCATGGATCTCGATGCGCTCGAGACCGTCGGCGGCGAAGACGAGTTGGATGACAAGGGCGGAGCCACCCGCGACGACGTCGAAGACGCGCCGATCGTGCGGTTCTGCAATAAAGTGCTGTTGGATGCCATTCGCCGCGGGGCTTCCGACATTCACTTCGAGCCTTACGAAAAAATCTACCGCGTCCGCCTGCGCATGGACGGGGTGCTGAAGGAAATCGCACAGCCACCGGTACAGCTCGCCGGAAAGCTGGCCGCCCGCTTAAAGGTGATGTCGCGGCTCGACATTGCCGAGCGCCGGGTCCCGCAGGACGGGCGCATCAAGATGAAGCTGTCGAAGAATCGCGCGATCGACTTCCGCGTGAGCACGTGTCCCACGCTGTTCGGCGAAAAGATCGTGTTGCGTATTCTCGATCCCGCGCAGGCGGCGCTCGGCATCGACTCGCTCGGCTACGAGCCGTTCCAGAAAGACCTGTACATGAAGTATCTTGCCAAGCCCCAGGGCATGATACTGGTGACCGGACCGACCGGCAGCGGCAAGACCGTTTCGCTCTACACCGGCTTGAACATC
>CAZBTV010000081.1:0-33003 GCA_964494895.1 uncultured Steroidobacteraceae bacterium | reverse complement strand
ACGCCAAGCTGATGGCGTACAAGGACGAATACGAGGTTGCGCGGCTGTACAGCGATGGCGAGTTCATTCGGCAACTAAGACAGCTGTTCGAGGGTGAGCTCAGGCTGAAGTTCCACATGGTGCCGCCACTGCTTGCGCGCGCGAGAGGCGCAGGGAAGGCCCGAGACAAAATGGTATTCGGTGCATGGATGTCGATGGCATTCAAGATTCTCGCGAAAGGAAAGTTTTTACGGGGCACTCCTTTCGATATTTTTGGCTATAGCGAGGAGCGCAAATGCGAACGCAAGCTCATCACTGACTATGCGGCGCTGATCGGCGGACTCCTACCGAGGCTCAGCCAAGCCAACCTGGATGTGATGGTTGCGATCGCTGAAATCCCTGAAAGGATTCGCGGCTATGGACATGTCAAGTCGGCAAGTGTCGCGGTGGCGAAGCAGCGCGAGCGGGAGCTTTTGTCCCGACTTGAGGACTCCGTGCCCATTGAGACGAGTGGATCACGCGGGATGCGAGAGACCATGCATGTATAAGACGTGAGATGTGCGGTTCGGATCTGCTACGCACCGGGTTCATAGGGCGTTGCGCAGAGCGGGCATCCGTCAGGTAAGATTCCACGATTGCGCCAATCGTTAGCGAGCAAACGGATCGCCGCTGGGGTGGACCAAGGCGCTTCGGCATGCGAACGTGCACATCAAGGTTGTGACCTGCGCGCACGCGATACCGAAAGCGCGGCATGGTGCGGGCGATGCACTTGCTCGGCTTATGGCGCAGAGTGGAAACAAAATGAGAACATCAGAACCCGGAAACCGCGTCCGCAGGCCTGATAGAATACACATAAGTTACTGATTTCAATCAGAGTGGAGAGGTGGCAGAGCGGTTGATTGCACCGGTCTTGAAAACCGGCGTCCCCGCAAGGGGACCGTGGGTTCGAATCCCACCCTCTCCGCCACACATTTAAGGGCTCACGACGGTCCCACCTGACCCGTAGGTTCTTCACGTTGCAGCCTACGTCGCAGGGCCGCGAAAAGGTCGTTGTTTCCGTCATTTCTGCCGCTCGTCGCAATCACGACATGACCCAGGAGGCTCTCGCGGCGAGGCTGGGACTGACACGCGAGACGATCGGCAACATTGAAGCAGCTCCACGAAATTGAGGTAGGCGACTTGATCATGGCCGCCGAAGTGATCGGCGTCGGACCCGAGCGGCTCTTTCGGCGCATCCTCGGGTATTGATAACACTCGCAGAAGGCGTTCAGAAAGAAGGCCACCCCACAAGCGATCGGCGCGCGTGGGTACCCACGCCGACGTCGGGCTGCCGCGCGGCCTGTGCGCTGACCCCCATCGGGATGTATTGCGCACTTCTTGCAAAAAACAGATGTCAAAGGCTGATTCTTGGGATGTCACACAAGATAGCGACCTAGGTCCTAGGCTCGACCTGTTTTATAACTATTTGTTTTTTCAGTCTTTTTCCAGATCTTGTGACTGAAAATGGCCGCACGGTGGACCAGTGAGACGAGTCATGGTGCAACTATTTTTAGTTGCTAAGTTGGGAACCATTTCAGATACTGAGCGTGTCCCAGAAGAGCAAGCTACTAGAACGACTGCAGGAGCGGCCCCGAAACTTCACATGGGATGAAGCGTGTGCGCTCATGAAGCACTGTGGGTTCGAGCTGAAAAATGGCTCCGGTTCGGGGCGCATGTTTGTGCATCCGTCTGGTCTGAAGGTTCGTCTTCACGAGCCGCATCCGCAAAATACTCTGTTGCGATACATGGTTACTGCTCTCATTGACGCGCTGATCGAGATTGGGGAGATCTCCAAGTGAACACGACGTTCGAATACAAAGGCTATATCGGGTCGGCGGAAGTGGATGTCGACGACCATGTACTTGTGGGACGTTTGCTGTTTATTCGAGATGTTATTACGTACAGCGCGACCGATGTCAGTGGCCTTGAAGCGGCTTTCCGCGAAGCAGTGGACGACTACTTGTTGACTTGCGAGCAAGAAGGCACGCCGCCTGAAGTTCCCTGCAAAGGCAGCTTCAATGTCCGTGTTGGACCAGCCCGGCACCGTGTCCTCGCTCTTACGGCGAAGAGACAGGGGGTAGGACTGAATGATTTCGTCGTCAACGCCATTGACGCCGCCATTGCCAATGATCAGCCCAAGGCGTTACTTCATAAGCACGAAGTTACTGTTAGCTTTGTGGGGAAGCAGGTAGAAATGACCGCGAGCACTGGCCGGGATCCGCATTGGAAGACGATAAATGAGCTCCCAGCCTGAGCCATTGGCACTGAAGGACCTCACCGCCCTTCTCATTCGGCACTATGGCCTTCATGACGGGCTGTGGGACTTGGCTGTTGAGATGCAGATAGCTGCTGGTCGCATGGGACAAACTCCAGATCAAGCGCTGCCTGGAGCGATGTTTCTGATTTCCAGGATTGGTCTTCAGAAGTCTGAGACTGCGGGACCTGGCACCGTTGATGCAGCGACCGTAAATCCATCGAGCTGATGCCGCCCCCTCGAGCAGGGCGGCGCGGGTACGCGCAGAATTATCGCAGTGAGCCGACGCGACCTCCTCGGCCGCCGCCAGTGCTTGAAGCTCCGCTTGCGTCAGGTTATGGATGCGTAGCGGCGCCGCTACGCATCCAATGGGAAATGACAGTGTAGGCTTGGAAATCGCAGAAAGTCCCGATCGGCGGTGTGGACCACCGCTCGATAGGACTGGGCGATGGCGGCGATCTGCGCGTCGGTCACCAAGTTGCCAGCGGTCCCGCCGGCGGCCTCGAGCAAGCCGATCACTTGCTCGGTGTGATCGACCGGAGGCTCGAGGACCTGGCTAACTCGGCGCACCAGCCACGAGCGCACATGCCCTGCTGCTTCGGCAAGCGTCATCGGATTTGTGTAGATCTTGCTGTTGGTACTGATGCGGAGAAATGCGAAGAGAGTTGGATACGTCAGCCCGACGGCTTCCTGCCCCGACAGGCATCCTTCCCACCACGATTTCGCCCGAGCATGAAACGGACTGTCGCCGTCGTAGGCGTACAATAGAAGGTTGGCGTCCGGAACAATCACTTCCGCCTATGAGCCGCTGCGTCTCCGATATTCTGCGACAGAGTGCGACTCAACTCCTCGAAGCTCTCAGCTTCCAACTCGTCGGCCATCTGATTCAACCGGCCAGAGTCGAGTCCCGCCCGCAGGCGCAGTTGCCGCGCCCCCACGATGAAGGGTGCTTCGTCGATGCCGGGACCTGCCGTATTCGACAGTCCGGTGCGTATGGCCTGGTTCAGCGCTTCTTTGAAGCTGAGCCGCCGACGCTGCATCGAATCGCGCAGCAACTGTTCGACATCTGGATCGAGTGTAACGGTGGTGCGCATTGAGTCATCATGAGTACAAAATAAGATGCTGTCAAGATGCTCATAATGTCCCCTCTATACTTTGGTCGAGCTTGTCACGGCTTTGGATGCCGTCGTTGCAGGGTAGGACTTGGGGTGTTCCGCGTCGTTTGTTCTAGAATTTCCCCTGAATAGTCAACAAGTTGGGTATCAAGCCCCTTTCCTGGGGCTCGGGCTGCTGGTGTGGCGCTGCGCGCAAGTTCGCTTCGCCCCCGCGGGAGCCGATGACGGTCGGCTCGTGGCTGCAGCGGGAGCGTGGTCAGGTAGAGAGTGACTGTACCGGTGGGCCTTGGCTGCTCTCAGGGGACCATTGTCAGGAAGCCGCGATCACTGCGAGCACTTGAAGCTCTGCTGATCATCGGTGTTGCCCGTACCTGCATACACCGCCTTCTGGGGATATGGACAGAGCGGGCGGGTGCGGGGCGGAGCTCCGGGGGGATTGCTGACTACGATGCGCTCGGGGGCGTGTCCTGTCTCGACCCAGTTGTTGAGTGTTGAAATCGCATCGAATACGAATGGACCGTCGCCGCCCGCGCAGTGGCCCATGCCGGGGATCATGAACAGGCGTGCGCCCTGCGCCTTTTTCGGGCCGACGTGAGCGGTGAGCTCGTTGTAGAGGTTGACTGTGCTCATCGGCGGAATGAGGCCGTCGGCCCATCCGTGCGAGAGTAGAAGCTTCCGTCCGTCAGATAGGAACTTATCGAGCCCGTTCGGCGGAACATCGAGCTGCGCGCTGCCGGTCTGCATCGCGCGCATCACGTCCTTGTCGAAGTCGAAGCTCCGGAAGTCCCAGCTTGGATCCTTGAAGACCAGATCTTTCATGTAGGTGAAGGCGGCGCCGAAGGGCTGCGGGCCGGCTGTTTGAATGGGAAACATGGCTTCACTGCCGGGCTCGAAGCCGGGAAATATCTGTTGACCGGTGCGTGGATTCTTTGGCCCGGCGTAGATCGCCCGCAACGCGGCTACTTGCGGAGCTGTCAGGCAGTCGGGTCCGCTTTCCGATTTGCATTGAAGAGCGGCGGGATCGAAGTGGCAGTCCTGGGGGGAGCTGATGATGCCATCCTTCACGCCGTCATTGGCGTCACACGCCTGCACAGCGGCTTTGTGAACGAGGGCGAATTTCTGGGGCGGGATCCGACTGGCATCCTCTTTGAGCGTGGCGTTACCGGTCCAGAGGGAGCTCACCATGAGCGCAACCATCGGATTGGCAGGTGCCATGGAGGAGATTCCGTCATAGTCTCCCGGATAGCGGTACGCTTCCATCAGTCCCTGCCGTCCACCGGTCGAACAGCTCACAAAGAGCGAACGGCTCGTGCTCTTGCCATAGAACCTCGAGATCAATTCCTTGGCGGCAACGGTCATTTCGTGCGGAGCACGGTAGCCGAAGTCCTTCAACTTTTCCGGATGTCCCGCCGCGAAGCTGGCATCGAGCGGATTGCCTTGGTGGCCATCGTCCGTGGCGGCGGTGGCGTAGCCCAGGGAGAGCGGCTGGATCATCGCGAAGTAGCTGATCGAGCCAGCCCAGACGCCGTTGCCAACACCGACAAACTTTCCATTCCAGTTGGATGCAGGCATCCAGACCTCGAAGCGGATGTCGGAGTCGGAGGTGGGTCGAGCGATACCGGCAACCCGGCAGAACGAAGGCAGGTGGGCGTAGGCGTCCGGGGGCGCTCCGGGCACGGTGGACGCCCCAGAGGGTGCCTTGAATCCGCCAGCGGCTACATCTTCGGCGAGTGTGATTTCTATATGCGGCAGTTTGAGCCCGGCGAGTTGTCCGCACTCGCTCCCATGAGCGACGAGTGGCTGGGAAGTCAGCAGCGCTCCGCCGATAACGAGACGCGCCAGAGCGAGAGTACGATCAGTCATCCGGAATGCCCCTGAAGAGAGAGGGCTGCCGCGTTACTGTGTCGCTATCGCGAGCGCCCTCACATGTTCCCGATGGTACTGGTTGAATCCAACGGCGGCAACCGGCGAGCCAACTCGCTCAGCCTGTCCACCAGACGACGAATTCCTTGAATCCAATGAAGCCGTCTCCCTCGGTATCGGCGACATCGAAATCGAGCAGGCATTCTTCCCTCGAAACGTCGCCGTCCAGCCTTATGAGCAGTGCGTGGAATTCCTCCGGATTGATAAAGCCATCGCCGTTGAGGTCGCACGCGTCGAAAGTCTTGCGCAGCTCAGCGAGCTCCTTGTCGGTCGGCTCTGCCATCAGATCTCCTTGTGTGCCGTGTGGCTCGTGTGATCGCCTCCTTCAATACAGTCGTATCCGCCAATACGAAATAGCCGAGGTTCGGATTGTGAACCACGTCATGTTCCCGGTTGTTGGGTATTGGCTGTGGACTGTACGAATGTTCACGGGGAAGCTGCGGACGCGGTGGTGTCCACCTGAGGCTGCACATCACTGCCGATGGATTTCAACTGAGGCGGGTGCAACGTTCCAGCCGCGCAGGGCTACACGGGTGCACGGGCTGGATCCGGCAGGGCACGTTGCCTGAATGGTGCGTGACTCTCCGGGGAGCAGTGAAACGTAGTTGTCATCGTAGTATGCGGGCAAGACCCGATTGCCGGCAGAGTCGAGGAGGGTCAACTTCGCGAGTAATGCGGGCGTGACGCCTCGGTTGGTCATTTTGACGGCGACGAATGAGCCTGCGGCAGAACGATGCGACGTCGCACTCAAGACGAGAGTTTGATTGGGCAGGTTGCCCAGACGGGTAAGGTCGGCGTTGGTGCGCGATTCCCAGTAGATATTGTTGGAGACAACGTTGCCAGTGGAGTCTGTGAGTGTCAGTTCCACGAGGACGAGGCCCTCCGCCTGGAGCGGCTGGCGCAAGTCTAGCGCATCGAGTGTGACCACGTCGTTGGCAGGAGCGTTGATGGCATCGATCTTCTCGAGCAGCAGGTGGCCCTCGAGCGAGGCGACACGAATGTGCAAGCGCAATGAGCTCCTCGCCTGCCGCGAAATGTTGACAATCGCTGGCCTGAAGTCCGGCAGATCGAGCTGCGCGTGCACGGGCTCGCAGGCCTTTGCGACCGCGTAGTATGCGGCCGGGGTATCATAATCCGCCGTGTAGATCTGCCACGTATTGCTGGGCCAGGAGGGATGCGTCATCCAGAGGAGCCGGCCGCTGTTGCGCGTCCAGAGGTGTGCCTGGAAACCTTCGAAGATGGCGCGATATGACACGTAGTTCATGAGCTGTGCCTTGCGCTCGAAATCCTCGAAACTCTTTGCCGCGCCCAGACCCTCTTGCATGGCGTGCATGAATGACGCCGTGTCACCATTACCTCCGAAGTGCCAGTCGTGATAGGCATAGGTGTCGCTAATGGGCCAGAGGTCGGCGGCGGGGATCGAGGCGCGCAAGGATTCCGCCGACGCGAGTGAAGGAGTGCCCACCTCCACAGAAAAGCCTTGCGCCAGTGTCGTGAAATATTCCTCGGGAGGCCGCCAGTTGTAAGGTCCGCTGCCCTGGAGGTTTACGACGTTGGAGCTCCCGGTGTAGTACCGGGTTCCATCGAGCTCGGCGACGGCCACCGCAAGTCCCTCGTTGAGAATGGGTTGTGGCACGCCCTCGTTGCGTCCGAACCAGACCGCTATCGAGGGATGATTACGATAGCGGCGGATGACGTCCCGCGCGTTCTGAAGGAATAGCTCCGGATCTTGCGCTTCAACCTGGAAATTCTGGGTCGACTCCCAGAAGTCATTCAACACCAGCAGTCCATATTCGTCTGCAAGCTGATAGAAGGTCTCCTCCGTGTCTTGCCCCAGCCAATTGCGGACGATATTGAGATGCGCATTGTGCTCGAGGCGGAAATAGGGCTCGAGCCGCTCACGGCTCACGCGCTTGCGCGAATCGTCCATTCCCCAGCTACCTCCGCGCACGGCGATTCTTATGCCGTTGACCCTGATAGCGAGATAGGGCGTCAGCGAAGTCGTCGCGATTTCCTTGACGGCTGGTGAGGACTCGCCGGCTTCGGTCAGCGATGCTGCCCAGCCATTGGCTGTTTGCTTTATCGCTTCGTGGCGCACGTCGACGAGCCGCTCATGTCTGGCGCTCCCCGCTGTGGGATCAACCTCGACCCGGCGTAATCGACCTTGATGATCGAACAACGACAGCTCGTAGGTGATCTGACGGATTCCGAAGCGGACGATTTGCAAATCCGAGCGCTTGCCGCCGAGGGATACTCCGATCCGAGCTTCGTAAAGGTCCTGACTTCCGTAGCCGTTCGGCCACCATAGCCGCGGGTGCGCGAAGCGGAGCTGCGGGAATTCGGTTGGTGCAAGCTCTATTTCCGATACTCCGGGCGGAAGCGTCACGGTCTTGCCGGCGTGAACAGCGCCGATGTCGACTTCGATCGCGACGTTCGTAGCAGCAGCGCCGTGGTTTTCCAGTGGGACCCGCACGCTGACATCGGCGGAATCGGTCTGCGGCAGCGGGAGCGCAGTTATGATCTGAGGGTCGAGAATCCTGACGGATCCGCTTGCGCTCAACTCGACGTCCTGCCAGATACCCGTATTCCGATCTCGTATGGCGGGAAGCCAGTCCCAACCTTCGGTCGCAATGAACGTCGGCCCGTCGATTGCGAGGTTGCCTCCATTTTCACCCGGGCCTGCGGCTATTGATTGTTCATGAGGGATGCCTGGATGAGGTGGGGGCGATACACGCACGGCAAGCACGTTCTCGCTTCCGGGCCGTACGAGGGTACTGACATCGAAAATTCCACGAGTGAAAGCGCCGCGCAGCGAGCCAACTTTCACCCCGTTCAGCCAAGCATCAGCGGCGTAGTTGATTCCGTTGAAGATCAGAGTCAGCTCCCGGCCGCTGAGCTGCGCGGGCGCTGTGAACCGGGTGCGGTACCAATAGCTCCGCCGGCTCAGGGACTCCGGTATGTGGAGATTGTTGAGACCGTAGTCGGGATCGGAATAGAGGCCATTGGCGATCAAAGTCGTGAGCACAGTGCCGGGCACGATCGCTGGATACCAGTCTTTGTCACTGTATTCCGGCGAGGATAGGGTCTGACCCGTTGTACCGGCGTCCGGGGCCGCCATGACCATGGGAGCGGCGTCCGATCCTGTTGGTTGCTCGGCAGCGGCAAGGCGCCAAGCGCCGATCACCCAGCGATCCGTGCCGAGAGGCCACAAAGGAGGGGTAGCGGCACCTGTCAGATTGCGGCCAGGCGGGGAGGGAGCCGAATTGCCGTGCGGCAAGGTCCATGCTGGCTGTGGCTTCAGCAAGCCGCGCCAGGCTCGCTCTTGCCAAGGCCAACCCACTCCAACCTTTTGGAAAGTGATGAGAGTAAAATCCGGGCGTGTCGCTGCGAGCCCTTTTATCTCAATTGCGTTCAGGGCGCGCGTGTGAAGCTCGAACAAGGCCAATGATCCGCCGAAATGGTGCTCCCCGGTGAGGTCGCCAGCGCTTTCCGGCGCAAGGCGCAGAACCGGAGATACGCGCTCCGAAGCGGCCTCTCGCGAATCCACCTCCATTCCATCGATATACAGGCGCGCGGTACGTCCATCATAAGTGGCTGCGATCGCGTGCCATGCTGATGCTTCTATCGGCGCGCGCGCATGCAAAACGGTGTCCGGCGTAGTAACTTCCAATGCGAGCTGGCCCTGATCCAATGTCAGGCAGCGGCACTGCCCAGGGGGCAGGTCTCCTACTGCCGCAAGGATGATGCGGCCGGTGGCGATATGGTCGGCCCGCATCCATCCGGACAGGGACCATGATGACCCGCTGTTGAGTACGGGTGAATCTGCAGGCAACGCCTGTGTGAGACCGATCCCACCGGCGAGGAAGGTGGCATTGTAGGGACCCCAGCCGGCGTTCGGTACCTGAGCCCAGGTATCCAGCCCGGCGAGCAGCAGTAGAATTGCCGCGGCGCAAGCCTTCATGTTTCCGCTTACAAGGTTGCTCAAGCGCGCTGACATGTGCACGGTTTCGTCCGAGGTCAGTTCGCCGAGCTGGTGATTGTGCTCGTTCTTCGAATGAAGTCCGCCACATTCGCGTGCAACAGTTTCAGTGAGGCTTCTTTGGCGTACACCATGTGCCCCGAGTCGTAGAAGCGGTATTCGATGTTGGACTGCAGCCGGGCCGGCATGGGCAGGTGATGCATCTCGTACACTCCTTGATAAAAGGGTGTGGCGAGGTCGAAATAGCCTGCGTTCAGCTGCACCTTCAGATTGGGATTGACCTTCATGGCATTGGCCAGGTCCGGCAGGACATTCGTACCCTGGCGTGCCGAGGCGGGCTGGTTCTGTCCTGGCGCCTGATGCTGGAAGTCCCACGTCCGGAAGGTGCCCAGACTCGGCTTGAACGACTGGTCACCTCCAAAGTGGAGAGTGCCGCGAGCATAGTCGTTGAACGCGGCTACGTACGCGGAGCTGAGTGCCGCAGCTTGGGGATCGTACTCCGCACGCTGGCTCAAAGGATCGATATCCGGTCCCGAAAAGCGGGAATCGAGCCGGCCTGTGGTCAAAGCGTCGCCGGCTTGCAGGTTCTGCCGGAACTCGCCGCCGTCGATGCGTAGATCCGCCTTGAGGATGTAGTCGACAGGCAGTCCGGTGTATTGGTGGAGCTTTTCGGCTATGGCGGCCCGATCGGTTGCGCTAAGCTCCGAGCCGGCCGCGAGCGCGCGAGCGTAGTCACCCATGGCGAACTGCTCGACTTCGGTGAGAAAGCCTTGGAGATCAGCGTGCTCGGCTGGAAGCTTGTGATGGTACCAGGCCGTCGCGGCATACGTCGGCAACACTGTCTGATAGGGTAGGTCGATGCCGGGGTTGCCTGTTGGCCGGTCCGGGCTCAGATCGAATGACAGGATCTGGGAAAGGAGGATGACCCCATTGAAATCAATGGACCGCTCGGACTGGAGCTGATTGACCAGGACGGCTGAGCGCGGTGTGCCGTAGCTTTCCCCGAACAGATATTTTGGCGAGTTCCAGCGGCCGTATCTGGATAGAAACTGCGTGATGAACTCGGCGAATGCGTAGGCATCCTGGTCTACCCCGAAAAACGCCTTTTCCTTGTCCTTGCCGGCGATGCGACTGAAGCCCGTTCCGGGCGCGTCGATGAAGACGAGGTCGCTGGCGTCCAGCAGACTGAAGCTGTTGTTGATGACAGAGTACGGCGCCGCGGGCGTGTGTGCATCGGTCGAGGTGACGACGCGCCGTGGGCCGAAAGCTCCCATGTGCAACCAGAATGAGGCCGATCCGGGTCCGCCGTTATAAAGAAATGTCAGCGGGCGTCCGCCACCGCCGCCGCTTTTGAAATAGGCGACGTAGAAGATCGAAGCTTCGGCTGTTGGGTTGTTGCCACCGCCGCTGGCGTCGTCACCCGCGGGAGCGCTCTTGTCGCGAGCCGGGTCACGGGGAACATCGTCCCAACCTCTCGGGTGTACGATGAGCGTGCCCGCGATTGCCTGGTAGGAGATCGCATGCTGGTCCACAGTGACGGTACCTGTACTGGCCACCGATTCGCTCTGGAAAGGCTCGAACTTGCGGCTGTCAGTTTTCTCTGGGGGGTTGTCGGCTGCACTCCAGGCGGGGGATGCTGCCATCGGCAGTATCAGCGCCAGCACCGCAACCCACCCTGTCCCTGCCTGGATTCCTCTCATCATTCCGTTTCCTTGTTTTCTACGAGTTGCGAACGAGTCTAGCGGGATTTCATCACACCGTGGCATTACCGATTTCAGGGATTGTCCTGTAATCCTGCGCTCAGCGACAGGTTTGGCAGTGAAGCGAGATCCTTGGTGATCTGGCGGCTCACGGCGCGCAGCATGTCCAGGCGTTCCTCCACCAGCTTGGGGAGGGTGATGCGGGCGGAATGACTGGAGCTGTTGAGCGCCGCCACGACGCGCCCGTGTTGGTCGTGCACCGGTACGGCCAAGGCGACGACGCCGTAAGCCAACTCGTCCTTGACGGCGGAGTAGCCGTTCCGCCGGCACTTTTCAATGATACGACGCAGCTCTTCCACGTCCGTGACCGTGTGGCTCGTGAGAGGCTCGATGGCAGCAGTGTTGAAATAGCGCTGCAACGCTGCCGCACTCTTTCCGGCGAGGAGCACACGTCCCACCGACGTTGCGTATGCCGGAAAACGACTGCCCACGTGTGCTTCCAGGCGCATCAGAGTACGAATCGAGGCCCGTGCGACGTAGACGATTTCCGTGCCATCCAGCACGCATAGCGCGGCCGAGTCCCCCGTATTCCGTGCAACTTCCTCCAGATGTGTTTTGGTGAGGAAGTCGATGTTCATCGAATCGATGTAGGCGGCACCCAGCTCCAGCACCTTCGGACGTAGCAGGAACTGCCGGCCATTGCGCATCACATAACCGAGCTCTTCCAAAGTCATCAGGCAGCGCCGTGCGGTGGCCGCGGGAAGCGAAGTGCGGGTGGCGACTTCGCTCAAAGTCAGTGTCGGGCTGTCTCGGGTAAAAGCTCGGATGACGCTCAGCCCCTTGGCAAGGCCGCCCATGACCTCGCGACGCTCGGCATTCAATGCGTCGCGGCTCGCCGTCGTGACCTTGTTTCGATGGGTGCGCAAAGGAGGTCCGAAACTCGCCGTGCAATCGGCGAGTCCGAATTATAGCGATGCGGCTCTGTTTTCGCTATGCGAAACACGCGGTGGGGCTGCAGCAGGTGAGCATCGGTCAGAAAGGCTATCGGGCTTTCCCCCGCTTGTCGCTCACAACTTTGCCGCCTTTCACCACGAGCATGACACGAGTCAGATTGAACACGTCCTCGAGCGGGTCTCCGTCGATGACGACGATATCCGCTCGCTTGCCGGGCTCGAGTGTACCCAACTCAGCGCTCTTCCCAATGGCCGCGGCGGTGTTCGGCCCCATGATTCTGGTAATGTCGCGCGGGGAGAAAACCAGGTTGAGCGCCCTCAACTCGTCCGCGAGGCTTTCTCTCGGATCCCACTGGGTGTCGGTGCCATAGGCATAGGCAAGACCACCCTCCCAGAGGATACGCGCGTTGACCGGCCCCTGACCTCCGCTGGACAGCGGCCTTGGCATTGGAAACGGCCCGCCGTCCCTGAAGAGCGGCTTGTTTTCGGCATCGAAGTGGGGAATGAACACTGCGAGCGTCGAAACCATCGGAATGTGAGCGCTGAGGAGAGTCTGGAGCGCTGCCTCGTCCTCCTCGAGATGTCCAATATGCGCTGTGTGGGCCAGCACGTCGACGTGAGCGTTGACGGCGGCCAGTGCATCCTGAACGGCTGTGGCGTGTGTGAAGACACGTAGCCCTTGTTTGTGAGCTTCGTCCACGACGACCGCCAAGGTATGAGATTCAGGACCACCCGGGGTCGCAAGCATGAAGGTCTTGATGGCATCGAAACCTTCTTGACGGGCGGAGCGGACCGCTGCGCGGGTCTGTTCGTCGGGGATTGCCGGAGGTGCGTTGTCGGGGCGATCTGGAGGCCGAGCCGGATCGGTGCGAGCCAGGTCGGTGAAGGGACCCCGAGGCACAGCGGCCGGCCCGGGAGTTGGTGCCGAGAGCGGGACGATGCGGACCGCATACAGGGTTGGTCCTGTTATTTCGCCCGCGGTCAGTCTACGGCGCAGCTCCAGTATCCCGTGTGGATCGTCGCCCATCGAGAACACCGTGGTAAATCCTGCATCCACGAAGGATTTCATGCTTTCGACAGAGTGGTCCCGCAGCCAGACGGCCGCGTCCCCACGGATGATGTGCCGATGCGCGTCAATGAAGCCCGCCATGACTGTCATGCCGTGAGCGTCGACGCGTTGCCCGGCCGAACGTTCGGGAGGACTCCCGGGGCCCACCGCAATGATTTTGCCTTCCCGGACCACTACCGAGCCGTGGTCGATGACTCTCCCGGTCCCGTCGATGATGCGGGCGTTGGTGATCAACAGGCTCTGAGCCGGTGCGGGCAGTGAAAAAAATCCCAACACCAGACATCCCGCCAGAACGCTTGGCCTCATTTTCATCTCCCCCTGGTAGGCCAGACTGGATTACTGCACCCTGAGCGGATGCGGCGGCGAGCACCTGCGACCCGCACGCCAAACGATCGCGAAATCGCCTGCGTCCAACCAAAATGGACAGAGTACGATAGAGCCGCGCCCATGCCTTCACGCAAAATCGGTCCTGTGGTATTGTTTTTTCGAATAGCGAAATGACTTTCGACAAACGAATATGCTGAGCGCGAGCTCGATGCACGTCAAGGTAGTATGCGAGCGCCGGACGGTACGTGTCGACCGACCCGGAACCGTCCAGGCTCGCGACGCCAGCGTGCGTGTGGCGGCCGTAGGAAGTCGCAAGGAAGAAGGGGTTACGGCATGAAGATCCGACCGATTCTGTTTCGGACGTTTGTGGGTGCTGTCACGTCCTTATTGGTGGGACTTGCCGCGCTACCGGCTCGTGCGCATCACTCGTTCGCGATGTACGACCAGACCCGAATCCTCGTGTTGACCGGCGTCGTGTATCAGTTTGTCGCCCAGGCCAACCACGCCGAGCTCCATATGTATCTGATCGGTGCCGACGGCAAGTTGGAAAAGGATAAGGAGGGCAAGCCGCATCCTTACGGCGTGGAAATGGCAGGCGCCGCGGCTGTCGCCCAGCAGGGGATCACGGCGGACAGCATGCGTGCCGGAACGATCATCAGCGTCAAAGTGAACCCATTGCGGGACGGGAGCGATTTCGGCTCCAAGGCGGGCAACAGCGCTATTGCCAAATGCCCCTGGAAGACCCCGCCCGAGCCCGGGAAGACGTGCGACACCGTGCCGGGGCGTGAGCTCCTCGGGTTTGACACATTTTAGCAGTCATGCACGGGTCGATTCCGCGGTAGGCGGTAGGGACGGCACGGCAGCCCGCGGATTCCCGTACAGAACACGAGGGCATTGACGAAGGAGGTCTGCCTTGAACGATTTCGCGGCCTGGCTTTCCACCACCGATCCCAGTCTTTTCATGCAGGCCCATGAAGCCTGGATCATTCCCGTCATCCAGTCCCTGCATATCGTCGGCATTGGAATCGTAGTCGGCTCGTCCATGATGATGAGCCTCCGGGTGTTGGGTTGGATCGGTACGGACCAGACGCTGCTTGCGACGCAGCGCCGATTCGGGCCCTGGCTGGCGGCGGCTTTGTATCTGCTGCTCGCGACGGGCAGCCTGTTGGTCATCGCGGAGCCTGTTCGCGAGCTGATCACCATTTCGTTCTGGCTGAAGATGGTTTGCGTGGCTCTGCTGGCCGCGCTTGCGATAGCCTTTCAGGTATCAGTGAGGAGCCAAGGGCCGCGCTGGGAGCAAACCTTGGCCCGGCGGAGATCAGTGCAGCTCGCGGCGGTGCTGGTGTTTGTCGTATTGGGCTGTGTCATCCTCCTTGGCCGGTTGATCGCTTACGATCACATCTGGGGCCATCTGTCGCCCGCGACGAAGGCCTGAGCTGGCGTGGATATCTCGACCTCGCTGATGAGTCTGGAGGAGACGGATCTCGCGGCCGCAATTCGCGATTCGCTGTACATTTTTCCGGTGCTGGAATCGATCCACGTCATGGCGCTCAGCGTGGTGTTCGGTACGGTCATGATCATCGACCTGCGGCTGTTGGGAATTGCCTCGGCTCACAGGCCATTCGGCCGGATGTCGTCCGAGCTCCTGAGGATTACCTGGGGGGCTTTCGCTGTGGCCGCGCTGACCGGAAGCCTGATGTTCATGACCAATGCGCGCGTCTACGTCAGCAACACCTCTTTTCAGATCAAGATGATGTTGCTCGCTCTTGCGGGACTCAACATGGCGATTTTCCACTTGACGGCGGGCAGAATGGTTGCGCGCTGGGATGAGGCGCCCGCAGCCCCGGGCCTGGGCAAGCTTGCGGCCTCCTTGTCGTTGGCTTTGTGGGTCGCCGTCATTTTCACCGGCCGCGTCGTAGGCTTTACGACTACCGGCGCGCAAGCGCGGCAGGCAGCGCTCCCTGACACGAACTTTGATGATTTCCTGACAGGGGGAGCTGCGCCCGCGGTCGGGCCTGAGGCCTCGGCCGGCTCTTTGCGGGCAAAGAAGCCGATGGTTGCCGCAGCCGAGCCACCGCAACCCACAGGCGATACGGCAAGGCTCAGCATCCGGGGAATCATGGCTTCCGTGGTCGATCCCAGCGGCGACTTTTTGTTCGAGTCGATAGCCGACATCGCGGACGAGCACGGTACGACTCACAAAGTGCCGACGACTCCGCAGGAATGGGAGGCTGTGCGCCACCATCTGCGGGTGTTGGTGGACGCGCAGAAGCTTCTCATCGTGCCCGGGCTCAGGGCCGCCGAGCCCGGGGACCGCAGCAGCAATCCAGCCGTCGAGAACGAGCCGGAGCAGGTACAAAGGCTGTTGGACTCCGAGCACTCGGACTTCGTGCGACGGGCGGAGCGGCTCGCCGAGGCCGCGGGCCTCGGCCTGAAGGCGACTGACACCCGCGATACGTCTGGGCTGTTTGCCGCCATCACCGCTATCGACAAGGCATGCGAAAGTTGCCACTTGCATTATTGGTATCCGAACGATCAGCGCGCGCATCAAGCCGCGCGGGAAGAGGGGGGAATCATTGAATAGCGTCGGTTGAATGGCTCGATCTGACAGGCAGGCGCGGCTGCGGCCGCGTGGCGGCGAGGAGGATAGCGATGAAACCGTTCGTGTGCTTATGCACGGTGCTTGGGTCCCTGGCTCGTCTGATCGTGCTCGAGCCGGCTTACGCCCAGACACCTGGAATGACGCAGCCACCTGTGGGTGGATTCGGGCCACTCGATACCCGGGCTATCCCGCCCTTTCAGGGGCCGCCAGCGGGCGTGCAAGCTCTGCCGACGGATCTGTTTACCTCGAAGAATTTCTATAAAGATGAAAAGCTGTGGACCGATCCGCGCTATTACCGCTGCAACACACCCCGTCAGATCGTGGAATCCCTCTGGGAAAGTGGACGTATCGGCTCCAAGCCTCCGGTCAGCGCTTCCTGGGGCGACTGCAAGCTCGACTATTCGCGCGAGAATATAGTCAGCCCCTACCGGTACAAAACAGCCAAGGAGCATTACGAAGCTCTGCTGACTGCCGCCAGGGCGAAAGGGGGGCCGACCGTTTACACGAAGGCAACGACGCCGGATTGGGATGGGTTCTATGACCGGGACCTGCAAGCCAGCGACATGCCCGGACGGCTGGCTCCAGACCGTACGGGCCCGGGATTTTTCCAACGCGCGGGAATGACCGGCGAGCGCTGGATCTGGGGAGGCATCGACCAGGCGTCTACTGTCGTGTCGCTCCTGACACCAGAATACCGCAGGCGTTATGTGCAGATGCTTTATCACGAAGGTGTAGATAATTCGCATCAGTGGAACGCCTCGTTTTGTTATCCCGAGGGGTTCACGCGCTGGTGGGCCTGGCCCTCCAGGGGGGCCGCGTTCCAGCTCACCATGACCGCATACCAGGTGCAGTTCCTGTCCGGGATTGCTGACAATTTTCTGCGCCAGATTCTGATCGGCAAGCAGCATGTGCAGAAAGTACCCCAGTGGTACGGAGAAACGGTCGGCTTCTGGGACGGCACGACGCTGGTCGCCTGGACGGCCAACATCCAGGCGTGGACTCAACACACGATGTTCGAGAACAGCGGCAGGCTCGAAGCGGTCGAGACCTTCAAGCCCGCATACGACAGCCAGGGAAAGCTCGTTGGTCTCGATGAGGAGGCCGTCTTCTACGATCCGGAGGCATTGCTGCAGCCGGTGCGGATCAAGGACCGATTCCTGCGGCGCGCGACCCCGGACGATCCGGCTGCGCGTTACACCTTCATCGAGTGTCTGTCCAACGTCCACAATGTCGACGGCCGCCCGAAGCAACTGAACAAGAGTGACCCCGATTTCGTGGACTACTATGGCAGGCCCTGGGCGCAGGTCTGGGAGAAGTATTTCGAGATCGGCTGGGACAAGCCGGCGCGCAACGAGGTCCCGGAAGACGTGCTCAAATCGCTGGAATGAATGGCTCTGCTGCGTTTCCGTATGCGATGTGATCAGCCAGCGGAGGGTACGAGCACCTCGTAACCGCCGCCGCGGTTACGCCTGCGACCAACCGGCGAGTCAACTGCACGGAATACACGATAAGATCTCGGATCAGGGATGCGCTACGGCCCACGTCGTGCGCTGACCTCCCATCATCCGGAGGAGATCCTCGAATCATGTCAGCTTATGCCGCCATCGACATCGGGACCAACGCAGTCAAATTCCACCTGGCCGAGCGACTCGAGGACGGGACATGGCGCCGACTGGTCGATCGAGCCGAGGTGACGCGGCTGGGCGAAGGCTTGCGGGAGACGGGCTCGATCTCCGCGGCAGCGATCGAGCGAACCCTCCAGGCCATCGCCGCAATGGCGGAAGAGGCCAGGCGACATCACGCATCGGCTGTTGTGGCGGTCGGAACAATGGGCATGCGTGCCGCTCGGAACAGTGGTGAGTTCATAACCCTCGTGCGTGAACGGTGCGGTGTGAAGATAGAGGTGATTCCTGCAGCGGAGGAAGCCCGTCTGGCCTACCTCGCCGTCAAGTCTGGCCTCGCGCTTGGAGCAGGAAGTCTGATTGTGTTTGATACCGGCGGCGGCAGCACGCAATTCACTATTGGACACGGCGACAGAGTGGACGAACAGTTCAGCCTCGAGATAGGGGCCGTGCGCCTCACTGAGCAATTCGGCCTTGCCGAGGCGGTTACCCGGGAGCAGTTGGATACCGCGGTCGTTGCGATCGCTGAAGAATTCAGGTGTCTCGATGGCGTGTCCCGGCCGGATGTCCTGGTGGGGATGGGCGGGGCGATCACGAACATGACGGCCGTGATGTGCCGGATGTCGACCTACGATGCCGATGCGGCTCAAGGGTCTGTCTTGAGTCGCGCTGAAGTCGAGCGTCAAGTCGAGCTGTATCGGACATGCTCCATTGAAGAGCGTCGCAAGATCATCGGGCTGCAGCCCAAACGTGCCGAGGTCATACTGGCCGGCGCCTGCGTAGTGTGGACGGTCATGAAGAAGCTGAGCAGAGATGCTTTGACTGTTAGCGACCGTGGGCTGCGCCATGGCGTATTGATAGACCGATTTGGGTAAGGAGGGAAGCGCGAAACGCTGTGCTGACATAAAACCGCAAACAACGCTGCCTATTGTGTGGGGTTTTTAGAACGAAAGCCTGTTCCCCGCCACAAGAGGTGTTTCATGTCTGTTCAACGCAGATTTCCAGCCTTGGCGCTTGCGGTTTCCGCCTGCACCGCATCGCTCGCATTTGCCGGAGACGGTTGGGAGCATTCGCCCAGCCGCCACGTGCTACTGATCAGTATCGACGGCATGCATGCGCTCGACTTCCAGAATTGCGCGGCTGCTCGCACCTGTCCGAACCTCGCGGCGTTGGGGGCGACGGGGGTGACCTACAAGCGCACCTCCACGTCGAAGCCTTCCGATTCCTTTCCGGGCCTGATGGCCATCGTCACCGGTGGTACGCCGAAGCTCGTGGGTGCCTACTATGACGTCGCCTATGATCGTGTGCTTGCTCCTCCGGAGGCTGATACCGGCAACGGGCTAATGCATGGCACTTGCACAGCGGGACAGGTGAACGGCACGAGCACGGAGTACGAAGAGGGTGTCGACATCGATCAGAGCAAGCTGAACGGCGGCTTCTCACAGTACCCCCTCATCGATGGAGGCACGAAGTCCATCGATCCGAAGAAATTGCCGCGCGATCCGTTCAAAGGTTGCGCGCCCGTATATCCGTGGAACTTCATCCGCGCCAACACGATATTCGGCGTGATTCATGCGGCCGGCGGTTATACCGCCTGGTCTGACAAGCACCCGGTGTATGCTGCGGTATCCGGACCGACCGGAACCAGCGTGGCGAGCAATGTCGATGACTACTACTCGCCGGAAATCAACTCCAGTCCAATCTCACTGCCTGGGATCAAGACCGCGGGTGGATTCGATTGCACCAACGTGAATGTGAAGGTTGGCGACTGGACCTCGGATTTCGACGACGTCAAGTGTTACGACCAGCTCAAAGTGAACGCGGTGCTCAACTGGATCGATGGCAAGACTCACCTTGGCACGAGCGGTGCGGTCGTTCCGAAGATCTTCGGGATGAACTTCCAGGCGGTGAGTGTCGGGCAGAAGCTCATTGAGAACGGTGTGAAGGGCGGTTACACCGACGCGGCCGGCACCCCGACCGCCAGCATGCTGGGCGAAATCGAGTTCGTCGACGGGGCGGTCGGGCAGTTCGTCCAGGAGCTGAAGAAGAATCACCTGTACGACTCGACCACCATCGTAATCACGGCAAAGCATGGTCAGTCGCCAGTCGACCCGCATCGCTTCTTCCCGATCCCCGGCCACAGCGGCGCGAACGGAACGCCGCCCTCCGGCGTGTTGGGATCTGCGTTCTTGCCGGATTCCGAGCTGAACCAGATTGGCCCGACGGAAGATGATATCTCGTTGTTGTGGCTGCGTCCGGGTACCAGCACGCTCGATGCGGTCTCGCTGCTGGAGAGCAATGCGGCAGCGGCGGGTATCGGGCAGATTCTCTACGGACCCTCGCTGGAGACGGCATTCGATGCTCCGGGCCTGCCTGCACAGGGCGGCGATCCGCGCACACCGGATATCGTCGTGGTGCCTAACGTCGGCGTCGTTTACACGGGCAGCACCAAGAAACAGGCGGAGCACGGCGGCTTTGCGTTGGATGACACCAACGTGATGCTCCTCGTATCGAATCCCTCGATCAGAGCGCGCACGGTGACCACGTTTGTCGAGACCACACAAGTGGCACCGACAGTCCTGAAAATCCTCGGACTGAATCCCGAAAGCCTGGATGCAGTCCGCAAGGAAGGGACGGCGGTGCTTCCTGGTTTCGACCAGGGTTCCGACGACTGAAGCGCCTCGAGCCCGTCTTGTCTGAAACGCGAGGCCGTCCCGAGACGGCCTCGCTTACCGATCGATCAACAATACCCACCTTTCACCCAGTACGCGGCAGCACCGAGGCGACTCAGCCCTTGCTGGCTGTCAGGCCTTGAGCAGGCAGAAACTTCTGCGCCAATTCATCCCGGCAGGAGTCACGCTGTGTCGCGAGTATTTCCTTCAGCAGCTCCGCCTTGTTGGCAAGGAGGTCGTCCTTGGTCGGTGGATTGTCTTCCTTGCGGCTGTCCCGGTGGCAGCTGCCCCCACCGAGCACTTCTCCGGTATGCACGTCGATGACCCGCAGGACCAAGCCGGAACCGACCCAGTAATGTCCCCACTGGGTTGGAAAGTAGCTGAACTGCGCTCCGAGAGACTGTACGTCGAGTAGCAGGTCGGCACCGCCAGCCGCCTTGGCGAGTTGTTTGACATCCGTGGTGTCGACCTTCACCGGCCCAAGGCTCGCTGCAACGACTCCGTAGCGCGCTTGCGCAAGCTTCAGCAGCTCGTGGGCGACTACAGGCGCCGGATCCTCAATGCCATTCTCTTCGACTATGGTCTTGCCAGACTCGATCGCTGCCGCGGCACCGATCAGGGCAAAGGCGCCTTTTCCGGCGGTCATTGCCACGAAGCCGGCACGCGGGCGGTCGCTAAGAACTACTGACTTGCCGTGCCAGTTACCGGCCGCTTTTTCAGAAACCGCCTGTTTGGGTACAGAAACGCAGCCGGCCATCATGGATGCGGCAAGCATGGCCATTGTGAGGTTGCGCATAGAGCCTCCCTGGATGCTCAGAGTATGAATACTCAGGTCAGGCTTTAGTGTACCTGCAGGGATGTGCCCACATGGATGTCCGACTGCCAGAGTTGTGAACTGCTTATGGTTTTGAATCGTCCCGAGGCGGGCGCTGCCGATGTTGGTCCGTGCACTGTCAAAGAGGGAGTGTCACGACGAAGCAGCTCCGGCCTGCGCCCATAGGGGCGCAGGATGCCTCACCGCCATGGCGACGAGCGATTTGACGCACGAGGGAGAGGCCGAGACCGGTTCCACTTCGCGCATGCCCGTCTTGCGGGCGATAGAAGGGCCGAAACACATTTTCGAACTCCGTCAAAGGGACTCCGGGCCCAGCGTCCCAGACGGTAATCGTTGCGCTGGTCGAGTGGCGCGAGATACGCACCTGCGTTGGAGGTAGACCGTGTTTTGCGGCGTTCTCGAGAAGATTCCTCAGCAGCCGGCGCAGCAAGCGGCCATCCGCGCGTATGACACCGGGCAAACCCTCCAGCTGGGCGCCGTCATAGCGCGCACATTCCTCGGCCGCAAGCGCAAGGAGATCCACTTCTTGCGTATCGATTGCCTCTGTCACCATATCCAAGCGGCTCGCCAGGAGAATTTCGTCCACCAGCCAGTCCAGCTCCGCGATGTCCTGTTCCAGGCCCGCACGTCGTTTCGGGTCGGCCGCGTCTTTGAGCAATTCGACGGCCAGCCGGATTCGGGCCAAGGGGGTGCGGAGCTCATGTGAAGCGTTGGCCAACAGAGCTTTGTTGGCGTGTACGAGTTGCTCGATCTGACTCGCCGCACTGTTGAAGCTCCTTGCCAGCTGCGCTACTTCGTCATTGCCTTCTACGGGTACCCGCGCCGAGAGATCTCCCGCACCCAGAGATTCGACTCCCTGTTGTAAACGCTCGAGGCGCGCGGTGAGGTGACGCACGAAAGGGAATGCCACGACGCCGATTGTCAATGCAAGCAGAACCAACGCAACGTGGAAATGGCGGGTTGCGGAGGCGTAGCGGGCCGCGTGCCAGACCGGGCCGCCGGACAAGTGCATGAGAGCTGCTGTGGCGATGACCAGGCACACGAGGCTCGCGAGCAGCGCCAGATAGAAGCGCAAATACAGACGTGACATCAGTCTTGGGCTTTCGCGAAAACGTATCCGGCCCCGCGTACGGTGATTACGCGGCGAGGTTTTTTGGGGTCATCCTCGATTGCTGCCCGGATCCGTGACATGTGTACGTCGATGGAACGATCGAAGGCCTCCAGATGCTCTCCTTTCACCTTGTCCATCAGGGTTTCGCGTGAGAGCACGCGACCGGCATTTTTCGCCAACACGCACAACAAGTCGAACTGGTAGCTGGTGAGCTCACGTCGGACCCCATCGAGCGATACCGCCCGAGCCGCGCTGTCGATCTCCAATCTGCCAAAGCGGAGCGGGCGTTCTGCGGGTGCACGCCGCCGCAAGATGGCACGCAAGCGAGCGAGCAGCTCCCGGGGCTCGAAGGGCTTTGGCAGATAGTCGTCGGCTCCGAGCTCGAGGCCTATGATCCGATCGATCGCATCTCCTCGCGCAGTCAGCATCAATATCGGAGTATCGGTGCGTGTGCGGATCTGTCGGCAGACATCGAGGCCGTCCATGTCAGGCAGCATCAAGTCGAGCACGATGGCGTCGTAGCCCGCCTCGCCATGTTGGCGTAGGGCTGTGGCCCCTAGCGGAGCGACCACAATCCGAAATCCAGCCTGACCAAGATACTCGCTGAGCATCTCGGCCAGGCGCGGATCATCTTCAACGACGAGGATGCGCTCGGACATACGAGGCTGTACTGTAGGCGCGGAAAGCCCCATGGCCAAGCACGCCTCACGTCCTACGGACTGGGCATCCCGTGTAGCTCTTGAAGATGCTTCGCGAGCGCTTGCCGTTGCACGGGAGTGAGCACGCCACCCACGTCCGCTACGAGCTGTACGATGCGCTTCGATGCCTGCTCTGCGAGCTGAATATGCGCCTCACGCGCGGCTTCGAGCGAGTTGCGGTCGATGGCGGTCTGGGTAAATGCCTGGAGGAATTGGTTATGTGCCGTTTGCGCCTGGGCGTGCAGGGGCATCAGATCGCTTACCGCCTGCTTCACAAGTGGATCAATCTGGGACTTCTGCGCATCGGTCGCGTCGATCTCTACGTACAGATGCTTCAGCATGTGATCTACGTGCTCAGACATCTCGGCAGGGCTATGAGTGCCCGACATCATCATTCCATGGTGTAGGGCGCCTATGCCGATTCCCTGAGCAAGGGCTGCGACACCGGCGGACATCCCCGCTCCGGCAACAAAGGCGAGAATGGTGTAACGATTCAGCAGCAGATGACGAAGTGAAGTGGCCATTTTGCAGTCCTTATGTGGTGGAAAACGCGCGTCAGTCTGCGAAGCGCCTGTAAGTCGCGTTTGTGCGGCAGGTAAAGAATTGTGAAGGACTCGAGGCGGGGGGGCGGGTACCGCTGTCGCGCACGCCCTCACTTCCTGGTCGCAAGGATTCCGTCCCCCTGCAACTGGGTGATGAATCCGGCACGTTGCAGTCGAGTCGCGACTTCGCGGGGCACATCTCGGCCACTGGTCAACTTGTTGGGCGTGCCCGTGTAATGAAACAACCGGCCCTTGCGCCGCAAGACACGCGCCAGCTGGACGTAGAATTCCTGGGAGTACAACTCTCCGGCAAGCCCAAAGCGGGGTGGATCGTGCAGAATCGCATCGGCCGAGCGGTCGGACAGTGTTGTAATTTGCCCGGCAATGTCACCCTCGACCAGATGCAGGACACCGCCCGGCCGTGGTGACCACGGGTTCAGATCACGTAACCAGAGGACATCGGGATTCTTCTCGTATGACAATACACGCGCGGCAGCCGCTTGCAGGCAGCAAGCGGCGAAATATCCGAGCCCTCCGCACGTGTCGAGAATCTCTTTGTCGCGCGGCTCTATCCAACTGACCTTCCGTTCCGCATCGGCGTAAGGTGAAATTTTCGCTGTGGGCAGCATTTTGACGCCATCAATCTCGAAGGTCGGCGGACCCCATTCCGTGGGCACGAGCTTGACCAGGGCGGAGCTGTAGCGCGCCACAGGGGCAAAGGCCGCTCCGTCCCAGTAATAGACGGTGCGGTCTCGGCAGTTCTCCAGCCATGGAAAGCGTATGCCTTCGTGGACCCACCCAGCTCCGGTGACCTCGACTGAAGTGGTGGAGCGCTCGAGGTCCAGCGAGCAGTCGACGACAGATACGCCGGCCCGTAGTGCCGCGCGCATCCTTTCGTGAACAGTGAGTGTCAACAGGGGCGGCGTGTTTTCCTACCTCTTCTGGGCCTCGGCGCGTCTCCAGCCATAATAATCGCTCAGAACCTGGAGCTGCTGCACATTCGGCACGGGTTTCGCCGCGATCGCTCCATCCAGATAGAGCACCTGCTGGGCAGTTTCGGTGAAAGGTGGCCAGCTGGGCAGCCCGGTCCCGTTGGGATTGCCGAATTTCGCGAAGTTTACCCAATAGGACATCATCCGTTCCGACAGTGCGTTGTCCGAGGCCGTTGGCGGGCCTAGGCGCGGATCAGGGTTCCCGAAGACATAACTCATCTCGGCGCCATGCGGCGCTCCGTCGGGTGACAGCACGGTGCGATGGTCGAAGTAGTAGACGAAGACAGGGTTCTTGCCGACGCGGGACTGGAGTCGCGCCCAAGCCCACGTCGGCCAGGCGAACGCCGTGTCCCGGAACAGATTCTTGCTGCTCGTGGCAGCCTCGGCGTCATTGGCTGCCGGGTAGGCTGTGAGAATGGCGTCGGCTTTGGCTCCGTAGCCCTCCCGCACCTGGGCGGTGAAGGAGGCGGCAGTCAGGCCTGGCTGCGCGAACAAAGCACCCTCATCGGAGTTGGTACCGATGAGGACAGGCGTATCGTTGAAACGATTCAGCTCGTACATTTCGTACACGTCGCCCGGAAGGACATAACCGTCATACACGGGCCAGAATCGGGGTGCTTGCGGCTGTCCGGCCTCACGCAGGATCAGCGCCGAGCTCAACGTACGAGCAGCCGCGATGTCGTTGGTGCCCAGGGTGGCGAGGAACTGCTCGCCTTGTTTGTCGGCGATCTTCAGGGGCACGCCATCTTGTCCACCTTCGTTGGCGTACTTCGGAGGCTGGAAGTAGCCGCCGCTTTCGGAGATGGCGCGGTGGAACAACCCCTTCGCCAGGGGCGACGAGGCCAGCATACTGACGGCGATGCCACCCGCGGACTCACCGAAAATGGTGACTCGGGCCGAGTCACCACCGAAGCCCTCGATGTTTTTCTTCACCCACTGCAATCCCGCGATCATGTCCAACAGGCCGTAGTTGCCTGATCCCTTGGCTTCACGTCCCAGTTGGGGTGTTGCGAGGAAACCGAAGGCGCCGACGCGATATGCGATGCTGACTATCACGACTCCCTGCTGGGCGAGATGGGTGCCGTCGTACAGCGGAATACTTGTCATACCGCCAGCGAACGCGCCTCCGTAGATCCATACCATGACCGGAAACCGCTCACTCGGAGTGTGGGCGGGAGTCCAGACGTTCAGGTAGAGACAGTCTTCACTGACTTTTGACGGAGCGCCGAAGGCGACGGCCATGGAGGGGTCTTGCATGCACCCTGGAGCGAACGTGTCGGCCCTTTTTACTCCAGACCAGTTTTTGACGGGCTGCGGTGGGCGCCAGCGATTTTCGCCGACTGGCGGGGCGGCGAAGGGGATGCCCTTGAATGAGACAATGTTACTGACAGCGACTCCTTGGACGCTGCCCCCTGTAACTTTCACAGTGTCGATCTGGGATTGCGCCCATGCGCCGCCAGTCACGGCAAGCGTGATCAGACACGCCAGAATCTGCGTCTTCACGTGGTGGACCCCCTTTTTTCACGCTAGCAGCCCGCGCTGCGGTCACTAGATAACATGGGTCGATAATCGGCTGCAATTTCGCGCCGGTCTTGTTGTGGCTCGCCGCACACGATCTTGGCGAGAAAGCAACTTGGAGTGTCGGTTGCTTCCCCGGTTAGAAGCATTCCAAACTGGAGAGTCGTTATGTCGACCACGGCCACGTGGCGGACACTATTATCCGTGCCGGTAGCTTGCGATGGGTGCCCGAGCCGCTATTCCGGAGGGTGGACGCGTTACACTGGCCGCAATAGGGTAACCGGTGGACAAGACAATGTCTGGCTCGTTCGTAGGTAAGACTACCCTCGTGATGGGAGGTCCAGCGGTATCGGCCGCTCGACAGCGCTGGCATTCGCCGGTGCAGGGGCTAATGCTGTCAACAACGCGGGTGTCGAGGGGCGGTACGGACCCGTGCACGAACTGGAGCAATCCGAGTTTGATCGCATCCTCAGCGTCAACTTGAAGGGTGTCTGTTAGGGCTGAAGTTCGAGTCAACGCTATCGCGCCGGGTCGGCGGACACCTGGACTTGTCTGTAATCGCGGACAAGATTCCCATGCGCCGGATATCCGAGCCGGCTATTCGTAGTAGATGTGGGCTGGCTCGTCGTGAACATTGGTGAGGTCTGGTGCCGGCGTGCTTTCGGTGAAGTCCACATGACGATAACGTCCCCCTAGAAAGAGCAGCGGGCGGTGTGGGGGAACACCCGTATGCAGTCCCAGCACATGCCCGATCACGATCCAATGATCGCCCACCTCGATGACCTGCTGCGGCTCGCAATCGATCGAAGCGAGGGCGCCCTCCAACCGGGGCGCGCAGCGTGCCGGCACGAGCCGGTAGGGGGGCGGCACCGGCTCTTGCCACCCGCCGGCAAAGTAGGTCGACAGAGCTTGCTGATCATGTCGCAGAACGTTGATGGAAAACCCTGACAAGTTGGCCACGTGCCGCGCCAATCTGGATTTCTTGCCGGGGCAGAACATGACGAGCATGGGATCCAAGGACACCGAAGAGACGGCGTTTACGGTCATCGCGAGGACTTCCTGATCAGCTCGCACGACGACCACCGCAACGCCGGTCGCGAAGAGGCCCATGGTGTCGCGGAAGCGGCGCGTGTCAGGAGGCGTCGCGGCTTGGGTCGCTTGGGTCATCGGCGCTCGAGCTCTTTTTCCATCAGCTCCGCGACGGCCGCGGCTTCCGCCGAGCCGGTGCCACGTAAACCCGCGATGGCTCCCGCCACGTTGGCCGCCGCGTGGCTTTGGTTGAGTTTGAGTTTGATCTGCACGATGTCTGAGCGCATCTCGAAGCCCACGATGCCTTTCAGTTTCGAGCGGCTCGCGGGATCGGCGCTCTGAAGCGTCCAGGGTGATGCTGCGCCCGATTCGAATCGCTCCGATAAAGACACGACGACGCGCTCCAGCGCCTCACCTTCCTGAAGAGTGCGGATCCTGCCATACACGTGCGCCGCGACGTAATTCCAGGTGGGTACCTGCTTGTTCCCGTCGACATACCATCGCGGCGAGATATAGGCATGGGGTCCCTGGAAAATGAACAACACGCGCTGACTTTCGATTTCGCGCCATTGCGGGTTGGGGCGGGCCCAATGGCCGCTCAACACGACCTGGTCCTGTGTGCGTCGATAGAGAACGGGCAGATGCGAGGCAAAGGGCGCGCCGTCGACCTGGGAAACCAGGGTGCCGAAGGCATGGTGCTCAGCTAGCCAGTCGAGCCAGCTTGGGTCGGTGGTCGTGAAATGCGGAGGATTGTACATGCTTGGTATAAGGTACTTTATGCGTCGCGGTTGAGCTTGGGGTTTCTATTGTATGAGAACGGTGGATTCGGGCATTCATGCCCGGAAGAAGGGGTCTGGCTGCCATCGCGCTGGAGCTGGAGGAGATTCGACCTGTTCCTTAAGATATAGAGTCCGCTGGCTGCCTACAACGAGCCGCTTCAAGAGGTCACTGTGAGCCCGAATTTTGCTCTGGTACTGGATGCGCAGTGCACGCTTGGCGAATCGCCCGTGTGGTGGGCCGAGGCTGGGCTGTTGATATTCATCGATATCACAGGGCGGCGCCTGCACCGGTTCGAGCCGCGCTCGCAGCGTCATGACCTCGACACTCTCGATGAGGACATCGGGTGCGTGGCGCCTGCCAAGGGCGGTGGCTACGTCGCCGGATTGCGCTCAGGCGTGTGGCTGTTGGACTCAGCAGGCCGTAAGCAGCGGCTCCTGGCCGATAACCCGCAAAACGCGGCTACCAACAGGTTCAACGACGGGCGCGTCGATCCACGCGGCCGATATCTCTCCGGCACTCTCGATGAGACGAAGTCTGCCGGCAACGCGGGCCTATACCGGTACGATCGCCGAGGATTGTTCCCGGTCATGGATGGCGTCATGACCTCCAACGGACTTGCGTTTTCCCCCGATGGCCGAACGCTTTACTTCTCCGATACGCCGCGATTCGTCATCTATCGTTTCGACTATGACCCCGACACGGGTGAGACCGCGAACCGCCGGGTTTTCGCACGCATCGAGCCGACCGCCACCGATCGTGGACGGCCCGACGGTGCGGCGGTGGATGTGGAGGGCTGTTATTGGAGCGCGCTCTACGAGGGTTCGCGTGTGCGCAGATACGACCCTGACGGCAAGATGATGGCCGACTATCCGGTGCCGGCACTGAACGTCACCATGCCTGCGTTTGGCGGCCCGGACAGGAAGACGTTGTTTGTCACAACGGCCCGAGACAAGAAAGGAGGGCCAGGCGGCGGCTTGTACGCCATGTCTGTCGATGTGGCCGGAGCTCCAGGGACGCTCTTCGACCCACTGATCTGAATCTCTGGTGAGCTTACCTCAAGGGTCCAGCTCCCACCCGCGAGCTATGGACGGCGCCGCTGCGGCGCTGGATCTGGTGGTCGTCGGTGGCGGTATCAATGGAGTTGGAATTGCCCGTGATGCCGCTGGTCGCGGGCTTTCGGTTCTCCTCGTCGAGCGCGGCGATCTGGCGTGCGCGACCTCGTCGGCGTCGTCGAAGCTGATCCACGGTGGGCTGCGATATCTGGAGCAGTACGAATTCCGCCTGGTGCACGAGAGTCTGGCTGAGCGCGAAGTGCTGCTAGCTTCGGCGCCTTACATCATCCAGCCGCTGCGCTTTGTGCTCCCGGTGAATAGTGGACTGCGACCTGCCTGGCTGTTGCGTCTGGGCTTGTTTCTTTACGACCACATAGGAGGCCGCGAGCGGCTTCCCGCGACACGCGTGGTACGGCGCAATCGTGACCCGGTTTTTCGCGCCTTGACAGAAGACTATCGCGTGGGCTTCGAGTATTCCGATTGCTGGACCGACGATGCTCGGTTGGTTGTCATCAATGCTTTGGACGCGCAAAGGCGCGGCGCGCGCATCGAGCCGGGTTGGGAGGTGACGGCGGCACACCGCGAGAGCACTCTTTGGGTGGTCGAAATGACATCCAGGACGGGTCAGCGCCGGACGGTTCGCGCTCGCGCGCTCGTCAACGCCGCCGGTCCTTGGGTAGAGGATGTTTTACGTGCGGTGGGCGTTCATCATGGGCGCCGCTCGCTGCGACTCGTGAAAGGCAGCCACATCGTCGTGCGCCGTCTCTACGACGGTCACCATGCTTTCACACTACAGAGTGCCGACGGCCGTGTTGTGTTCGCGATCCCTTATGAAGAGGGATTTACGCTGATCGGCACCACCGATGTGACCTTCTCCGGAGACCCCGCCCGCGCACGAGCTGACGCCGAGGAGATCGCTTATCTGTGCGGACTGATCTCGAGATACTTCAAGTCAGAGGTGACTCCGAGGGATGTCGTATGGACCTACTCAGGCGTGCGGCCGCTTCAAGATGATGGAGAAAGCAGTGCATCCACGGTCACTCGCGACTATGTATTCGACATGGATGCTCCAGTAGGGCAGGCTCCCTTGCTGTCTGTCTTTGGCGGTAAGCTCACGACCTATCGAAGGCTCGCCGAACATGCCCTATCGCACTTGCTGCCTGTGATGGGAGTGCACGCGATGGCGTGGACGCGGGAAGCGACGCTCCCGGGCGGGGATATTCCACGAGGCGATTTCCAGTCGTTCGTGGGGGAGCAACTGCGGCGTTACTCGTACGTGCCGCCTTCTTTGATCCGCAGGTTGTGCCGTTCTTACGGCACTCGTCTCGAAGGCATTCTGGGGCACAGCGGGCAGATCAGCGATCTCGGCGCGGAAGTCGCTCCGCACCTGTACGAGGCGGAGTTGGATCTCATGCGGGATGAAGAATGGGCGCGCACGGGGGCTGACGCCCTGTGGCGCCGTTCGAAGTTGGGCTTGCACCTCGATGCACAGGCGAGGGAGAGGGTGCATGCGTGGTTTGGCGAATGAGCGCCTCGGGAGTTTGTCTGAGTCATGGCGCCCGCGCTGTCCGTACCCTTTTCACCGCCTCGCGCCAACCCGCCAGCTCGCGATCTCGGCTGGCGGAGTCCAGCTTCGGCTCACAGCGCGCATCGGACTTCCAGAGATGCCTGAGCTCATCGAGGGAGACGTATGTGCCGCTCCCCAACCCAGCCAGACATGCGGCGCCAAACACAGTGGATTCGGCCATTGCGGGCCGCAGGATTGGCAATTCCACGATGTCGGCAAGGCGTTGCAGGAATAACCCGTTCTGGGCCATGCCCCCATCGACCTTCAGGATTGCGGGCCGGATGCCGTCCGCCGCCATCGCATCCAACAGGTCGCGAGTCTGGTAGATCACGCTGTCCAGTCCCGCGCGCGCGATTTCCCCGCGACCGCTGCCGCGTGTGAGGCCCACTAGCGCTGCGCGCGCATCCGGATCCCAATAGGGTGCCCCAAGCCCCGTGAACGCCGGAACGAGGTAAACACCACCTGAGTCGGACACCGATCTCGCCAGGGCCTCGACTTCCGATGCACGTGAGATCAGCCCCAGTCCGTCGCGCAGCCATTGGATTGTTGCTCCAGCGGATAATATCGAGCCCTCCAGGGCGTACGTGATCTGGCCTCGGAGCTGGTAGGCGATGGTGCTCAGCAGGCGATTCGCCGATCGGACCAACTGCCCGCCGGTATTCAGGACGATGAACGCTCCCGTTCCGTAGGTGCTCTTGAGCTCGCCGACGGCAAAGCAGGCCTGGCCGATCAGGGCGGCTTGTTGGTCTCCAGCAACGCCGCGGATGGGCAGCGGCTCTCCGAACAGGGCCGCCTCGGTCATGCCGAAGTCGCCGGCGCTGTCGCGAACCTCGGGCAGGCAGCTCCGTGGAACATTGAACATCTCGCACAGTGCCTCGTCCCAACGACCCTTGCGAATGTCGAAGAGCGCAGTACGACTCGCGTTGGTAGCGTCCGTTAGATGCAGCCGGCCGCCGGTAAGCCGCCAGATCAGAAAACTGTCCACGGTGCCAAAGGCCAGATGACCGGCTTTTGCCAGATCGCGTGCCCCGGGAACGTGATCCAACATCCAGGCCAGTTTCGTCGCCGAGAAGTAAGGATCGAGCCGCAGTCCAGTCTTTTCGGCTACTTCGGCCTCGTGACCGTCTTCGGCCAGCTTGCGGCAGTACTCCGCGGTGCGCCGGTCTTGCCATACAATAGCGTTGTGTAACGGGATGCCGCTGCGCCGATCCCACACAACGGTGGTCTCACGCTGATTGGTGAGTCCAATCGCGGCGATGGATCGTTTCCGCTCGCGCAGGCGCTCGATCACGGCGCGGGTGGTCGAGAGGACGGTTGCCCAGATCACTTCGGGGTCGTGCTCGACCCAACCGGAGGCCGGATAAAGCTGCTCGAACGCCTGCTGCTCCGAGGCGAGCACCGTTCCGTCCGGTGCGAATCCGATCGCGCGACTGGAGCTCGTGCCCTGGTCGATCGCCAGCAGAATCCCATCGCGCGTCGCATCTTTTGTGCCCATGTGCCGCTCCACCGCTGACTCGAGCGGTTATGCTACCTCACTGTTTTGAAGGGTGGATGTGAGGAGCTGAGGAAGAAGCATGATGCTCGCTGTTCTGCCGGCGCTTGCCGCCGCGACCCTGTCGGCCGAGCCGAATCTGGGTATGCTCCACCAATATGCCTCTGTGGCACTCAGCGCCGACGGACGGCGAATCGCCAGCGTCGAAACAGTTCGACAGCCATACGCGACCACTGAAGAGCATGGTGGCGTGGTCATTCGAACTGTTTCGGGTGAGGTCGTCGCGAAGCTGGATCCTTGCGCAAAATGCCGGTACGGCGGCCTCGCCTGGTCGCACGAGGGCCAAAAGCTCGCGTTCGTTGCCAGTGCCGATGGGACGGCGACCCTCTACGGCGCGATGCCTCGTCCCGGTAAAACCGGCGATTTCGTTCTCAACAAAATTGTCGACCTGAAAGGAATCCTGGCAACCCCTCGCTGGTCTCCGGACGGCCTCACACTTGCGGTGTTGGCGACGGCAGGCGCGCGCAAGGAAACCGGAGCTACCCAAGCCGGCGCCCGCGAAGTGGGCGAGATCGGTCAGAGCGATGACTTCCAACGCATCGCGATCGTGGATGCTGCGGGTGGAGTGTTGCGTTTCGTCTCTCCAGACGGAACGTTTGTCTACGAGTACGGTTGGATGCCCGACGGCCGGGGGTTTGCAGCGACAGCCGCCGAAGGCAACGGCGACAACAACTGGTGGGTTGCGAAGCTGCTGTCTTTGACGTTGGACGGGACGGTCCGCGTGCTTGCCGCGCCGGCAATGCAGATGAATTTCCCGCGCGTCGCGCCCAATGGCCGCAAAGTCGCCTTCATCGGTGGCCTGATGAGCGACTTCGGCTCGGTTGGGGGCGATATCTATGTGGTCGATGTGGATGGGCGCGGCTCAGGCGACGCCCGGGTTGGATCTGAGGCGGGGAAGGCAGGCGCTCCCGTTGACGTGACGCCGGGCTTCAGGGGTAGTTTCACATCCATCGCCTGGCGAGGCCGGCAACTCGTCTCCAGCGTTGTCATAGGCGGCCAGGTCGGAACCGCGGTTGTGGACCCGGCTGAGAAGAGGGTCAGGGAAATTCATTTGCAGCCGGCCACGTACGAAGCGGCCGATGGTGCTATTTCA
>CAZBTV010000080.1:0-33388 GCA_964494895.1 uncultured Steroidobacteraceae bacterium | reverse complement strand
AGTGGGCAAGAAGGCGAGAGACGTGATGAAACGAATGACGTTACAAGATGCCGTAGGAGTAAGCCCCGATGTGTGACTGCATCCGAAAGGTCAACAAGCTGCTCCGCGAGCACAATACCGAGCTCGAGACGGTCAGCGCGTGGCATCCCAAGGGCTCTATCGAGGAGCGGCTTTGCGTCCCGACCAAGCGCATCGACACCAGGAAGCGCAAGGGACCTATGAAAGTATTCGCGACCTACTGCCCAATGTGCGGTGTGGAAATTCCGAAGTCTGAAGCCTTCCGCGTCGCTGATACATCCAAAGGAGACGAGCCTTGAGTCTGTCCTTAGAGGTCAATGTCTACGGCGGCACCCCTATCGAGATTGCCGCTCACGACGCCTGCGAACTCGCCAGAGAGTTGAAGATCACGATTACCTTCGACTTCAACGGCGTGCATTGTATGGCGCTTCCTGGCGGCGACTCCAAGACGCTGGTCCACAACTGGAACATCGCTCGCGATCGCGGGGGCCAATACCCGATAGCGAGCACCAACGTGCGTTGATAGAGACTGAGCATATGGTCAACGACAAAGAACTCGCCGCGCTCGTAGCGCGTGACATCTTCAAGACTCTCGATGAGCCGTGGGATAAATGCCAGCGTATCCAAGCCAAGGGAGGCCAATGGCCCGACAAGGAAACGAGTCTCGGTGGACTCGGAGAGCAATCCCTTGCCGATGTCATTGAGCGGTCGCTGGCCAAGCACCGGAGTTACTGACAATGGATGAACAGGCGGTCGTATTCGATGCGCGGTTGCTCTGGCACCTACTACGCCAGAACGGCCGATGCCTGCTGTGCGGCGAGGCGCTGTTCCTCGAGGTGAAGCCGCCGAAATACGGCGGCGTGTCTCGCGAGCACAAGATTCCCAAGGTTCACGGAGGTACGGAATCCATGTCGAATATCGGCGCCTCCCATTGCGAGTGCAACTTCGCGCGCGGTAATTCGCTCTCGCTCAGGCGCTTTCGGCCACCGAGGGGAGGAACCCAGCCTCATGGGAGGAAGTGGCGCGCGCAACTCTTTACTGCGAGCCCTGCAGGACTGTGGTGGACACAGCGCGCGACGCCGTTTAGTCACAGCGCATCACTGAACGAGGGCAAACCATGAAAGAGCCCGTCGTGAGAGCAAACGATGGAACTCGGTAAACACGGCAAACTCACGGGGCAAAAGCATCCGCGAGACCTGCGTAAAACAGATCCTGTGCCGGAACGGGCAACCCCAGCCGCCAAGCCTCATAGGAAGGTCGAGAAGCTCTTCGGATTCAGTTACGAGTATCGCTCCTGGTGGCGCAAAGGTAAGCCATGGGAGCGAGTTTATGAATGGTTCGCGACAGAACGCGCTGCTACCCAAGCTTTCGCATCGTTCGTACATCGATTCGGGAAACAGGAGTGGTACCGTGACATACGGGCTGAGAAGCGCTGAGCAACAGCCTGCGGAGCCCAAATGACCGATAGCGGAAACAACGCGGCGGAACTGCTGGCCGACAACGCACGGCTGCGCAACGACATCCAAGAACTCACCTGCGGTGACGAGCGCTATACGCGACTCGGTCAGGAAAACGAGAAGCTCCGCAAAGCCCTCTCCCAGCGGCTGCAGCAGCTCGAGGAGATTCGCCAAGCGTCCCTCACTTGGGCTCTGGCCTGCCCGCACGAATGCCCGGCCTGCAATGCGCTGTACGAGATCATCAAGGGGTCTCAGCCGTGAACGGTCCACGCATTGTCTGTGCCGGCTGTGGGCGCCCTACGAAGGGCCTCAACCCATTCTGCGATGACTGCATGGGTGGTGAATCAGGGCCGCCTGTCGAGCGCTGTGAGCTGTGCGAGCAAGGCTATTTGCGTGACCGCTGGGGACTGCATACGACCAAGACTGGCGGGTATGTGGGTAAGTGCCAGTTACCTCAACACCCCTCGGGTAATGGGTCTTGACTGTCACTAGTGACGATGATAGGCTATAGCCACACTGAAGGAGATAGCCATGTTCGTGACAACAGTGACGGTAGAGGGAGTCCAGATCGGGTACGCGGAGGGTTCGACCTTCGGAGGCTCCCGTCACGCGGCTACGGACAGTGTCTCGGATGATCATCTCGACACGCTGGCGGATTGGGTGATCGAGACCTGCGAGCAGGTGGAGGCTTGAAGCCTGGCAAGAAGCGTCAGGCGGACTACCGCCAACGGCTGCGAGAAGCGGGATTTAAGCCGAAGGAGGTTTGGGCGCACGTCGAGGACTGGCCAGTGATAGAGCGGCTGGTAGAGCGTCTACGAAAGCGGAGGAATGCGAAATGAGAATACGTGAATATCTTCGAGAGGAAGTGCGCGAGGGCCGCATCTGGGTGCTGTGCTGCGACTTTGGCATCACCTGGTGGGAAGAGCTCGACACGCGGCCTTACTGACAACCAAATCTACGGAGTCAAAATGATGGTCACTCTCTACCACGGCACGACGCCAGAGGGCGCCGCAGGAATCCGTGCTGATGGCTATATACGTGGTGGAGACTGCATCTTCGGGACGAGCGAGCGCGGCGTATCACTGACGAGCAAACGATCGGTCGCCGAGGGTTACGGCCCGGTGGTCATCGAGGTGAGAGTGGATACAGACGCGTTATTCGTCGATCCTGAGTCGAATGACAATGCCTCCGTTGACGAGGCGCTCCGCACCGGCGCTGCGGTTTATGTCATTGGCGACGTAGTGGTCTGAGAGATGGGCAAGGTGCGATGCATGCTCTGTGGGAAGGGATTCGATTTCCTGCCAACCCACCTGCAGCGTACGCATGGAGTCACGGCCGAGGAGTATCGTCAGGAGTTTCAGATTCCGGCCGGACAGCCACTCTGCAGTGAGGCATATAGTCAAGCGCACAGAGCCAAGATTCAGCGAATGCAGGTGACAGGAGTTTTGACGTACGACCATTTACCGCGAGCGACCAGCGAGGCGCGGGCAGCAGGCAGAGGTGAGCGGACCTCGGCAGATTTGCGGGCACAGGCGGCACGCGCCAAGCAGATCAGGCACAAGCAACTGCAACCGGGCGCCAGGCGAGCAGATGGTCGTGACGCCGACCGAGCCCGAGAGTATCAACGAAACTATCGCGCTAAGAAGCGCTGACCAACTATCTGGAGACGACCGTGGAACGCTTTGAATCCAAGCCGATGGAGTTTGTGAGTGTAGCCGGCCCAACGCTCGTCTACATCGGCGTTGCGAGCCGGACCGATTTTGACAAGATCGGCGCCCCCTGCACCGATAGCGGCGAAAATCAGAACGGACACGTTCTGACCAAACAGGTTGGCGGCTTCAAGAATGGCGAAGTGACCGTAGTCTTCCAGCACTGGCTCAAGCAGCTCACCATCGAAGCTATTATGGCGGATTCGGACGTTCGGCGGCGCGCTCAACCAGCGAGCCAACCATGAACATCCAGACTGAGAAAAAGACGCGCTGCGACGGCAAAGTCTACTGGAATGCCATTGATGCCGATGGCTACCAGGGGATCGGAATGCCGATTGGGCTTGGTGACACGGAGCAGGAAGCGATTGCCCACCTGCAACAGCAGCTTGCTCCTCAACCAACGGGTGAGTCATGAAGGTGTTTATTTGGCGAGAGCCCTATCGCGTTAGCTACGGCAGCTCATTAGCCATTGCCGTGGCGGAGACCGTCGAAGAGGCCCGCGAGCAACTCAAGAGTGCCGGGCGGTCGCAATACGGGCATGAACCGGAGAGCTTTGGCCCAATAGACGTTGGCAGTCGCGAGCCCGATCGCGTATTAGAAGCGCCCGTTGCCGAAGTCTACGAGTGGTCGGAGTAATCTGAAACTCACACAGGTGACGCGTGAAGGCTAGCGATCTAATCCAGACTCTCCATCGTCTAATTTCTCAGCATGGCGATCTCGCGGTCTTCGTTCCAGCACAGGACGGAGGCGCTATTGAGGTCAGCGATGTGAGCCTTTCCAGTGCGCCCGCTAGTACGGCTGGGGCGCCCGATGGGTGGAAACACTTCTCGGTCACCTGATAACTCACCTACGGACTAAGGCTCAAGTTCCTGCCGGCGCCGCAAAGTCGCGCTCACTTCGTCAGCTCGGCCTGCAAGAAGGTCGAGCAATCTTGAGATATCGGGGCCTCCCGCTGGCCGTACGTCACGATCTCCCGCAGACACCTGCTGAACATCCCCGCTGGCGGCGCTGGGCTGTCGTGGAGCGGCGATCGGCACTGAGGCGGGCTGGCACAGCCGCAAAGGTTCGACAGGGTGAGCAGCCCTATAAGCGCGTAGGTCGGTGAGTTCCTGGTCATGGGAGTGGTCGGTTTCGATAACACGTTTTTCGACCTCGACTTGCTGCTTGACGATACGGGTCTGAACAATGGTGTGCTCGGTGTGGAAGCCCCAGTACCAGACGGTGCCCAGCAATAGGCCGATGACAATCAGCTCGAGCGCCCATTGAGGTAGTCCTGTCCATTTGAGCGCGAGCGCAATCAGACTCATCGGGTCACCGGAGGCGGCAAAGGGGGCGGCGGTGGGAGTTTCACCATGGACCGCAACCGCGCGATCAGGACGATGGCGCCAATGACCCGCATGGAGGTGTCATGCCAGGCCGGCGGGATGTACTGCGCCACCTGGGAGAAGTTCGCCTGCAGCCATGACGCGATGTCCGGAAGCGCCAGAACGACCGCGCCGACGTAGACCGTGGCGGACTTCCAGAGGCGCTTCTCTTCGGTGATCAGGAGTTGCCAGTAGGCTTTCAGGTTCATGCACGTACTCCGTCCGGACTGATGGAAAAATGGTTTCCGTCAGGCAGGCGGGTGAAGTCACCGCCCCATCGATACTTCGGTCCGAGCGACTTCCACCACTCGCCCAGGTCCTTGAGCTGCGACCCGTCGCGGATTAGCACGCCGCCCTTGAAGCAATTGAGATCGATGGCGAGCCGCTCGATGTGCAGGCTGTGGGAGATCCCGGAGCCGTGATCGGCGTCCCACTGGGCCTGTTGAGGAGTGCGCCAGGCTTCTCCGAGAGTGACCGTATAGCCGAGCTCCTGGGCCTTCAGAATCAGTTTCGCTGCCGATTGGGCGAACTCCTCTTGGAGCAAGCTCACAATCGCCTCCGATGCGCGCCCGTATCGCCCAGCGGATCATCTCCGGCCCGATCGCGCAGCACCGCAACCCTGGTTCGGATCTCGCTCAGTACATCCCCGATCTTGTCGAGTTTCTCGACATTCTCGGTATGCCGCCGATCCATATCGTCCCGGAGTTTCGTGAACTCATCCCGCCGTACCATCTCGGCAATCGCCTTGTCGATCCGGGTCAATTCGCGTTGAAAGAACCAGGCCACGGCAGCTCCTAGGATTGTGAGTAGACCCAAAACCCATGCTTTCGGATCGGTGAGCAGGTCATTCATGATTCTCGGGATCAAGACGCGCAATCAGCGCGGGAAGGGTCGGTCATGGCATACTCGCCAAAAAAAGGGAGGGGTCATGCTCTTTGGTCTTTACAAGGATATCCTTGCGGACTGCGGCGTCAGGCTCACGAAGGACACACGCATACTGGACTGGGGCTGCGGCGCCGGTGGACTTGTGAGGGATGGACGCGCCGCAGGCTACGACGTGATTGGTTGCGACTTCGATGCGACCGGCCCCTATCTCTCGCCCATTGATGCGAGCAACTACCACCTCCCCTACTCCGATCATTCCATCGATGTGATCATCAGCGCGAGCGTGCTCGAGCACGTCATGGACTACGACACCTCGCTTCGAGAGTTGCGGCGCATTCTGAAACCGGGAGGCGCGTTTCTGCACCTGTTTCCTTCCCGCGGCACACCGATTGAGCCGCATGTGTTTGTGCCGGGCGCGACCGTAATCCGTAGCCGCCCATGGCTCCTCTTGTGGGCCACTCTCGGGATACGGAACGCATTCCAACGTGGCATGAGTGCGCGCGCCGTGACTGAAACAAACTACCGTTGGCTGCGCGAGCATACCAACTACGTCGGGCGAGCCGAACTCATTCGATATTTCGCACGCCACTTCCACGAAGTGCGTTTTGCTGAGGATGCCTTCCTGCGTCGCCGTGGCCATCCAGCCTTCCTGGCGCCGCTGTATAGTACGTTCCGCAACCGTGTTGTTTTTGGACGTGCTCAATTGCCCTTCGCTCGATAGTAGAATGTGGTCGGATTGGTGAAAGCGCCACCAATGGTGTAGCCAAAGCCAGTCTTGGTGAGAGAGCTAGGATAGATCGTGTTAGCTGTAGACCCAACCCCAGACAATGTGCATTGGACATTGAACTGATTCGTGGGGAAGCCAGTTACCCCGCCGATTGCGGGAAAGCTGAACGTTCCACTGGCCGTCGTAACTGACGCCAGTCCCCAAATATCAATGGAGCCATCTGAATTAACCGTGAATCCATTTGTACCCAAACTACCGTGGCCGCTTGGAATACCAAAACCGAAGTTTGACCCGAACACAAGCGTACCTAGGGTGACGTTTGTCGAATTTACCCACGGATTCGTGACACTGCCGGCGAGATTCCCTTGCACGACGACGTTTGAAGTTGGAGCAGTAGCGAAGTTAATGCCATTTAGGAACGTGTCAAAATCATTTCCTTCGATAACTACCCCAGCGGATGGGCGTAGCGTGATCGCAGTCGTCCCGGTCGCATTGCCGGAGATGTAGTTTCCATGGAAGTGAAAGCCGTCCGCGTAAATGTCGATCCAAGTTCCTACAGCGGTCCCAACATCACCGAACCAGCAGCCCGATATATCTAGCCCAGCCCAGGTACCCGTCGCAGCCGTTGAGAGAATCGCACCCGCCGGATGGTTCGTGACCTGCGACAACCCCTCAAAGTCGCAGCGCGAGAACGTCCAAGCCTGATGGGGTCCGGCGTTCTGGATGGGCGCTGCAGATCCATTGAACCATTCGCAATCGCGAAACGCGATATTAAAGGCGTATCCTCCGACCTGCGCTCCGCGCACTGACCCAGCCGATCCGGAATACTGAAATACAACCCGCTCGCAACTGAAGTTCTGACACTGGTTGATATCAAGATGCAATACGTTGCTGACAGAAGTCCCCAAGGTACAATCGTATAGACCGCACCCAGATGGACTGGACCCTGTGTTATTGCATTGAAAATAAGTGCCAGTGAATGTCGCTTGAGTATGGACGAACTGGATGCCTTTGAACTGCACACCTTGGGCGCTGTTGAGTGCGAACCAGACACCCGAACCGGTTCCAGTGAATTGAAAGCGCGTGCCGGGTTGCAAGCCAGATGATGGACCGCCATCTCCTTGGATCACAATGCCTGACTTATTGTTCAGCGCGGTGCTGGCGTTGGCGAAGCTGTACAGGCCGGCGGGGGCGCGAATCGTGCCGCCTGGCACCTGTGCCAGCACGGCGACCGCATTATTGAAGGCGGTATCACTATTCGCCACGCCAGTCGGATCAGCTCCATAGCGTCGCAGATCATAGGGCGCATACGCATAGTTTGCCGGCGTCACCCCGGCTGCGATCTCGGCGGCGGTGCGCACGTAGGAGGCGAGTATCGGCTGGTTGGTGATCGTCGCCAGAACCGGCGGGATGATCGTCGCAATCAGGGGAATCGCGACATATCCGCCCGGCACCTGATCCTGAGTCCAGATGAGGTTCCCGGCAGAGTCCTGCAACACGAGCTTGTACATCAAGGTGGGATCGAGCCAGACACTCGATTCCCCGCGAGCATTCAGGATGACAGGGTTTGTGTTCGGTGTGGATTGGGTCGAGTCTGTATAGGTCGCCTGCGGTATCGTCGTGCCCGCCGCGTAGGTAAAGAGCTGACCCAGGAACAGCGGATTGCCGTTGTTGTCCCAACTGCGAAATACGTTCTGCGGTGCGAGTTGCGCGGTCATGGGCTATACGAGAACACGACTGCTCCCGCTCCACCGGCTGTTCCGGAGCTACCCCCGCCGCTGCCACCATTACCCCCAGGCAATCCGCCATAGTTGATGCCGGAGATCCCGGCGCCTCCACTACCCCCTCCACTACCGCCGGCAAATCCTTGACCGTTCTGACCCGCATTACCGGTGGTGTTGGTGACCGTTCCACCGCTTGCGCTACCTCCGGCCCCTCCCGTGCCTCCATTCATTCCTCCGGGAGCATTGCCGCCGCCCGCGCCGCTATTGCACGTCATCGTCGTGAGAGTGAAGGTGCCTGAACTCACCGAGCTCGAGCCGCCACTGTTGCTGGGGCCTCCACCGGTTCCCAAGATATATTGGATGGTCTTGCCGCCTTGGCCTGAGACACTGACGGAGGTGCGGGAATAGCCACCCGAACCCCCACCGCCGCCACCGGAATTATTGCCTCCGGTACCGAAGCCTCCACCGCCGCCACCGGAGGCCCCAAACAGCTCAATCACGCAGGTGCTATACCCATTCGGGATCGTCTCATTAGCCGTTCCTGGGGTCGTGTACGTGTGCGTGAGGGCATTCGTGGAGGTCTTCTGCGCGAGAAGATTGGCGGTCAGATAGGAGCCGGCCCGGAGTGTCGTATTGCTCGCGGTGCTGCTGTTCTGGGCCCACTGGATGCCGAAGGTCCCGGCGGTTGAGACGAGGAGCGAGCCCTTATAGAGCACGCCGTTACCATTGGCGCCGGTTGCGACGGTCGCATAGGAGATCGTGGCCCCGACGAAGCTCTCGACCTTGGGGCCATAGGCGGCGCTATTCACTGAGCCCTGAGCATCCGCCGGAGAGGTGCCGCGGCTATCGACCGCCGTTCCATTCACCGAGAATTTGAAGCCGGCGCCTGCGGCGACGGAATCAAAGAGCATGAACAGTTCATAGCTGTACTGCCCTTTCAGGAGCGTGACACTCAGATCCGGGTCGGCCGTCAGGGTAGCGTTGGAGACAATTGCCGTATCGGCCGCTTTCACCGCAGCGGTCGCAGAGGTCGCCAGGGAGTACTGGTAAACCAGCACCCGCCAGTTACCTGCGCCCATGTACTCCGCGATGAAGGCATCGCCGGGGTTGGTCAGGATGTTGTTGCCGCCCGGCAGGATCAGGCTTGCCGAATTGGTGAGCGTGAGGGAACCCGTAAAACGCCCGACGTAGATCGGCGCCACTGTCTGGGCAGAAGTCCCAAACGAGGTGATCGTCGTCGAGCCGGTGATCGAGACATTGTGTCCCGGCGCACTGCCGAGATCGGTTATGGTCGCAGACGCCAGCGGCACTTCGGCCCCGAAGGTGCCGATGTTCACCCCCACTCCAGAACCCCCATAGAGCTGCCAGGTGCCGTTGATGGAAATGATCGAGACGAACTGACCGGCCAGAATCTGATTCGCCCCCAGGACCGTTCCGTTGGGGTTCAGGATCGGTTGGGGACCTGCCCCATTGACGTTGATCGTGGACGGCCCGGTGTTCAAGTTCGATGGCAACCAATAGATGACCTGGCCGTTGGTGTTTGCCGCTACAGGGGAGGTGAAATTGATGATGTAGGCGTTGGCGACGCCGGTATCGACCCCACCGTAAAGAGATAGCAGGGCGGCATTCACCACGTTGTCGATCGTGCTGATGAGGTTGCCGAGATTGTCGGAAATGACGAATTTGTAGCTGACGTTCGGAAGCAGCCAGATCGAGCACTCACCCCGGAAGTTCAGGACGATCGGATTGGCGTTCGGCGTACCCCCGGTGGAATCCGTATAGGTGGCGATCGGTGTGGTAGTTCCACCGGCATAGGTCTGGACCTTGCCGTTCACCAGGGGGTTGCCGTTGTTGTCCACCCACCGGGTGACCAAGTAAGGGGCGAGATAGGCGACCGTCACGTTTTGGCCCCTATCCAGTTGCGCATACAGTGCTGGGCGGGATTACAGTCGCCGGCCATGCAAGCCTTGATCGACTCCCTCGTGACTGTCGGTTTCATCGCTTTGGCCGTATTCGTTCCAAAGCTCCGAAAGCCCATCGGCATTCTGTTTGCCGTTGTCTTCATTGCGGTCATCGCCCTACGTCTTCTGGCATAAACCGCCGCAAGTACGGCGGTACCGCGAACCGCTGGCCCACGGAACTAGTGGCCATACCTCGTGCTGCCACACGCGCAGCCGGAACACCTACTCCGAGAGCGATAGCCTTCGCCGGATCAGCGCCCAACATATGGGCTGTCTCCCCCATCCCCGTGCCGGCAAACACATCAAGCGGGGAAATACCTGGCATGCTTTCCTTCGACGCACCCAACTTGGTCGCCTTCGGGAAAGCATTCGCGAAGTCAGCCGCGGTTTGCAATTCAGGTGAGAGTGGCTTCTTCTTCAGGCTCTGTTTGGCGATCTTCGCGGCATCCACATTGCCGGCACCATCGAGCGCGTTTTCAACGCTATAAGTCTTTGCAATGGTGCGGCGCGCATCGTCCCAAGCGTTCGCTAGATCACCTTGGCCTTTTGAATTGAGATGCCGCTCAATCTCGTTCTCGACTGCTTCCGCCGCTTGAGACTGTGCGCGTGAAAGCGTCCGCAGAGAGGGATCTCCAGTACGTGAGGCCGCCGTCCAATTGGCGTTAGCGTTGAATCGAAGATCTTTCGAAAGCTCCACCGCGGTTCGTGCATCAAACGTTCCATTCGCAGGTTTCAAGGAGGAGACTAGATCCAATACCGGCTGACTCGCACCAGAACGGTAGTTCGGTAGATCCGAATTGATCTGGTCCGCAGTCTCGGTGATCTTCGCGAGATCCTTGGCGTATTGCGGGCTGACCTGAATAGTTCCAGCGTTCTTGACCTGTTCGTAGGTTTTACCTGCAGCGTCGCGCAATTTTCCCATCGTCTCCGAAGTCAACGGGACATCAGGCGGCAGATCCAAGGCGCGGCGTGCGAGAGAATTCGTGACCTGTTGATTTTTGATCGAAGCGGCCTGCTCGACATTTCTCTTGCCCGCCACCCCTTCGATGCCACGGTTGACCAAGCTGGGGTTGGTCGTGGCTGGAGGGACGACATAGCCCTCCTTCTGACCGGCCAACAAAGCAGCATCCCGCTCGGCATTGACGGTCCGTAGATACTCCTCAGCGGCGGTTCCACCTCTCACTGCCTCGATCGCTTTGGAAGCGCCCAACAAGGGAAGCGAATTAAATGCATCCGCCACCGCTGGCACGTTCTTCTTGCCAACCACATTCCCCGTAGCCGTCGAGAGTCCTTGGGTAATTGGACTGACGACTTTGCCGATCTGACTTAGCGCGTATTGCCCCTCCGGTGTCTTTGGGTCATAGGTGAGTGCTCGCTCTGCAGCATCGATATCAGCCTTGGTTCTTTCACGCGAATTGTCCCAATCCGGAACGACTCGATTGATAGTCCTGCCGATCGAAGCCACAGTTCCAACCACACCATGAGTAGCCAGTGATAAAGCGGCATCCGCATCGCCTTTGATGGCACCCCACCACGTGTTATCCAGTTGTGGCTCAGGGGGTTTTTCAATCCCAGAGGCAAAGAACGCCGTGCGCGCATCCTGATCAGGGGCGCTGTCCCCACCCGAGGAGAAAAAGTCGGTGCGCGGATCACTCATTGGGAATCTGCCCGTTTTCCAACATGCGCAGATTCGCGCTCTTGACGGCGAGCGTCTTCATGCCACTGGGACCCAATCTCTTCTTGAGATCCGCCAATTCCGCCTGATCTCCGCGACGCATGGCATCTTCTGCCCGGTACACATCAGGATCGAAGTTCCGCGTCCAGGCTGACCGATAGGCTTGATACTTGGAGAGATCCGGCGTGGCACCTGTACCCACTGCTTTGTCCAACCCTTGCCGATAGGCCATGGCACCTGAATTGAGTGCATCGAAAAACTTGACCTTCTCGCGCAGCGCTTGGGGGGTGTATTCCGTGGTGCCTGTAGCGCGCTCGGCGGCGGCAAGTCCCGCGTTCGTATTCGGCACACCCATGACCTGGGCCTGCAAAGCCGCCTGCCTGTCGAGATAAGCCGAAATCTCTTGATACCGCGAACCGGATGGCAGGCCGAGAGCTGCTGCAAGACCCTGCACAGTCTGAGTGCCGGGTCCCGTCTTGGTCTCATCCGAAAGGTCCAACAGATGCTGGTTGACGTTGCGAGTCACCCCAGCCTGTGAGGTTGCAGCGCGGGCTTCGCGAAGCTCTGCCAGAATATTGGCTTGATCTGCTACGGGCTGTTGGAATCCACCTGTGGAACCCCCGCCAATCGGTCGGATCGTATTGTCTGCGGGATTCAGCAGGAATTTCCGGCCATAGGCATCCGTCACCTCATTGGCTCCGGGAGCTACCTGCCTGGGAATGCCACCTTGCTGTGTGCGTGGGACATTGCCTTGCGCAGGTGTAAACTGACCCGTGACAGAGCTAGTCACCCCCGGAATGGTCTGCGCTCCAGTATCCACGCTGGACGGCGCCGTTGTCGGTTGGCCCGTGAGAGTCGCAGCGTATTTACCCAACGCATCCCGAAAGCCAGGATCAGCGTCGTTCTGAGGCAACAAAGCTGCCTGAGCCAATCCCACCCGAAAGGCCGCCGGATCATCCTTGTGATCCATCATCCACTGCGTGTATGCGCTGACAACATCATCGCGACGAGTGTTTGGATCTTTGGATAGTGTCGAAAGCACGGTACCAAGCGAGGATCGAGCAGAGTCGGTCAGATCCTGTTTGGCCTTCTGGTTCTTTACGACTTCATTCGCCCGAGACATGGCAGTGCTTGAGATATCCTGCCCATAGACAGGAGCCACCGCAGCGACATCATCGGAGAATTTCTGATTGTCGAATGTTCCATCTGACTTGCGATAAGCGCCGTTGTGGACGCTCGACACGAGATTCGAGACCGCCGTCAGTTCCTTATTCTTGAGATCAGCCTGTTGAGCCTCAGCGGAGGCAATCTGCTGCTGATACTGACCCGTCTGCAACGCCTGTCTCTGTTGCTGCAGCCCCAAAATACCCGAATAGGCATTGATCCCCTTGAGCGGATCAGGGGGTTGGATCTGTGTTGCTACGGGCGTCATATCAGGCATTTACGGCCCATCCGCGCCATAGTCACTGAAGGTATAGCCGCTGCCATAGGCGTTAGGGCCGCCAAAGTTGCCGCTCTTCATCACAGCGTCGTATGAGCCACTTGCATAGGGAGATGCTGTACTACCCCCGCCATAGGCCAACCAGGGAGTGGCCGAGCCGATCGCCCCACTCCAGGCGTTCGCAGCACCCACTTGACCGGCGGCCAGCGCGGTGCCGACATTGGTAGCGGACTGCGCCGCTTGGCCTGCGAGCGCTGTACCCTGTTGACCCGTGTTCGCCGCAGCGGCCTGACCCAATTGGGTGATACCCGCGAGCCTTTGGTAGATATTCCCCTGCTGGGTCTGGTACTGATTGAACGCGTTGTTGAACGAGGTGTTGGCCAGGTTCTGGTTGTAGTCGAGCAGATCCTTGTAGGCTGATCCTGACAGGGCCCCAGAACCTGCAGCGTCCGCGTTCAATACACCCTGTGTGCCCTGCTGCTTCTGAAAGTTATAGGCAGGCGAGAGTTGTTGGAAGTCGTTCATGTCGAACGGCTTCAGAAGACTTCCGTACCCTCCTGCTGAACTGGAGCTGGCAACCGGAGAGCCGCCGACATAATTGGTGCCAGGGGTCCCATTGCCGAGGAGATAATTCAACTCCCCGAGCGAGCCGTAGCCCGCCTGCATGAATGGGGATTCCTGCTTCGTGATGGTGTTGAATTCGCTGAGCGAGATATCCTGAGCGCGCGCGGCTGCTGCAGCTTGCGTGTCTGCCGCTGACGACGCACCGGAAGCGCCGATCAATCCCCCCGCAATAGCTCCTACGGCTGCAATCCAGCTCATTTGAGCCGCTCCGTCTTCAGGTGGTTATGCGCATCAAAAAGCGCAGTCTCATCCGGCTCGATCAGCTCGCGTTCGATAGCATCAAGATCCGTCTCAAAGGTTTGGTGAACCGTGATACAGATCGAATCCTCATGGGCGTAGACCGCGCGCTTAGTACCCGGTTTGCCGACCATGATGCGAGGGGCTTTCACGCGCTCCCGTTTACCGTCCCCAACAATCGTCACCTCCCCGGTGAGCACGATGTAGAAGTGCTCGCGTTTGTGCACTTTCCCGACAATGGTTGTGCCCGCAGGCCGAAATAGCTCACGGCAATACATCCCATCGGCGAAGTGGTGTTTCGTCTCGAGCGTCAATTGCGGCAGTTCAGACAGCGCCGCCTGTAAGCGCACGATGTCCTCACGCGTCGGGATTTCAGCAAGTTCGTTCATTCGACCAACAGCGTCACAACCGCGCCAGCGGCAGCATTGGAGGAATCGCTATCCGCGGCTGCACCCGTTACAGCCACCCAGAGTTGACCATTACACGTAATGCCATCCGGGAAGGACTGCGGGACGTTGGCGCTCGCTGCAATTCCAATCGTGAGATTGGGCACCGTAGTCCCCACCACCGGGGTAGGCGTCGCGGTGGTCGGGATGAACCAGTAGAGCTTGATGTATATTGCGGTCGCGACATTGGCGACCGAGAAGCCCTTGATGTTTCCACCGGTACCCTGACGGACCTGTTGGAGGTTCGTGCTTGCCGCGGTGGTGAATTTGAAGGGAGCGCTCGCCATAGCTACCTCGGCACGAAAGTCAGATTCGGCGCGGCCGAATACGTGATGATGAGAGTGTCACCCTGGGAAAGGGGGAAAACGCCCTGGGTCTGTCCCGTGTTGAAGTTGGTCACCCCATCGCGGCTAAAGCTCACCATGGAGACGGTCCCACCTTGAATGAGGAGCGTCCCACCCTGAGTGGCCTTATAGGTGTACGGAGAGACACCCGCTACAACAGAGGAAGCGGGTCCAGTCGACTGCCCCGTGATCAATCCCGCCCACAACGAATACCAGCCGCGCTGAGTGTTTCCCTTGGTCTGCAAGGGCTCGTTGTATTCGGGTAGGCGGTTGAATTGCTGAGCCATCTAGGCGGCTTCCTCTTCTGCTTCGGCAAACAAGGTTGCGCCCACAATGTCTCGCGGGGTGGGGTCGGAGAAGTTCGCTTCCCAGACCCGATCACGGAAGTAACCCAACCGCCGCAAGATCGCGCGGTTACGGGTTTGGCCCGCAAGTCCAATCGGCACCCAGTGCTCATTGCTCCAGGTGAATCCGCCGTCATTGCTCCAGCGCAGCATGACCTGGGGATTACTTCCCTGACCCGATTGCAGCCCTACGCCTGGGGTAAACTCGATCTGCAGGGAGGCTGCGAATACACGCGCGCGGTTCTGCCGGCTCCACACGTGGGGAGTACGTCTCTGACAGCGAAGGGGATTACCCGCATCGGTGTAAATGGACCTGCTTTGCTGGTGAAGCTGACCGGTCTGATAGTCCCCCGCCAAGAGAAGATCAGCGAAGTTCACCATGCAGTTGGCGGCATGGCGGTGGTAGGTGCCGGTGGAGGCATTCCACGACAGACGTTGGAACCAGCCAAGCTTTCCTTGCGTCAGGTCATAGACCGTCAGGTCCAGACACCACGTCGTATCTGCTGTGGGGAAGGTCAATTGGTAGATGACGTGTCCGGCTTCCTCATAACAGTCCCCGATGGCATCGGACACCACCGGATAGCTTGCAATGGCATTCTCAATGGCGTGATTCGAGACCCGCTCCCAGCCATATTGCTGGGTGCGCACAATGACGTTCTCGCCGGCTTCCCCGATTCGACCGAGCCACATAAGATCGTTGCCGACTCGTGCAATGGAGTGTTTCGCCGCACATCCGACTTGCGGACCAATCCCAGGAAGACGTTGAAAGGCGTAATTGGCACCGCCCGCGTTGTACCAGACTTCACTCGTGCGCTCGCCGATCTGCCACCATTCACGGTTGTTCTCCATGATGGTGACCAGATTGTCGGTCGAGCTGTCCTTCAAGGCATAGAAGGCGCCGGCAAAGGTGAGTGTGTAGGGAACCGGCGCATTGGTGAATGCGGTTCGAGTACCGGGTTGGTTGAACCCCAGCCAACCCTCAATGAAGATGACGCGATCTGATCCCAGAAAGGCGGGATCGTTGATTCGTCCGAACTGCGGAATCGATAGTGTGAAAGTATCCCCGGTCTGGGTAGCGGTCGCATTCGCATTCAGCGTGATCGTATTACCTGTAAAACTGATCGACTGAATGGTGGTTGCGGGAATCGATGCCAGGCTGTCCGTAATCGTCGCGGTGGGCGAGATCAGGAGATAGTTCGGGACCAGTTGGCCGACATTGAAACTGATCGTGGGCTGACCGTTGGTGAGATTGCCGGTAAAAGTGACGGAGCCCGCCCCTGCGAGGCGGTAGTAGTAGAGACTGCTCCCGTCGACCAATACGGCATAGCCTCCTAGGCCGTTGAACAACACACCGTTGTCGCGGATGACCACCCGTCCGGCATTGGTCAGGAGTGTCCCGACCTGAGTCGTGGTGAACTGCGCAATGCTGGTCTGAGTCGCCGCTGTGGTGACGGTGGCGAGATAGACGTTGGATGCCACCACGAAGAGGCATGTCAGATTTCCGGGCAGCACCCAGGCGCCTCGAACAGCACCGGTAATGGTACTGATGACGGGGTTGAGTCCGGGCGTCCCCAGGAGCGCAATAGCCTCTTTGGCGTCAATGCTCGGATCAACCTCCACCATCCAGTTGATCAGGCGCTGGGCGTCCTGCAGCAGATCCGCCGCCTCATAGGAACCACCGACAAAGCCGAAATCCGCGCCCTTGTCGGCCATCAGTTGAAGCCCCCATGCATGATCCAACCGGCGTCCGTGCGTTTGGCCCGTACGATGTCACGGTCAAAGAAGGCTTGAACGGCCGGGGTTGAATTGAGCTTCTTGATCTTCTCGACCGCATCCCGGGCTTGCGATTGGAGTAAGGCAAGACGGGTACTGCCGATCTTTCCGTATTCCGGCACGAGCTCGAGCGCGAGCGACTTCTTGATCGCGCGCGCATAGCCCTGCGGCAGGCTGATGGTCTGCGTCGGATTGGCGAAGTCTGTGAAGATCGTATCCGTCCACAGATGCAACGCACCGCCCAACTGCGGATTGGGATAACAGTAGAGATTGCCCAATGGAAATGTCGGGTTGTACCAAAGGAGAATCGGCCAGGGACCGGGAATCCCCTTGAGTCCTATGGCGGCGTATTTGTCGCCGGTCTCATCGACATCGATTGGATAATCCAACCCTGTCGTTCCGGGAGAGATGATACGCGTAAAGGCGCGAGTCACTCTCAAGGGGCGCGCGATCGCAAAGTTACCCGGGGTCGTGTAGGTGAATGTCTCAGCCGGATTGACGGTGGAGAGCGCATTCGCACTCATCGTGACCGTATTTGCCCCCGCATTGAAACTGAGTACCGTAGTTCCCGCAGGGACCTGGGCGTTGAGATCCGTCAGTGTCCCACCCACCACCAGGGTTGAGGGGACCGTCACACCGCTGATGGTCGGACTCCCACTCACCAGGGTGCCGGTGAACGTTCCGCCCACGGGATTGCCGACCGTGTACTGATATTGTCCTGGGGTCCATGTCAGGACGTTTTCTACGCCCGCGTAGACAAAGAGCTTGTCGGTTGACCAGCTCTCTAACAGGTCATTCAAGACCTGCAACGCATCGGAGGAATCATTCGGATTCGGGGTTTCCCCCGCCTCCAATGCGTTGATGCTACGCAGCGCTCCCACCACCAGATCGAGCGCCGTCGTGGTGACGGTGCTCATTTACACGATTGCGGTCGGGAATACGGTCAATCCCAGGTTCGCATTCTCCATGCGGGTGACCTGGAAGAGGATGATGTAGTTGCTCTGCACGCCGATCGTACCGCTGGTCGAGTTGATGAACTGGACCGTCACCACACCGGCTGTTGCGCACCACGCCGAGCCGATTGAAAGACCCGCCACATGGGATTGAGCCTGTAGATCGACCATGTCGTTGACGAGAAGGCCAGGCAACGTATAGGTCGTCGTGACGCTGGTATTGGCGCCCACACTGGGAGTCGAGACTCCCGTTGCGGAACCCAGCACCCCGACGACTTGCAGTTTAGTGTTGCCGCCGACTTCAGTTGTGCCACCGGGCATGAAACTCTCCTAAGAGAGAGGGGATAGGTGTTAGCTATCCCCTCTAGGGGGTTACGAAGTCGTGACCACGGAAGCCGGCAAGCTCGAAAGCGTGCCCGGTGTCGTGCTCACACTCTGGATGTACCGACCGACCGTGATCAGCCACTGACCCGAGGGCGGAGTCAGCGAGCCTGCGGTTGGATTCACGAAGGAGATGTAGAACTTGTCCGCAGTCGCGGTATCGACCCGAAACTGCGAGATGCCCACACCTGCCACCGTGCTGGGCGGACTGACACCCAGGATCACATCGCCCGGCAGAATGCCGGTCGCCGCCGTGGCAAAGCTCGCCCCGTTGGCGCCGAAAGACTGCTCGGCCACCGTGATGGTGGCCACCGCTACGGGGGTAATCGCCACCGAGATGGTCTGAATGAATTGGAAGAACCCGCGCGGAGACTCGGTGTTGACCGTGCTGAGAATCGCGGGACCCGGATTGGTTGAACCGACTGGCATGTTCGTTTACTCCTTAGCCTGCGATCCGCACGCCCAACTCGACGTACAGGCCGGCCCAGCCGTACAGCACGTCGAATCGACACGGGAGTGCATCGTTGTTGATGGTGTACTGGCGAACGACGCGGAAGTTGATTCCGGCCTCCTCGTCCACCGCTCGCGCCGCCATGTCCACTCCGCCCGGCAGATCCAAATCTGCGAAGGCGAGTGCCAGACAGTCGCGATGCATGAGGATCGACTGCGGGCTCACGAAGTTCGCATAAGCACCGGTAGTCGTTCCCCACACCTGAATGGTCGCGTTCGAAGTCGGCTGCGCAGTGATGTTCTGGAACTGACCGCCATAGATACCGACGTTGCGTACCCACAGGTCCAACGCCCCACCCGCGGTGGAGCTATAAACACCCGTGGTGCTGTTGTACGTACCGTTCGCGAGGGTTGCTTGAGGGGCGATGACCACGAATTGACGCTGACGTTGGGAACCATAGGCCCCGCGGTTCTGCGGATTGGCCGAGAACACACCGGTCACAGTGATGATGTCGCCGATGGTTACCCGGGGATTGGCAGAAGCCGCCCAACTCGTGGTCTGCATGAGTCCGTTTGCGGCCCAACCGGACGCCAACCAGGCGCTCGAGGTGTTGTTGGCCAATGTCGCCGCGACCGCCGTCCCTGAGCCGTTTCCGTTGCCGATGGTCTGGCTGACCACGTTCTGGTCCATGTACCAGTTCATGCCGGCAAACTGCTTGGCCACGAGCCCCTTTTCGATCTGCTCGGCGACCTGCGCTTGGGGATTGAACAGACCCTTCACCGAATCCTGTGCGTAGGCCATCGAGAACGGATCGAGAATCACCACACGCTTGCCGTCGCGCGGAGCGGCTTCCGCATCGAGGATTGCCCCACCCAGCGTGAACGACAGGAAGGATGCCGGCGGAGTACCGGGGGTGCCGACCTGGTTCGGGATGTTCTGGTAGGCGTAGACCGCACCATCCCGATCGATCTTGTTGGCGACTGCGGCAACAGCCGGATTGATGATCCGCTCTTTGAAGAGATCGACCGACGTTGCCAGATCCGCCGTGGTGAACTGCACATCCACGTGGAACTGAGTCGTCAAGGTGACCGGGATGTAGGTCTCGTTGGTGTCCTCGACGTTGAGCGCGGGACCGGTGGTTCCGATGTAACGCGGGGGCTTTCGAACGTTGACGGTGTAACCGATCTTGGCGCCTGAGAGCGCAAACTGATCGGCGTACTGGCGATTGACGTGATCTGCAAAACACAGATCGTTTTCGAGCACCATCAAGCCTTCGTTGGTGATTTGGCTGATGGTGATGAGCGTATTGGTCAAGGAAGTCTCCTAGCTCCCTAGTGCCGGCGACGGGCGCGCATCTCTTGGATGCGTTTGGCTTTGTATTCGGCAAACGGCATGGGTTGAGTCAGGTCTGTCCTGACCTCGCCCTCTCCGGTACTGCGAACAGTCGTGAGCGGCGCTGGGGCGCGTGTGGTTTCGGGGGTGGGCTTGGCCGCTGGAGTGTTAGGCACCGCAGTCGGCTTGTTGGCGTACTTCAATTCGAGCTTGCCCAGCTCCAAAAGCGCCTTGGCCGGTGTGAGACTGAATATCCGCTTCTCGAGTTGTGCGTCCTTGGCCAACTCGTAAGCGATCTGCGCGCCGTAGTCGGACTCGAAAAACACTGCCTTGATATGGTTAGGCACAACGGTCGTGCGTTTGCTGGCAGCCTCGAGCACTTCGACGTAATCCGGGAATTCCTTCTTCGCCGCTTCCACACGCTCTTGCATGAGTGCGTTTTGAGCGGCGGCGCGGGCTTCCTGACGACCCTGCTCAATGGCAGCCTGACGGATTCGCTCATCGCGAGCCGCGTCATACTTCTCCATAGCGGTGTCGTATTCTTCCTGGGTCTGGAAGTCCTTCGGACTCGGGCGTTTCAACTCTTCCGGTTTGGGTGTTTCGGGCTTGGGGCTTAAGGTCTGGATCTGTTTTTCCAACTCACCGATCCGAGATTCCGCCCGTAACCGCGCGACATACTCATCCTCGGCGAACTCTTCAGCCTCCTTGCGAAGGCGGGTGAGCTCATCGATTCGCTCTTGTACGGGGGTGTTCGGTTTGGAATTCGCGGTGGGAACGGGATTGCCGGGATCGACCGGAGCATCGGCAGATGTCTCGGTCACCGGTTTGATCACAGGATTGCCGGGGGTTGGAACCTCGCGGTTTGATTCCCCGGTTGCTGCGGCAGCTTTCGAGGCTGCCTCGACCAGTTGCTCACCGGTCGCGATCTGAGATCCCTTGGCCGTGCGTTCGGCCACAAAGTCCGCCAGATTGGCGTTGGTTACGGTTTGAATAGCCATGGATGACCCACGAGATGAACCACCGGAGCCGCCGGAGACGGGACAATCGAAACCACGCTATGAGTTGTCAGTTTCATAGCGCGCTATTCGGATCGCTTCTCAGCCGCCTCACCTGCCTTCAACGCCTCTTTGGCGGCGGCCTTGTTGTGTTCTGCTTCGAGGTTGGTGTTGAGGAGCTTGGATGCCGCTTGGATTTCCGCTACGTCGTGAGCGGTCACAGCCTTCACATGTGTGTCGTGAATGGCCGTGTGGGCCTTGGTGTTGGTGTCATGAACGCGCGTCTCAAGCTCCATGCGAGTGCGCTCGGTCTCGGCGTTCTCCTTGAACTGCAGGCGCCGGTCCTCGCCGTCTTCCTTGATCTTCTGCAGCCCGTGTTTAGCCTCGATCTCAAGCTGCAAAGCGAGCGTGCGTTGATTGGCCTGCTTCAACTGCGCCTGGAGACCCGCGATCATGATCTGAGCCTTGGGCGGGATGTCCGACTGCTTGTCGATCTGCGCGCCTGGGATCATGGCGGCCATGCGATCGGCGATGAGATCCGCGTCTGGGAAGTTCATCGAGCGCACAACCACATCGCCTGCGACATGGGCGGTCATCTCGCCCAACGGCGTGGAGAGCAGCTCCAGCATCGCTTCCGTCGCTTCCTCGCGCTGGGTCTGATACCCAGGACCTGTATCAATGACCACGTCCAGCTTTGCGGTCTTCAGGTTGTTCTTGATCAACCCTTCCGCGGATACCTCATTGATCGTGATGAGATCCGGTGTCCCATCCGGATTCACGATCCGTTGGATACGCTGGGTGTCGTAGAAGTACGGCAGCAGGTCAACGATGACGTTGCCGGTGTGGCGCATCGAGCGGACCTGGTTGTCGTAGAAGTCGAAATGACTGATGTCCGACAGGCCCTGTCTTTTGCGCAGAGCCACACCCGAGACGACTTCGCCTTTCTTGTCGGCGTCCGGCTCGTGCGGCATGCCGGCGACCATGAGGAAGTCTTGTTGACTGCCCTGCACCCACTGACCTATGGCCGCATGGGGAGGTTGGGGCTGTTGGCGCTCAGGGGGCGGCGCCATCTGGCCATCTGGCAGAGTGACGGCCTTGTACTCGAGAGCCACGATCGGCTTGCGATTGGCATCGCGCCAGGCCGCCTCGTGACCTTCCATGAAGCCCTCGACACCCAGCCACGGTGCTTTGGGTTGGAGGGCGTTCACTTCGGTCAGTGTGGTCTGACCGTAGTTGTACATACGGGCCGGGTCCCGGAGATCCCGGATCATTCCTTTTCGGACAATCCTGCCGTTGAGATCGGTCTGCCGGCCATAACAGGCAATGATCGGAATCCATCGGCCCGGCCAGTCACGGTGGTCGAGCACGCGATCACCGGAGAGCAGATACCACTCGACCGAACGACGCAGGACTTCACGCGTGATGTCTTTGCCGCGGCTGTTGACGGCGATCTTCAATCCCGCCATGCCCAACACATCGCGGTCGGGCATCAGGCTGCGGAACAGCGCGCGGCCGTCCGAGAGCATGTAGAGCTGGTCTTTCTTCAGCGCGACCCGCCAGTATTCGGCGACCCGCAGCTCTTCCTTGCGGCTCCAATCGGCGATCTCATCGCCCGCGCCCATGAAGTTGAACGCGCTCCCAATGGTCGACAGCGCGCTCTTGAAGCGGCTGTAAGGGATGCCCTCGCCATATTTCTGCGCGTACTCGTCCCGGCTGATCCACTCCGACACAAGGCACCAGTTCATGTCACTGGCATCCGGAGCCCGGGAGGCGGGATCGATATAGACCGTGAAGGGGTTGGTGATCGCCTCGATCGTCAGGTCTTGATCGAAGCTCTCATCCGCGACGTACTTGGAGCCGATGCGCCAGTAGCCCCAGCCACCCCTTACGGCTGACTCCACTCCTGAGTCATACGCGTAATCCGCACCCGAAGCCGTTTCGATATGCCGGATAACTCCATCCGCCACCTTCGCGAGATTGATGTCAGTCCCTGACCCGACTGGATGGCACTTGATCCGCGGACGGTTCTCGCGCAGGGCATTGCAGACCCGGCGCACCATCGCGTCGGTGATATTGATCGTGAGGCAGGGCCGGCCATCAGTCTCCCGGTCGCGTTGGATATCGACCGGCCACTGATCGCCGTTACCAAATCGCAGATCGGTCAGCGCTTCAGTGCGATTGGGGGATTCAGCGTCAGCAGCGAGAGCAAGCCGCTTCCGGGCCTCGGCGAGGATATCGCTGTCAGATTGGGCCGGCGCGGTTTGAGCCATGCCGGCCGAACGTACTGATACGTTGGCACGGCATTAAGGTAGTTATGATATGTCTATATCAAAACTCGCCTTGAAGTGATTCAAACGTTCCACGTGGAACTAACCCATCCAACCCTGCGACCGCGGCGGTGGGGGCGGAATGTTGGTGGCAGGTTTCGGTATCTTCGGCATCTGGACATGCTCCAACCCTCGAGCGACCAGACTGCACACATCCACGCCGTCGTCATACTTGCCGGCGGGAAACTTCATGAGCTGACTGACGAGTTCCGCTTTCCAGGGTGCGTGGGCGGGCAGAAACACATCGCCCATGGCAGCTTTGGCCTGGAATGCCCGGGCACGAGCAACCTTGTCGGCAATGCTCGGCAGCCATTCGAGGCGGCAGGGGGTCCGGCGCTCCTGCATGCGCTTCTTGAGGAATGGCTCAACGGCCTTGCGGATCACCCCTGACTCGCCGAACCAGACCAACGGCTTCCACGTGGCGATCAGATCGCATTGGCGCTCGATCCAGACATCCGGCCGCGCTTGGGCGCGCCACCAGTCGAGCAGATAGAGCCCCGCATTGAAGTCGAAGCCAAAGATGCCATGTTCCGTGTAATCCCCCCCATCCTCCGTCACTGCATAGTCGCTGGCGCCATAAATGTGGATGCCATCGGGGGGCATGGCGTAATCGTTGAGGTCCGCACGCTTGAAGTAGTCGCCTTCATCCGGCACGGGGTCTTGCTGATAAAGCGCATTCCAGGCGCGGATATCCTTCTGGGCCGTTTGCACCATATCGTCGGTGAACCATTCGGGCCAGAGCCGTTCGCCCGGCTGGCGGCCCAATGGGTCGTTTGGCAATGCGAGCATTGGCAGTTTGAGGATTGCCCAGCGACTAGCCTCGCGCTCGAGAATGCGGCCTGACAGATCATCCTCATGCCAGCGGGTCTGAATGATGATCTGCGGGGCATTGGGCAACAGGCGTGTCAGGAAGTCATTCAGATACCAATCCCAGTGCTTCTCCCGCACGCGCTCGCTATCGGCTTCCTCGCGCGACTTCACGGGATCATCAATCAGGCCAAGCCCTGCACGGCGTCCAGCGATCGCGCTCCCAATACCGGCCGCAAAGAACTCCCCGCCCTGCTCGTTTTCCCAGCTCCCGGCGGCCTGGGTGTCCTGAGAGCAGCCAAAGCCAAAGACGTTGCGATACCGCGGCAGGCTCACGAGATTGCGCGCACGGCGGCTGAATCGCTCCGCCAATTCCGTCGTATTGGAGACGCCCAGAATCGGTGTTGTGGGATGGCGCCCCATGTAATACGGGGGGAATAGCACACTCGTATACGTGCTCTTCGCGCTTCCTGGAGGCATCCAGACCATGAGCCGGGGAATTTCCCCTCGGGTCACAGCCTCGAGATTGTCGATCAGCAGTTGATGGTGTCGGCTCGGCTTCTGAGTGACACCGAGATAGTCAATGAACTTCGTCAGACTCTGGCGGGCCTGGCGGCGCGCTAACAATTCTTGCGCGGCCACCTGCGGCGAGATGTGCGAGTTCGGCGTCGCTGAGCTCATCGGGCTTGGTCAGCTCCACGCTGCCACTGTGTGCGACTGCAGAAAGATCGGGCAACGTTTTCTTCAAAAGTCCAAGTCCGGCAGTGACTTGCGAGGGCTCCATTTCCACCTTGCCAAGTACATGATCCGTAAGGCGTCTCAGAATCATACTGGTACGGATGCGCTGCCTGACGATTTCGGGGGTCCATATGCGTTTTCGGGCTGGCATCAGACACCCACAATCCCCGTGACATCCCGCTCACTGGCGATGATGCACTTACGATCGCCCCATTGGATGTGCAACCAGTGATCGTATCCGTGGATCTCCAATCCGCCGAGTTCCACGATGTCCCCTACTTTCACATCACAGGGACGGAAGGATTTGCTGTCCCAGGTCTTGCTGCGGTCTTTGTTGTACTGCTTTGGATAATGGCCGGGACCGACTGCGAGTACGGTGCCGCGAAGCACACCACCTTGCCAGATGACCTCCACACCGAGCTTCTTGAGGATCGGGCTGGGCTCCCATGGTAGGGGCTCTACGATGATCTGATCGCGCAACGGGCGGATTTTGACATCGGCTGGGATGAAGTCGACGCGCTTGCGGCCGATGCGCACACCGGATTTCTCTAGCATCTGCATCAGTGCACATCCACGATGGAGCCGTCAGCCAATGCCTTGCGCACCTCGTTGGTGACGGTCGTTTCGAATGACTCAGGCATCGGTGGGGGAACTGCATCCACCATGATGCTGATACGCACATTCTCGGGAATGCCTTTCTCGCGCATTTGATCGCGTATGGCGGCCAGCATGGGCTTCACTACCTTGTGCAGGCAGTCAACGGAGTCCTCAAACATGGCGCGCGGGATAGCGGCCTGGAATGCGATCTTGGTCATGCTTTGCGCTTCTTCCGCGGTCGATAGACCGGCTCTTTCGCCTTCGGCTTGCCTAGAAACCTCGCCATGAATTGCGCCAGGTTCTCACCGCTTTTTGGGTTCTGCGTCACGCGCTTTCTCGGCTCGATGGGCTTCCAACAATCGATCGCCTTTGCCCGGCTCAAACTTCCCACCCGCCCCGCGAACTGGCGCGGGCTTCGGTACCTGCAGCAGTGTGCGCTTGGCGTTCAACCCGGCTCGTCCGCGCTATTCTCATCGCCAGGACGCGATGCCCGGCCCCTCGGCCCCTCTTCCGGCTGCTCCTTACCGGCACGCGGCGCGCGTCCCTCACTGGAGGTGAAGTGGTGCGCCATCTCAGACTTCGCCGGATTCATCGTCTTGATCTCATGGCGAAAGCCATATTCCACCCCGGACTGACCACTGGCACTGGCGTGCATCTTGTTGCACGTGCCGTCCGTGGTGGAGGTGGCCGGCGGTTTGCGCGGCGGGCTCGGCATGCGGGATGGATGTTTATCGACTGACATGAGAATCTCCTGTATGTGTCTTGACTATATCGCAACGGTATGTTTCAGGCTCACCAGAGCCATATCAAAACTCAGTAGCCGAGATAGACGCGCTGGATCGTAATCGGGGCCACGTTGTGTTCCTTGGCCAAGAGACCGTAAATGACTTTCCGCCGCCCCTTCCATTCCTGGACCCGGCGGCGGATGGCCATGCGAACCTCTAACGTCAGCTTGCTGCGACGACCCACGTGTAACTCAGTCATGAATAGCTAGCACCCGCACTTGCTGTTCCAAGGAATCCATCGCCTGATCCACGCCGGCAGGCGACAGATCAGGACACAGTAGGGTTTGTCGGGGCACTCGGTATCGGGGCAGGCGGGGTGAGCTGGAATGTCACTTCCGTACTCCAGGCGCTGTTGATCAGGTTGCCGTTGACGTCCAGGCCCGCCGTATTCGCCCGTACAGCCGCGGCAAGCATGACCCCCTTGGGTAGGGAGGGGGTCAGGAGCGAAATCAGCTCCGAGGTGGCGGTGGCTGGTGCCTTGGCCCCAAACGGGTACGTGCCCGCGGCAGATCCGGCTGCCGTGGTATCGCGTATGCCCACCTCGTAGCCGGTGATCTCTCCAGATGCGACAGGTGAACCGTCCTCGTTGGTGGTCGGGTCGGTCCAGTTCAGCTTGGTCGGGTCGGACATGATAACTCCTAGATCAGCTCTATGGTGATGCCGTAGGCGGACTTGATGATGTCAGCTTTCAGGCGGAATTCCGGGGTCTCAAAACCTTTGGCGTCATACCAACGGTGGGTGAGATCGTGCTCGATCACGAGGAAATCGATGCGGATGCGGCGTGTAGACAGGGGCATCGGCAAACTCACCTGACGGATGACAGCGCGGATACCGTTGGCGAGTTCTGCGGCCTTGAACGCTTTCCAGGCATTGCATTCGCGCTTCGAGTGAAATACCTGGCCTTGGTGCTCGGTTCGTTTCGCACGGTACTTGTGCGGCTTTTTCGGCGCGACAGCGAGCGGATCCAGGATCTGCCCGCGGAGCCGTGCATTGATCCGGGCGAGATCCGTTTCCGTCCAGCGAGTCATGCCGCTTTGCGCTCCCGGCGCTCCTGGTGCCGCGCCTGAGCGCAGAACGGGCACGAGCAGGGACCTTGCAACCTCTGGTGGGCGGATGCGACTTGCTGGAGCAGCCCGAGATAGAACTGGCGATCGACCTGAACGGTGTTTGTTTCGCTCATGCGCGCTTCCTGTTTGATGGGCGAACTGTCATGCGACGCTCGCCGGTAAAGTCAGCCAAATCACGCAGCCCACTGGCAAACCCACGTAGAGACATCGCAATTCCAGTTTCTCCCAGATCACACTCTGCTCGCTCGGCGTAACGAGCCATTCGCCGGGCTGCCGCCTCCATACCCGCAATGAGCTGCGTGCGCGTGGTTTTCACTCGAGGCTTGAGATGCCTGGATTGGCGACTCATGCGCGCCTCCGTAGCGCAACCATCTGGATTTCGCGCTCCTCGCAGAGCTGTCGAGCACCCACGTCGTTACCGGCCTTTCCCAACTCGTTGCCGGTCGCAAATGGCGTGATCTCGTAGGCAATCCAGTCCTGCGAGTTGGCTTTCACAATCGAGTAGCGGCCGTCCTCAGTGCTTTGAGTCGAGCCCGTGGGAGGGAGCCATTTCATGCCGCTTTCCCCGCGATATATGTTGCGATGTCAGCCTCCGCGCGTCGCATGCACTCGGCGAACTCCATCTCCTGCTTCTCCTCGGGTACGCGGATAATCTCGCCAGTAACCGTATCCATCTCGTCAGACTCGCGCATGTCCTGAGCCCAAGCGTTTTTGTAGGCAACTGCGAGGCGTGTCGCCTCAGCCTGTTGAGTTGATTTTGGCGCGCCCCAAGCTCGGGGCTGTTCCGTGAGCCTGTGAGTTATGTACTTGAAAAACCTCATGTTGGCCGAAATGTCCCAACCATCCAGCTTCGGGCCTTCGAGCACAGGCACGGCAATCCGCCGTGGCTGGCCATCGTCAGGTGCATCGTCACCGATCGCTCGGCAGTACCGCACGAAGTCGGGCAGGTTGGGAGCACCGCTGCCCTTCCAGTCATACTGGAACCGCTTAAATCCGCGCCGAATTTGGAAATCGCTGAGGCTGCTGATTGCCTCGATCCATTCATCGGGAGGCTCCTCACCGAATTTGCGAAGCAAACTGTCACCGAAAAACCCCAGAAGCCTGCTCCAAACTGCCTTCGCCCGTGCCTGATTGTTCGCTGACCACTCGCCCATGACCGTTGACCGATTGCCGTAGTTTTTGACGCGCCTGCTCGACCGGAGACATCGCGGGCTGAGGGGGGCCGCGGGCAAAGCGCAATCCAGCCTCGATGTGCTTGGCATCGCGGAGGAACAGCTCGATGTCGTCGTAGACCGTGCGCCGATCGTTCTCGCCCATGTGGTGCGGAGACTGGCGGTAGCCGGAGATCGCTTCGCGAAGCGTCGGCTCGTCGTACGCCTTCAGAGCAGCGGTGATCACGCGCCGGCGCTTGGGGTCGAGCGATGCCCTCTGGTGTCCGAACTCCGATTGCCAATGCTCGAAGATCCGCTCGACGGGCCCGGCGTCCCGCTCCTGCGGGACAGAGGGATCCTTGATCCCTTCCTTGATCCTTGATCCAGATCCAGATCCAGATCCAGATCCAGATCCTTGATCCTCCGACGACTCTTCGCGAGGATTCGCGAGGATTCGCGAGCCCTCTTCCGGCCCTGGTAATTTCGATGCCGAAGGCTTGTCAATTTTCTGATGTGTCAGCCAGTTACACACCTGAATGTAGGAAGTGCTCTCAACAACATAGCGCTGGATACAGTTTTCGCGCTCCAGCTCGCCAAGCCAGCCCTCGATAAGCTTCTTCGCGTCGTCGTCGTAAGGGAAAAGAAGACTCGCGAGCATTCGCGAATTTCCGCGAAGCCTCCCGGCGTCGTCTGCGAGCGTCCAGAGTTGAATGAAGGTAAGGCGGGCATCTCTCGAAACGCGCCCCATGCTTTCGCTATGCGGAAATTCCGGCTTGATGGTGCGAATGCGCGCCATCTATCGAGTCACCAACCAAACCACGCCGGCCCAGAACAACACCGTGCCGATCGCGATCAGCCGCCAGACGTGATGGGGCTTGGCCTCGCTGATCCGCGGGATATGCAGCCTGGTCATGACAGACCTCCCAAAAGGACCCCTGGCTCAACACCAGGGGCCGAGGAGCGCGGCGTGGGAAGGGGGTCAATGACGCCGCGCTTAGACTTTGCTGCGGCACAGCGATTGCTGACCGCGATGCGGGGATTCGCGCTTATGACAAGCTGAGCAGTTTTTTTTGAAGTCACCGACGCTCCTTCCGGCTGACTCCGGCCTCTACCGGGGGGGCGCCAGCATCTTCCGCGTCGTCTCCAAGCCAATCCGTCTGCATTCCGTTGGTAGCCAGACGGCGATGCGCTACCTTGAAAGCATGAGCTTTGCGTTTCGCCCATTCGTTCAAGACGTCTCGAGCTACAGCGGACTTGTCCTTCCCAAAAGCAGCCGCTTCGGCATCGAGCCAGATGTCGATGGATTCAGTGATTCCCAGCCGGAAGTCTTTGAGAGGGAGGCTCACAGCTCAGTGCGCCTCGATCGCCGGTGGCAGATACCGATAAGCGGGATAGCAGCCCTCGTAATCGGCAGGGTCGTACCGGAGTTCACCAAGCCCATGCAGGCGTTGCGCCTGATTCGGCGGTACCAAGTCGCCCCACTGAGAGACGGCTTGAACGGTAATCCCTAGGTATTTGGCAACCGCTGTACGGGTCTTGAAATGACTGATGACATCGGCCGTGAGCATGCTCCGAGTTTAAGCATGCTTAAAATCCACGTCAACCATGCTGGAGAGGTTCCCGGATACGCTCCTCAGATGGATGTTTTAGCTTTGCCGGATTCCCCTGGGGCGCGTCTGCGCCAGTTGAGGAGCATGAAAGGGCTCACACTGGAACAGGTCGCCGACGCGGTCGGGTTCACGGCCCAGGCGCTTTCTCAAATCGAGACCGGCGTGACCAAGAACATCCGCCCCGAGTGGCTTTTAAAGCTCTGCGCTTTCTACGACGTGGACCCTTATAGACTCGTCCTTGGCAAGCAGAAATCGGAGATAGCCTCCGAGATTCGCCGGCGCTCCACTCGCATTCCATAAATAGAACCCACGTTATATTGCCCAGCGTGAAAGTGCGCATGTCCCCTCGCCCCTCCATCCTCGTGGGTCCTTCCCTTTTTAGTCCTTTAGTCTTGCACCATAACTGTTCGTAGGCGTTCCCGCTTGTCGCAGTTATGAGACGTGCGTCACAAAAATGTAAACGTTAATCGCACACTCAAGCATGCTTGACTTGTAGCGAAAGCATGCTTTAACATGCTCTCCACACGCCGCCCCCAGCGGCAACGGATGGAGAGCGAGATGAACCTCAAAGAACTGGCCTACCTGATGGCGCGCACCGATGCCGCCATGTTGCGGCAGGGCTGCACCCAGGCCGCACGCACCGAGGTGCTGGGGGTCATTACCCAGACCGCCACTGTCGATTTCGAATCCGCCGCTGCTCGCTCCAGCGCGGATAGCGCGCCCGCGGTTTCTCAGGTCCCTGAGGCCGCGGGCGGCTTTCGGTTGATCCAACGTACCCCCGGGGAGGGTGTCTCGCAGGCGCTGCGGAGCGTGTTGGAGCGGCTGCCTCACACGGGTGATCTGTGAGCGACGGCATCTGTACCGCGCGTCTGTGGGATGGCTCCCGCTATCACAACTGCACCCTGTTGGTCAGCGAACATGAGCCGGGCGAGCACGAGTGTCTGTGTATGACGTGGCGCGATGAGCCGCTCGACCCGCGCCGGGATGATGTTGGCCCGATCGCGAGCAACGAGTAAGCCATGATCGTCCAATCCAAAGAGATGTTGACCGCGATCGCCCAACACAAGGAGCGGCGCAGGCGCGAGCAGACAAGAGCCGAGCCGGCTGACGATCTGGCGCCCCTCGATGATACCGGCCCGCTGGATCTGGATGGCGGAGATTGTCGCAGGGACTACGCCAACAGCGTTGGGATGCCTTTGTGGGAGAAGATTCGATGAACAGTGTAATTGACATGAGCCAGGTCCGCGAGCCGCGAGACGTAGCTCCGCAATCGCAGTCAACCGCGCTAATCGCGGTGATTGAGCGCGCCGCGCGTGACCCGAACATCGACATCGACAAGATAGAGCGCCTGCTTGCAATGCAGGAGAAGATTTTCGCGCGGAACGCCGAAATGGACTTCAACGCTGCGATGTCCGATTGCCAAGGCGAAATGCCTCGCATTGCACCGAAATCATCCAATGAGCAGACCAATTCGTTGTATGCGGCACTCGATGAAATCGACGTCATTGCGCGCCCCATCTACACGAGGCATGGATTCGCGCTGTCCTTTGGAACTGCGGACTGTCCTATTGAGGGTTGGTACCGACAGACATGCAAGGTATCCCACCGTGGCGGTCACTCTGAGATGCGCCAAGCTGACTTACCCGCTGATATGGTCGGCATCAAAGGAAATCCGAACAAGACAGGGGTGCAGGGTTTCGGCTCGACAATGACCTACGGCCAGCGGTATATCACAAAGCTTGTTTTTAACATCGTGATTGGCGGTGAGGACAACGACGGTAACGGCCCAACTCTCGACGCGGACCAGATCAAGGCGATTCGCGCTCGTATGAAGGAAGCCGGCACGAACGAGGCACAATTCCTCGAATTCTGGCGCGTTAAATCGCTCGACAAAATGCCTGCTTTCAACTACCAGGTCATCATGGACATGCTGGGCCGGAAGGCAAAGCGCGTCGATCCCCGCGGTGATCTCAGCGGAGTCGATACCGCGCTGCGCGACAAGCGCGTCAGCGAGATAACCGATCTCGTCAACGAGTACGGCAGCGACGAGAATCAACTCGCTGCGAAGCTGCAGGAGTATCACGAGGAATATCTGCGGCCATTCCCCGAGCTGTGGATCACCGTGAATGACAAGCTCGCGTCCGATGGAATCGTCTCCAAAGCCAACATGCGCAAGTTGCTCTCGCTGGTGCTGAAGCCGTGAGTTCGCTCATCCTCAAGCGCGTGCCGCCCGGGGCTAAACAGCGATGCCTGGACATCGAGCGGGTAGTGCACGCGCTTGAGGTACTCCCGGAAGGGAAGTCTTGGAAGGTCAGCGTCGAGGAGATCAAGTCTGAACGGAGCCTCGCGCAGAACTCATACCTTTGGGTTGCATATACGGCGATCTCCAAGGCCACGGGCTACGAGAAGCTCGACATTCACGAGGACATCTGTAAGCGCCACTTCGGCACACGTTTGAAGCGGGTTCCTGGAGGAGTCAAGGAAGTACCAATCCGCACCACAACGACTGACGCGCACGGCCGACGATCTGTGTTGAGCAAGATGGAGTTCGCGGAGTTGGTCGAATTCGTCAAACGCTACGGCGCCGAGGCTGGCGTCTATATTGAAGATCCAGACGAGTACACGAGGGAAGCGGCATGATGTCCCGCAACCAACCGCGCCAGACGAAGGCGGAACGAGTGCGCAATAACACGCTCAGGCGCCTGCACTGCATCCTGTGCACGTTGGCCGGCGACTTCCGCATGCGCAAGCTGGAGATCCACCATATTGTGCGAGGCAACAAACGCCTCGGGCACTGGTACACCCTGCAGCTTTGTGCGGGGCATCATCAGGGCAAGTGGACCAATCAAGTCATTCGTGTTGGTATCAAGAGCGGTCGACATGCGTTCCGGGCGCAGTACGGCTACGACGAGTTGGAGCTGTGGCAGCGCCAGCAAGTCGCGCTCGGACTGGATGACTCTCTGCCACCAACCAAGGTGTTGCCAAGGAGACTGGGACGTGTGGCGAAAACTCGTGATCTGGTGGGAGTACCAGCGGGTGAAGGCATGGCTCATCTCGATGCCCCCCAAGCGTCGCCAGGGCTATCAGCAGTGCCTACGCTGGCAGATGGAGAGGCGCCGTGAGCGAGATGCTCAAACGCGGACGACGCGAGGCGCTCTCCCCCCGCGATAAGTTCGAGCTCTGGCAGCAACGCGAGGCGGGGATCAGCGTGCTCGACTGCGCGGCCTATCACCAGGTCTCGCGCGCTACGGTGCTTCGGATCATGGCGGAGATGCGGCGCAAGTTTGGTCGTCGCGAGAAACTTCCCAACGGGCAACGTGCCCGCTCCTACTTGGGACGTCTCGAAAATCAAACTCTGAAATAATCTAACATTGGATATTTTGTGACGTCGCAAATATTATCGTACATTCTATAGATTATGCGCAACTGGCGCAGTGTATTTTATGGCCATGAGCGACCCAAAAG
>CAZBTV010000079.1:0-34152 GCA_964494895.1 uncultured Steroidobacteraceae bacterium | reverse complement strand
CCCACAAGGTGATGGCGCTCATCAACAAGCCCTCCTACACGGAGCTCATGGAGAGTGGCAGCATCGATGTTGCCATCTCTCCGCAGAGTATTACCATCGGCTCCTTGCTCGCTCACGTGCGCCGCGGCGATGTAGTACGCGTGCACTCGCTCCGACGAGGAGCCGCGGAAGCGCTCGAAGCTGTCGTACACGGGGATGAGACCACCTCCCGCGTCGTAGGCAAGGCGGTCGGCGACATCGAGCTGCCCGAAGGCACTCTGATCGGTGCCATCGTCCGTGGCGAACAGGTCGTCATGGCGCACCATGACACGGTCGTGCAGTCGGATGATCATGTGATTCTTTTCCTCTCCGATCGCAGGCATCTCGAGGCCGTCGAGAAGCTTTTCCTGCGGACCTCTCCTCGTTAGGAGCCGCGGGCCGTGCTCGGAGTCGCGCACGTTCTGGGCTTGTTGCTGGCTACCTTTGGGGTCGCCTATCTCCTGCCGATCGGCTGTTCCATCGTCACCGGCGACGGCTTGTGGCCACAGTTCCTGGCGGGCGCTATCGTGAGCTCCGGTGCGGGAGCGGTCATCGCGCTGGCGACCTTGAGATACCGGCGCGAGCTGAAGGCGCGGGACGGATTCCTGCTGGTCACTCTCGTCTGGGTATTGATGTCCGCGTCTGCGACGATTCCGTTGCTGTTGGCCTTACCCAAGCTGACCTTCACGCGAGCTTTCTTCGAAACCATGTCTGGACTGACGACCACCGGGTCTACAGTGCTGACCGGTCTCGACCATCTGCCGCCCTCGTTGAATTTCTGGCGTCATTCCCTGCAGTGGGTTGGAGGCCTCGGCATCATTGTCATGGCCCTTGCGGTGATGCCACTGCTTGGCATCGGCGGTATGCAGCTGTACAAGGCCGAGGCGCCTGGCCCGATCAAGGACGAGAAGCTCGCGCCGCGCATCACCGAAACCGCCAAGTCACTGTGGCTCGTCTATGCCACCCTGACGGGGGTGGCCATCATCAGCCTACGGGTTTGCGGGATGTCGTGGTTCGATGCGATCTGCCATTCGTTCTCGGTCGTAGGACTCGGCGGCTTCTCCACGCACGACAGCAGCATTGCGTATTTCAACTCGCCGGCGGTCGAGCTCGTGCTGATCGTGCTCATGTTTGTCGCGTCCCTGAACTTCGCGCGGCATTTCATCGCGCTCCGCCGGCTATCGCTGCAGCCATATACGCGCGATCCGGAATGCAAGGCGATCTTCGTCATCCTGTCGGTCAGCGTCGTAGTCATAGCGGCGCTGCTGACCTGGCATGGGATCTATCCGAGCTTTTTCACCTCTTTGCGGCACTCGGCCTTCAACGTCGTGTCGATGGCCACGACCACGGGTTTCGTCACCCAGGACTATTCGAGCTGGCCTGTATTCGCGCCCATCTGGATGCTGTTCCTGTCTTGCGTAGTGTGCAGCACGGGATCAACCGGTGGCGGCGTCAAGATGTTTCGCACGCTGTTGTTGGCCAGACAGGCCGGACGCGAGCTGAAACTGCTGGTTCATCCGAGTGCGATGGCATCCGTGCGGATCGGCGGCCGGGTGATTCCCGAGCGCGTAGGGGATGCTGTGCTGGGATTCATTTTTCTCTACTTCATGACGGTCGCGCTGTTGACCTTCGCGCTGTTGCTGTCCGGCCTGGATTTCGACTCCGCGTTCAGCGCCATCGTCGCTGCTATCAACAACACGGCGCACGGGCTGGGCACCGTCGGCCCGGTCCGCGACTATCACTCACTGACTCAGTTCCAGACTTGGGTGTGCATAGTCGCCATGCTCCTCGGCCGGCTGGAAATTTTCAGCGTGATCGTGCTCTTCACGCCCACCTTCTGGCGTAAGTAGGCGCGGCGTTGGCCGCGGGGCAAGTGCCGACCTGGCGTGACCGCGGTGAGCCCCACCGGCAAGCGAGCGAAAGCGGCCCCGTCAATGATGAATGTAGCTTTCGAGCTGTTCGATGGTTTGCTGCTGCTCCTCGATGACCGCTTTCACCAGATCACCGATCGACACCATGCCGACCACCTTTTTACCTTCCATGACAGGGAGGTGGCGCACACGCCGTGCGGTCATCAATTGCATGCACTCCTGAACGCTATTGTTCAGGGAGACCGTGAACACCGGTGAGCTCATGATTTGCGAAACGGGCGTATCGGCGGACGAGCGCCCTTTCAGGATCACCTTTCGCGCGTAGTCCCGTTCGGACACGATTCCGACGAGCTCGTCGCCTTTCATGACGACGAGCGCCCCGATGTGGTGCTCGGCCATGAGGCGGATAGCGTCCAGCACAGGATCTTCGGGCCGGACTGAGAATATTGCCCGACCCTTGCGATCGAGCAGATGACGCACGGTAGCCATAGCTCTCTCCCGCGCAACGCATTGGTTGCACCCCGTTGCTCGCTCACAGCCGATCCAGGGAATACCCCTACGAGGGGCCATCCCACGTCATCAGACTAGCGCGCTATCGCGCCGACTTCCACTGCAGGGACCAGTGCGGGCCTTGCCATCGGCGGTGGTGCGGAGCTGCGCCGGTACGCCGGATGTATACATCCGACATGGCTCGCGGATTGGGCTGTTGGAGTGCCAAAAGGGCTTCGCGGGCACATTTCCCATGATGACGCGAATTGCCGACAGGGTGACACAGATTGTTCAGCCGCTGACGTAGATTGCTACAACATCACAATGTCTTCGCATATCCTATTGCAGGCAGCGTGCGGCAGTTCAAAGTTTGAGCAGGAGGCGTCACATGCAGTGGCCGCGTGACGGTATACAACAACGAATGACGAGGCCCCAGCTTGAAATCACCGTCGCCCCGGACCGATTCGAGGTGACCGCGGAGGATGCGGTTCTCGTGGCTCAGCTGCGCTCCGCGATCGCGGTTTGCGTCTATGACGCGGTGGAGGAGGCCGGCGCGTTGCTACATCTGCGCTGCGTCGTGCGGGTTTCGAAAGCCGCCGACATGACCGATACGACTCTGGCGACCGAGCTGCTGTTGCTCGATCGCTGTATCGAGGCAATGCGGGAGGTGGCTCCTGCAGCGCGTAACCTGCAGGCCCGCATCTTCGCCCATCTCGACGATCACCCCATGGCGGGGGAGGTATGCGAGGCGGCTCTTACCCTTGTCCGACATTTCCTGCTGGATGCCGGTGTGACGCTTCTTCCCGCCGACATCGGCGGCGGTGCGCCCCGGGAACTTCGCTTCCGCCCTAGCATGGGGTGGGTACAGACACGCTGACGGAACCTGACCCACCCTCAAGCGTTCCCTTCTGTCGAGGGCGAAGGAGGTGTGGTGACCCGTCTCGTCTGTGTATCGAATCGGATCTCGTTACCGCGTCGAGGGACAGCACCCGGGGGCCTGGCAGTCGGAGTGCTCGCGGCTTTACAGCATACGGGCGGACTCTGGTTTGGCTGGAGCGGCGAGACGTCGGAAGAGCCGAGCGCCGAGCCCGAGATCCTGGTGCGCGGCAATATCCAGTTCGCAACAATCGACCTGAAGCCTGGTGATTTCGACGCCTACTACAACGGTTACTGCAACAGTACGTTGTGGCCGATTTTCCACTACTTCCCTGACCGCTTCACGCACGAGGAAGCTCAATATCACGCTTATCACACCGTGAACGCACAGTTCGCGCGGCAGCTGATGAAGCTGCTGAAGCCGGATGATGCGGTTTGGGTGCACGACTACCAGCTCATCCCGCTGGCGCGGTACCTGCGGCAGGCCCATTTCCGCGGCCCGATTGGATTTTTCCTGCACATCCCGTTTCCGCATCGGCAGGTGTTGCGTGTGCTGCCCAACTATGTCGAGCTGGTGCGCGACCTGTGCCAATACGACCTCGTCGGCTTCCAGACCGAGGATGACTTGCGCTCGTTTCTTTCCTGTGTGGAACAGCCCGAAGCGCGGCTGATGGTGGTGAACAAGAGCTTCCTGGAAGTCGGCGAGCGTAGCGTCCGCGTCGGCGTCTATCCGATAGGCGTGGATGTGGATGCGGTGAGCGCCGCAGCAGCGGCATCGTTATCGCAGGAAAAAGTGCAGCGGATGATTTCGAGCCTTTTGGGGCGCAAGCTCATCATCGGTGTCGACCGCCTTGATTATAGTAAGGGGCTCACCGAGCGCTTTGCATCGTTCGAGCACTTTCTCAACATGTTCCCGGATAACCGCGGCCGTGTGACCTTCCTGCAGATCGCACCGCTATCACGCGGCGACGTGCATGCGTATGGAGAGATTCGACACGCACTGGAAGCCGCCACGGGACGCTTGAATGGACACTTCGCGGAAGCGGATTGGACGCCAGTAAGGTATCTGAATCGAAATTACTCGCACACCACGCTGATGGGCTTTCTACGCGCCGCGAAGGTAGGCCTGGTCACGCCGGTCCGCGACGGCATGAATCTCGTGGCGAAGGAGTTCGTCGCTGCGCAGGACGCGGACGATCCCGGCGTGTTGATTCTCTCGCCTATGGCGGGCGCCGCGCCGGAGCTGAGTGGAGCCCTGCAAGTGAACCCCTTCGACAAGCGCGGCGTGGCTTTCGCGTTGCAGACTGCTCTCAACATGCCCCTCTCAGAGCGCCGTCAACGTCACGAGCAAATGCTCTCCGCGGTACGGCAGCACGACATCCATAACTGGTATGGCGAGTTCGTGCATGATTTGACCGGTGAACTGGTCACGAGGAGAAAATCCATCGAGACCCGCGGAGGCGTCGACACGCACGATACGGTCACATCCTCGGTCGCACGATTCCCTTCGACGCCTGGGCGCGGTGCTGAATTCTGGCGGCGTTAGGAGTTTATTCCGCCCCATCAGGGGCGGAATACCTACGGGCTCGAGTGCGGGGCGCTCTTATCGCGTTTTGCGCACGTAGGCGATTCGCGCGGCCTGCGTGTCGCAGGCCTCCTCGATCAGCTCTTCCGGTGTACGAAACAGGTCTGACCCAGTCAGCTTGAGCTCGCGGACCAGCCGCTGCATAGCGTGCCGGTTGGGTTCCAGAGAGCCATCCTGGAGGATGTGGGTGACGGGCACGCCCAGCTTCTCCAACTCGCGCGCGACGAGGATCGTACGGTGGCACTCGAGTGGCTCGCGTTCGGCACACATGATAGCGATGCGGTGATCCTGCATGCCGGTCAGTAAACGGTCGAGGCCGTGACGGAATGCATTGGTGGCGGCTAGTTTCGCGTAACGCGCCCTGCCCTGCTCGTCGTAACACTCGGGGTCCTTGCTACGAGCCCCGAGCTCCTCGCCCAGAAACACATACCGGATGCCGGCATCTTTCAAGACAGGGTGCAGCTTTTCCTTGTTGAACTGCGGATTGAAGCGGCTGTATGGGGTAGAGCGAACGTCCGCGAGCGCGTCAATGCCATGTTCCTGAAGCAGGGCGAGGAACCGTTCGATCGGGTGTTTGGAGTGGCCAATGGTGTAGATCATAGTGGAGCGTGCTCGGGAGTCTTCACGCGGAGGTGCTTGCGCAAGAACGGATCGCAGGCGAAGCTTGGCGCATGAGGATAGGTCGAGCGATTCCTGTACCCGAGGATGTGAGGACATCGCTCGAGCTGCTGCTCGGGGAGCAGGTTCGAAACGTACGGGTCATCGAGCATTCGCTGTTCGTGCGTCTGCATGGCCGTGCCATTGCGACAACTCGCCGCCGGCGCATCTATCTGCGCGGCAGCGCTGCGGAATTTTTCCAGAACCCGTGGCTCATGTTGCATGAATACTGCCACGTTCTCAAACAGTGGGAGCCACGAACCTTGACCCTGTCCCGCTATGTGCTGGAATGCATACGCCGCGGCTATTGGAACAACCAATTCGAGGTCGAGGCGCGGCAGTTCGCCGATGCGCATCGGGATCGGCTGCATTCCTTGCTATGCGGGCAGCGAGGGGGCACCTGACGGGCGCGCCGGTTACCTGGCGCGTCGCTGTTCGCGGACTCAACCGAGCAGTGCTTCCCGGTCGTAAAGCCGTCCGGCGAGGAGCGTCAACGCCGCTCCAAGTGCAAGGCTGGCGGCGACCGACAGGAAGAAATAAGCCGCCGGCACCGCTTCATCGCGAAGCAAGCTCGTGATCAGCAGGTGCTGGCTCAATGAGGGCACCGCCATGAGCGCCACCGTGGGCCGCAACCCGAGCATGCCCGCGAACACGAGGGGCAGCGTTGGCACCAGCAGCACCAGACCCAGATACGTCTGTGCCTCACGATAGCTGCGCGTAAAGGCCGCAACGAGGGTCATGAGAGCCGCGCCCAGTGGCACCAGTGGTAAGCAAGAAACAATGATTTTCGCAGCCACGGAAGGCCCGAAGTTCACGCTCATACCGAGCCTCTCCAGGCCGACAAAGCGCAACACCACTGCGAAGGCGATGACCGTGATGATCAGGGACAAGCTCATATAGGCACACGTTGCCAGCATCTTGCCGTAGATGAGGTGCGGCCGGCGTACCGGAACGGTCAGCAGTGCCTCGAGCGATCCGCGCTCGCGCTCGCCTGCTGTTGTATCAATGGCGAGATACATTCCACCCATCAACATCGTCAGGAGTATGAGTGTACTCAAGGCTCCGAGCATCAGCACCGAGCGGCTCGCGGGCGTAGCTACATCGACATCCTCTACGGCGATAGGTGTGAGCGCTTGCGGATCGATGCCCCGAGCCATGACCCGAAGGCGCCCGATCAGTGCACCATACTGCTCGAGCAGGACCCGCACACGGGTCAGATCTTTCATGCCGGAAGCGTCCGAAGAGTCAGCATACAACACGAGCGGCGCAGGCTCTCCGGAGGTCAGTTGCTGCCCGAAATGCTCTGTGATGAGCAACACCAACGTCTGTCGATGCTCGCGGATCGCAGAGCGAGCTCCGGCGTCATCTACGTTCAGCGCCTGCACTTTCACACTATATTCGCGCAGAAAATCCAACAGATTCGGAGCCCGTTCTGTATGTGCGACGGCAAGCGCTACCGGACGATCATTTTTCAGTGTGCCTTGCTCGATACCGAACGACAGCGTGGCCGTAAATAGCAGCGGCCAAAGCAGTGGGCCCAGAATCAGCGCGGATATCAGCGTGCGCCGGTCACGCAGGTTCTCGCGGAACTCCTTCGCGAAGATGTTGAGTATGGGATTCATAGGTCAGCCGATCAAGCGTACGAAGGCGTCCTCCAGAGTACCCGCGCCCGTTCGAGTCCTGATCTCCTCGGGTGTACCGCCCGCGACGACGGTGCCGTGAGCTATTACGACAATCTCGTCGCACAGAGCGGCCACCTCCTGCATGACGTGGCTGGAAAACAGCAGGCAATGCCCCTCGTCGCGCAAGTATGCGAACAGCCGGCGCAGGCTGCGTACCGCCATGACGTCCAGGCCATTCGTCGGCTCATCGAGCAAAACATTGCGCGGCCGGTGGACAATAGCTCTCGCCAGAGCGGTCTTTACTCTTTGTCCCTGCGAAAAGCCTTTGGCGATCCGATCGGCAAACTCCTCCATCTCCAATAGCCCGATGAGCTCCGATGCACGCGCCTTCCGTTCTGCCCGTGACAGTCCGTGCAGAGCGCCGAAATAGAGGATGTTCTCGCGTGCAGTCAGATTGGGGTAGATCCCAGCACCGTGAGGGAGGACGCCCATGCGTCTGCGTGCCTCGAGAGGGTCCCGGGTTGCGCTGACACCATCGATGAGCGCGTCGCCCGAGTTGGGTTTCAGTACGGTATAGAGAATGCGCAGTGTGGTGGATTTTCCGGCTCCGTTCGGTCCGAGCAACCCTGTAATCCGCCCATCCGGGGCGCGCAGGCTCACATCGTGAACGGCAGGGACTTCGCCAAAGTGCTTGCGCAAATGATTGGCTTCGATCACTCGACACCACCGGGGGTCACGGTGGGGGGCCGTTGAGCGAAGTGAAGAAAGCGAGCGGCCTGTCGTTGCGGGTGCACGATGTGTCGAGCGCGACTACGGAGATACGGTCGATGAAGTCCTGCATCACTCGGTCCATGCACGGTGCGGCGAGTTGCCCATGGTTGAAACCCTGCAACAGCAGCTGCCGGCTGTTGGTGAGCCCGCGGCCAGCCATCTCTGCATAAGCGGGCGGTGTTACTGGATCATCGCTACCGGATAGAAGCAGCGTCGGCACGGCGGAGTGCAACGGCGCGTGAAAGTCCGGATCGATGGGGCCTCGTGGCCAGTCTTTGCAAACCGTGAGTAGCGCATCGAGCTGCGCTGTGCCGAGAAAGGTGCTCTCGAGCTTCGAGCGATCAATCCTGGTCAATGGGAAAGAGTCGCCAGCGGCGGGCTCGTAAAGGGAGATATCTTCCGCGCAGGTGACTGTGTTGTTCATCCCCTGCGAGACGACGTCGGCGTATGACCGGGTAAGCAACAAAAACTGAGCCGCGAGCCGCGAGTAATTTTTTGATTCCCAGGCGTCATGTAGCAGGAAAGGCAGCAGCGCCGTCGGCTCCGCGGAGTAGATCGAGAGGCGCAAGACAGTCGCGAGGTGGAAAGTCGTGAGCTCGAACTGCCTGGATTGTCCGGTGGATGGATCGGCAACGCTCACCGGAACCGGATGGGAGCGCAGCATTGCCCACAGGGAGTGATAGTCCCGCTCAGGATCGCCCAGTCTCTCTCGACATGCGCTCTCCTGCGCACAGCGGGCGAGGATGCGCTGGAGCGACCGCTCTGCATTGAGTGCCATGTCGGGACCCAGAAAAACCTGTGGAGGCACCACCCCATCGAGGACGAGGCTGCGGGTGCGTTGCGGAAACTGGCGGAGATAATGCTGAGCGACTCGGGTTCCGTAGGAAACGCCATAGAGGTTGATGCGGTCGTAGCCGAGCACGTCGCGAACGTGATCGAGATCCTTCACCGCGATGCTCGTGGTGTATTGAGTTACGTCTGCGGTGGCACTGAGCGCTTGCAGGCAACGATGTGTCTCATCTGCGATGTCGCTGCCGCTCTCTGGGCGAAGCTCGGTCTCGAAGCTGCCGTGGCAGTTGAGAGGATTCGATTTTCCGGTGCCACGCTGGTCGAGCAGCACAATGTCGCGGTCGCGGTGGATTCTTCCGAACACCGGCGCCACCATCGTGTAGAAGGTGGTCGCCGCCATGCCCGGCCCGCCGGCGAGCACAAAAAGCGGGTCCGGGTGCTTGCGCCGGCTGATCGCGGGAATTCGAGCGAATGCGAGCCGTATTTTGCGCCCCAGGGGTAAGGCCGGGTTTTCTGCTACCTCGAGCTCGCCGCATTCGGCTGCGACGAGGCTGAGGTGCTGCGGATGTTGCAGCTCGCAGGGGATTAGCGTGAATGCGCTTTGTCGGCGGGTGGTTTCGCCGCTGGAAGCCAACCCCAAAGTGGCAGCAACCCCGCAGACCAGCGCGAGCGCCGTGATTCCGAGCCATGTGCATGCGGACTGCATCCCTGCGGGGCTCGACTGCGGCTGCGGTAATTTCACAGTATGGAAGGATAGAACAAGCCACTTAGCCTTGTTCGTGAGCCGCGGCGCCCTACAATACCAGCTTCAGGAATACCTAACGATACGAGCTCGATATGCGCTTTGCCCTGCCCTATGACGTCCTTGTCATCGGCGGCGGCCACGCCGGCACGGAGGCGGCGCTGGCTGCCGCTCGCATGGGCGCGCGCACGCTCCTATTGACCCAGAGCATCGAGACGCTCGGGCAGATGAGCTGTAATCCGGCGATCGGGGGTATTGGCAAGGGCCACCTGGTGCGAGAGATCGATGCGCTTGGGGGAGCGATGGCGCGCGCCGCGGATCGCGCCGGAATCCAATTCCGCACCCTCAACGCCAGCAAAGGCCCAGCGGTCCGCGCCACACGCGCCCAGGCCGACCGGCAGCTTTACCGGCAGGCTATCCGCTCGATTCTCGAGAACCAGCCCAACCTTACGCTTTTTCAGCAAGAGGCAGCCGACCTCGTTGTTGAAGGGGGTAAGGTCACCGGAGTGGTTACCGTGACAGGCCTCATCTTCGAGGCGCACGCCGTGGTGCTGACGGTCGGCACCTTTCTCGGCGGGCGCATCCATGTGGGCCTCGACAACTACCAGGGTGGTCGCGCGGGTGATCCGCCTTCGAACCGGCTCGCGGCACGATTGCGGGAGCTCCCTTTGCGGGTAGGTCGTCTGAAGACGGGAACGCCGCCTCGTATAGACGGCCGCTCACTCGATTTCGCGGCGATGGCGCCTCAGCCTGGAGATGAGCCGGTTCCGGTGTTTTCGTTTCTCGGGCGACCCACTGAGCACCCACAGCAGGTAAATTGTTTCATAACAAAGACGAACGAGCGAACCCACGACATCATTCGGGCTGCAACCGACCGGTCACCGATGTTCACGGGCGTGATCGAAGGGGTAGGGCCCCGCTATTGCCCCTCAGTCGAGGACAAGATTTTCCGCTTCGCGGACAAGCTCTCGCACCAGATCTTCGTCGAGCCCGAGGGACTCAACACTCACGAGATCTATCCGAACGGCATTTCCACGAGTCTGCCGTTCGATGTGCAATATCAATTCGTTCGCACGATCCGCGGCTTCGAGAACGCGCACCTCACACGGCCGGGCTACGCGATCGAGTACGACTATTTCGATCCTCGCGATCTACGCGCCTCGTTGGAGACGAAGGTTCTCGACGGCCTGTACTTCGCTGGCCAGATCAATGGGACGACCGGCTACGAAGAGGCGGCGGCCCAGGGCCTGGTCGCCGGAATCAATGCCACGCTCGCCGTGAGGGGGCGCGAGCCGTGGCTCCCGAAGCGAAGCGAGGGGTACATCGGCGTGCTCATCGATGACCTCGTCACCCGCGGCACGCGGGAGCCCTATCGTATGTTCACGAGTCGCGCCGAGCACCGGCTCTTGCTGCGCGAGGACAATGCGGATCTGCGCTTAACGCCTCTGGGACGAGAGCTTGGCTTGGTCGACGACGAGCGCTGGCGCTTGTTCGAAGCCAAGCAGCACCTGACCGACCAGGAGATCGAGCGGCTGGAAAGAGTGCGCATACGGCCAAGTGATGTTCCTGACGATTGGGCAGAGCGCGTTCTGCAGGGTCCGATGGTGCGAGACGCGTCGGCGTTCGAGTTGCTCCGACGTCCGGAAGTGACGTACGACGCGCTTCTGGAGATCTCGGGCGTGCCGGAGTGGACGCGCCACTGTGACGAACGCCTCCCCGGACAGGTCCGAGCGCAGGTTGAGGTGCGCGCGAAGTATGCGGGCTATATCGAGCGGCAGGAGGACGAGATCGAGCGCCACCGGCGCAACGAGGAAACGCGGCTTCCGGAAGATCTCGACTATGCCCAGGTTGCGGGACTATCGCACGAAGCTCGCCAGAAGCTCTCCGAATCGCGCCCCGCAACCATCGGAATAGCCAGCCGCCTTCCCGGTATTACCCCGGCGGCCGTGTCGATTCTCATCGTGCACTTGAAGAAGCGCGCTCACAGCGCGCGCATCCGAGCAGCATGAGCACATTTCTGGAACAACTCGAGCGTAGCTGGGACGGAAACGACTCCCTCGTCTGCGTCGGGCTCGATCCGGAAATCGAGCGCTTTCCGTTGCACATCGCGGAAAGTGCCTCGCCGATTTTCCAATTCAACAAAGCGATCGTGGACGCGACCGCCGACCTGGTCTGTGCCTACAAGCCGCAGTTTGCACACTACGCAGCTTACGAGGCGGAGGACCAGCTCGAACGCACGATCGAGTACATTCACCGCTCTTATCCAGGCATTCCTGTGATTCTGGATTCGAAGCGGGGCGACGTCGGAAACACTGCCGAACGCTACGCCATCGAGGCGTTTGAGCGATATCACGCGGACGCTGTCACGGTGAACCCGTACCTCGGCGGGGATTCGCTCGAGCCGTTCCTGAAGTATGAGGAGAAGGGCGTCGTCATCCTTTGCCGGACCTCGAACCCCGGAGCGGGAGACCTGCAGGACCTGGAAGTCGGTGGCCGCCGGCTCTTTCATATCGTTGCGGAGCTCGCGGCGCGCCGCTGGAACTCGCGTGGAAATTGTCTTTTGGTCGTGGGCGCCACTTATCCGCGAGAGATGGCCGAGGTTCGCGAGATAGTCGGCAACATGCCGCTGTTGGTTCCAGGCCTCGGTGCGCAAGGCGGTGATGTTACCCAAGCGGTCCAGAACGGACAGACGGCCGCGGGCACCGGTCTGATAATGAGCTCTTCCCGCGGAATTCTCTACGCGTCTTCGGGCGAGGACTTCGCGTCGGCTGCGCGCGAGGCCGCGCAAAAGCTTCGAGAGCAAATCAACGCCGGCCGGGTACGCCGTGGCGTCTAGACACTACTTGCGTTGCGCACCCTGTTGATGAGATCACGCGCGGTTGTTGGCGCAACGCTTTTCGCGCTCTTGGTGATGGTCCTCGTCGGGTGCTCGCATCCCGCCGACACTGCCTGGATCACCACCTCTCCTGCCGGTTCCGTCCTGCTACGCGGCATCGGTCCCGATCCCGACTCCCTGGATCCTCAGCGGGCTCGCTCCGCCGAGTCCCAAACTGTCCTGCGTGATCTGTGCGAAGGCCTGACCACCCTCGACAAGGCCGCCGCTGTGGCACCCGGGGTTGCGAGCGAGTGGGCCATGAGTCAGGATGGTAAAACCTACACATTCAAGCTGCGTACTGACGCACGGTGGTCCAACGGCGATCGGGTTGTTGCAGCCGATTTCGTCGCAGCGTTACGTAGATTGGTCGATCCCGCCACGGCATCCGCCTATGCGCAGGTGATCGACGTCATCGCCAATGCAGGCGACATCATCGCAGGTGCGAAACCGGCGGAATCCCTGGGCGTGGCAGCCCCCGACGACGGTACGGTCGTGTTCACACTCAACAATGCCGCGCCCTATTTTCCCGCATTGTTATCACACACGAGCACGTGCCCCGTGCATCGGCCTACACTGGCGGCGCATAGCGGCTCCTACGCACGTCCTGGCATCATGGTGTCCAACGGTGCCTTTGTGCTGAAGGAGTGGGTGCAGAACTCTTACATTACCGCCACGCGCAATCGTTATTACTGGAACGATTCACGTACTCGCCTCGATGCGGTGAGATATCTCCTCATCGAGGATGAGAATGCGGAGCTCACACGCTATCGCGCCGGCCAGCTCCATATCACCGCAGTCGTGCCGCGCGGGCAGTTTGATTGGATCAAGGCCAATCTGGCAGGCGAGCTGCACGTGTCGCCGCAGCTCAATACCTATTTCTACGGCTTCAATCTCCTGCGTCCTCCCTTCAAGGACAGTCCCGGCCTGCGGCGCGCGCTCTCACTCGTGATCGATCGCGAGAAGCTCGCAAAGCTCGTGCTGCGCGTCGGAGAGCTGCCCGCCTACGGCTGGGTGCCTCCGGGGGTAGACAACTACACGTCGCAATCCTTGGACTACAGGGACAAGCCTCTTCCGGAGCGGATCGCCGAGGCCCGCCGCCTCTACGCGGCGGCGGGCTATTCGAGCTCCAACCCCTTACGGTTCGAGCTGCGTTATAACTCCGGAGAAGTGCACACCAAGCTCGCCGTGGCGATTGCCTCTGCCTGGAAGGAGACTCTGGGAGCGGATGTGCGGCTCACGGCCGTCGAGTTCAAATCCTTGCTGCAGGACATCGATCGAGGCGATGTGGAGGTGTTTCGCTCGAGTTGGGTGGGTGACTACAACGATGCCTATACCTATCTGCAGTATCTCAAAAGCGACTTCGGCATCAATCTTCCTCACTATCACAACCCCGACTACGATCTGCTGCTGACCCGCGCCGCCGCGGAGGTCGAGCCATCCAAGCGCCGTGACCTGCTCCAGCAGGCGGAACAGATAGCGCTACGCGACCACCCGCTGATTCCGATCTATTTTTACGTCAACAAACATCTGGTCAAGCCGGAGGTCGAGGGGTGGTATGACAACATCATGAATGTTGTGTACAGCAAGGACCTCGGGCTGCGGCGCGTGCCATAGTCATTACTTTCCAATACAAAAGCTGGAGAAGATCCGCCCCAGGAGGTCGTCGCTGGTGAACTCGCCGGTGATTTCGTTCAAGGCCTGTTGGGCGACTCTGAGCTCTTCGGCGACGAGCTCGCCGGCGCGGCGTTCTTGTAGCTGGCGGGCGGCTTCATCGGTGTGGCGGCGCGCGCGCGCTAGGGCGTCGAGGTGGCGCTGGCGGGCAGAAACGGTGCCTGCTTCGATCGTTTGATAGCCCATGCTCAGCTTGAGGTGATCGCGTAGCGCATCGAGGCCAGCGCCAGTCAGAGCGGATATGTGTACGCGCGGAGGGCCGCTGTTTGTGTCGGCTACGGGCAGGCCGATGGCCTGGTCGCACTTGTTGAAGACGAGGGTGACCGGAACGTCGCTTGGGAGACGCGGGCGCTCGTCGAGGAAGGCCGTGGCGGAAGGATCGTCGACAGTGTCGATGACGAAGAGCACGCGATCGGCACGATGCATCTCAACTTGAGCACGTCGAATACCTTCCGCTTCGACTTCATCGTGCGCCGCTTGGCGGAGGCCGGCCGTGTCGAGAACGTGTAAGGGCATGCCGTCTATGTCGATGCGCTCGCGGACGATGTCACGTGTTGTGCCGGGTATGGGTGTGACGATGGCCGCGTCGTAGCCGGCAAGCCGGTTGAGAAGGCTGGATTTTCCTGCGTTGGGCCGGCCGGCGATCACGACGGTCATTCCTTCGCGAAGCAAACGGCCCTGACGCGCGCTCTGCTCGACGCCGTCGAAGTGCTCCCGCACTGTTTGAAAACGCTCGCTCAACTCCCGATCGGCGAGGAAGTCGATTTCCTCCTCGGGGAAGTCAATCGCGGCCTCCACATAGGTTCGCAGATCTATCACCGCTTCGGTCAGCCCGCGCACCATGTTTGAAAACTCTCCCTGCAGAGAGCGCATGGCCGCACGCACGGCCTCTTTGGAGCCGGCGTCGATGAGATCGGCGATCGCCTCGGCTTGGGGGAGGTCGAGCTTGTCGTTGAGAAAGGCTCGTTGGGTGAATTCGCCTGGGAGTGCCCGGCGCGCGCCAAGCTCCAGCATGCGGGAGACCAGGGCCTCGACCACGAGTGGCCCCCCATGACCGTGCAGCTCGAGAACATGCTCGCCGGTGTAGGAATGCGGCGCTGGAAAGAACAGGGCCAAGCCGGCGTCGATGGGCTCTTGGTTCGCGTCCAGAAAGCGAGCGAAGGTGGCCCTCCGTGGTAGGGGCAGCTCGCCCAGGACAATCGCGGCAAACTCCGGAGCTTTCGGGCCCGAAAGCCGCACGATTCCAACGCCGCCTCGTCCGGGCGGTGTTGCTGCGGCTACGATGGTTTCGGTGCGTGTCATACCATTCCTGAGCCGTAGGAAACCAGGCTGTTGGAACCCCTGCTTTGGGTGCATGGTACTCGCTCCGGCCAGAATGTGGCTGCGCCAGAACGCTAAGGGGCGCGCCCCTGATCCGAGCGTCGACGTCGCCGAGCCCCCTCGCCCACCGCCGCGAAGGCTCCTGGACTGACCGCTCTAATTCTTCCGCGCCGCGGCTGCTGCAATGCGGCGGTTGATATTCCACTGCTGGAGGATGGAAAGGATGGTGTTCGTGACCCAGTACAGCACCAGGCCCGCCGGAAAGAATGCAAACGTCACCGACATGACCAGCGGCATGATCATGAATACCTTCTGCTGCACGGGATCGGCCGCGGTGGGGTTGAGTCTGTATTGGACCAGCATCGCCCCAGCCATGATGGCCGGCAGAATGAAATACGGGTCACGGGAAGAGAGATCATGGATCCAGAGCGTGAAGGGCGCCTGACGCATCTCGACGCTCTCGAGCAACACCTGATAGAAGGCGAAGAACACCGGGATCTGGATGATCATGGGGAGGCAACCGGTGGCCGGATTCACCTTCTCACGCTTGTACAGCTCCATCATCGCGCGACCTAGCTTTTCGCGGTCATCCTTGTATGTTTCCTGCAGGTTCTTGATGCGCGGGGAAAGGAGCTTCATCTTCGCCATCGAGCGCCCACTCGCCTCGGAAAGCGGATAGAACAGCAGCTTGAGGAGGAGGGTCACGACAATGATGGCCACACCCCAATTTCCTGTCAGGGTGTGCACCCAATCGAGTGCGACAAAGAGCGGCTTGGCGAGCGTAGTCAGCAGACCGTAGTCAGCGACCAGGTCCAGGCGCGGGTTCACCGTCTCCATCTGTGATTGGAGTTTAGGCCCGATATAGATCTCCTGGTCGAAACTTGCCGTAGTCCCCGGGGCGACTGACTTCGGCGGCCCGGTAGCGGCCAGCAGATATTGATCGCCCTGTGCACTCAACGTGATGTGATACGGAGTGTCTTTCGGAGGAACGACGGCGGTCACGAATTGATGCTGTACAGCAGCAATCCAGCCGTTCGTCACGTCGCGCGAAATATGACTGTCCTCCGAGTCCGCGGAGAAATCCGTGATCTTGCGATACTTCGTACCATCATCGAATGCGGGGCCGTGGAAGGAGCGGCTTTCCACGTTGAACATCGAGCTCTTTGTACGGGGATCGTTGCGCAGTATCTGTGTGTACGGAGTAGCCTGCCACCGGGTATCCCCGTGGTTCTGGACGGTGTACTGAAGATCGATGCGGTAGAGGCCGCGGTGGAACGTGTATGTCTTCGTGACTGTAACGCCCTGATCGTTGGTCCACGTCAGCGGTACGCGCACCTCCTGATTTCCGTCGATGTCGTACGTGGTCTGAGGAGCAGACCAGTGGGCCAGATGTGTTGGATAAGGCCCGTTGCCCGGGCCGACGAGGCCCGACTGCAGAACATACAGGCTGGCGGGGTTGTCCGCGTTCTCGAGGCGCACCAGTGGTGCTTCGCCCTTCACCTGCGTGTACTTCAGCAGATCCGCCTTCTGGATGGTTCCGCCCAACGTGCTGATATCAACATCGAGCACGTCAGTGTGCACGTGAATGACCTGCGCCGCCGGGCCCGTAGTGGTTTCCGTTCCACTGCCCGTGACCGGAGCGGACGCTTCGGTTTGCTTGTTCTGTGTCGAGGTCGAGCTGCTCGGCTCTGCTTCACGTGCTTGCGGGATTTGCTTGCTCAGATCAGCCGACGGAGCAGCCGGGCTGCGTCCCGCCTCGGATGTCTGGCCGGCTATGATGTTGGCGCCAGGCTTCGGACCGTAATCGGTCATCCAGGCCTGGTAGTTGAGGAACGCCACGATCGCGAGGGCGATCCAGAGATAGATGCGTGGATTGTTAGTCATGTGCGTGATGCGTGCAGGTACCGTGCGCGTGATCGGCCGGCACGGGATCGTATCCGCCCGGATGCCATGGATGGCAGCGTGCGAGACGCTTGATGGACAGCCACGTTCCATAAAACGTTCCGAATCGCTTAACTGCCTGCAGAGCGTAGTTGGAGCATGAAGGGTAGAAGCGGCAGCGCGGGCCCAGGAGGGGGCTCACGAATCTCTGATAGATACGAATCAGGAATGTGATGACGTGGCGCATTGCTCAGTCACTCTCTTCCATAGCGCGATCAAGCTCGCGCGGAGGTCGGCTCCGTCAGCATCGCGCGCGCGCCCACGCGCACTAACGACGAGGTCCACCGCAGGCAGCTCATGCTGATGCAGGCGGAAGGATTCGCGAATGGTACGGCGAAGACGATTACGTTCGACCGCGCTACCCGCGTTCTTGACCGAAACAGCCAACCCAAGCCGCGGGCCGCCAATGTCATTGGGTTTCGCAGTCACCGCGAAAAATCCATTACCAAAGCGCCGCCCACCCGCATAGGCAGCCTCAAAATCGGACTTACGCCGCAGCCGACGTTGCGCGGGAAGAGTGAGCCGCCCTCGCATCAAAGCTCCTGCGGCCAGCAGCAGACGAAAGCGCTCTTCCCTTGGACGAACCAGGGAAGGGCGCTTCCCATCGAGAACAACCGTTCTTGGGTTTAGGGTATCAGCTTCCGCCGGCCCTTCGCCCGGCGTCGTGCTAGTACTTTACGGCCGTTCTTGGTGGCCATACGCGCACGGAACCCATGGGTGCGTGCTCGACGCACTTTACTCGGTTGATAGGTTCGCTTCATACCGGGGCTCCACGGACGATCCAGGCCGATTCAAAAAGGGCGGCAAGGCTAAGCCGTTGAGCGTCAAGGTGTCAATAGATTTGCCGTTTTTAAGTCTTCAGCAGGCGCGATGATCGGTATAGACTCCGCAGCCCTTTCTTCAGGTCCCGTTCGGTTTCGTTCCGACGGTCGCGGAGGCAACGCGAGTGGAAGCGTCGCTTTGGACTCGGTGCATAGGCGCGTTAGAGGCCGAGCTTCCGGAGCAGCAGTTCAATACGTGGGTCCGACCCTTACAGGCAGTTGAGGGCGCAGGCGCGCTGAGACTGCTCGCTCCGAATCGGTTTGTGGTCGATTGGATCAATCAGAATCTATTACCTCGGATCGGGGAGCTCCTGCGCGATGAGAGCACGGGAGATGTGCCGATCATTACTGTGGAAGTCGGATCGAGAAGCGCTCCTATGCGTAGCGCGGTCTCGCCGGCTAGCGCGCCCGTTCGCGCGCGAAGAGCCGAAGGGCTCGTGGTGGGCACGCGGCTGAATCCGGACTCGAACTTCAGCAGCTTCGTGGAGGGCAAGAGCAACCAGCTCGCAAAAGCCGCGTCTTTACAGGTCGCGGAGAATCCCGGGCGCGCTTATAACCCCTTATTTCTTTATGGTGGCGTCGGGCTGGGGAAGACGCATTTGATGCATGCCATAGCGCATCACATCAAGGAGCGCGACGACGAAGCGCGCATTGCCTACGTCCACTCCGAGCGATTCGTGAGCGACATGGTGCGAGCGCTACAGCACAATGCGATCAATGAATTCAAGACCGCGTACCGTTCATTGGATGCACTCCTGATCGACGATATCCAGTTTTTCGCGGGGAAGGAGCGCTCACAGGAGGAGTTCTTCCACACGTTCAACGAGCTGCTGGAAGGACAACATCAAGTCATCCTGACGTGCGATCGTTATCCAAAGGAAGTGGACGGCCTCGAGGAGCGTCTGAAGTCGCGATTTGGTTGGGGTCTAACCGTCGCAATCGAGCCTCCGGAGCTCGAGACCTGTGTGGCGATCCTGATGACCAAGGCACAGATGGCCAACACAGTGCTGCCGGAGGAAGTGGCGTTCTTCATTGCCAAGCGAATCCGCTCGAATGTCCGTGAGCTCGAGGGAGCCTTGCGCCGAGTGATCGCGAACTCCCGATTCACGGGTCATCCGATAACGGTCGAATTTACAAAGGAAGCGCTGAAGGACCTGCTTTCATTGCAAGCGAAGCTGGTCACGATCGAGAACATCCAGAAGACGGTGGCCGACTACTACAAAGTCCGCATGGCGGATCTGCTCTCGAAGCGCCGGAGTCGTTCGGTGGCGCGGCCCCGGCAGGTGGCGATGGCGCTTGCGAAGGAGCTTACCAGTCACAGTCTTCCGGAAATCGGGGATGCGTTCGGTGGGCGTGACCATACGACTGTGCTGCACGCGTGCAAGCGCATCAAGGAGCTGCGCGATAGCGAGCAGCGCATGAGCGAGGACTACTCAAACCTGTTGAGAACCCTGGCGGGTTGATGTGTACCAGGCTGTGGATTACTTGTGAGCGTATTCGGGGATAAAGTTACACACAGGCCACGCACAGGTGTTGGTCAGGTGATCCCGTGGCTTGTGTGGCAGAATTCGCCACGCAATCCCTTGATGGCTTTGAACAAGTTTTGTTATCACCGTTATCACGGCGCTCTATAGCGACTACAACTGATCTTTAAGACTTAAGAAGATTAAGATAATGAGCTTGCAAGCAAGGCCCTCTTGCCGGCGCGAGGCGCCGCTGAATGATGGAGCGGGTCGAAGCGGCCCGCAGGAAGTTGGGCGTAGCTCTAAACAAGAGAAGAGATTATGAAGCTAACGGCGGCACGCGAAGACTTTCTCGCTCCTTTGCAGAGCGTAATCGGTGTGGTCGAGCGAAGGCAGACAATGCCTGTGCTCGCGAACGTACTGCTCACCGTGCGTGATAACCGTTTGAGCATTACCGGGACCGACCTGGAAGTGGAGCTGGTGGCCACCAGGGAAGTGAGCGTGCAGCAGGCTGGGGATATCACGATTCCCGGTCGCAAGCTTCTCGACATCTTCAAGGCGCTTCCTGAAAAGACCAGTGTGACTTTGAGCACAGAAGGGGAGCGGGTGTCGGTGCGCGGCGGGCGTAGTCGGTTTACGTTGTCGAGTCTGCCGGCGACTGATTTCCCGGTCATTGAGGAGATCAATGCGCAAGAGACCTTGGCTGTCGATCAGGGTGCGTTCCGCAGACTCATCGACAAGACGCACTTTTCGATGGCGCAGCAGGACGTGCGCTATTACCTGAACGGCCTGTTGCTGGAGACGGATGGAAAGACACTCCGGGCGGTAGCCACGGATGGACATCGGCTGGCGATTTGCGAGATGGAGTTGAAGGAGCAGAACAGGGGCGGGGAGCATCAGGTGATCGTCCCGCGCAAAGGAGTGCTGGAGCTGCAGCGAATCCTGGGAACCGAAGGCTCGATCGAGCTCGCCATCGGCACCAATCACATTCGCGCGCAAATTGGCGAAATTCGCTTCACTTCCAAGCTCATTGACGGTCGATTCCCGGAGTATGGACGGGTGATTCCTGCTACTCCGGCAAGGAAGGTGGAGGCGGACCGGGAGACGCTGCGCTCGGCTTTACAACGAACCGCGATTCTGTCGAACGAGAAGTACCGCGGTGTTCGTTTGACTGCGCGCCAGGATCTGCTGGTGATCCAAGCGCACAATCCGGAGCAGGAAGAGGCGGAGGACCAGGTCGAGGTGGAATACAAGGGCGAGGACATCGAGATCGGTTTCAACGTCAACTACCTTCTCGATGCGCTGGGCGCGGTCGACACCGAAAAGGTGGAGATAGGGCTCACGGATGCGAACAGCAGCTGCTTGATCCATGCGCCGGGTGTTAGCCATACCCGGTATGTCGTAATGCCGATGCGCCTATAGACGGTCGGGGGGTTGTTGGCGGTAGACCGGAGGAGGCGGGAAGGTGGCGGGAGCCGCAGGGATACAGCCCTGATGAGTATGCCATCATCAAGCAGGCGTTTAGAAAGGTAGATTTTCGGACTTGCTACTGTTCGGTCTTCGATGAGTGCTCAGTGTTCGATCAGAGTGTGTCGCGGCCCGTTGCAGTGAAGAAGTGCCCTGTACCCAAGACGCCTTTTTTGCATTGACTATGGAGCTGGGCGCGTACGGTTGATCATCGTCTGTGTTTACACCGCTGACGGGTGTTGCTTTGTATCTTGTTCGGCGGGCTCGTTTTGGCGCTTTTGGTAGTTGGTCCGTACAAGCATGCGCTGTATTGGTCGCAGCGATTCCGGTGGTGGCCGGGAGCGTGGAACTCACGGAGGCGAGGCCTTCCACAGTGGGCCTACCCTGCCAGTCGCCGCCCTCCAGATCCAACACCTGCTAACTGGCGACCACGGCTCACGCGAGATAGCTATCACTTGCCAGCGCCAAACTGGGGAAGCTCTTGCCCCACGTCGTCAATAAGGATGTGGCTCAGTCCGCATGCCTCGCGGTCGGGAAGGGGGTTGCATCCTGGTTGCACCTTCGAACCTCTCGCAATTCTCGAATGCCGCTTGTAAGCAGGTGCTCGCTTGATGGTGGTCTGAGCAGGCTTTCTGATGTGGTTCGCAGTTGCTGTTTCCCGCACGCTAAGGAGATATTGGGAACCGGAAATGGGAACTGCCGGGCTGGAGACGATCGGGACGGAATCTGCCATCGAATCGCGCACCGGTGTAACAGTATTGGTCACACCCGGACCCGACGTAGAGTGAACGATCGTCACACCGTCGTGTTGGTGAGGCAATAACCTTCGAGTGTGCGTACGAGACTGCCGGAGCGGGATGATTTACGAAGCGCGCGGTCAGAACAGCCCGCCGACTGCTACAGCAGGTAATCGAGTTCGTCCGTACCCACCCGGACCGGGGCGAGCCGCAGTTCGCACCGATGGTGGGTCGCTGGGCGCGAATTGGGCAGGGTGATGGGTATGTCGCGAGACAACTTAACGCAGATGTGGGCGGGGTAAGGAGCGCGATCACGCGTTATTAGAAACCAGCTTGCACAAGTTTCTTTGACTTTATCGTGCGCCGCTTGGCGGAGGCCGGCTGTGACGAGAATGACCCAACGCACCTAGTCGCGCTCTCCGCATTCCAGCCGCGTCACAATCACTGTGCTGCAGTTACGAATCCCAACAGTAATAACTCGTGTGGGGCGTATTGCTGTGAATCCATGGAACCGATATCGACCGTGTATAGGGGCATGCCGGCTGTCATCGCTAAGCTTCACCCGGCCGCGGCGAACTGAACGCCGCTGCTCCCGATCCGTTCACGTTCTCTGAGGGGCTCCACCCTCAGCTCCCTCATCAACTCTCATCAAGCTGGCGGCGCTACGCCTCAACAAGGGTGCGCGTGCTGACTTTCGCGTGCCGGGCCATGACAAACACGATTCCGGAACGATGGGGGACAGCATTCCGACGGCATGAGGGACGCCGTTCCGATGCGATGACGGACAATGTGACGCTCGAGCGGAGTGCTGTCCGTCATGGCCGAAATACGAAGGAATACGCACCGCTCACGTGAGAATTGGCTGATGGTGACCTGAGCGAGTTTTTGATTTGCCGGTTCCGCTTCCCGCACGCTTTCACGCTTTTAGAGAGCTTAGAGGATAGGGAGCTTAGAGAGTTCGGTACCGAAACCGTCGCATGAGCCTGGCAGCACGAACGCGTACCGCGTGTCCCGCTAGATGTACGCCGCGGGACCTGCGGCCACCACGCCGCAGTCGCCCTATTGCGCGAGCTGCAGGCCCGTGAGCTCAGTCGATGTGTTGTAGGGCGTTGTTTTCCTAGGAAAATATTTAGACACGCTTCCTGGGGATTCGAACGCGCACTCCGTCGTCGAGCGTGATCGGAAACTCCGGATTCTCCCTGAGAAAAATTGTTCGCGGCAGATTGCCGCCAGTTGTCAGGTGGGCCGCGGGAGCTTTTGTCGAGGGCTGCCGGATTTCAGCGTCGGGCAGCATCTGGGCAACAAAGGATTGCCGCTAAGATGCGGGGCATTACTGATCAGCCTGAAATTTGCGTGACACACGCGCCTGAACGCACTCTGGATTCCAGACGTTCCATAGATCGTAGCGTCGCCCAAGCTATCGACCGCTTAGTAAGTTCGGGCGCAGGAGAGCCTGTCGGCAGCAAAAGGATAACTTGGGACTCTCTTCGGACGCAGCGGCGTGAGGCCGTAAACACGTCTTTGGCGGTGAATGGTCCGGTCCGGGGCGGGGTGCAGCAGGGGGCTGCTGCGATGTGTCGCGCGGCACTTTGTGTCATTCCAGGTTCGAGTTTTGGTGTTGACGGGAGCGGCGGGTGGCAGCATGTCAACGGAGGGCTGGCGTCCACCGTGAGAGAGCGTCGCAGCATTGGGGGCAGCGCCCCACGCAATGCAAACACCTGCGCGCTGTCTTGATGATGGAGGTATGGTCGAACGGGGTGCCCGAATTGTCCGCATTACGCGTTGGCCATAATCCTCCCGCCAGCCGGAATATACGGCGAAACAACAGCCGGCGGAGCGCGGATCCCATAGCTGTTGAGCGGCTGATCGGGCCGGGTTGCTGCCGAATGGGATGCAGGTGCCGTAGGGGCTATCAGCTGGACGAGGGGTTCAGGCGAACCCGATGTCAGATGGCGCCGGTTGGGGAATAGCGCTTCGGGAGGCAGGCGGTCGGACAGTCGAAGTCGGGTGCACATGGGACAAGGTTGGGGCCGCAGCGCTTGGGGACAGAGGACTTTTAGCTTGTCGGAGCTTGGTAAGGCGTCTTCTGGAGCTCCCCGCCGAGGGTCGTTCTCGGAGTGGAGCGTACGGTGCAAACGAAGGAAGTGCTCTCGGGTTCAGTGGGCTCAGCGATCGCCGGATGAGACGAAGCGGCGTGGCGCAGTGGGGCGGGAAGTAGTGTTTCTCCCACAATTCTCGCGTGAGCCGTGCGTATTCCGGCCATGGCGGACGGCATTCCGCTCCGAGCCCGAAAGTGTCTGTGATGCTGCCGGAGCGCTGTCCGCCATCACTGAAGACACAAGTTCTTAGCCGCCGGTAGGGCGGGCGCAGCGGTATTAAAAGAGAAGGCCTCGGGTATGGGGAGTGCGCCAATGTTCGCGGTAGAGCTCATGGAGCTTTGGGGGCGTGATTTGAAATGAGCCTCCTGCATTTGCGGGTAGATAACGTCCGATGCGTCGAGCAGGCGGAGCTGGAACTGCACCCGGGACAAAACCTGATTTGGGGTAGTAACGGCTCAGGAAAGACGTCGTTGCTAGAGGCCATTTTTTTGCTGGGGCGCGGGCGGTCCTTCAGAACGCGAAACTCGGAGCGTCTTGTTCGGCATGGTCAGGAAAGTCTGGTGGTGTTCGGACGCGTAGGAAACCGACCAGAAGGCGCGGCGTTAGCCGGAGCTGCGGTTGAATTGGGGCTAGACGTACCGCTTGGCGTTCAAGTCTCACGCGCAGAAGGGACGACAGCGCGAATCAGAGCCGCTCCGGCAAAATCCCTGACAGAGCTTACTCAGGTCTTTCCCGTGCAGGTGATCGATCCAGGAATTCACAAGCTGGTGGAGGAGGGGGGATTTCGGCGGCGACGGTGGCTGGATTGGGGAGTGTTCCACGTGGAACAGCAATTCGGCGATTGGTGGCTCCGATACACGCGAGCGGTGAAGCAGAGAAATGCCGCGCTGCGTGCCCATCCATCGGAGGCCGGAGTTTGGGACGGTGAGGTGGCTCGGCTCGGGGAGCTGATTGCAGAGGCGAGACGGCGGCTTCTAGATGAACTGATGCCGTACTGGCGCGCGTCGGTGGTCGCTCTGAGTGGCCTTGAACCCGAGCTTCATTATTTTAAAGGCTGGACCCAAGACCTTTCGTTGAGGGAGGCATTGGCGGCTTCAAGAAGCCGGGATGAGGCGAAAGGACTGACTCATGTCGGGCCGCATCGAGCGGACGTTCTGATACGGCTAAATGGGCGACTTGCCCGAGACGTTTTTTCGCGCGGACAACAGAAGCTCGTGGCGGTCGCGATGACTCTGGCGCAGCTCAATCTATTGCGTGAAGCGACGCATACGACTCCGACACTGCTACTGGATGACCCCGCAGCGGAGCTCGACGGGTCTCATTTGAGTCGGCTGATTGAGCAGGTGATCCACCTGCGATCGCAGCTTGTATTGACGTCGTTGCACGCAGAATCGCGCCTATTCGGCACTCCTGATCTCGTGTTCCACGTGGAACAAGGGAGGGTGCAGCCGGTATAATGCCCTATCCTAAGATTGAGCTTTTTCATGGCATCCGACGACGTCTACGACTCAAGCAAAATCAAAGTACTAAAAGGCCTCGACGCAGTCCGAAAACGGCCCGGAATGTACATCGGAGACACCGATGACGGATCCGGTTTGCACCATATGGTTTTCGAGGTCGTGGACAACGCAATCGACGAATCCTTGGCTGGTCACTGCGACCGCATTGTCGTCACCATCCATGCCGACGAGTCCGTAACAGTTTCCGACAACGGTCGTGGCATCCCTACGGATATCCACCCCGAGGAAGGTCGGTCCGCTGCCGAGGTCATCATGACCATCCTGCACGCGGGTGGTAAGTTCGATGACAGCTCGTACAAGGTCTCCGGCGGACTGCATGGCGTCGGCGTGTCCGTCGTCAACGCGCTGTCAGAGTATCTGCAGCTGACGATCTTCCGCGACGGAAAAGTGCATAAGCAGGAATATCGACACGGGGAGCCAGTTGCTCCGCTGGCGGTTACGGGAGAGACCACCGAGCGCGGCACGGTCATCCGGTTCAAGCCTAGCTCGCAGACCTTCACGAACATCCAATTCGACTACGACGTCCTCGCGAAGCGCTTGCGCGAGCTTTCTTTTCTCAACTCAGGAGTGCGAATCGAACTCGTAGACGAGCGCGAGAACAAGTCAGATATTTTTGAGCACGCCGGTGGCCTGCAGGCGTTCGTGAAGTATCTGAATCGCGCACGCATGGCGATCCATGAATCGGTCTTCTGGTTCAGAACCCAGGAAGGACCGATCGCGGTCGAGGTGGCGATGCAGTGGAACGACTCCTACCAGGAGAGCATGTTCTGCTACACGAACAACATTCCGCAGAAGGACGGTGGCACCCACCTGGCGGGATTCAGGACCGCTCTGACCCGCACGTTGAATGACTACATCGAAAAGGAAATGTCGGCCAAGAAGGAAAAGGTGCCGACAACGGGCGATGACGCACGCGAAGGACTCACGGCCATTCTGTCTGTGAAGCTCCCTGATCCGAAGTTCTCCTCTCAGACCAAGGACAAGCTCGTATCGTCCGAAGTCAAAGGTGTGGTGGAGAACGCCGTCGCTACGAAACTGCACGAGTTCCTCCTGGAACACCCACAGGAAGCTCGCGCTATCGTGGCGAAGATTGTCGAGGCCGCTCGTGCGCGCGAAGCCGCCCGCAAGGCGCGTGAAATGACGCGTCGTAAAGGGGCACTCGATATCGCTGGGCTGCCCGGAAAACTCGCTGATTGTCAGGAAAGAGACCCGGCGCTGTCTGAGATCTTCATTGTCGAGGGTGACTCCGCAGGTGGGTCCGCCAAGCAAGGCCGCGACCGCCGTACCCAGGCGATCCTCCCGCTAAAGGGAAAGATCCTCAACGTCGAGCGCGCGCGTTTTGACAAGATGCTCTCCTCGGCAGAAGTAGGCACACTCATCACTGCGTTGGGTTGCGGTATCGGCAAGGACGACTTCGACATCTCGAAGCTTCGCTACCATCGCATCATCATCATGACCGACGCGGACGTGGACGGCTCCCACATCCGCACTCTTCTGTTGACCTTCTTCTATCGACAGATTCCGGCGCTCATCGAGAACGGCCACGTGTACATCGCGCAGCCGCCTCTCTACAAAGTGAAGCGGGGTAAACAGGAGTCGTACGTCAAAGACGACATCGAGCTCAACTCGGTGTTGTTACAAACGGCGCTCGAGAATGCATCGCTGCATGTCAACGCGGAAGCGCCGCCGCTTCAAGGGCAAGGCCTGGAGAATCTCGCCCATAAATACATGGAAGTGCAGGCGATCATCAGGCGTTGGTCACGTCGCTATGACGAGCGGTTGCTCGAGCAGTTGATCTATATGCCCGAAGTCAGGACTGAAAACTTCGACAGGCCTGACTGGCTGAGAGACTGGGGCCAGCATCTCGATCAAAGTTTGAATGCCTTGGCCGACGGCACACGTACATATCGCGTGGAAGTCCGAGGCCCATCGGACGGTCACTCCGCCCGCGTGGTCATCCATAGGACCGAGCACGGCACACCGAGCCAAAAGATCCTGCCGCGCGAGTTTTTCGAGTCAGCCGAATACCAACGCATAGCCGAGCTCGGCCGCACCCTCGCCGGCCTCATAGGCGAAGGCGCCTATGTCACCCGTGCGGACGACCGCCTCGAAATCGGCTCCTTCAAGGAGGCGATGAAGTGGCTGCTGGAACAGGCGCGCAGGGGCCAGACCATCCAGCGCTACAAAGGGCTGGGCGAGATGAATCCCGAGCAACTCTGGGATACCACTATCAACCCCGACTCCCGCCGGCTCCTCCGGGTGAGGATCGACGACGCCGTTATGGCGGACGACGTTTTCACCACCCTCATGGGCGACCAGGTCGAGCCCCGCCGTGAGTTCATCGAGAAAAACGCCCTATCGGTGGCGAATCTCGATATTTAGTGCCCAAGGCGATTGTTTTAGTATCCTCCCAATACGCGCGACAAGGGCATTTATTGTCGCGCGGGCGGATTTATTGGCGGTCCATAGCGCAAGCCATGATCACTAAGGCGACGCACCTGTCCACACCTCCCCCTCTCGGCAGATTTTCTCTCGAAACCGGCACTGGCTCAGGAGCAGAACTTCGACCGGGCGGCCGAGGCGCTCCTCCAGCTCGGCCATCAGGCGATACTGGCTCATCTGCGGGGGCTCGCTCTTGAGCGCCAGGTCCACGTCCGAGCGATCGTTGAAAATGCCGGGCTTGGTGAGCGACCCGAACAGAATGACCTCGTGTCCTGGAATGAGCTCCGCCAAAGCAGCTCGCAAGCGTTTACGGGTGTCCGCATAAACCTGTAGCCGACGTCGACGCCGAGCCTCGTCCCGTTGCTGCAATAGTGTCAAGGCCATCACAGCAGAAGAACAAAAACGCCTGGTTGGGTCAATCCCGGGCTGCTCGCCCCCGGTTACCGCCTGTCTTCCAGCTTCGACAGCTCAGGCGAGGGCAGCTCAGATCACGCTGACCGCTGCGTCAAGCTTGGGGCCGCCACGGGGGTTGCGTGCAAGCGGGCAACGGTGGCCTCAATCCACTCCTGCACCTCGCGATTCACCTCGCGAACGTCTCGCCCGCGCGCCTCAACGGGGCGTCCGATGACGACACGTATTGTCCCTGGCTTTTTTAAGAGGCCGCGCCGGGGCCAGAAATCACCGGCGTTGTGCGCCACGGGGACAATCAACCTGCCCGTTTCCGCGGCTAGCAAGGTACCGCTCACACCATAGCGCCGGGTCTGCCCGGGGAGCATCCGAGTGCCCTCTGGAAAGATCATGATCCAGTCCCCTTCGGCAATGCGTTGCTTGCCCTGCTCGACCACCTGGCCTACGGCCGAGTGTCCCGACTTGCGGTCAATAGCGATGGCATGAAGCTGCCGGATGCCCCATCCAACCGCCGGAATCCATAACAACTCGCGCTTCAGCACCCAAACCTGCCGCGGAAATACCACTGCCATGGCGATCGTCTCCCACGAAGACGAATGCTTCCATAGTGCGATGTGATTGCTGGCGGGGATGTTCTCCACCCCTTCGATCAGATAGTCCAGCCGGCAGCACCACTTCAACATTCTCAGGATGACCACCCCCCAGAGGCGCGCCAGCCTGAATCGGTGCCGGAAGGGCAGGAACAAACACGCGACCACGAAGAAGATGGCGTAGAAGAACGTCCAGAGGAACAAAAAGGATGTGAAGATCAGCGAGCCAATGAATTGCATGAATCAACCCGGCAAACGCGACAGGTCCGCCACGCCGGCAAACAATCCGTGCAATTGCGCCAGCAATGCCAGGCGGTTGGCGCGCAACTTGGGATCCTCATCCATGACCATGACCTGATCGAAGAACTCATCCACGACCGGCCGCAACTGCGCGAGGCGACCGAGCGCATTCGCATACTCTCGCTGCGCCGTCGCGACGGATACCGCATCGCGCAGCGCGCGCATCGAGTCGAAAAGCCGGATTTCGGCACCCTCACGCAATGACCCGACCTCGACGTCCGCGGGTGCTTCGCCGCCCGCCGACTTGCGCAGGATGTTGGCAATGCGCTTGTTGGCCGCGGTGAGGCTGGCGGACTCCGGAAGGTCCAGAAACGCCCGCAGTGCCTTCAGCCGGGCATCAAAATCCAACAGTGACACCGGCGCGCTCGCCAACACCGCATCGAACATTTCCGTCGTCATGGGTACCGCGCCGATAGTCTCGCGCGCGCCACCTTCGAGATAGTACGCGCGCAGCCGCTCCATTATGTAGTCGTAGATCTCGTCGGCAACGACATCCTTCGTGGATCCGTCCGCGGTCTTGACCTGCCCGCGACTCACGACGGGCTTGCCCGCGGCTGCAGCGACCCTGTCGATATCTGTCCGCGCCAACTCGATCGCTCGGCCGATGAAATGCCGCAAATCGAGATCAAGCCTCATTTCGACGAGAATGCGAAGAATGCCGATAGCCCCACGCCGCAGCCCCAGCGGATCCTTGGTTCCGGTTGGTTTCTCTCCCACGGCGAAAATCCCGGCGAGCGTATCCAACTTATCGGCGAGCGCGAGCGCCAGGCCTGGCAGAGTTTCGGGAAGCTTATCGCCGGCCGCGCGCGGGAGGTAATGCTCGCGGATCGCGACCGCGACTTCGGGTGCCTCGCCATCCGCGAGTGCGTAGTAAGTCCCCATGACTCCTTGCAGCTCGGGAAACTCACCTACCATCGCTGTCAGCAGATCACACTTGCACAGCTCTGCGGCCCGCTCCGTCTCGGCGCGCTCGGCCTTCGAGCTACTGCCTGTAGCCCGCGATGACCCGAGAGCAGCGATCTCACCAGCAAGCGTGCGTATGCGCCGAGTCTTATCCCCGAGGGAGCCGAGTTTGACATGGAAGGTGACCGCGTTCAGTCCTTCCCTTAACGAGGCGAGTGGCCGCTTACGGTCCTGATCCCAGAAGAATGCGGCATCGGCCAGACGCGGGCGCACGACCCGCTCGTTTCCTTCCCGCACCTTGGATGGATCATGGCTTTCAATGTTGCTGACGCTGATGAACCACGGCAACAGCTTTCCGTGCGCATCCTCGACCGGAAAGTAGCGCTGGTGATCCTGAAGAGTGGAAATCAGCACCTCGCGCGGTAGCTCCAGAAAGCGCTCCTCGAAGCGACCAGTCAACGCAACAGGCCACTCCACCAGGGCGGTCACCTCATCCAGTAATGCGTGTTCGATCAAAGCACGCCCGCCGAGCCCAGCCGCCGCGGCGGTCGCGCGCTCGCGAATCAGTGATCGCCGTGTTTCGAAGTCCGCCAACACGTAGCCACGCTCGCGCAGCGTTCGCTCGTAACTTGCCGGAGTGGTAATCCGAATCGGCTCGGACGCGTGAAAGCGATGTCCCCGCGTGAGATTGTCTGCTACGGTATCCAGGATCGTCGCCGGCAGAACATCCTTTCCATACAACATGAGCAGCCAATGGACTGGCCGCACGAATTCGGCGTCACTGGAGCCCCAGCGCATCCGCCGCGGAATGGGTAGCGCGTCCAACGCAACCTTTACGATTCCGGGAAGGATCTCAGCCACCGCGGCACCAGGCTGGGTGCCCACAAAGTAAAGGAAAGTGCCTTTGCCCTCGTCGATTTTCTGCAGACTCTCGACGGTCGTGGCGCAGCTATCGGCGAATTTCAGGGCCGCGCGCGTCGGCGCACCGGTGGAATCGAATGCGGCACTGACTGGCGGGCCGCGGCGCTTGAGATCCTGGTCCGGCTGACGGGCCGCCAATTTCGTCACCAACACCGCCAGCCGCCTGGGTGTTGCATAGGAGACCACTTGACCGTGCTCCAGGGTGGCCTTGTCCAGGCCGGAGCGCACACCGGAGGCGAACGCTTCCTCGAGGTCACGAAGGGCCTTCGGCGGCAGCTCTTCCGTGCCGAGCTCGACCAGAAAATCGTGTCGCTCCACTGTCATGCCACGTCCTCGGCGCGCGGCTCCACGACGGACGCTGGCTTTACCTGTTTCAACATGGGGAACCCGAGGGCTTCGCGGCTCGCGTAATACGCCTGTGCAACGCCGCTCGCGAGCGTGCGTACGCGAAAGATGTAGCGCTGCCGTTCTGTTACAGAAATCGCGCGCCGGGCGTCGAGGAGATTGAAGGTGTGGGAGGCCTTGAGCACCTGCTCGTAGGCGGGCAATGCAAGTTTCGCGGCCAGCAACTCCTTACATGCCTTCTCGTGATCTTCGAAGTGGCGTAGCAGCGTCGGAACATCGGCATGTTCGAAGTTGTAAGCAGATTGCTCCACCTCATTCTGATGGAATACATCCCCATACGTCACACGGCCCAGCGGGCCGTCCGTCCACACAATGTCATACATACTCTCGACGCCTTGCAGATACATCGCGAGCCGCTCGAGACCGTATGTAATCTCGCCCGTGACCGGGCGGCACTCGCGGCCACCTACCTGCTGGAAATACGTGAACTGCGTGATTTCCATCCCGTTCAGCCATACCTCCCATCCGAGCCCCCAGGCGCCAAGCGTCGGCGATTCCCAGTTGTCCTCTACAAAACGGATGTCATGAACGAGAGGATCCAGGCCCAGCGCGCGCAGGCTTCCGATGTATAGGTCAAGGATCTCCAGAGGCGAGGGCTTGATGACCACCTGGTACTGATAATAGTGCTGCGCACGGAAGGGATTTTCCCCGTAACGGCCGTCGGTTGGCCGACGAGAAGGCTGCACGTAGGCGGCACTCCAGGGTTCAGGGCCTATTGCGCGCAGGAACGTGGCGGTGTGAAACGTACCGGCACCGACTTCCATGTCATAGGGCTGCAGGATCACGCAGCCAAGGTCGGACCAGTAGCGCTGCAGGGCGAAGATCAGCTCCTGAAATGTCTGCGGCGCAGTGCCGATTTTCATAGCTCGTGGCTCGCTCTTGCTCTTTCGGCGCGTAGCGCCGCTATATCGCGCGCTTCCGCACGTAATCAAGATAATCGCGGGTCGCTTGCGACCCGCAGGACAGTTGCGCGTAGCGCATAACAAGCCCGGAAGTATAGCGAGTCACTGATCGATGAGCCGCAATGTGTAGACCTGGGTGATGCGCTCGCCATCCCAAACGTATCGCAAGTGCGGCCCCTGTCGACAATTCTGGATGATTCGCGGACGGTATACGGCAATGCACTCGCCGCCAGCGTGACGGACGCTGTCGTAGACCACTCCATTCGAGCCAGCGGCTTTCAACGAGCGGGCGAACTTCTGGGAAGCCATATAGCTGTCCGGATCGTATATGTCGGACATCTGTTCACGTCTCCCCCGGATGTCATGAAAGCTGCCGCTGACGTCGCAGAGATAGGTCCGCATGTCGAGCTCGAGGGGACTTTGGTGCGTGGCGTGTAAGAAAACCTCGCGGTGATAGCGGGTTTCCGCGATCGACGTATCCAGGCTCGCTGCAGCGTAGAAGGCGCCGAAGCTGTTGTCGGCGAACCGGCTCCCTTCTGGATTGAGATGCGTGAACGCAGCCATGATGATCGACGCACCGGGTCCGAACACGCGATCCTCGGGCGGCACAAGGTCGATCTCGCCCACTTCGTCGCGCAGCCGGGGATTCGTGAGGGACTCGAGCCAGTAAAGCGCATCCCAGTCGGCAGCGCTCGCGACACGCTCGAAAAGGTGAATGGGCGGAAAGCGGCTCGAGATCACGCGATAGCACGGATGCCAGCGCACTTCCCCCACAACCATGGCCGTGTAGGGTATCGCCTCACCCGCGTTGCGCATCGAGATACTGCCGTACGGTGTATAGATCCGCGACATTGCCCGAGAGCATTCGCTCGAGCGCGGACTTACCGCCAAACAGCGGTGCATCGTTCGGCCGGCGGACCCACTCGTCGGCGGCCTGGGTGTTTGGAAGCAGCAACTGCAGGGCTTTATAGATGCCCAATAAATAGGAGAGGCGCTCGAGAGTGTCGCGCGGAAGCTTGGGGTCCGGCTCCTTGCGCCACTTGAAGTAGGTGGAACGTGAGGTGATGCCGAGCAACGTAAGCTGCTCCGCCACTGATAGACGCCATAGCTCCGCGATTTTCGCGAATGCGCGTAAGCCCGCTCCACCCGCGGCCGCATCCTTCGAGCCCTCCTGCCTTGACCGCACCGAATGCAGTGACGAGCCCATAATGCAACTCCTTTGATCGTCCATATATAGACTAACTATAGCGCGAATCCATATATAGACAAGCCTGCACCAAGAACAGGCGCGCTTGTACCAAGCCCTTACCAGAGGGTCGCAATTTGCACTGATTTATGCCCTATCATGGTGCATTTACGATCATTTCAGCACTAATTTAGTGCATATTATAATTGCAGTGCGGCTAAGCATTTGATTTTCATAGAGGCCAAGGTTGGCATAGGGCCTGCACTACCACCCCGCTCCGCCATGCTGGAGCCTGTCTGACCAATGCTCGCCGTCGCATGCGGGATTCGGGCGGGCCCGCTGGGGAGATGGCCCAACATGCGAGCCAAGAGGACGAATATCAGTCAGACAGGCTCTTCCTGGGTCGGGCGCGGGCAGCGACGGGTCTAAGCTGCGCACGAGCGGCAGGCAGGAAGATTCGACAGGCGGGATCACCCTTTTCCGGAGAGCGATATGTCACCTACCGAAATCATCAAACTCATAAAAGAAAAAGAGGTCAAGTTCGCGGACCTGCGTTTCACCGACACGCGCGGCAAAGAGCAGCACGTGACCATTCCGGCGCGGCTCGTCGATGAGGACCTGTTCCGCGACGGCAAAATGTTCGACGGCTCCTCCATCTCAGGTTGGAAGGGCATCAACGAGTCGGACATGATCCTATCGCTCGATCCGAGCACGGCGGTCCTCGACCCGTTCTTCGAAGAGACAACGATCAACATCCGCTG
>CAZBTV010000078.1:0-34885 GCA_964494895.1 uncultured Steroidobacteraceae bacterium | reverse complement strand
CCGTTGGCCGCTTGGGTACCCCTCCGCGAAAACGAGCCGCGTATTCTGATTTCGGAGAAGCAGGGTGTCAATGCATCTTGGCGCGTAAATTGCTAGATGCGACCCCTGGTGGCCTCGTTTGGGCCTGCTCGGCTCTCTCGAAAGAGAGAGGGAGCCAGTCGCGCGGCGTCGCATTACTTTGAGCCGCAAGCTTGGCGAATGTTCCGGAACGTTTCCCCTGAGCTCAGGCCCGCCCTCCAGCGGCCTGAGGCTAAGAGCTACGCAGTGGCCCTAGCCCTTCCTCAGAATCCGCCTCAGCTTCGTCCTCCTCAGCATGCGCGGAGGCGGTCCTCGACCTGGACCGGCCGCCGCCAAGCGCCTCGGCAACGGCGTGTGTCAGCTTCGCGGATGTCGAGTGAATCGCCTCCGCAAGCGTGATCGCCTCATGGCTCACGGTTATGGCCTTGAGAGTCCCCGCATGTGCCTCCATTCGGCAGCACATATGGCGGTAACCTGACCGACGTCGCTCGCTTAGATGGACATGAACACGGGCGACCCATCCCTGAAAGCGTTCCAGCGAGCCTTCGACCACTCCTCCGACCCGAACGATCAATTCCTCGCTGCTATCAATGTGGTCGTCGACATCGACCCGGATTTGCATCTTGGTGTCGCTCAAATCGCTGTCTCCCGCTCAATGTCGCAAAGAATATGCCCTAGGCGATATCCCTCGTTCGGCGGAACGGGACTCTCCACGTTAGACTTAGAAACGCGCAACGGCGCCTGCCGGAGGACAAGGCGCGAATGAATTCTCCGGCGGAACCGGGTTCCTCTTTAAGACGCCGGCCGCTCTTTCCCGGACGGAGGCGGAGCGGGCCTCGCGGCCGTAACGAGACGTTCCGTAGTTGTGGCGTCCGCAAAGCGCGCAGAACCTGGGCGCAAGTCGCGTGGCAGCTCGATTGGTCCATAACGGATGCGTAGCAAGCGGCTCACTTCCAACCCAACCGCGTGCCAGAGGCGCCGCACCTCGCGATTACGACCTTCGTGAAGAACGACCCGGAAGGTCGTGTTGACTCCTTCGGACGGCTCGCCTTCAACGTCTTCCTGGGTAACGCGATCGAACCGTGCAGGTCCATCATCAAGCTGCACACCTTCGAGAAGCTGACGAATGTGCGCGGATTGTGGACGGCCGCGAACGCGTACGAGGTATTCGCGTTCAATCTCGCTCGACGGGTGCATTAGCCGATGTGCCAACTCGCCGTCCGTCGTGAACAGGAGCAGACCAGACGTGTTCACGTCCAAGCGCCCGACCGTGATCCATCTGCCGTTCCCGGGCGGCGGCAATCTCTCAAACACGGTGGGCCGCCCTTGTGGATCACTTCGTGTGGTGACCTCGCCTGTGGGCTTGTGATACAGCAGAAGCTCGCGGGACGTAAGCTGTGCCGCATTCAGATCGAGCTTGCGTCCATCCAGACACACCTCGTCCGTGGGAGAGGCCCGGTCCCCGAGCTGTGCGATACGGCCACCGATCGTGACACGCCCCTCCCGGATCCACTGCTCGACGCTGCGCCGTGACCCCAGGCCGGCAGCAGCCAGCAGTTTCTGCAATCTGATCATCCGGTGCCCATGCCTTCATCTTTGGGTATAACGTCCGGGCCTTTGCAGATTCTCGACCGATACTTTCAACGCCTGCTAAGGGTCATTAAGCTTAGTCGATTCAGCCTCGGCCGACCCGTGGAAACAAGGTCACCCCATGATCTACGAGAACATTCTTGGCACGATCGGCAAGACTCCCATCGTGCGGATTCAAAGGCTCGCGCCGAAGCATGTCACGATGTATGTGAAATGCGAGCTATTCAATCCGCTCGGTTCCGTGAAGGACCGCCTCGCGATCGGCATCATCGAAGATGCGGAAAGGCGCGGCACGCTCAAACCGGGACAGACGGTTGTGGAAGCCACCTCGGGCAACACCGGCATCGCGATGGCGATGGTCTGCGCCGCCAAAGGCTATCCATTCGTAGCGGTGATGGCCGAGTCATTCTCCATCGAGCGGCGCAAGATCATGCGCATCCTGGGTGCGAAGGTCATCCTTACGCCGGCAGCCGAGCGCGGCACAGGAATGGTGCGAAAGGCCGCGGAGCTGGCCGAGAAGCATGGCTGGTTCCTCGCCCGCCAGTTTGAGAACGAGGCGAATCCAGCCTATCACCGCAGCACCACAGGCCCGGAGATCCTCGAGGATTTCGCTGGCAAACGGCTCGACTTTTTCGTTTCAGGCTGGGGCACAGGCGGCACTCTCACCGGTGCCGGCCAGATGATCCGTCTCGCGCGTCCCGACGTGCAGATCATCGCGACCGAACCGGCCGGTGCCGCATTGCTCTCGGGCAAGCCATTCACGCCTCACAAGATCCAAGGATGGACGCCCGACTTCGTGCCAGCGGTGCTCAATCGCGAGGTACCGCACCGCATCCTGCCCGTGACAGACAGCGAGGCCATCGAAGCCGCGCGCTCCCTGGCGCGCAGTGAGGGCATCTTTTGTGGCATCTCCTCGGGCGGCACGTTCGCCGCCGCACAGAAGGTCGCTGCAGAAGCACCCTCAGGATCTGTAATCCTGGCGATGCTCCCCGATACAGGGGAGCGTTACCTCTCCACCGCATTGTTTGAAGGCATTGCTGAAGGCAGTGATCCAGAGCCTTGAGAGCTGCATCACCGACTCCTGCGACCGACGCTCATTCAAAGCCAGTTGGCGAGGAGACTCCAGGCGCGCGAAAGTACGCGCAGTTGTCCGATCCGTTTCCGATGTGGCGCGGAGGAGCACTGCACGGCGCGCGCATTGCTTATGAGACCTGGGGAACGCTGAATCCATCGCGCGACAACGCGCTGTTGCTTTTCACGGGATTGTCCCCGTCGGCCCATGCCGCCACATCACCTGCGGATCCCAGCGAAGGCTGGTGGCAAAGAATGGTAGGCCCGGGACTGGCCATCGACACAGACCAATTCTTCGTCGTCTGTGTGAACTCCCTCGGAAGCTGCTTCGGATCCACGGGTCCGGCTTCCCCCGATCCCGTCACCGGCAAGCCTTATCGCCTGACCTTTCCTGATCTTTCCGTTGAAGACATCGCTCGCGCAGGCTACGAGACCGTGCGCACGTTGGGAATCGATCGCCTCGACACGGTCATGGGCCCCTCCCTAGGAGGAATGGTCGTGCTGGCGTTCGCGGCGCTGTTTCCGGCCGCGGCTCGCCGACTTGTCAGCATCTCCGGCACGACCGCGGCCTCCCCGTTCGCGATTGCTTTGCGCTCGATCCAACGCGAGGCGATCACCAGTGATCCGGACTGGAAGCAGGGGCAGTACACGGCGGACAAGCCACCGCGCTCTGGGCAGCGGCTGGCTCGCAAGCTGGGGACAGTCACGTATCGCTCAGCCGCCGAATGGCAGCAGCGCTTCGATCGCGAGCCCATCCGGCCGGACATGAAAAAAGCTGATCCCTTCGCCTCAGAATTCGCCGTGCAGGGTTATCTGGAAGCGCAGGCCGCGAAATTCGTCTCGGCGTTCGATGCCAACTGCTACTTGTACCTGTCCCGGGCGATGGACCGGTTCGATCTCAGCAAACATGGCGAGCACGAGGAAGTGCTCCGGCGCGCGCAGCTCGAGCAGGCGCTCGTCATCGGCGTCGAGTCGGATCTGCTATTCCCGATCGCCGAGCAGCGGGCGGTAGCGCGCTCCCTCGACCAGGCCGGCGTGACGACTTACTTCAGGCCGCTGAACTGCATCGAGGGACATGACTCCTTCCTGATCGATATCGAGAGGTTCGGGCGGGAGATCCGTGCTTTCCTGAGCCGGTAGCAGGACTCGAGCCGACCACAACCGGTCACTCTTCTGCTGTTGCATCACCGGCGATGACAGGCAACATCGGCGGTAGCGGACAATGCAACAGTGCGCACACCGTACGCAGCAACTCCGCCTCCTCGTCCATGAGCATTTCGTCATCCGCGATAGTCTTGACCAGGCCTTCGATAACGGCCTTTTTCGCGAATGGATGCAGTTGCTGGAGCCGTGGCAGCGCTGAGTCGAGCTTCCTTGGCCAATCCTGCGCCGGCGCGAACGGCGGTCGCCGCATGGGCAGAACCGTGGAGATACCTACCTCGTAAGCGATTCGCGCGGCACGCTCATCCTGCGCTCCAATTTGCGCGATCACGGCGAACAAAAGGCCAATTTCTGTCTCGGCATCCTCCAGAGTCAGCGTTCCGTGGGGCTTCGTGGTCGCCAGGTCGTCGCTCAAAAGGCTCTCGAGCAACTTTGCAATGCAATATTCGAACACATCGATCCGCTCATCGGCGTAGATGAGCTCGTTCACCAACTTCGCGAGCGCTCTACGCTGTGCGATGGTCGAGCGGCGCAGCGCTGGGAATGAGCGCTGCAGAACAGGCAGGCGCAACATCGGGTCGAGACTCTTGGCGATCGGAATGACGCGCTGAACCGCTTGCACAACGGCAGGACGGGTCGATGTCGCCAGAAGCGCAAGCTGCCGATTACGGACTGTTGCCTCGTTACTGATGAGCAGTGCGATAACCAGCGTCTGCGCGCCTTCAGGAGACTCGGTGAGCTCACGCGCTGCCGGGGGCAAGGCAAGGCGAATCGCCTGGGCATGCTCAATGTGGGCGGTGTCAGGCTGTCCAACCTTGGCAACCGCGCGCGAGGCCTGATCCATTCCAACAGCCGATGGCGTCCGCCGCGAAATCTGACCAGACTGCGCGCGCCCTCCACCGACAAACTGACTGGCCGCCGCCGCAGACTCGCTCTGATCCGAGGTGGATTCCTCGACCGAAGCCTCCTGATCCGGCTCCGCGGCCGCACGCTCCAACTCACTTGGATCGAAGTGTGGATCGAGCTCCCGGATGCGGTCGAGAATCGGCGGATGTGTCGCAAACACACGCGACAGGCCTTCCGCGAACAGCATGTGGGCTGCTGGCTCGGGGTCGGCGGCAACCAGCGCCGAGCCCGCTGGTAGCGCTGCTATTTTCACCAACGCGCCCTTGAGCCCCTGTGGGTTACGCGTGAACTGCACTCCGGATGCATCGGCAAGCCGCTCTCGCTGACGAGAGACCGCGGCCTGCAGAATGCGGCCGGCCAGAAGTCCCACGTAACCCAGCGCGATCACCGCGAATCCCAACGCAACGAGGCCATTGGAATCGCGACGATTGCGTGGTGAGACCTGCACGATCACCCGGCCGATCAGACCAATCATGAAGAGCCCGAACAGCCATCCCATGAGCTGCACGTTCAGGCGCATGTCGCCGTTGAGAATGTGACTGAACTCGTGCCCGATGACTCCCTGCAGCTCGTCGCGGCTGAGCCGATCGAGGGCTCCTTGCGTCACGGTTACGGCAGCGTTGGCAGGGGTGTGGCCAGCCGCGAACGCGTTGATCGCTGGCTCCTGCTCCAACACATACACCTCCGGCATTGGAACTCCCGAGGCGATCGCCATTTCCTCGACCACGTTGAGCAGCCGTTTGCGTTTCAAGTCCGCCGTATCGGACGAAACCAGGACGCCTCCCAGCGAGCGCGCCACCACGCCCCCTCCGCCGCGCAGCTCCATCGTTTTATAGAGGCTGGCAATACCCAACACACCCATGATCAGCAACGTGCAGAAGATCGCCGTGCCCGGATTGGCTGCCGCATACGCGAGCGCGCTGAAGCTGTAGTACGAGCCGCGGCTGGCGAGGAACGTAAACAACACGAAATCGAGCGCGAGTGCCACGGCCAGCAGTGACAAGGTGAAGGCAAACACCAGCCAGGTTGTCTGGCTGCGCGCGGCCGCCTGGCGGGAATAGAAGTCCACGGACGGGCCCCGGCGGGACCGTCAGGTGAAGCTGACCTTCGGGGCTTCGCGTGCCTCCGGTTTCGCGATATCCAGTGGCTGCGCCGGTTGGAAACCGAACATGCCCGCGGCAATGTTGCTCGGAAAGGTCTCCCGCGTATTGTTGTACGTCATCACCGCGTCGTTGTATGCCTGGCGGGCGAACGCGACCTTGTTCTCCGTCGAGGTGAGCTCTTCGGATAATTGCATCATGGTCTGGTTGGCTTTGAGATCGGGATAGGCTTCAGCGACGGCCATGAGCCTGCCGAGCGCTCCCCCAAGCTGCTGATCCGCGCCAGAGAGCTGCTGAACCGCGCTGGCGTTGGCAGGATCGGCGGCAGCCGTTTTCAAGCCCTCATACGCGGTGTTGCGCGCGCGGATCACGGCCTCGAGCGTCTCGCGCTCGTGCTTGATATATCCCTTGGCGATCTCGACGAGATTCGGGATCAGGTCGTAGCGGCGCGTAAGTTGCACATCGATCTGCGCGAAAGCGTTGCGGAAGGCATTGCGCGCTGTAACCAGCCGGTTGTACGTGGAAATGAACACCAGCACGAGTGCGATGATCACCAGCAGAACGATCCAACCCATGGCAACTCCCGAGGACTTATCCGGGCTAACGCTCGATTCCCCACGACCACGCCGTGGGCCCGCGGATCCGGTCAAAAGGTCTTCCAGACCTCACGCCAGATCGGCACCCACGGTGCCTACACCGCTTCCCAAGCTCAAGGCCGCGCGTTCCAAGTATTTCATGTCCAGCGCGCCTGGCGCCATGGGCTCGTATTTATATGACGGCGGAGCTCTCCCGCATGCTGCGTCGCCCACCTTACGGCATAGGCGTCACAAATCCGCTACACGATTAAGTTGAGTGGGTTTCCTACGCGCAAGTGACGTTGGCATAATCGTCGCGTTCGCGTAGAAAATAGAAACTATTAAAAGACCGCGAGGCTCGACTTCAGTGGAACGTCGCCTGCACACGAGGCACCGTGCTAGGACAATCGTCTACATCATGGTCCCAGGGGGCCGCCGCAAGCTTTGCAAAGCGGTGAACCTAAGCGCTACTGGTGTATTCATCGAAACCACCAATCTCGGCTTGCGCAAAGGCCAGCAGGTCACGTTGGCCTTTGCGATCAACCTCGGCGCCGTCACCAAGCTCCACCGACGCACCGCCGTCGTAGCTCATGTCTCCCGTGGCGGCACCGGGCTGATGATGGAGAGCTACAGCGCGCGCTCGAGTTGAGCGCTGCCCTCCGGCTTGACCGGCTGACAGCGGGCGCGGCGCTCCGGCCCCGAATTGCCGCGAGGATCGCGCCGTCTGTGGGTGTATCTGCGCCTCGCGTATGCTCGATGGACAACGAAATCTCAAGGACGCTTCCACTTATGAAATCGACTGATCGACTGGCTCGTCGCCGCCTACTGAGGAGCTTGACTCTGGGCCTGCCTGCCCTGTCCGTCGCGCTTTCAACGCATAGCTCCGCTCTCGCCGCCGAGGCCGCACCGCTTGTCAGCCCGGAAGCGCCGGAAGCCAAAAAGGTGAAATACGTCGAGGACGCTGCCAAGGCTCAAGGCGCTCTCCCCGGAAGTACCTGCGCGAATTGCGGGCTCTATCAGGGGCGCACCGGTGCGCCCAGCGGACCGTGCCAGATCTTCGGGGGCAAACAGGTCAAGGCCTCTGGCTGGTGCTCATCCTGGGCGCCACAAATGTAGCCGGTACGCTTGCGGGCTACTCTGGCAATGCGTTTAATGGATTCGGGTGTCGGGCTCTGACGAAGGCCCGATAGGTTCTGTGTCGGTCGGGCCGCCGTCACGAGAACGGTTATGCCCATGGATCGAGAGACGACGCCCGCCACTCCCGCGCCCCCGTCACTGCTTCGGCGAATCCTGATCTCGATTGAGAGTTTTCTGCAGGTCGAGACGGCCAGCGGCACGATCCTGCTCGCGGCGGCCGCCATGGCGCTGCTCTGGGCCAACTATTCCGGGCGCACCTATGAAGCTCTCTGGCAAGCGAGCCTGCCAGTGGATTTTGCCCGCTCAGGACTGATTGATTTCCTTGCTGCCCGCCCTCTGCGCTTCTGGATCAACGACGGCCTGATGACCGTCTTTTTTCTGGTCGTCGGGCTCGAGCTGCGCCATGAGCTGCGTTATGGCGCTTTGTCGGACAGGAGAATCGCGACCCTTCCAATCGTTGCGGCAGCAGCCGGCGTCCTGGTGCCGGCGTTCATCTACCTGCTGCTGAACCCTGACCCCATACTCCGGAGAGGGTGGGCGGTCCCCACGGCAACAGACATCGCCTTCGCGGTTGGGATTCTGTCGCTTGTGGGAAGCGGCGTTCCGCCGGCGTTGCGTGTGTTGCTGCTGACACTCGCCATCGTTGACGATGTTATCGCGATCCTCATTATCGCCACCGCGTACTCTCGAGGAATCGAGCCTGGCGGACTAGCGCTGACAGCGTGTGGCGTCCTGGTCGTCTGGCTGTTGAAACGCCTCAGGGTGCAGCGGGCGGCCGCTTACCTCTTTCCCGCAGGGTTGCTCTGGTTCGGAATGCTGCGGTCAGGCATCCATCCAACACTCGCGGGAGTGGTTCTTGGAATGATGGCTCCGGCCACGGCAGCATCGAACCACCTGCTGCGCAGGCTGCACCCCTGGGTGGCGTACGCAATCATGCCCTTGTTTGCACTGGCAAATGCGGGCGTGAGCTTGCAAGGACTCTCTGTCCGCGCAGGAGCACCTGTGACCCTCGTGTCAGGTGTCGTCCTGGGCCTGGTCCTCGGCAAGCCCCTCGGTATCGTGCTTGCCGCCACGCTTGCCGTACGCTCGGGAGTGTGTGAGTTGCCCGAGGGCATGCGATGGCGCCATCTCGTCCTGCTCGGGTGTCTGGGTGGCATTGGCTTCACGATGTCAATTTTCATCGCCAATCTTGCATTTCCCGAGCCCACCCTGCTCGGAACGGCCAAATGCGCCGTTCTGGTCGCCTCCACGGTCGCCGCCCTCGCCGGCTTCGCGTTGGGCAGGTGCATCCCGGGAATGCGCACAACGCGTAGCCGTCTCTGAGGCAGAGAAAGCTCCTCTCGGCGCTTACCGTACACGGTCGATGTTCGGCCTCGCGCCCGGCGAATCAATGACCGTCAAAGAAGGACTTGACGGCGTACAGGCAAAACGGCGGAACGAGAGTGGCGTGGTAGTCCTGTAGTACCGCCATCGCTCCACCGTCGCTCGCTCCTCCAACCACGGCCGCAGCCGCCACAGCTGTCTTCGCCGCTGCGAAGCCGTTCTTTTCGTTCGCATAGGGATCATTACTCGAGGCGGACGAATCCACGTCCAGAACCGTAACCGGGCTGCTGGGCGCGGTTGCGGTCCAATAGCTTTGCATCAGTTGCGTATTGAGATAAAACACCGTGGGATCGCTGTTGCCAGCGCACAGCAGCACCGGCGCCGACGGCGCCCAGTTCCGCAAGTCATTGTTCTTCAGATCCTGCCTGAGTGCATTCGCAGGCGCGGCTGCCGGCACGCCTGTAGTGACAGTCGGAAAGCCTCCGTCCGGATGAGCGGCGGCGTCCTGCAGATAGGCCAGGCGGTAAGCGTTGGTGACCAGGTTGTTGGTGCCGAATCCCTGCGCAAACACCGGCGCAAGGTTGGCCGGTGCGGTTGCCGGCGTCACCGACGCATACGCCGGACTCGGGGGTGTGCTGTTGAACAACGCGTTTTGCGGCAGCTGCTTCTGATTATAGATCGTGCTTATGGGTGTGGCGCTGGGGAGGAGCTCGTCCGCGGTGGGCGCGTATGCGGCCTCGTATACATCCGTCGGAGCCGAATAGACGTTTCCGTACGAGTGTTGATATCCCGTGACCAATAGATTGAAGTTCAGGGGGCCGCTCGTATTGACTTCGCCCTCGAAGATCGCGTCCGCGAAGGCGGCCAGCGCATATGGACCGGACATGGGCGCCGCCGCGGTTACGGCCGTGCCGGCGGCCTGCATCGCCTTATGCGTCGCCATGGCCACGAAGCCGCCCTGGGAATATCCGGTTATGAATAACTTACCATTGTCGCTCGCACCAACCCCCGAGAGCGCGCTGCGTGAGGCAGTCAGCGCGTCGATCATGTCTTTGGATTGCTGGCCAGCATTCAAGTACGGATGGTAAGGCAGAGTGGAGGTGTCGTAGCCGGCGTAGTTCGGCGCCACGACGATGTAGCCCTGTGCGGCAAACACCGCCGCCATCAGCAACGCCTCACTGTTGTTGCTCAGATTGGCCATGTTGAAAGTCTTGGCAGCGTTGGTGCCATGGGCATACATCACGATAGGGCGCGCGCCCTGGCAGGAACCGGCGCCCCCCGAAGGGACCATGAGTGCCGCGGAAGCCTGGGTCGCCTCACCCGCACCGCCAATCGTCTGGTACTGGACGTGGTAGATGGTAATGTTGCACGTCGGCGAAAAAGCAAGTTGCAGCAGCTCCTTCCCAAGGGGGTCGCCGGTCAGCTGGGACAGGAGGTCTGACGGAGAGTACGAAGCCGTCTTCTCAGGAGTGCCGGCGAGCTGCCCCGCCGCAGGGCCTTGCTGGGGCTGGGAGATCGAACCGTTGCCGTGACCGCCACACGCGGTTAAAAGTGCGGCCAGGAGCAGAGGCGCAAAACGGGTTTTCGGCAGCATCGCGAATCCTCAAGGGATGGCCTGCGGAACTGCAGGCCCTCGCTGTGAGGAATTCACGACGAGCGGAAAAGTTCTCTATTCTCCGGGCTGGGCGGATCCTCAGTCGCTCCGCCCTGAATCCACGGGCCGACGGACCTCGATGGCCGGCCAAGGCCGGCCACTCAGACTCAGCGAGAGCTGGAAACAGCGGCTCGCGCGGAGGACCCACCGGCTCGCGCACTGCGGTCGTACCACCGTTGCAGCAGATGATCGAGCGACAACACGCCCGGCCCGGCGATGGCGAGCCAGAGAAACAACGCAAGATATTCGAACTCGTCAAAACCCAACAGCGTCTCGAGCGAATCGACCTCGCCCCAGCGTGCCGCCTTGATAGCCACGATCATGGTCACACCGAGCGCGCCCGCCGAGATGCGGGTCAGCAGCCCGAGAAGCAGGAAAATTCCGCCGAAGAACTCGATGCAGGCCGTCAGCGGCGTCAGAAAATGGGGGAATGGGATGCCCCAACCGATGAAGCTCTCGGTAATCCGGGGCAGGTTGTTGAGCTTGCCCCAACCGCTCCACAGAAACACCCAACCCACGGTGATGCGGGCAAACAGAGGGCCGAGCCATGTCAGATACTGCGCCACACCACGCGGCCAGTCGATCAGCCAACGGACGAGTGTTTTCATGTTTTACTCCGATGCAAGTCGTTTGGAGGGGCTCGCTTGCCAGCACGGCAATTGCGCGAGTTTGCCTGCACTGACCGGGTCGCTGGGGTTCTTATTGCACCGATTCCACCCACCAGAGGGCCGCCTGGCGGTATCCTTGTGGCCGGAGCGGCCAGCTTGAGCCTCTCCACAGCGAACCGCGGGCAAAGGGCCATGGGACAGAACGGGCAACAATAAATGGGGAGTCTGCGCAATTCCGGGCCCGGAACCCCGGTCTCCTCCGTAGGGGGGGCATTGGCCGCTGAAGATGCGGCGGCAGACCCCATCGTCAGCTTGTTCGGGTCCATGCGCCCGGATCTGCTGCGTTTTGCGCACTGGCTGGCTCGAGACCGGGCGATTGCGGAGGACATCGTGCAGGAGGCTCTGCTGCGCGCTTGGCGCTCCCGCGAGGCCCTGAAGGATCAGGGAGCGGCGCGCGCCTGGCTGCTGACTATCGTGCGACGGGAGCACGCGCGCCTCTACGAGCGCAAACGCCTGGAACTGGTGGCCCTGGACGACGGCGCAGAGCTCGACGGCATGCCCTCCCCGCCTGGACCGGACAACGAGATCGACTCGCTCCGTGAGGCGATCCTGAAATTGCCTTTGGAATACCGCGAACCATTGATCATGCAGGTGCTGGGAGGATTTTCGACCGCCGAGATCGCCGAGGAATTGAGCCTGTCCCCGACGGCTGTCCTGACTCGGCTCTTCCGTGCGCGTAATAAGCTCCGGACCCTGTATGGCCTCACGCCCGCGCCGGACGACCCGGAAAGTGAGGGCGTAGCATGAACCACGAGCACGCGCGCCTTTTGATTGGCTCGGATCCTCACTCAGTGCCTCCCGATCTCTCTGAACACCTCGCCAGCTGCCCCGAGTGCGCGCAGTTTCAGCGCGAGATGAACGCATTGGATGGCAACATCCGAAGAGCGCTGGAGCAAGGACCGATCGGTGTTGAAACCGCCATCGCTTCCGTAACTCCTATCACGCGTGCCCGCGACACGCGGCTTCGGAGGGGTGCAAACATCTGGTCTCGATTGGCGTTGGCTGCAAGCGTTGCAGTTGTCTCTGTGGTCGCGGTCTGGGCGCTCCTTCCCAGCGAAACCCTGGCGCAGGCCGTCGTCGCACATGTCGAGCATGAGCCGAACAGCTGGACGAGCAAACAGCCCGCACCGGCTGCGGAAGTGAAGGAAGCGCTCGCCAAGGCCGGTGTTGCGCTCGACATGAGCTCCAACGATGTCATGTATGCCCGTACTTGCCTCTTCCGCGGTCACTGGGTGCCACACCTCGTTGTCAGCACAGCGCGCGGCCCGGTGACTGTATTGATTCTCACCCATGAGAAGACCAAGGAACGGACGAGCTTCCACGAAGACGGAATGAGTGGCGTCATCACCCCCGCCCCGCGCGGAAGCATTGCGGTACTCGCGCAGGGCAATGAAAGCGTCGACGCGATTGCCCAACAGGTACAGAAGTCGGTACGGTGGTTGTAAAGCTCGGGCCTTTCAAACGGCGCGAGCAGTCGCGGGGACCGACCGGACCAGGCCGGGATAGTAGTAAAGCAGCGAGCCGGTGCGTGCAACATAGTGCACGTAGAATGCTGCCCACAAGCCGGAGTTGCCGAACGGCCGCAGAGCCCACCACGCAACCAGATAGATCGCCGCAGAAACGAGCATGGCGTTTCTCATATCCGCGGTGCGAGTCGCTCCGATAAAGATGCCGTCGAGCTGGAACGCCCAAACACCCAGCAGCGGGGCGGCCGCGGCCCAGGGGAGATAGGCGCGCGCGGCAATACGGGCGCTCGCATCGACCGTGAGCCCGTCGATGAAGAAGGGGCCAAACAGAGTCAACACCAAAGCCAGCAACACGGCAACAGCGGCAGCCAGGGTCGTCGTCATCCGGGCAGCGACAGTGAATTCCGTCCGTTGCGCTGCGCCGACCGCGCGCCCGATCAGCGCCTCAGCCGCGAAGGCCAGCCCGTCGAGAAAGAAGGCGCTCGCCTCGATGAATTGCATCAGAATGGCGTTAGCCGCCAGAATCACATTTCCATGCCGCGCTCCCTGTGAAGTGAACCAAACAAACACCGCCAGCAAAGCCAGTGAGCGGACCATGATGTCCCCATTCACGAGCAAAGCTCGGCGGATGCGCCCCGGCGCAAGAACACGTTGCAGCGACCATCTTCCGCCAATCCGGCGCAGGTGCCAGGCCGCGACACTCAAGCCGACGCACGCCGCCAGAAGCTCCGCCAACGCGGTTCCGGAGGCCACCCCACGCACGCCCCAGCCAAAGCCCAGCACAAAAGTCAGATTCAGCAACATGTTGGTCACATTCAAAACCAACTGCAGGACGAGCCCGACGTCGGTACGCCCCAGTCCGATGAACCAGCCCAGCAGAGCGTAGTTCGCAAGGGTTGCCGGAGCCGCCCAGATGCGCACGTCAAAGTAGTCACGTGCCAGGCGCTCCACTTCGGGGCTCGCTCCCAGCAGCGCGAAGGCAGTCTCGCGGATGGGCCACTGCAGCAGGATCAGCGCCGCGCCCACGACCAGCGCAATCACGAGCGAGCGCCCAAGCCCTGAGGCCAGCTCCTCCGTGTCCCCTGCTCCCAACGCCTGGGCCGTGAGACCCGTGGTCCCCATCCGCAGGAAACCGAACGCCCAGAAGACAAAGGAAAAGATCAGAGCGCCGATAGCGACTGCCCCGATATAGACCGGATTCGGATAGTGGCCCATGATCGCGGTGTCCACCAGGCCGATGAGCGGCGTGGAGATGTTGGACATCATGACCGGCAGCGCGATGGTCAGAACGGCACGGTGGGTCAGAGGGGTGCCATGGGCACCAACGCGAGCAATGGAGCTCATGCTGACGCCAGCTCAACCAGACCTTGCGGATCGAAGGCGGGATTGGGCTCCCCCGGAAGGTAGCCGCGAGGATTACAGACGACGCGGGTTCCATTTACGACATAGTCGAGTGACTCGTGCGTGTGACCATGAACCCAGAGCGTCACCGGAGCCCGCACCAGGTGATCGAGATCGCTCGCGAAGCAAGGGTTGAGGCGAGCGCCTTCATACTTTGGATGAATACTCAACCTATGCGGCAAATGGTGGGTGATCACCACAGTCGGCCCGGAGTGAGGCCGGGCGAGTCTCTCAGCGAGCCACTGCGCGCGCGTGACGTGAATCTCGCGCACGAGCTCCGGCGTGAGCCGTTCGCCGTCGGACCACTTGATCATGTTGAAGTCATTCATTTCTTCATTCGCGTCGGTCATCGCCTGGGCGAGCTGAGCCTCCGCTGATCCATACAAAGCGTAGTCGGTCCATAGAGTCGTGCCGAGAAATCGCGTCCCGCCGAGAGTGCACTCATCTGCGTCGAGGAAATGCACGTCGAGGCGCATCGCCTCGGTACGCAGCGCTTGAAGCGCATCCGGCAGTCGCGCTCCGTAAAACTCGTGGTTGCCGGGCACGTAGATGACTGGCGTGTCCGGAAAGTGTCGGCGAGCCCATTCGATACCGTCCGTGCCGACGGCAATATCTCCCGCCAGCAGAATCGCGTCGGCCGCTACAGCAGGAGGCGTCCAGTCGAAGAATTCCAGATGCAGATCAGAAAAGACCCGAAAGCGGATGGTGGACATGCTGCGGCGCTATCCCAAAGAATTTTTCCGGTCGCAGGGCTACCAACAGGCGGCACGCGTACAGTGGGTAAGGGTACAACGCAAATTCTTCACTCAGTTTTACACTGGGTCTCTTTGGCTCACCTGCCCGCGAGAGCTCGGGGCACGAACAACCCGAGGCGCCCAAAGAAGCCCCGTCTTGGACCCACTCGCCTGATGAGCCGTTATGGGTTCAATGCCGCTGCAATGGGCTGGCGGCTCAGTCGTCTGGAGATCGAAATCGTTTTGAGACCTCTGATCTACCTCGCCCTGCTGCTCGGGGTCCTCGGGTCCTCTGCGGCACGAGCACAGACTCCCTCACCTCTACTGGAATGGCAATACTCCGGCGGCATCGTTCTCGAGCAACTCTTTCTGCCGAATCTTCCAGATTGGCAATTTACTGTAGGCCCGTCCGCCTTGACACAGCCGGTGTATGAGGGCGCCCGCGCCTACCGGGTCTGGGGCGCGCCCGTCATCGACATCCGATACAAAAATGTCGCCTTCTTCTCCCTCGGGGAAGGACTCGGCGTCAACGTCCTGCGCGGAGCCTACTACCGAGTAGGCATCTCCTTGGGATTCGATCTCGGGCGCCGCGTCCCGGACGACTACCCGAATCTGCACGGGCTTGGCGATATCTCCGTAGCACCTTTTGTGAAGCTGTTCGGCTCTTACATCGTCTCCAAGGATTTCCCGATGGTGATCCGGATAGACGTGCGGCGCATCGTTCTCGGAGGCGCCGACGGCGCGTTGGGCGATCTGGAAGCGTACATGCCGTTGCCGGGAAGCTCCAAGTCTCTCTTCATGTTCGCCGGACCTGCCATCAGCTGGGCAGATCATCGCTACCTGCAAAAAGTGTTCGGTGTCACCCTGACCCAATCAATCGCCTCCGGCGATCCGATCTACGACGTCCATAGCGGGACCCGCTCAGCGGGAATCGGATTCAACGGCACCAAGCTGCTCACCGACCACTGGCTTCTCAACGCGAACGCCGCCGTCAGTTACCTACAGGGCAGCGCGGCCCACAGTCCTGTTACTGAGGCCCATGTGCAACGGGCGCTGGCTCTGTCGGTTACCTACAAGTGGTGAGTTGGGACGAAGTTCGCGCTCCACGAGCATGTGCCGGCGAGCACCTTCTATCACATCGTTTGCGCGCTCCTGGAGTTTTCCGAGCATCGTCCGCTCCGACTCGGATGTCACACCACGGCGGTTTTCATGAGTGCCGTACGACTCGGCAGCAGCCGATGACTGAACGGCAGGATCGCGGCTCCAACGGCCGGAGCGTCGTCGGACAGCGCCGCACGGTGCACGGGCGCAATAGCGGGGATCGTCGCGGCGTAGGAGCGCAGGCGCTGGTTGATACGTGCCGCGAGGGTATCGACGATGGCGGCGGGAAGACGACCGCCAATCAACACCGCTTCAGGGTTGATCAGACAGTTGATTGCCAGCATCGGCTGGACAAGCGCGTCCACGGAGACCTCTACCCACGCGTCCACGAGCTCACGGCCGTCCTCATCGAGCTTGATAAGCTCACGTGGAGAGGAGACGCGGTAGCCCTTGGCAGCCAGCCGACTGTAGAGCGCCGAGAGGGAAACGATGTTCTGCAATAAGCGGGGTTCCCCTGAGCCTTCCTGCGCGTACAGCAGTCCCAACTCGCCGCTGCGACCGTTCGCGCCTCGAAAGTATTGACCATTGACGACCAAACCCCCGCCCAGAGCCGCCGTGATCAGGATGTAAAAGAAACTCTGGTACTGTTGCCCGCGCCCGAACTGCATCTCGCCCATGGCTGCGGCGGCAGCATCGTTCTCGACAAAGATGGGCACCGGCAGGATCCTGCTCAGCAGCCGATCAATGGCCACCGTGCCCCAGGCTGAGTATGCCTGAGGCTGATTCGGCAGCTCCGCGCGTTGGATATCGTCTGGGAAGGCAACACCAATGCCTACGAGCTGTGTCACAGCGATGCCCGCCTTGCTCAAAAGCTTACCGACCGTGCGGCGAAACAGGCTTTCGACGGTGGCTGGCAACGCGAAGCGCGTCTCCCGCGACACCCGCGCGCGCACCCGACCTTCGAAGTCGAGGACCACGAAGGTGATGTGATCGCGATCTATGTTGACCCCTACGGAAAAGCAGCCATCGGAGTTGATGACGAGCTTGAGAGGCGGCTGCCCACGGGCGCCGCGCTTCCGTCCGGCCTCCTTGATGAGATTGCCGTGCAGGAGGCGATTGGTGATATTGGCGATGGCCGGCGCGGTAAGCCCCGTCAGACCGACGAGATCCGCGCGCGTGATCGGGCCATAGAGACGGATCGCGTGCAGGGTGACACGTTGATTGTGATCGCCGGCACGCTCGTGGTTGGTGCCTGACAGAGCGTGTCCGTTGCGTTCCTCGTTTGAGTTTGTGTTGTTCCCTGCTTCGACGCTCATGGTTACCCGATGCCGCAGCTCGCCCGCGCACGCGGTGAGCTTCCTTTGAGAGCGGTCCGGGTGCCCGACCGGCGCAGGGTAGTGCTGCGCTAAGCGGGCTGTCAATGATGGGCGGCCAGTCTCGCTGCTGGGGGGCTGCTGCCGCGGCGGGCGGGCGGCCCCTTCAAGCGTGCGCGCACGCCGATCGCAAGGCGCGTCTCGAACTCATACTTGGCCCCGGTTACGGCAAGGAATCGGGACGCGCGTCGAGCGCGCTCGTCTCTTCCCTGAAACATGTTGCTTCCCCCTCTGACCAGAACGTCCCCTCATCAGAGGCTCCTATGTGAGCAGGCTCAGCGACTCTTGGGGTTTACTCTCCACGGCGGGTAGATTGGTACCGATTCTCGAGAGGTTTTACGGGGTGCTCACCGCCGACTCACTGGCCTGCGCTGTTTCCGTCGGTGGCATCCAATCCATTGACGCCACTCGATGACAACTGCGATCCGGGAGGCCGGCGATGAGCATACCGTTGGACTCAATTCGCCGTGCCGACCACCACGATCGACTCAGCGGGGAGTACGACTCCAGCGCTTACCTGCTGCGCCGTCATCGTGCCCTGAGAGATCGGGTTGGTAGCGGTCGCGCTGGCTGCAGAGTAGGTCCACGTCTGCAGTGAGCTTCCGGCCGGAAACACGCTCACCGGAACCGTCGCCGACTGACTCGTATTCGTGTTGATGAGCAGTACCGCCTGACTACCGCCGGCTTGCCCTGACTGGAACCCCAACACGCTGGTCGAGCCGGTCGTGAGTGACGTAATCGGCGCGGACAGGCGTGTGAGGAGCGATGCAAGGAAATAGCCGTAATACGCGGGCAACGGCGAGTTTGACGGCGTCGGAGTGGTCGACGTAAACATCCCGAAGTCGCCGCCTTGCGGAGAGCCGAAGTTGTGCATATCCCAGTAGTCGTAGCTCACGGCTCCCTGGCTGAGCCACTCGAGCGCCGTTCCGGCTGCGAACAGCGCGGCCACAGGCTGGAAGTCTTGCGGCTGAGCGCTATTCGATATGTTGCTCTCTCCTACGACGAAGCCACCGTTGACTTTGTTTTGCTGCAGCGTTGTGCGGATCCTCTGCGCCGAGGCGGGTATGTTGTTGATCGAAGCGAGGATCTGGGTGTCGGTGAGCCCCGACACATTCGAGAACGGATACCAGTGAGCGTCCACGAAGGAGATATTCGCGGCGAGTGCCGTTTGCACCGTATTGTTCCATTGATCGGAATTGACGACCCCCGCTCCGGAGGCCTCGGTCGGCTCGAACGCCCACGGCACGCCGATCTTGGCGTTCGGATCCGCCTGCTTCATGGCGGTCACGAACGGCAGTGCATTGGCCGCATAGGAGTTGGCCATGGTTTGCGTATTCGGACACACCGAGCTGTTCGGCTTATACCCCTGGACGTTTGCGGGAGGGCCCGCGAGCTCATTGTTCGCTTCCCAGCATCCATAGTTCTCGTTGCCTACTTCCCAGAGCGCGACGGCTTCCCCTGGCGTTGTGCGCGCCTGGGTGACCCAGGCTGCCGCGGAAGCCGGCGTGCCAGTGCCATAGTTGACCGTGACGAACATTCCGGCTCCGGCGGCGACGGCATCGGCCGCGAAAGCATCGAAGCCGATCGAGTCAGTCTGGGCGCATGAGGTGTTGAGACATGAGTTGATGTCGGTGTTGTTGCTCCAGTTGTAGACGTCAGCCCAGGATCCTCCCGGATAGCGCAGCAGGCCTATGTGCGCTTGGGTGAGGAAGCTGTTCACCGTTGCGACGCCAGTACCCGTGTATTCGCCGTCCCAGGCTGCGGTGTTGAGCCCGAGAGCAATCGAGCTGGCTGGAGGCGGCGGCGGTGGGGGTGGCGGCGGGGGCGGTGGAGGTGGAGGCGGCGGCGGTGGAGGCGGCGGGGGCGGTGGTGGGGGCGTCCCGCCATTCACTGCGCAGGGAACACCGTTCAACGCGAAGGCCGTTGGCGCGGGGTTCGTTCCTGTGATCGACGCGAGGAAGCCAACATCCAAGCTTCCTCCCGCTGCTATGTTCGCATCATAGGACGCGTTGTTGACCGTAACCGTAGTGCCTGTCTGCGTAGCGACTCCATTCCACAGCTGGGTGAGCGTCTGACCCGACGAAAACGCCCAGGTCAGAGTCCAACTCGTCAGCACAGAGCCGCTCGTAATCTTCACGTCGCCTTGGAAACCACTACTCCATTGGTTCACCACGGAATAGGCGATGCTACAGCTAGCAGGCGTCTGGCCTGAACTGGCGTGATTCGCACCCAAGAAAGTGACCAGCAATAAGCCGGCCCCCCTGACTCCCTTCGATGTGTTCATCCTCGATACTCCCGAATTTCCTTGTGCGTGGGCGGGCGATCCAAAGCGCATGGGCAATATATATATTTAATTAATTTAATCGTCGCAACAGAAAACCGCCGCGCGGAACGTGCCAATTGCGTCGGCACCAGGTGTTGTGAAGTTGGGTGAGCCAGCGGCGACGGCGCTGGTGTCAGTGATTGGATCGGGCGATGGAGCGACGATTGCGCGCGGCGCCGGGGCGCCTGGAACGATGTTGTGTTTCTTGGCATTGGCTGCTTTCAACGAGAGCTGCGCCGAAGCTTTTGAAACCGATGTGGGCGGTTGCACGGAGATCTTGCGGTGGTGATGAGGTTTGTGATCGAAAATGCCTCCCATTTCGGTGGCATTTTCGTGAAGCGTAAAGACTCCCGAGGGCCGTGTGTTCTAGCAGGCCACGGTGCGAACATGAGCAGTTCGCACCCTCGTCCCAGCGGGGTGCGTTTAAGGATATCCGCAAGAAGGGTTTCCTTTCGTTTCTCCTTCGCACCTCTCGCTGCGCGGGGACGGCAGGAATCTCTACTGCACTGTGTTCTTCATCACGGCACCAAACTCCCTCTTCTCTCCCCGCGGGCGGGGTCAGCCGCGTCCCGGCGCTTACGACATATGATAGTTGGAAGGCCCCGCGTCACCGTCGTCCTCATCGTCTGTCCTCCATCCTCGGCCAGAAAGATGACTTGACTCGGGTCATCTGGATCGCGCTTGACGCTCATTCTGAACTCATTAGCAAGCTCCCGCATGGCAATGTTGTCCGCGAGCTCCACGGAATACAGTTGCTTCATTCCGTGAGCTTTGGCATACGTGATCAATTGGTTGAAGAGCAGCCGGCCCAAGCCCTTGTGCTGCCGCGCATCTGCCACCGTGATCGCCAGTTCTCCAACACCATCGCCGGGATAGCCGGCGTAGCGACTCACGCCGATTTCGGTTTCCTATCCATTTCTTTTCACGGTGGCGACAAACGCCATGGTGTGCTGGCCGTCGAAGCCTCGCCTGACACTCACAACCCGCCGAGCCGATCCTGCAGCCGCTTGCGAAAGCGTCGGCTTAATTTGAGGCGGATGTTGGAGTCCAGCACGACCTCGTACTCGCCGCTTTCTTGCAGCTCGAGCCCCCGCACCCGTTCGAGGTTGACAATGATCGAGCGGTGGATGCGGCAGAATGTCCGAGCGTCCAGATCCCGTTCGAGTTCCTGGATGGTTCTGCGCACGATGTGCGTGGCGCCGGCCAGGTGCAGGCACGCATAGTATTTCGCGGCTTCGATCCAATCGATTTCCGAGGCCTTTAAGAACAGTGTCTGGCCGCGACTCTTGACTGCGATCCGGCCGACCGAGTGGGCGTGGTACGGGGCGCCGCGCGCGAGCCTGCCTTTAGCGCGCTCGAGCGCGCGGCCAAAGCGCGCGGCGTCGACAGGCTTCAGGATGTAATCGAGCGCCCCCGCTTCGAAAGCACGCAGTGCATAGGCGTCGTAGGCCGTCACGAAAATGACAGTCTCGGGCAAATCGGCCCCCAACAGTTCGAGCACGTCGAAGCCGTCGCATTCAGGCATTTGCACGTCGAGGAACACGAGATCCGGTCTGGACCGCCTGATCTCCTCGACCGCCTCCAACCCGGATCCGCATTCGACCACGGATCCGATATCGGGGTCTCGGCGCAACAGAAGGGTCAGGTACCGGCGCGCCGGGGCTTCGTCATCAACCACCAGGGCTCGAATCGAGGCGAGCGGGTTGGCATGCGACACGCTCACGCCTCCTGCAGCGGCAGTATCACGACGACCTCAACGCCACCGGTTTCAGCCGGCTGCAGCAAAAGCTCGGATCGGTCGCCATGGAGGATCTGCAGACGCGTGCGCAGATTGCCAAGTCCAACACGGTGCGGCGCGACCGCCAGATCCGCCTGCGTCCAGGGGCCGTCATTGTAGACGGTCAAACGAAGCGCGCCATCGCGGCACACCCCGGCGACTCGAATCTGGCCGCCAGAGAGGCGCTTGGATACGCCGTGTTTGATGGCGTTCTCAACGAGCGGCTGCAGCAGCAGGTTCGGGACCTGGGTCGCCAGCAGCTCATCGGGAATGTCGATGCTGACCCGCAGGCGCTCGCCGAAACGGACCCTCTGGATGTCGATGTAGCGCTGCAAGTACTCCACTTCCTCCCGCAGCGTGACCTGTGCGCGGTGAGAGTCTTCCAAGGCGCGGCGCAGGAACTCACTCAAACCCACGATCATGCCAACTGCCGCGTCGCCGCGCTGGTCTACCACGAGACTGGCGATTGAGTTGAGGGTGTTGAACATGAAATGAGGGTCCATCTGGCCCCTGAGCACCGCAAGCCGCGCTCGGGAAAGTTCTTCATTGAGCCGTGCGGTCTCGGTCATCTGCCGCGCAATCTTTTCGCGCGAGTCCACCACGTAGGTGAACGCCAAAATCAGCACATAGGCGATCACAAACATCAGGAGCTGCTCGACGAACAAGTCGGACCAGGTGTTCGCGAACGTTGGTGGCGACCGGCGGCGCCATGGGTTGAAAATGACTTGGAGCAAAGCCGACCAGGCATCAGCCGTAACACTGATGGCGGCGAATGCCGCCAGATGGAGGCTCACCGCCTTGAAGATGCTGCCTCGAACGATTGGCCATCGTCGCGCCAGCTCAATGACAAACGGGGTTGCGAGGGCCCAGGGTAGCCATGAAACAGAAACGATCAAAAATGGCCGCAGCCAAGGCTTGCCCACACCCATCGCGTGCATGGTGAGAAGGGTCTGGCTCGCATCGAATAGCGCGGCAGCAGACCAGATAGCCGCAATCCAGGTCCAGCCGGTCGAGCGTGCGTCTGCGCGATTCATAACCGACACACTATACCAAGGTGCTGGCGAGGACCCTGGCGCTGCAACGAATGGAGGTTTTGCTGCAACGAGCGGTCTTAAGGCGCTCCAGATGTCACCGATACAGTTGGCTTCACGAAACCAGCGAAGTTGACGACCGCGAGCTACAGGAGACGGCATGCGGGCCGCCGAAAGATACACCCCACAACGCGAAACAACTTCGGAGGATTCGAAGCCTATTCTTCAGGAACTGGCGAAGTTCAAAAGCCATCAAAACGAAGAACTCGAAAGAACTTATCGACGATGTTGGGCGCTCGAACTATTGGATGCTTGCGTCGTCAGGAGATTGAAACCATGAGAACAAATGCCCTCATAAATACGCGCTTCATCCACCGCACGAAGGAGCGGAATCTTGCGAAAACCCCGATGCAAATCATGGCTGTCGTATTCGGTGCCTCCGCTGTTGCTTTTGGGACTATCGCCTCCGCCGCGGGGGGTGCCTCACACGATGCATCGGCGGCGATTGCCGCGAGTGTCGCCGACTCCTCGCGCCCGGACTCTGACACCACACGGGACGCCGACCGAAAGCCGGAGCAAACTCTCGCCTTCAGCGGCATCAAACCGGGGGACCAGGTTGCCGACTACGTCGCCGACTCCGGCTATTTCACGCGTCTCTTCTCCAGCGTCGTCGGCTCCAAGGGTCACGTCTACGCGGTGGAGCCCACCGCCTTCTTCCAGTTTGAGCATTTCGTCAAGGCGGTCGCGGAGCTGCAGACCTATGCCGTCACCCACCCCAATGTAACAGTTACGACTGCCGCAGCGCTCGAAGGACTGAAGTTCCCTGAGAAGCTCGATCTGTTCTGGATTTCCAGAAATTACCATGACCTACACGACAAGTTCATGGGCCCCGTCGATACCGTCGCGTTCAACAAGGCCGTCTACAGTGCGCTGAAGCCCGGTGGTGTTTATGTAATTCTCGATCATTCCGCCGCTTCGGGTGCTCCCGCAGATGTAACCGAGACTTTGCATCGCATAGAGCCATCGACGGTTCGCCGAGAGGTCGAAGCCGCGGGGTTCAAGTTCGACTCCGAGAGCTCGATTCTCGCCAATGCGGCGGACCCCCGCACCGCCCGAGTGTTCGATCCGACCATTCGCGGACACACCGATCAGTTCATCCTGAAGTTCCGCAAACCTATGTAGTGAGAATGGATGCCTCCCAGGGACTCGCTCAGGAACGCGGCGAACAAACAAGATGAAAGCCATTACGCTCTACGTCGTGCTCGCCTTTGCGTTCAGCTCCGTGTTCTACACGCTGATCATCGCCAGCGGACATGTCGGCGGGGGAGACGGCGGGTATGCTACCGGGCTGCATTGGTGCCTGGCAGCGGCGGCGTTGCTGACTTGCACGCTGTTGCGCATTGATATCGGCACCATCGGATGGCGATGGCGGCCCTGGCGCTGGCAGGTCTTGGCGTATGCAACGCCTTTGCTGTTCTGCCTGATCGGGTATGTCGCTGTATGGGCGGCCGGCCTGGGCGGATTTCCGAACGGCAAGACCGTCGATTCGCTGAAGGCTGGGCTCGGGATTCCGTCGCTTTCGACGAACCAGGTTATCCTGCTCTGGACCTTTCTCAGCCTGGTCGCTGGTACGGTGCGCAGTATGGCGAGCGCACTTGGCGAGCAGATTGGCTGGAGCGGGTTTCTCTCACCTCGCCTTGCGGAACGTTACGGGTTTACGTCCGCGGCCTTCATCACCGGAGCCGTTTGGGCAACCTGGCATTTTCCTATACTTTTCTTCGCAGATTACGACTCCGCGTCGCCTGTCTGGTTTTCGCTGCCGTGCTTTGTGATTGAGTTGCTGGGGCTTAGCGTGATCATCCTATGGCTCAGATTACGTTCCGGCAGCGTGTGGACGGGCGCGCTGGTGCATGCCAGCATCAATCTCTGGAATCAGGACGTTTTTACACCGCTAACGGCGCCCCGCGGCGCCATCACGAACTACACCATCGATGAGTCCGGCTTCATGCTGCCAATCGTTATTTCAATTACCGCCTATCTTTTTTGGCGGCAGCGCGCTGCGGTCTTTCCAGCAGAACGCGTGAGCGCATAGAGCGCTCAAGATCGCTGCTCTAGTCAGGAGAGCGGCGGTTCCACAAACCGGAGCCGTCTATATCCAATGGATACCCTCACTGCCAGGGATGCGCGACGGGCTCAGTTACCCGGGAATGTTGGTCAATCTTGGAGTACAGAAAAGGAAGCCACGCTGATAGCCGCGTTCAAATCTGGTTATTCAGTGGCTGAGATTGCGGGCAGACATGGACGAACCGTTCGAGCCATCGAGACTCAATTAGAGAAAGTCGGATTGCTGTCGTCCGTGCAACGAAGCACCGGCAATTCCTTCATCAAGGTGCCCCCCAAGGACGGGAGGTCCCCGCGAGTCTGCGACATGTGATAGTGGGCCGGCTGCTCGGCTCGCGGAGCCCTTTGCGCGCCGTGGGACATTGACGGATGACCACCGCAGTCGGAATCGACGAGTCCGGCTATCTTCAACACGCGTTGCGCACCGTCGAGAAGTCCTCGTTCAAAAACTTCGGCAACAGCGAAAACCCGTCACCCGCTCGGCCGGAAATCTACCGGCTCAGTTGTCATCGGATGGTTGGGAAACTATTCGCTTCCCGAGCCGTCGCACAACGACAAATTGGCCCCGTACCGAACCTATAGCGGTCAGCTTTCTGATCTTCTCGACATACGGCGCGATCTCCGGCTGTGCCAATCTAGGCAGCCACCGGGGCGTGCTGTGCTCCGCGTCGCCCCGACCCGGAGCGGCCGATGGAAATACGCCCGCCAGCAATCCCAACAGGTAGGCCAGTACGAACCATCAGCTTGATCAAAAACTCAATCGAAAGCTTTTCGATGGTGCCGCTAACAATCTTCCTGATGGTCGGCTGCGGAACCTTGAGCGCGCGAGCTGCCGCCGTTTGGGTCCAGCGTTTCTGCTCGATGTGATGCTCCAGTGTGGTGGAGAGTTGCGCGCGAATGTGAAGGGCAGTGGCTTTTTCGGGAGGGAAGTCCAGGTCGAGAAACGAATTTCGGCTCATGATTGAATCAACTTCTGCGCAAAGACCTTGCGAGGGCCATAGCGGCTTGAAAACCAACGCTTGGTCGTCCAGATTCCGAGCCGCGAACTCCAGGGCTTGTGCGATATCCTCATCGCTGAGCTCGGGATATTCTGCCTTCAACTCATTCCGGCCCGGATACAGAGCGACCGCCTCGACAACACGGCGCACAGTGAGGCGCATCCCCCGAATGCACGGCTGCCCGTTCATGATCTCGGGATTGACCGTCACGCAATCGAGTTTACGCGCCACGACGGGACCCTCCGGGTTCTAAAGTTCCAGTGCTCGACTACGCGTGTGCGGCGTGATGCTCGATGTCGGTCATTGGCTCAATCTCGCGCTCGATCTTCTTTCTGTTGGCGATCTCAGCAACGCGCAGGTCGTAGATAGATTGCAGATTGAGCCACGACTGTGCATCGCCGCCGAAATAGCGCGCGAGCCGCAGAGCAGTGTCCGCCGTGATACCACGACGCTCACGCACGACATCATTGATACGTGGAGTCGGAATGCGAAGCGCCTTAGCGAGAGCGTTTGCACTCAAGCCAGCCGGTCGCATGAAATCCTCTCGCAACACTTCGCCTGGATGCACGGGACGCATGCCGTTCTTGAATGCCATGTTGACTCTCCTATCACTCCTCGGGTGGGCTCCAGCGTACCTTCAGTGATAATCAACGATCTCAACATCTTCTGGACCATTCGCAGTCCATCGAAAGCAGATGCGCCATTGATCGTTGACTCGAATACTGTGCTGCCCTTCCCGATCACCCACCAGCGCTTCGAGCCGATTACCAGGGGGCGACTTCAAAAACTCAAGTGTGGCCGCAGCCTCTAGCTGTGTGAGCTTGCGTGTCGCCACTTTGGCTATCGAACCAAAACGCTTCGACTTGCCGGTCTCGAAGAGCTTTTGCGTATCGGAACACTTAAAGCTCTTGATCACTGGATATCCTATAACGGATAACGTTAAACGTCAAAGCGGCGATCAGCCGGCCTGCCGAAGGGCGACCACGGCCCCGCCGTTCTTCAGGGTGTCGAGGTAGTCGCCCCACGTCTTCATCATCTTCCGTCTCTCATCGAGCCGCTGCGCTCGGTTATACGCAGCGCGCACCTTGTTCCGCTCCGCATACGCCAACTGAAGCTCGATCAGGTCCGGGTGCCATCCCTGCTCGTTGAGCAGCGTCGACGCCATCGTGCGGAATCCGTGGCCGGTCATGTCTTCCTTCGAAAACCCCAACCATCTCAAAGCTGCATTCACGGTGCCTTCCGAAATCGGACGAGTCACCGTGCGCATCGAGGGAAAGACGAAACGACCGGAACCAGTGAGAGGTTGGATCGCGCGCATTATATCAACAGCCTGCGGAGCGAGAGGCACAATGTGCATCTCTCCCAACTTCATTCGCTCAGCAGGAATCCTTCACTCGGAGTGCTCTAAGTCAAACTCCGACCATTCCGCCGCACGCAGCTCGCCAGGTCGCACAAACACATAGGGAGCAAGCTTCAATGCGTAGTGCGTTGACGGCTGCCCAACGTAGCCGTCGATCGCGCGCAGTAATTCCCCCACGCGCTTCGGCTCGATAACCGCCGCGCGATGCTCGACCGCTCCCCACCCCTCGATCTTGCCCATGCTAGGCTGTCAACGGACGACAGCGGAGGCTGACGGAGGTAAAGCGTCTGGATTTTAGGCACTTAATGCCAGATATCAGACGTCAACGGAGGGTGGCGGAAGGGGAGATGGTGCCGGCAGAGGGACTCGAACCCCCGACCCCCTGATTACAAATCAGGTGCACTACCAACTGTGCTATGCCGGCTCGGATAAAGGTGGTCGCCGCATATTGTACCGGTCTGGGCGGATCAGGGCACCTGTGAGGAGCCGGTGGCGACCTTGGTGCGAAAGGGGGTAGTGCCGGGAACGGGGGGTAAGGGCTCCAGGCCGCCGGGATGGGAATCGCTGGGACACAGGGTGGTTTGCAGGGCGGCGCTCGTGCCGTCGGTGGCGAGGGCGTTGGGAGAGGGGGTGGTGCCGCCCGGAGGGATGTCCATATCTATCCAGAACACCGTACCGGGGACTTTGCGGTCGGCAATCTCGGGCTGCAGGCCGAGTTTCCGGAGTGACTGCGCGCGGCGTTCGGCGCGGTCGCGCTCGCTGAAGAGGCCGACCGATACCCGGTGGGCGTCGCCGGTGTCCGGCATGAGGTGAGCGTCGTCTACGTGGCTTTGCTGGAGGGTGCGTAGGACCTGTGCAACGTCGCGATCGGTTTTCAGATCCCCGACATATACCCAGAAGCCTTTGGAGACCTCGACCTGCTCGGCGCGCTGCCGTGGATTGAACCCGTCTCCCCGTAGTATCGATGAACCGCGAGCGGCGCTCGGTTCGTCCTCAAACGGTCCGATCGAGACACACCGGGGGGCCTGCGCAGTTGGCTCGAGCGTTGTCTTGCGCGCGCTTCCGGTGGGAGAACGCCCGGTTTCGCCGCGGGGCGCCTCGCCTACGAGCTTGAGGCGGGGTAGTTTCGCGTACGTGTCGTTGCCCGGCGCCGGCTGCGGGACATCGATCCATTCGGCCCAAGCCAGAAAAATCAGATTGGCAAACAGCAGGAGAAAGAATACGGCTCGCACGGAGTGATTCTAGATCAGACGGCTCGTGGAGGGTGGCGGCTTTCCGCACAAAGTGCGGCAAGACCCTGCAACACGAGCTCGGGGATGCCTACGCAGTGACTTCGCACAAGAGGCTCAACAGAGGGTGCCCCGCCCCCAGTCAGGATCACCAGGGGCGCTCGTCCTCCAAGCAGCGCGCGAGCCTCGGCTACGGCGCGGTCGATGAGCGCGGCAGCGGCATACCGGGAGCCCTGAAGAAGGGCGGCTCGAGTCGAGCGACCGAAGAGGCCGCTTCCCCCGCGAGCGCCTCCCTGCGCGCGGCGGCGGATCCCACTTGTATTCCGCAACAACGTATCCACCATGAGCGTCGGCCCTGGAATGATAGCCCCGCCTCGGTGATGACCCTGAGCGTCGACCAGATCCACCGTCATGGCGGTGCCAATACCAACCACAACCACTGCTCGCCGTCGGGCAAGGCGATGCGCGCCGATGGAGGCCACGAACCGGTCCACCCCCAACCGCCACGGCTCCAGATAGCCGGTGGTGATCCCCCCTCCACGTCTTCGCGAGGCAACGAGCTCGGGAAGGGGAGCCTGCGCCAGGCGCGCGGCCTGCCGGATTTTCCCGTTCACCTTATGGCCAGCAACACTCGCCACCACAATGCGCTCGAGGCCACGCGCTGCCCCGATCACACGACGCGCATAATGTTCAATACTCCACCCAGCGTGGGCGGCGGCGTGAACGCTGCCCAAACGCCGTCCGTCGAATCGCGCCCACTTGATACGAGTGTTGCCAATGTCGATCAGGAGGATGCTCACCCGGCCTGGTCCTCAGCTGACTCTGACCGAGACATCGCCGGAAATGAACTTCCTGAGCCCACCTTCCACGGTCTCTACCAACAGCGCTCCATGCAGGTCGACTCCGCGAGCGAGCCCTTGCGTGAGCTCCCCGCCCGCCCCCCTGACGTCTACCATCCGGCCGCGCAACGCATCCGCGGCGCGCCAGTCATCCATGAACGGTCGCAGGCCCTCGCGCTCGAATTCGAGCAGCCCTCGAATGCAGTGATCAACAATGAGGCCTGCCACCGCATTACGTGACGGCTGCGCCAACCCCGCCGATACGAGGTCCGTGGCGGGGATGCCGGTCTCTGCCACCTTCGCCAGCACTGCGGCCCCGAGCGCCACATTCACTCCGATACCGATGACCACGCAGGCCGGCCCATCCGCCTCCGCGCGCAGCTCGATCAGGATGCCCCCCAGCTTGCGCTCATCGACAAGCACATCGTTCGGCCACTTGAGTTTCGCGTGCGCAAGGCCGGCCTCGCGCAATGCGCGCAGCTCGCAAACTCCGATCACCAGGCCCAATGCTCCCAAGTCCTCGGGCACCTCCTGAAAGGTCCAACTCAACGACAGACAGATAGCGCCACCCGGAGGTGCAAGCCACGTTCTGCCCCGCCGCCCGCGACCCGCGGTCTGATATTCCGCAAGCATAACCTCGCTACGGCCGTTGGGAGGATTCGGACGTGACAATAGCACGGTGTTCGTCGAGCTGATCGACCAGACGACTTCGACAGACCGTATGCGCTCGCGAACCTCGTTCGAGAGCATCTCCAGAATTTGCGCCGCGTCCAGTGGCGCGCTCGAGGCCGCAAGTCGATAGCCCCGATTACGCACTGCGTGCAACGTAGCTCCCAGATTCCGCAAACTGCGGACTGCTTTCCATATCGCACTTCGACTTACGCCGAGAGCTTCCGCGAGACTCTCGCCGGAGTGAAATTCCCCATCCGCCAAGGCGGCGAAAACACGCGCGATCAGCGGCGGCCTCCCATCGCTTGCGTCCACTCAAGCACCCCCGCTACGTGTTCCGAACAGCCACAACCGCCGGGCGCGGGGTTCAGTTCCTGCGCGCATCCGTGCGATGTTGGACCGATGGGTAAAGGCGATCAGCGAGGCGGCCAGTACACCGAAAACGAACAAAGGCAACTGCGGACCCGGGCTCCCAATGACTGCGGTACCGGCGAGCGCGATCGCTCCGAGAATCGAGGCGAGTCCCACAAACCCAAACAGCATTACCGCAAATAGCCAGGTGACCAACATGGGCACGAGCAGCCAGGGATTCAGTCCCAGCACCGCTCCGATCAGCGTGGCCACCCCCTTTCCACCGCGGAAGCCGTAGAAAATGGGGTATACGTGCCCCAGAACAACCGCGATCCCGCAAGCAACACCCAGCCAGCCTGTAGACTGCGCGACGACTCCCGTCGCAAGCCAGCCTTTGCCTATATCGATGACCATTACCCAGAACGCGAAGGACCTTCCCTGCGTACGCAGGGCGTTGGTACCCCCCGCATTGCCGCTTCCGAGGCGGCGGATATCGACGCCACCGCGCAAGCGACCAACGAGCAGGCTGCCAACGATCGAGCCCAGCAAGTAGCTCAGAATCACCTTGACCGCGATTTCCGTCATGTGAGCAGCAACGGCTCCGGATCAGTGCAGCTCGTCACGATGGCGGAAAACCTCAGCCAGCATGCAACGAACACTGCCGCCTCCGAGTCTCTCGATCGTAGGCACCGGAACGGCCAATACCGTATCCGTGCACGCCCTCAAGCGCGCGAGACTTTCCGGCCTCAATCCCTGGCGTGTCGCGTCCGACATGACAAGTACACGAGAGTCGCCGAGCGCTTCATCGAATGCGACAAGCTCGAGCATGTTGCCTGCAAACTGTGCGATCTCGTCGTGCCCAATCTCGACGACCTCACGGCCACGGACGCGTAACCGCTCCAGAAGCCGCCCCCGATCTGCCTCCGCGACAGCTTCCGTCCCAATCACGGCCATGCGCGCGCCGATAAACATCAACACGTTGGTATGATAGAGCGGCGTACCCGAACGATCGGCAGCGGTAAACACGAATGGCTCGTAATCCATCTCGCGCGCCCACTCCTCGACGACGGCCGGATGAGTCCGAGGAGACAAGCTTGCATAAGCAACACGCTCGATGTGATCCAGCACCAGGCTGCCCGTGCCTTCCAGAAATCGCCCAGCCATTTCATGATGAGTGAGGTCCAATACTCGCGATACCTTGTACCCAAGCTCACTCGCCACCGCGGCGACGACCTCCTGCCGACGCTCGCGCCTGCGGTTTTCGGCCTGCATCGGATACAGCACGACCGTGCCGTTCTCGTGAAAGCTCACCCAGTTGTTTGGAAATACCGCATCAGGCTTGGGTGGCTCGGGCGTGTCTGCCACAGCGCATACCGCGATCCCTCTACTCTGGAGCGCACGCTGGAGTCCGTCGAACTCCGCCGTGGCGGACGCCTGAGAGCCCGCAGTGCCCTCCCGGCGCTGCATCTTGTTGGTAGACGCGGTTTCCTGGTTGTAATCGAAGGCAGCGGGCCTGATCATCAGCACAGCATCGGCACACTGCCTGCCGGATCTCTCGCGCTTTTTGCCAAGCGCGTCGCCCAAGCTCTGGATACTCATGACCTTGGATTCTCAACAACTCGTCACTATCACACCGAGCGGACTCTACTGTCCCCCAGGGGAATTCTATGTGGACCCCTGGGAGCCTGTGCAAACCGCCGTCATTACACATGCCCACGGCGATCACTTGCGCCACGGCAGCGCTCGCTACATTGTCGCACGTCCGGGAGCGACTATCGCGCGACTACGATTAGGGGGCGACCGGCAGCTCACCCCGATCGAATATGGCACCCGCATACCGCTGGGCGCGACCACCGTATCGCTGCATTCCGCGGGACATATCCTCGGCTCGGCCCAGGTTCGCATCGAGCATGAGGGCCGCGTATGGGTGATCTCCGGAGACTATAAGCGTCAGCCCGATCCCACATGCGCCCCATTCGAGCCCGTCGAATGCGACGTGTTCATCAGTGAAGCGACCTTCGCGCTCCCGATCTACCGTTGGCCGGGAACCACCAAAGTCGTCGAAGAAATTTACCGGTGGTGGTGCTCGAACCGAGATCGAGGCATAGCTTCGGTACTGTTTTGCTACGCGCTCGGGAAAGCCCAGCGCGTTCTCGCCGAACTAAGTGCCTTTACCGACGAGGTCGTATACGTTCACGGTGCCGTTGATTCGCTTATAGGAGTGTACCGGAGAGCCGGGATAGGCATGTTGCGCACGGTACCCGTGGGAAGCGAAAAGAGAACCGATTATCGGGGCGCGTTGGTTCTCGCTCCTCCAAGTGCCGCCGGCACGCCCTGGATGCGGCGATTCGGTGAGCACGCCACGGGCTTTTGCTCAGGTTGGATGCGAGTGCGCGGAGACCGGCGTCGGCGCGGTTATGACCGTGGATTTGTCATTTCGGACCACGCGGACTGGCCAGGGCTCATCGAGACCTGCGCAGCCTCGAAGGCCAGACGGATTCTGCTCACTCACGGTAATTCCGATGCCCTGACGCGCTACTTCAACGAAAAGGGCATCGAGGCAAGCGCTTTGCAGACCTCCTACGGCAACGAAGACTGATGCGCGACTTCAGCGAGCTTTACGAGGAGCTGGATACCACAACCTCCACAACACTGAAGGTAGCCGCGATGGTGCGCTATTTCAGCGCCGCCCCACCGGAGGATGCAGCGTGGGCAACCTACATTCTTTCGGGGCGGCGCCTGAAACGATTCATCGGACCTGCTCTGCTGCGGCGCTGGCTGGTGGAGGCGAGCGGCCTGCCTGAATGGTTGGTCGAGGAGTCGTACGCCAGGGTTGGCGACCTTGCAGAAACGATCGCCCTGCTGTTGGAGAACAGTCTGTCGGCAGTGACTGTCGTTGCGGATATGACCCTGTCCGCCTGGCTCGAGGACCGGCTGTTGCCGTTGCGGGAGGTCAGCGAAGAAAACCAACGCACCGCCATTGTCGAGTGGTGGCGTACCCTGCCCTGTCGGGAGTGTTTCATTCTCAACAAGCTCCTCACCGGCGAGCTGCGGGTCGGTGTGTCGAAGTCGCTCGTCGTACGTGCGTTGTCGGAAGTGCTGCAAATCGATCGCGCGGACATCGCGCGAAGGATCATGGGCGAGTGGCATCCGAGCGCGGAATTCTGGCAGAGCTTGCAGTCGACTACGCCAGCAGCGACCGACCCAGCCGCACCGTACCCGTTCTTCCTCGCTTCACCGTTGGAAGAGTCTCCGGAAGCTTTGGGCTCCATCAATGACTGGCTCGCCGAGTGGAAGTGGGACGGCATACGCAGCCAACTCATCCGCAGGCAAGGCAAATGCTTTCTCTGGTCCAGGGGCGAAGAGCTCATCACCGGGCAATTTCCCGAGATCGTCACAGCCGCCGCCTGTTTACCCGACGGCGTTGTGTTGGATGGCGAGCTGGTCGCGTGGCGGGACGGATCGATCCGGCCATTCGCCGATCTCCAGCAGCGCATCGGCCGCAAGACACTGAGCGCCGCCCTGCTGGGCCGCGTCCCGGTGCGCTTCCTGGCATACGACCTGCTCGAGCACAATCACAATGATTTGCGGTCGCGGCCACTGCGTGAGCGGCGCGAGCAGCTCGACTCCGTGCTGCGCACCGCCCCCGAAATTTTTGGCATCTCAGCGGCAGTCCCCGCGGAGAACTGGGAAGAGTTGGCCAGCGTCCGGGCGCAATCGCGCACCAGGGCGGTTGAAGGCATCATGCTGAAGGCGCTTGATTCGCCCTATGGCACCGGCCGACAACGTGGCGCGTGGTGGAAATGGAAAATCGATCCCTACTCGTTCGACGGCGTGTTGCTCTATGCCCAACCCGGCCAAGGGCGGCGCTCAAATCTCTACACTGACTACACTTTCGGGGTGTGGAGCAATGGTGAGTTGGTCCCAGTCGCCAAAGCCTACTCGGGGCTCAGTGACAGCGAGATTCTGGAGCTCGATCGCTGGATCCGTGCGCACACTCGAGAAAAGTTCGGTCCTACCCGTCAGGTAGAGCAGACGCAGGTATTCGAGCTCGCGTACGAGGGCATTGCCGCTTCCAATCGCCACAAATCAGGGGTTGCTTTGAGGTTTCCACGCATAGTGCGCCGCCGACCCGACAAGCCGGCCGACGAAGCCGACAAGCTCACCGATCTGCAGGCGGCTCTCGCATTGCATGGGCGGCCAGGGCCAGTGGATCCCGCGTAATGCTGTGCCCCAGGCACGGGTGCGCAGATCAGGGTTGCCCTATGCTGTTATGACCATGGGATTAGGGGTGGCACCTAAGATTGAGGTCAGCGCGGACCAGGTCCGAGGCACGACGCCGTGGATCGTCCAGCTTGCCATTCTTTTTACATATAGCCGCTCGGTGCTGATAGATCGCCGGCGAGAAGTTGTCGTAGTCACCACACGTTGGTTCTGGTTCTGGACAACGAGGCGGACCATCCCATTTCGGCGGGTCAGTCGGATTATCTATCGGGCGCAGGGGCTACCGAGCCTTTCGCCCATGCGGTACATGTCCCTTGCGGGTTGGGATTGGTACAATTCCGCCGTATTTCTCATCGCGATCGCCATACCCGTGATGAGCTCACCCTGTTTTCTGTTTGGCAGCAGCAGCCGCGGGAGCCCGACTGGCTCGACAAACTGGCGGGCGTGCGGAGTGACCCTTACAGCGTTGGAGACGAGTCCGCGGGGGCTATCGTCAAACTCCTGCGCGAGTACCTCGGCGTGCCCGTGGCCTCACATTGACAAAAAACAAAAGCCCCGCTGATTTCTCAGCGGGGCTTTCGCATCAAGAGCCTGGCAGTGACCTACTCTAGCATGCCCGAAGGGCACACGACCATCGGCGCAGAGCGTTTTCACTTCCGAGTTCGGAATGGGATCGGGTGGTTCC
>CAZBTV010000077.1:0-35056 GCA_964494895.1 uncultured Steroidobacteraceae bacterium | reverse complement strand
GGCCGGACGTTGGCGAGAACGCTGAATTTCAGAGTGTCTTCCGAGTCCGATGATGTTCCGGATGGCCACCCGACAATCGAGCGTCGCGCGCCAATGAGCATGATGGGTGGAACTTCGATGGGATCGGCGGACGCTCCCAACACAATCAGTTTGCCGTCGACACCGAGCCCTCCCACAGCCGCACTCATCGACCTCGCATCAGTGACCGTAGCCAACACGACCCGAGCGCCGCCAAGAGCGGTCAGCTCGGCAGCAACATTGGCCACCGCGCTATCAATGTATTGTTGGGCGCCCAGTCGCCTCGCAAGAGCCGATTTCTCCTCGCCACGCGCGATAGCAACGGTTCGGCACCCCATCCTGGCGGCAAATTGCACGCCAAGATGCCCAAGCCCTCCAAGCCCCAGTATGGCCACAAGATCGCCTGGCCCCGCACCACTGTGCCGCAGAGCATTGAACGTGGTAATTCCCGCGCACAGAAGCGGTGCTGCCTCAGCCGATGAGAGCTCGTCTGGAACAGATGCGAGAGCTTCAAATGGAGCGATCATGTATTCCGCATAGCCGCCATCGTAGGAGATCCCGGGAATCTGACCGCTCGTGCATGTGATGAAATCCCCGCGTCTGCAGCGCTGGCAATGCCCGCAGTGCCCCCCATGCCACCCGACGCCAACCCGCATCCCCACTCTCCAATCTGGAACCTGGCCGCCGAGAGCTTGGATGATCCCGACGACCTCGTGTCCCGGTACGCGCGGATACTGGATTCCCGGAAATGCTCCTGCGACTGTGAACGAGTCGCTGTGACAGATACCGCACGCCTGGACCTTGATCAGAACCTGTCGCGGACCTGGCTCAGGAACTTCGCGGCTCACCGGCTGCAGCGGGCCATTGGGGGCCGCTATCTGCATCACTTTCATCTGTGCCATCTTTTACCCTCCTTCAAGGTGTTCAGCGTCGGCTCGACTTCCGAGCTGCTGCGGGAAGCGAACGCCAGCAAGGCCCATTCGCCAGGGACGGATTCCGAACAACGTCAGGCCGGTCTTTCCGTACAACAAGCGCAGTGCAGGCCCCAACGGGTATACGACGACTCGCGGGGCGATTAGCATGTGCCCCTGACAGAGAGCCTGGCGGAGGCGCCTGCCCCATGAGCTATGTTATGGTGGACATCGAGGCGGATGGCCCGATTCCGGGTGACTACTCCATGGTTTGCTTCGGTGCAGTTGTGGTCGAACCTTCGCTCACTCGCACTTTCTACGCCAGGCTCAAACCCATCTCCGACCAGTGGGTGCCGGACGCGCTGCGCATCAGCGGATTCAGCCGCGAGGAAACGTTGCAGTTCGCGGACCCCGCGCAAGAAATGGCGCGCTTCGAAGCCTGGCTGAAGGAAACCGGGGCGAGGCGGCCGATCTTCGTGGCCGACAACAACGGGTTCGACTGGCAATTCATCAACTGGTACTTCCACCATTTTCTCCGCCGCAATCCCTTCGGCTTCAGCTCCATGAATCTGGGCTCGTTGTATAAAGGAATGCTAAGCGACGCCGCCGCCAGCTTCAAACACCTTCGCAAGACGCGTCACACTCACGACCCTGTGGACGACGCCATGGGAAATGCGGAAGCGCTATTACACATGAAGGAAAAGATGGGGCTCAAGATCAAGCTGTGACGCTGACAGGCCTGAACACAAATCCGAGCGCAGGTTGACGCAATGACATCATCAGGACGAAAGCTGGATATCGCCTTGCAACGGCTGTTGTTCGCGTCCCGATGGATTCTCGTCCCCTTCTATGTCGGCATGGTTTTCGCGCTCGCAGGCATCCTCGTGGTGTTCGCGCGCGAGCTGGCGTCCGAGCTCCACCACATCCTGACATTCGACGCCGAAAAGGTGATCGTGCTCGCTCTCTCTCTGATAGACCTGTCACTCACCGGAAACCTGGTCATCATCGTGATCTTCGCCGGGTACGAGAATTTCGTCTCCAGGATGTACGTCCCCGATCATGCGGATCGGCCTGAGTGGATGGGGACCGTGGACTTTTCCGGCCTCAAGATCAAGTTGGTGACATCGACGGTCGCGATCAGCGCCATCGCATTGCTGCGTGCGTTCCTGCCACTGAGCGAGCCTGAAATACCGATGGACGAATCGCGGTTGCGTTGGATGGTGATCATCCATCTCACCTTCGTGCTGACCGGTGTGCTGCTGGGCGCTATGGATTGGATCGAGTCGAGGACTGCCGCAACCGGCTCTTCGCCGGCGAGTGCCGGTAGCGATCATTCTGGAGGATTCCGATCGAGCCCTCTCTAGGCAGGAGTGATTCCCTACGCTCTCGCTGGAGGGTGAGCAGGGCCTGCAACGCCCGGACCACCGGCTCGACACCGATCACCTCGAGTGAAGCTCCTCCGGAGGAGATGACTCTGCCGGGCACGCCATAGGTCCCGTAGCAAGCAGCTCCACCCCCGACAAACAAGACCACCGCCGGCTTCCTGAATGCAGAGGCAACGTGTGTTACCGAGGTATCAGGCGTAAGCACCACATCGCTTGCTGCGATGATGGCCATCATTTGCCGATAGTGCGGAGTGAACACAGCGCGCACGTTTGCTTCCCGTCCGATTGCGGCTACACATGAGAAGTCTTGCGGGGTCCCGACGATCAGCGTCGACAATTCCGGAAAGGTCTTCCGGATCTGCGTAATCGTCGCGATGAAGTGCCCGGGGGGCCAGTATTTCGCGGTCTCGCTTGCGGATACGTTCACGACCAGCCTCCGGGGGCCAGCATGCTTGCTCTGGCCGCGCATCAGCACGTCCGCGGCGCGCCAGTGCGCTTCACCTTCCCGCAACTCCGCTGCATTGAGAAACAGCTCGGGCTTCCAGAGTCCGCAGCCGGTAGAACCTACCCCCAGCCCGGCGGCCGCGGCCATCTGCCTGCGCGGCTCCAGGCCGAATGCCTCGAGCAATGCCGCGGAGCGGTCTATGTAGTGGACCGCCTCTTCAATAGCAGGAACCGGCATTGTCAAAGTTGAGTCATTTCCGCGGCCCATCACACCGATCCGATGTCTCGCCCCGCTCAGGCATGCCAGGAGCGTAGTGGTCAGGGATGGAGACAAGATCATCGGGTCCACGACGGCGTCGTACCGTGTGCGTCGGATGCGAGAGATAGCGGCCAAATAGGTCCATGGCCGCCGCTTATCGATGGTGACTACACGGCCTACATAGGGGTTGCCCGCCAGCACTGCCGAGTTGAGCGTCGAAGCGAGCACATCGATTGTAACCGCGGGCCGGGCCACAGCGATCGCCTTTATGATGCCTGTTGCCAACACCATGTCGCCGATCTTGTCATGTCGAAGATACAAAATGCGGTGCGGACCTTCACCCCAATCCAGCCGCTTTCGCGCGTGCCGCAAACGTATGCGGCATCCCAACGCGGCCATCAGCAGCCTCTTCAGGCCGCGTTCTACCGCGCGCCACGAACAAAGTTGTGTCGAGAAGATACGTGGACGTCGCAAGGGGAAATCCAGATAGCCTGCGCCAGCTCACCGGAACCCTCCGTGCGCATGGCTCGGCTGGCAATCCGGCGTGAGCGGCGTAAGCAACCTTCATTCCCTTGCATTCACCCGATGTCGGGGCGACTGATTGGTGCAGTGCTTACCGGTAAGAATCGCGCTAGCTCATGACTACGTTGCCCGCTTCACGTCCCATGCTGATCAGCAAGGCGATCGTGAGTGCAGCAATCATGGCGACACCGGCAAGAGCGATTCCGTAGCTCTCGGCATGTGCGGCAATCGAGGTTTGGAGCACTGCATTCGACGAAGCAAGCAGATTGCCGAGTTGGTAGACCGTGCCGGGAAACGTCGCGCGTGCGTGCGCAGGCGACAACTCCGTCAGATGTGCGGGAATGACACCCCATGCGCCTTGCACGCAAAACTGAATCAGGAATGCCCCCACCGCAAGCGCCGTGAAGGTGGTCGAAAACGCCCACAGATATGCAATCGGAAGAATGAGCAGCGTCGCGGTCACGATCGCGCGGCGGCGTCCCACTCGCTGGCTCCAGACGCCGAAGGTCCAGCCGCCCAGTATCGCGCCGATGTTATAGATAACGGCCACGGTGCTGGTCGTGTGCGCGTTGAACTTGAGTTGATCCTGCAGGAACTTCGGATAGATATCCTGGGTTCCGTGACTGAGGAAATTGAAGGCGGTCATGAGGAGGATGGCATATACGGATAACCGCCAGTGCTTGCGCAATGTGTCGAGCACACCGGTGCCTTCACCAGGATCCGCCCTCCACACCGGCGATTCCGGCACGGATCGGCGTATATAGATTACCAGTACCGCCGGCAGCAGGCTGGCCATGAACATTCCACGCCAGCCGATCGCGTCATGAAAGACACCATAGACCAGTGAAGCGAGCAGATAGCCCGCCGGGTAACCCGACTGCAGAATTCCGGAAACCAGGCCACGGGCCTCCGGCTTCACAGTCTCCATCGCCAGCGAGGCGCCGATCCCCCACTCGCCGCCCATCGCTATGCCAAACAGCGCGCGCACGATCAGGAACACCGTGAGATTCGGGGCGAAGGCGCTGGCGAACCCCATCAGCGCATACAACCCAACATCGATCATCAGGATCGGCCTGCGTCCGAAGCGGTCAGCCAGCCGGCCGAACACGAACGCTCCCACCGGCCGTAACGCCAGAGTCAGTGTGATCGCCCAGGCCACATCCCGGCCGGCGACGCCGAACTCCTTCGCAACGTCCCCGAGAACGAACACCAGCAGGAAGAAATCGAACGCGTCCAGCATCCATCCGAGGAAGCTCGCCGCGACGACTTTTTTCTGGACCGCGGTCCAGCCTTGGAACGCCTGAAGCATGCAAGCTTAGCTTACCGGAACCCGGATTATCGCGCTCGTGCCCGAGTCCGATCAGGCTCTGCTTCGGGCGTTCAAGAGGTTCCCGAACCTCAGCGCGTCGCGGCTGAGGCCTTCGACGGCGGCCACGTTGGTCGCAAGCGCCGAGCGAAAGAGCCGGTGGCGGCTCGACGCCCCACCGGCTCAGGAGTCCAACGGATCTGTGCTCAATACATCACTTGGCCCTGAATCACCCGCGGCGCCGTGTTCGCGGGCACAGGCTGCGGGCCGTTGTAAGCAGCAGAGGACGGACTGCTCGGATCCTGGAGCCCATTGGAGCTCGGCAGCGCCGCCGGGGAAGTCGTCAGGCCCGACGCGCTGCAGGTGGAAACCTGCTTCTGAGCAAATCGGATCTCGCGGTCGAGCCATTTGACCAGGTAGGTCTGCCCGCCGGCCGCGACAACACCCTGCTGCGGTGTGGCGGCCGGATCGTACGGGATCTCAAAGGCAGACACGTACCGGGCCGTCCCGCTCGGATCGTCACAGGCGATCGGTTGATTGCTCATTCCAGACACACAACTGCCCGGAATGCCCCAGAGGTCGCCGAACCCCCCGTACTGGAGAATCAGATTCGTGTTCGCGTAGCTGCCATACGGCGAGCTTCCCGACGTATTGGCGGGAACCTTGAAGCTGACGTTGAGCGGCGCGTCGAAGTGCACGAACCTTCCAGTGCCGTCCTGCACGGCGCTGAACTGGTCCCAGCTGTTGGGACCGGTCTGCCACTGGTAGTAGACATTCGCCGCGCTTATTTTCCAATCGCAGTATAGCGGGTTGTTGCCGGTGTCGGCCCCACACTGCGCATCGGTGAGATTCTCGACCAGCCGTCCGCTCATGACACCATTCTGATACTGCGAGCTGTTCGTGTAATCCGCTTGCGCTGTATCGGTCACGGGTGTCGTTGATGAGTCGATCAGCACGTTGCCAGACAGTGTGTAATCGACAGTCGTGCCTGTCGGCTGCCAGGCATTGAAAGTTGCGCTGACGAATGGAGAGGCTCCCGACCCCTGCGAGAGATATGCATGGAGTGAGGCCGCCGTGGGACAGTTGCTCACGCAATGCAGTGTTGCAGGTAGTCCCGTATCGTCCGGATAGACCAGGTCCTGGGTATGGTAAGCGACCACAGTGGTATCGACCGGCGTCCCCGGATTGGCCAGGTCGATCAGCAGGTCTCCACCCAGTGACTGCGACCAGCCTTGGATTCCAATATGCAGATTGGTCCAGAACGAGGGGTCGATGACGACGGGGCTGCTCAATGGCGTCATCTGGCAGCCGTTCTGCCCACACTGCGACTGGTTGACTGCGATGAACTGGCCGGTAGCCTCGTTCCAATACATCTCATACTGCGTATTGGCTGTCGGCAGCCCGGAGCTCGCCACATCGCCCATGAACGCGTTGAAATGGACCTGATCGATCCGTTGCAAGGTCGTGCTCTGGCGGGTAAAGCGCATCAGGCGGCCGCCCTTCTGCACCGCCGTGTAGCTCGCGGTCGTTGCCGAGCCGTTCTGATAATCAACCTTGTCGATGCTCGAGCCATCGGCAGGCGCCGGTGCTCCCGCCTGCGTCGACAGCCCGTAATAGCCGACATATCCCTGATACGTCTTGCCGCCATTCGTGTATTGAATAGGGAAGCCCGAATTGCGGCTGATCCGCTCGCCGGTAGCCGCGTCGTACAAGCCATAGCGCCAGACCGAGAATCCAGTCTCCGGATCGCTGGCATCGCGGCTGAAGCACATCGCTGTGCTGCCGTCGGAGCGCAGGAAGTAGCTCGAGTTGTACGCAAAGTCGAATGCACTCGTACTGCTGTGGCCGTTGTTGGAGCTGGTGACGCTCACGCTGCCACTACCCGTCGTCGTACCAACACTCGACAGCGTCAATGCCGTGACCTGGCTGCCTCCACCTGAATCGGTCTCGTAGTAGGTGAGCGAGCCATTGCCCGCCTGCATGAATCCATTCATCGAGCAAGCGGCTCCGCCCGCCGTGGGCTTGCCGCAATAATCCAGGCGGAAGCTGCCGTACGGATCGGTAGTCGTGGGAGCGGCGGTCGCGCTAAGGTGAGCGAACACGGTCACCGGCACCCCATCCTGATCGACGGAAATCCATGCCGACACGATCATAGGGTCGGCATTCGAGGCACGCGTGGAATTGACCACGGCAGTCATGTACTTCGGCGCCTGCGAGGCGCCTGAGCCGTCGCCAGAATTGCCAGTACTCGCCTGCTTGGCGGCATCGCACTTGTTCTGATCGATCAGAGCGACATAAGGCCCCTGATTCACGAGCGCGTCGGGGCTCATCGAGTGCACCACGCAGGTGATCATATTGACCTGCCCGATGCTTTCGGACGTAGCATCCTGTACATGGCTGGCCTGCTGATCAGTCATGTAAGGCGAGTTGGAAGGTGGCGCGGCCAGAGCCGGCGCGGTGGCGCTTGCCAACAGGAGCCACCTCACGGCGGCGGAAGGCGTGATGTGGAATCTCATGTTTGTAAATACCTCGGCAGAGACTTCAATTGGCGTTGGTCGCGGTGACGACCGACACGGACGACGGAGTTGCGACCCCGTGGATTGTTTGCGTGCCCGTTCCACTTCCCCCAGACCCTGCGCTGCCACTGCTGCCAGACACTCCACTGCCCGCTGTGGACGCGGCGCCAGATCCTCCACCGCAACCGCCCAGCAGCCCCAACAGCGCGGCGACACACACCACGCCCGAGATCTTTCTCAGCCTCATGAAGCCCCCAAGAACCACGTGATCTTACATATGGTGTCGCGTGCGTGACGCAACACACTTCCCGACCGCCGTGTCATTCAAACATCCAGGTGGCACAAGCGTGTGCTGTACCCGACAGTCCCTCAAGAGGAGTGCGTCACGAAACATGGACTAAAGGCCCGATGATCTCTGGAAAGCGTGAGCGACTCGAAACTTCTCGAATACGCAGGAAGGACGCGGAGGGACTCACACGGCCGCACACAGCGCAGTCGAAGAGCTGCGGTCCAACACCGACTGAAAGTGCTTGCCGTGAGAATCGGCTACACGCGCTCGAATGAATCGCACGTGCCCCCGCCCGGCGCGCGAGGTATGCTATCTGGCTCTCAGCGCGTGCGGGGAATCTGGCTTGGAAACGGCATTCAAGGCTGGCTCGCGAAACACCGGCGGGCCGAGGCTTCCGTGGCGGCTCAATCTGGCCCTCGCCATGGCGGTATTGATCGTCTACTGCGCGTTCTTGCTTTGCGGTGTTTCGTTGTTGGCCTCCGGCCGGCTGTGGACATTTGCCCTCGGCTGCGTGACTTTTGTCCTGGTCACACCAACCCTCTGGGGACTGGTGCATGAGGGTATCCACGGACGCCTCGCGCGGCATCCCTGGATCAATCGCGCGGCCGCACGTGGCCTATCCCTGCTGTTGGGCTTCTCGTTCGACGTGGTGCAGTTCGGGCATTTGATGCATCACCGCTACAACGGCCACGAATACGACCGTCCCGAAAGAATGAGGCCTGCCGAGCCGGCCTGGAAAGGTTGGTCCCGGCACTGGTTCCATCTCCTCGGCGGCCATTATTTCTTCACCGCACTGGTGAGCCTGGTGGCCTTGGCGCCCGTCCGGCTGCGCGAATGGGCTCTGCGGCGAGCATTGCCAGACCAACAGCCGGACCTTGCGAGCATGCGCCGCACCGCCTTGAAATGGTTCTCGGAGGGGGACCGGATCCGTCGCATCAGGCTCGACTGCGCGGCGAGTGCCCTCCTGTTGGGACTCGTGGCCGCGCACTACGCCGGATTCTGGCCGCTGTTGCTCTCCGGGTTGTATGGCCGCGCCCTTCTGTACTCAACACTGGACAATCTCCCTCACTACGGCATGCATGGCCGGGGAGACGAGGCCGCGAGAAACCTGAGCCTGCCCGCATGGGCATCAGTGCTCGTTCTGAACCACAACCTCCACCGCGCTCATCACCAACGCCCCAATCTGTCCTGGCGAGCCCTCCCGGCCCATGTTGGATCCGCCCCTGGTGACGGCAGTTACCTTCTAGCTGCGATTCGGCAATTCTCAGGCCCGGTCAGGACCTCCACCTGACCGTACCGCTCGTCCCCTGATCAGGTCGCGCTCGCCTGGAGCGCAAAAGTCCTGCTCTTGACTTCTATGTAAGTATTCACTTACCGTAAGCAAATACTGACGGAATCGATGCGGATCCACACCAGAGGAGCTATGAGCATGAGCGAATTCATCGTCCACGGAGTGCCGGGCAGCCCGTACATGCGCAGCGCGTTGCTCGGATTACACGAGAAAAATGCATCCTATCGGCTTGCGGTTCTGCCCGAAGGCGTCCGCGCAACCCACACCGAGGAGCATTTGCGGCGGCATCCCTTCGGACGCATACCAGTACTGGACCATGGCGAATTCCGTCTCTATGAGACGCAGGCCATTCTTCGCTATGTCGATGCGATCCTTCCCGGGCCTTCGCTGCAGCCGCAAGACCCACGCGCCGCCGCTCGAATGAACCAGATAGTCGGGATCGTGGACTGGTATGTTTTTCCGCACATTTCGGTCGGCATCACGGCCGAGCGCTTCATGTCGCAGCGATTCTGGAATCGTGCTCCGGATGAGCAGAACATCGCCAGGGCTTTGCCGCTGGCTCGGATCTGTGTTCGCGAGTTGGAGCGGTTGAAAGGGTCGGCCGAGTTTCTCGCTGGCGATAGCCTTTCGATCGCCGATCTGATGGCCGCTCCACACCTGCTGTTCTTCCGCGGAACACCCGAAGGGCAGGAATTGATGAACGGCACGTCACTCGAGGATTGGCTGACACGCATGATCGCCCGGCCCAGCTTGCAGGCCACTGACGTGGAGCGGCTCAGGCAGGTTGCCTGAAGGAGGTGGCGGTCAACTCCGGGCATCCGGTAGCGCAGCCACCGTAGTTGGACGGATACCTGCAACCGCGGTGGTGTTGGTGCGGTGCGTAGCCAGTCAGGACTGACCTGTGGTCCGCACCGCATCCCACTTGGCGCCGGCATTGGAGGGCGGCTCGTCGGGCAACCGCGATGCCGGTGGGTCGCTGGCCGGAAAGGTGTCGCTCACCGAGGCATCGATGGCTTGCTCGGAGCTGGCGCCGAGAGTTTGTCCTTGTTCGCCAGGTCCGGCACCCCGCATCCGGTCCCACTGTTTCGAAAGGCCATTGCGCAGCGAAGCTTCTCCCGTCATCGCCGCCTTCATTCCACAATATCCAGCATACGAGCGCGCAAGTAGCGCGGCACCCGCCACGCCACTCACGAGACGCCAGAGAGGACTACCCCGGCGCATCGCCGCAAGCGAGAACGACAATCCCCAAAGCGCCGATGCCACGCGCTCGGTCGCTGACAGATTCCCAGTCTGTTGGCCCATCGCTGCTCTCCATCCACCCGGCCGTCTCCGCAGCAAGATGCAGACCCGCTACTTGCGCGGGCGCCATGAGCGTATGACGCCCTGTTTGCGTCTCTTCTTCATGGCGACAGGGCTGTTTGCCAATGGCCAACCTATGCAGCAGGACGAACGCAGGAGGAACGCGGAAGGCAACATCCGGGTTCCACTGCCCCGCCTCCAATGATGGGCCCAGCGCCCACGCTCAACCCTGCGTCGCGCTTTTTCTCAATCGATTCGTTGACAATCAATCATTTTATTGATATTCATATAACATGATGAATATCGGCAAGACACTGCGAGTGGTAGGCGACGGAGGCAGCCCGGATCCAGCAACCGAGCAGGACCGCCTCGACCAGGTCTTCTTTGCCCTGTCCGACCCGATACGGCGCCAGATCCTGGAGCGCCTCGACGGGCAGGCCCTGCTCGTCTCCGAGCTCGCCGCTCCCTTCGCCATCTCGCTGCAAGCGGTCTCCCGCCACATCCAGGTCCTGGTCCGTGCCGGACTCATCCAGCAGGAGCGCAGCGGCCGTATCAGCAAGTGCAGCCTGGATGCCGGCCCGCTGCTCGATGCCGCGGTATGGATGAACCGCTACAGCAAGTACTGGCAGCAGCAGTTCGACATGCTCGCGGCGACATTGGCCGAGATCGACGCGCGAAAGTTGGAAGATCCGCCGCCGGAGAAACCCCGCAAGCGAGGCGACAAACGCAGCGCGCGTGGCAAATGAGCGGCGCAGCGGAATGCTCAACCCATGTAAACAGATGACCGACGTAAGGAGAGTGCCATGACCGAGCATCGAATCGTGAGTCACGAGGAGTGGATCGCAGCCCGCACCCGCTTCCTCGCCAAAGAGAAGGAATTCACCCACCTACGCGACGAGCTCAGCCGCGAGCGGCGCGAGCTGCCGTGGGAGCGCGTGGAGAAGGAGTATGTGTTTGTCGGCGAGAACGGCCGGGAAACGCTGGCGGATCTGTTCGCTGGCCGCAGCCAGCTCATCGTCTACCACTTCATGTACGAGCCCGAATGGGAAATCGGCTGCCGCGGCTGTTCCTTCTGGGCAGACAACTTCAACGGGATCATCCCCCACCTGAACCAGCGTGACGTGACTCTGGTCGCCGCCTCGAGAGCACCTCTGGAGAAATTGCGGGACCAGGCCAGGAAATTCGGCTGGACCTTCAAGTGGGTCTCATGCGTCGGAGATGATTTCAACCGGGACTTCAATGTCTGGTTTGCGCCCGACCTCCTGGAACGTGGCGCTGCTGTCTACAACTACGGAAGCCAGAAAGTCACGAACCCCGCCATGCCTGGAATCAGTGCGTTTTTCAAGGACGGAGGACATGTGTTCCATACTTATTCCACTTACGCCCGTGGCCTGGACATGATGAACACGGCCTATCACTATCTCGATATCGCGCCGAAAGGACGCAATGAGGAGGGCCTGCCGTATCCGATGGCCTGGGTGAAGCATCGCATTGCGTACACCGACTGACCCGCAAGCCCTTTCGGAGAACACCTATATGAATTACGCCGACGTCAACGCTAAGCTCGCCGACTATCGCCGTCAGATCGCCGCAATTCGCGAGAAGATGAGAAACACCCTGGCTACCGTCGAGCCTGAGGAGGTAAAGGACTACGAGTTTTCGACCGTGGAGGGTCGGGTCAAGCTGTCTGAGCTATTCGGGGACCACGATGACCTGATCGTGGTCCACAACATGGGCGCGTCCTGCTCCTACTGCACCCTGTGGGCTGACGGGTATAACGGAATTCACCAACACGTCGTTACCCGAGCAGGCTTCGCCGTTTCGAGCCCTGATCGGCCCGAGGTGCAACACAAGCTCGCCCAGGCTCGCGGCTGGAGATTCCCGATGATCAGCCACACCGGATCGACATTCGCGGCCGACATGGGCTACATCTCGGACAAGGGTGGTTGGATGCCCGGAGTCTCCGTGTTCAGGCGCAATGGTGACACCATAGCGCGTGTATCAGACACGGGATTCAGCCCCGGGGATGACTTCTGCACGCTCTGGCACTTCTTCGACATGCTCCCCGGAGGTGTTGGAGAGTTGCAGGGTACGCTCAAAAAGCCGTCCTGCTGCTCCGGCGGATGACACCCACAGGAGGATCCAACCATGTGCCCGGGTTGCATTGGGTCCACCCTCCTCCTGCTGAGCGGAGCCGGCTCAGCAGGGGGACTCGCGGCCCTGAAGTTGAAATCACTCAGACGGATCAAGGCTGTCAGTGAAGGCTTGTTTGCGTGCTCGCATCCGTTGCGCCGGCTCGTCGCGGGAGTTTCGCGCGCGAGCCCGGTCAGCGGACCAGAGTGGACGTCATCAGGACGACCTGATACGGATTCCAGGTGGACAAAGTGAAATAGATGATTGTCGACCGGCGCGCCAGGCTTCCGCGGGTCAGACCGTCGATGACGTAAGGTCCATACTCGCCGCCGTAGGATCGTGATCCATGCTCGCGCGAGATCAGGTTATCGCTCGGATTCGGGCTTCCTCGAGGACAATGCTTCTCCGGAAGCTCGTCATGGATGAAGAAGCAGTAGCCGTGGTCGGCTCTCGGATCAAACAGCACTGCTGGCTCGGACCATGGCCCCCACGGCTTGCGGGCTACGCGAAACAGAATTCCTCGGGGCTGGCTGCAGTTGTAGAGCATGAGCCACCTGTCCAGATAGCGATTCCAGGTGACAGAAAGCTCTCCCATGCAAGGAGAACCTTCCCGGTCGAACAAAGGACGCGCTTCCTCCTCGGAAGCGGCCCACTTTCCGCCAGAAGCAAGGGTGCGCCCTGCGTACCACACATGCGGCGCCCCCGCGCGAATGTCGGATAGCGGGAAGACCGCCAGATAGGCATTTCGCGCGGCACGATAGAGCCCGGTACCGAAAAACAGCGCTTTCGTCGGACGCGAGCTCGGCAGCCAATCGTCATTGACCAGCACGGTCGCGACGTTCGTCATCTTCGATGGCGGCAGATCAGCGACATAACGGAAGGTCAACTGCTCCGGAAAACGCTCCGCCACAGCGAGCACCGACCGGCTTGGGCGGCGCGGTAAACCCGTCGCCTCCGTCGCGAAGGTGGCGAAGGTGGCCCCGTCCAGTACAAAAGCGCTGGTCGGTACGTCAAAGCTGCCAAGATCGAATCCAGCCAGCTTCACCGGCTCGTATTCACCGCGTTCATCGGTATAGAAGGCGAGATCCAGACACCGTTCCGGGTCGACATCGGCCCGTGTCACAGCCACTGCGTCGTCCGAGTCAGCATGCAGATCGCGCATCAAAGGCGTGGTGTCACCGAAGAGAAAATGAATCTCTCCTGCTGCCGGCCCGGAGAAGCTGACGCCGAGATCGGTACCTGACAAGTGCGCGCGCCGCTCTTCCGTCTCACCCGTCAACTGACAGATCTTACGAGTGCTGCCGGCAATGTTTTGCACTCCCGAGACCCGGCGGGTCTGCGAGATCTTCTCGCCCCCCGATGGGCAGCCCACCAGCAGGAGCGGAACAAAGCAGACAGCGACAGCTCGGATCAACTCGACCGCCTGGCTCGGCTGTCGCCCTGGCCGCACCTCTGATCCCATGAATCCCACCGCAAGCTCCCCCTGGAGCCCAAAATCGTGTCCGACCGCAATCCCCGAGCCCGGCTCGTTCCCCGCTCGTGGCACATCTCGTGCTGCACTCCTGGCGTAGCCAGCGGCGGTCGTGCGCCTGCTGTCCTTCAGTTTTGGAGCAATGAACCATGGACGCCTCCACCGACACATTCGGCCCTGTCGTCGTTTTGACTGGGGCCTCGAGCGGCATCGGACGAGCAACAGCCTGGGCGCTCGCGAGCCAGCGTGCCCGCCTCATACTCGGGGCGCGTGACCGCTCCGCCCTGGACCTGGTCGTAGCCGAATGCAACCGACTCGGAGCGCCGGCCCAAGCGGTCGTCACAGACGTGGCCGATGCCGCATCAGTCAATGCGCTCGCACAAACCACAATCGATCAATTCGGGCATTTCGACGTCTGGATCAACAACGTCGGGGTAGGCGTGGTGGGGCCCTTCGACGAAACACCGATCGAGGCTCATCGCCGGGTGATCGAAAGCAACCTGATTGGACACATAAACGGCGCGCACGCAGCCATCAAGCACTTCCGCCAACGCCAGCGCGGCATTCTCATCAACATGATCTCGCTCGGTGGCTGGTGGTCAACACCCTACGCGGCCACCTATAGCGCCAGCAAGTTCGGCTTGAGAGGATTCGGCCAAAGCTTGCGCGCCGAATTGACCGACCTGCCCGACGTGCATGTCTGCGACGTATATCCGGGTCTGGTGGACACACCAGGAATTGCGCACGGCGCCAATTTCACGGGTCGCAGATTGAAACCGCTGCCGCCGCTGTTGGATCCGCGCACCGTGGCGGCAAAGATAGTCTCTTTGATCAGTCATCCACGGCCAACCCTGCCGGTCGGGACTCTCGCCCGCGCGGCGCGCTATAGTCAGGTGCTCGCTCCGGAGGTGCGAGGAAAAGCCATACGTCGTTTCCTGGACGTTGCGCTTTCGCGAGCCGATCAGGGCGTCGATACCGAAGGCAATCTATTCAGGCCGTCCCGGAACCACTCAGTCGACGGCGGCTATCGACGCAAGACCAGGACAGCCATGATGTTGGGCGTAGCGGCTCTGAGCCTGACCGGCCTCGCCTGGTTGGGAACGCGCGGACTGCGAGCCTCTGCCCGGGCTCACTGACTTCTGACCGGACGAGCCAGCACCGACCCCCAAAGTCACCGTGTACCGTACAGCCGATCCCCCGCATCGCCCAATCCGGGCAATATGTACCCGTGCTCGTTCAGCCGCTCATCGATCGCCGCGGTCCACACCCGGACTTCGGGATGATGGCGGTGAAGATTGGCCAGCCCGACTTCGGTCGCAAGCAGACAAACAAAGCGCAGCTCGCTCGCGCCGTGCTCTTTCAGGCGATCCATCGCCGCAACAGCCGTATTGCCGGTCGCCAGCATCGGATCCACCGCGATCACGAGACGCTCCGCAAGAACAGTCGGCGCCTTGAAGTAATACTCGACGGCTACCAGCGACTCCGGATCACGATAGAGCCCGATATGCGCCACCCGGGCGGAGGGCACGAGGTCCAGCATACCCTCGAGCAATCCCATTCCGGCACGCAGAATCGGCACGAAAACCAGCTTCTTGCCCGAAAGGATCCTCGCGCGGGTCGGCATCAAAGGCGTTTCGATGTCGACCGGATCGAGCGGCAGATCGCGCGTTACTTCATAACACAACAGAGTCGCGACTTCGCGCAGGAGCTGGCGAAACCCCTTGGTCGAGGTTGTCTTGTCGCGCATCAGAGTCAGCTTGTGCTGAACGAGTGGATGATCGACCACAGTCACGTTGCTCATCAAAACACCGTCCCGTCACTCGAGATCTGAAAAGGGGGGCCGCCGTCGGGGCGCTTTTGACGCGCGATGAGCCGACCCGCGGCCCAGGTTCCGCCCTCGAGCACTCGCGCCAGCGGAAACTCTTCCGGTGCAAACCCCAGCCGGGTGGCAACCAGTGGCGCGATCTCATCGAGCAAGGCAACGGTCGCAGACCGCCACCCCACGACGAACGGATCCGACACGGCATGCGCCCGGGAGAGAGCGACAGGGTCACGCGGCAAGAGCACGCCAGTGTCGATGAACAACCCGCCGTTGCGATACTCGGCGAGCCCGGTCAGCGCGCCAATGTCGTCGACGCTCACACCGGCCTTTTCCAAAGGCTCGATGAGCGAATAGGCCAACCACTGCGAGAGCTTGTGCAGCGGCACGAAGTGGTCCGCGGGACGGGCGCCACGCAAAGCCGGATGCGCCCAACAGTCTCCCAGCGGCACACCCTCCAGAACGGGACGCTCGGGCCAGATCGGCCCGAGTCCGTCGAGAAGGAGCTCGAGAATGACTGCCGCGGGGAGCCGGCCATGGGAAGCACGCGCCACACAGGCGTCGAACAATCCTCCCGGCCTGGGGAGGTCGGCGAGAGCGAACAAGTCTGGCCGCGCCTGTACCGCTTCACCGAGTCGATTCAACAATACCGCCCGCCCGCGAGCGCCCTGAAGAGGATTGTCAGATGTCGAATGAAACGCCGCATCGACCGCCTGTACATCGATGCGGCGAAGCGCGGCCGCATCCGCCCTGAGGGGATCCCGGGTATCGTCGGACAACCCACCCCCGGAGAACCAACGAAGGCTCGCGAGCGCGAGGCCCTCCGAACGGGCGGCAGTCAGACCCGTGGCGGCATCCCGATATGTCCAGCGGGAGCCCGCGCCGGCGTCCAGCAGAACCGAAGTAATCGCCAGATCGAAAGCAGCTCGGGCCACGGATGCCGGATCGGGTCGCGAGCTCGCAGCAGCTATCTCGCCCCACAGGTCCCGCCCATCGAAGACAAAGTGCCGCCAGCGCGCATGTAACGGGGGGCGGAGGTTGGGATAACGAGCGCGCACGACGCCAGCCACGAAATCCGCTGCAGGCCCCATCCGATCCATATCGACCGCCCAATCCTCCAACGAGGCATCCCGCGCAAGGCTCAAGACCCGATGCGCGACCGACCGCACCGCTGCCGCCGAAAGCAAAGTGCGCGCATCGCCGGCCCTCCCAGCCGGCTGCTCAATAATCCTTGAGGTCACGCCCAACCACACAGGCAAGATCGGCCACAGCCACTTCGGGCGAAAAATACCCCGCTGCTTTTTTCGCCTCGATCTCCACCAGCGCATCCTGTGGAATCAACTCCGGGGGGATGGGAACACGCTCGACGACGCTGATGCCAGAAGCGATGAGTGCTTCGTGCTTGAGATTGGACATGGAGACCAACCTGTCGATCCGGGTGATGCCAAGCCAGTGCAATACGTCAGGCATGAGCTGTTGGAAGCGCGCGTCCTGCACTCCCGCGACACATTCGGTGCGTGCGAAGTAGGTAGACGCCTGGTCCCCACCAGGTTGGCGCTTACGAGCGTTGTAAACCAGGAACTTCGTGACCTCGCCGAGCGCCCGCCCTTCCTTGCGGTTATACACGATGAGTCCCACGCCGCCGGCCTGGGCTTGTCGGACACATTCCTCGATTCCATGCGTCAGATACGGGCGGCAGGTGCAGATATCGGAACCGAAGACGTCCGACCCATTGCACTCGTCATGGATCCGACACGTCAGCGCCCGCTGCGGATCGTGAATAGCTCCAGGATCGCCGAAAATGTACAACGTCATGCCGCCGATCGGTGGCAGGAACACGTGCAAGTCGCGGCGCGTGACCAATTCGGGGTACATGCCGCCTGTCTGCTCAAAAAGGGCGCGCCGCAGGGCACTCTCGGTGACACCAAAGCGCTGTGCCACTCCCGGCAGATACCACACCGGATCGATCGCCGCCTTGATCACACCGACTTCACCACCGTGGTGCACGACCGCGCCATCCTCCTTGATACGGCCCAGGCGAATCGCCTCGCGAAGCTCAGGCAGCGTCAGACGTGCCCGCGTCACAGCGATCGTCGGCCGGATATCCAGGCCACTTTCGATCTCGCCGTGGAAGTCATCTGCCACCCTGTGCCCCCAGGGATCGAGCGAGACGATATGGCTTGCCGTTGCCCATTGCGGTTGGGGCACCAGCTCGACCACAGGACCGGTGTCTTTGAGATCGGGGCGGGCTACCGGGTCGAGCGTGCCGGAAGAAACGGCCAGCGCGCGGTAGATAGAATAGGCACCCCCGTGCGCGCCGATCACGTTCCGATGCACGCCGGCGGTAATCGACCCGATGACAGGCCCTCGTGTGCGTGCGTCCGGGGCGCCCCACCTGATGGGGAACCGATGTTCCTTCCCCCCTGCCGGGTGGGAGGTGAGCCGGATGTGGCCGGATGAGCGTTTAGAAGTCACCGCCAAAGCCTAGCTCACTTGGACGAATGAGTCTCGGCCGGTTCTCCGAATCTCGAAAGGCGCAGCTTTGAATGTCCTACTGCGGCCTCCGCCCATGTAGTCTATGCGCCCCCGTGACCTTCAACCCTTTTTGCAAAAGGCCTCATCGATGTACCTGCCCAGCGCCGCTCGTTATCAGGGAATGCAGTACTCACGCTGCGGACGCAGCGGCCTGCGCCTGCCGCGCATCTCACTCGGCTTATGGCATAACTTCGGCGGCAGCACACCCTTTGAGAATGCGCGCGAGATGATCCTGAAATCCTTCGATCGCGGCATCACCCATTTCGACCTTGCCAACAACTACGGGCCGCCGCCCGGCTCCGCCGAGGAGAATTTCGGCCGCATTCTCGCCTCCGACCTGGCCGCCTGGCGCGACGAGCTGGTGATCTCCACCAAGGCCGGCTATCTGATGTGGCCTGGACCCTATGGCGAATGGGGATCGCGCAAATATGTGCTCGCCAGCCTGGATCAAAGCCTCGAGCGCATGGGGCTGGAGTATGTCGATATCTTCTACTCGCATCGTTATGACCCCGACACACCGCTCGAGGAAACGATGACTGCTTTGGACACGGCTGTACGCAGCGGACGGGCATTGTACGTAGGCATCTCGTCATACGGACCAGAAAAAACCCGCGAAGCCGCCGCGATCCTGCGCGAGCTGAAGACTCCCTTCATCATTCACCAGCCCTCCTACTCGCTGCTGAATCGTTGGATCGAAGGCGGACTGCTGGACGTGCTCGAACAGGAGGGCATCGGATGCATTGCCTTCTCTCCACTCGCGCAAGGACTGCTCACCTCGAAATATCTCAGCGGGATCCCGGACTCCTCGCGCGCCGCCCAGAACAGCTTCTTCCAGAAAAGTTTCGTGAGCGAAAAGAACCTCGCAAGCGTGCGCGCGCTCGCAGAGATCGCGCGTCAGCGTGGGCAAAGCCTCTCACAGATGGCCATCGCCTGGGTGTTGCGCAAGCCGGCGGTCACCAGCGCGCTGATTGGCGCAAGCCGCTGGGAGCAGATCGAGGAATGCCTTGGTGCGCTCTCCGGCCCGCCACTCAGCAGCGAGGAGCTGGCGCGGATCGACCATTTCGCGGTCGAGGGTAATCTCAACATCTGGGCCGAATCGAGTCAGCATGGCTGACCGGGGGGAAGGCGCAATACGGCCCATCGGCCATCCCATGACATAACCACCGTCCACCGTGAGATGGCGCACGGTACGGGACCGGGATAGTGGTCTCGAAGTTCGAGATCCTCTAGGGTGATCGGACCATGAACGGCTTTTCTGTCATCGGTAATGGATCGAATGCTGTGCAGAACGCGCAGCTCGGCATGAGTCGCGGGATCGCGAATCTATCGCGCGATGCGCAGGTCATTGCGGATGGGACAATCTCCGCAGACAGCGGTGACGCGATGACGGGCGCGCTGGTCGATGCGCAACAGCAGAAGCTCAACGTGGAAGCCTCCGCCCGAGCACTTTCGATCATCGATCAGACACTCGGGGCGCTTCTCGACATCAAGGCCTGAAACCCCTTCGACAGATTCGCAACCTCCACAGTCACCGCCGGGCGTTCAGGCACCTCTTCGGCAACGCATGAACCGCTCCAGCAGAGGCTTGTACGTAACCTCGTCCGTCGGCCCAACGCCAATCCATTCGAGCGCCATGGCGTCCATCTGCGCCTCATCCGCCCTGCTTCCCTGTCCCATGTTGCTGACCAATCGCTGGACTTGATACTCCCGACGCAGCGGCTGATCCTCTGGCGGAGTCGGTGAGTCCGTGAGGATCTCGGCACGGATGCACAGCATTCGCAGTGATTTCTCGTTCGCGGCGAAATCGACCGCATCCTCTCGCGCCAGCTCTTTTCTGACCGCTTCCAGGCCACCATTCGGCCACTGCGTGATTCCCGCGATGTAGTCCTCCGCCTCTTTTCGCAAGGAATCGCGCTCGGTAGCGTCGGCGTTGCGCGCAACCGCGCACCTGTAGGCCCGCACCCGATCAGCGGCATCGAGCAAACTACTCCAACTACGCTCGACATCGCTGTCCTTCTGGCGACCAAGGGCGCCCTCGAAACGCTCCAACGCCCTTTCGAACTTCGCCTGAAGCGCGCGCGCATCCGCACGAGGAAACTCTCCAATGGACTCGAACGCGAGGCGCAGGTCAGGTAACTTCCGCGCCGCTTCCAGCAGTTGCGGCCCGGATAGGACCACCATGCCCTCCACTTCCTCGCACAACGCAATCGCCTTTGACTTGTTGGCTTCGAGCCCCGCGGTATATTCAGAGAACGCCTGCTGACGCTTCTGGAAAACGGCGTCGCAGTGTTGCCGGAACTCCTCCCATAACCGCTGGTCCTGGGCGCGCGGTACCGGTCCGACAGCTCGCCACTGTTGTTGAAGAGCCTTCACCTCATCGATCGCCTTGCGGCTGTCCTCCTGGGTGAGCAGCCGTTGCGTGCGCTCGATGATCGACCTCTTGGCCTTGATGTTGCGATCGTACTCGGCATCCAGACGGCTCTGCAGGCTACCCGTGAGTGCATCGAATTTCTGCTGGAGAGCCTTCCCGGCCGCGCGATCCACAGGCACATGTTGGCGCCACTGCTGCTTGCATTCGCGCAGCGCCACGATCACCGCGCGCCAGTCGGGTTGTTCCCAGTTGTGGCTTGCTTCGAACGCGGCCAGCCTGTCGAACAATTCCGTGCGCCGCTGCAGATTCTCCTGCCTGAGCAGCGCCTGGGCTGCGAAGTATTCCCGGCACGGCTGGTAAGCCTTTTGGGCTGCCTCATTGAACCGGTGCCAATCGGCTTCGACGTTCTCGCCGGCACCCCGATTCAGAGTGCGCCACTCTTCCTGCAGGCCCTTGATTCGATCCGCCAACACCGGCGGATCGAGGCTGGAGTCGATGAGCGACTCCATTTCCTCCATCAACTCGAGCCGCTTCGGTCCGACCGAGAAGCTCTTCCAGTCCTTGAGCTCCGCGAGCTTCTTGTCGAGCTGTTGCAATTGGCTGGACAGGTGGGGCGGCAATGCGGGCGCGGAAGACAACTTCTCCTCGATGGCGCGCCTGAGACCGGCCGCGCGGCCGGTGCTGCCCTCGTTCAGCGCGCCGTGGGCTTTGCGAATCAGTCCACCCATCTGGCGCAGCGCGACCGCTTCCGCCTCCTGCTTCTCCGCCTGCGCTTTGCGCTCCTCCTCCAACGCCTTGCGCTCTTCTTCCAGAGCCCGCGAACGCTCGGCCGCTACCGCGGCGGCAGCCTTCTCCTCCTCCTCTTTGATCCGCTTTGCCTCCGCTGCCTCGTTCGCAGCGGCGAGCTCACGTGAGGCTTCAAGCGCAATCTGGCGCAAATGCTGCGCGATCACCTCACGAGCGCGATCAATGGCTTGCTGGACTTTCTGCTGAGTTTCCGGCTCGGCATGCGGCGCCACCGCCGTCCAGCGGACCTGCAGCTGCTCCAAGGTCGGGGTGAACAGAGCGTCGTACGGCCGAAGGCTATGCCGCTCGACGGCCACCTTGACCGCGTCGATCTCGGCATGAAGCTGTGCGCTCTGACGCTGTTGCTCGAGCTGGGCGTCTCGCTTGTGGGTCAGGATCTTGTATACGGTTTTATCGTTCCCGCCGCGCACCTGCTTGATCAGCTGCCGGAGCTGCTCGGGATCATGGATCGCGTGGGCGGCCTGCTGTCGTACCTTGGTGGAGCTGCCCTCGACCACGAGCCAGGCCACTTTTTGTACCTGGCCACCGGCAATCGCAGCCTTGAGCTCCTCTTCCTCTTTGGCCGCCAGCGCGGCTCGATCGGGAGCGGTCGGCTCAGGGCGTGGCGCCTCCGCCATCCGGCGCGGTTGCTCTGGCGGCAAGGTGGGCGGCGGCGCTTTGCGAAACAAGCGCGAAAACAGTGACATCGACGAACCTCAGGGCTTCAGCAATCCGATCGTGGACCGCTATTCTACCTTTTCCTCCAGGCGGACCACGGCATGCGAGCGATAAGAGAGCTGCCCGGGGGCGTTCTTGCTACGCTTCCGCCATGGAACCCGACCTGATTGCTGCGGACGAGCCGCCGCCTTGCACCGTCGTGCGAAGCCGGGGAACCTCCAACTTCGTCATCGTGGTGGATCACGCGAGCCCGCGGATTCCACACCGGCTGGAGAACCTGGGCTTGCCGGAGTCGCAGTTGCGCAGGCACATTGCCTGGGATATTGGCGCGTTGGCCGTGGCACAGAGAATCGCGGAAACGCTGGATGCGCCGCTCGTAGCGCAAAACTACTCGCGCCTGGTGATCGACTGCAACCGTGATCCGCGAGTGGCAACGTCTATTCCAGTCATGAGTGAATCGACGGAAATTCCCGGCAACAGCGCTCTCACGCAGGCACAAAGGCTCGCCCGGCGCAGGGAGATTTTCGATCCATATCACGAGCGCATCCGCATGCTGCTCGATGAACGGGCAGCTGCGGGACACCCCACGATCCTGGTCGCCCAACACAGCATGACGGACGTCTTCAAGGGTGTCCGTCGCGAGATGCACGCGGCGGTGTTGTATAACCGCGACCGGCGCTTTGCCCGACAGGTATTGGACGGCTTGCGGCGCGAGCCGGGCCTCATCATTGGGGACAATCAACCCTACTTCGTCAGCGACGAGACCGACTACACCATTCCACGTCATGGTGAGGCGCGGGGCCTGCCGCACGTCGAAATCGAGATACGCCAGGACTTGTTGTTGACGGACGCCGGACAGCAAGAGTGGGCGGCCCGCATCACGCGTGTGCTACGAGAGGCCGAGCGGGCACTCACTCCCCCCAGCTCACCTCCGCTCGACCTCGCGAAGCGCTGAAGAGGGCAACGCGCGCGCTTCGGCAAGCTCCCCACCGCCGTTGTCAGAGCCGTCCAGCCTGGTGGACACGCGATCCTGCTGGGCTCTGTGGCCGCGCTGAAGGACCAGCCGGCGCCAGGCCGGCCGCGAAGTCTGGGCATCGCTGCGGACAAAATCGCGGTCCATGTGCACAGAGTACCTCAAAAATCCCAACAGATCCGGGTAACTGCACGGGCAGGTAAACATCACTTCGCCCAGACTTTGGGCAAATTCGTGCCAGCGCGCAAAAAGTGAGCGTCGCAATCGGACGACTGCGTCGGAAGTTGGTCTGTTCAGTTTGCGGAATCGTGAATGGTGGAGCTGACGTCAAGGTCACCTCCGTTCCCACTTCGCTCTGCAATGTTTGCCAAATCGCACGACTTTCGCCACGCTACAGACTATGACTTTGGTCGTGAGGTAAGTCTCGACGACCCCGAGGTGGGGGGCAATGCCATTGTGATGAGGTTTGCCGGCGCCATCGCCATTGCCGCGGTGGCCGTAGCCCTGCGTTGGGCTCTCATTCCATTGATGGGATCGGACACGCCGTATGCCACTTTGTTCGGGGCCACGGCCGTCACCGTATGGATGTGGGGCTGGGGCCCTGCCGCGATCACCGCTGTCGTCGGGCTAGTCGGCGCGGCGCTGGCGATCGGCCAGCCTTTGGGTGTCCTGCCCACCGACGGGGTGCACACACTGCTCGGCGTGGCTCTCTACGCATCCTCCTCCGGTATGATCATCGGCCTGGGGGAGGCCATGAGACGTACACGCGACGCTCATCGCCGCATGCAAGAGAGATTCCTGCGATCCCAGGAGGCCGCCATTCAAGGCCACGGTCTATTGCAGACCCGGCGGGACACCACCGGCCGGATCGTCGATTTCGAATTCGAGTACATCAACCCTCTGGGCGCGACCACGGCGAATTCCCGCCCGGAGCTCGTCGTGGGATCGACCATCAAGGCGGTCATGCCGGGCGCCTGTGCCGGGGGGCTGTTCGATGCACTCTGCCAGGTCGTGCAAACCGGTACGCCGCTGGATATCGAGCTGGCCGATCCCAGCTCGACCCCCAACGTCTGGCTCCGGTACATGATCGTCAAAGTGGAGGATGGAATCGCCATGTCCTTCTCGGAGATCACCCAGACCAAACAGCTCGCCCTCAGCCTCAAGCAACGTGCGGCCGACCTGCAGCGTGCCAATGCAGCCAAGAGCATGTTTCTGGCGACACTCTCTCACGAGTTGCGCAATCCGCTCGCGCCGATCCGCAACGGAATCACAATTCTCAAGACACGGATACCCCGGGAGTTCGATGACCTGCACGCGATGATGGAGCGTCAGATCGAGCTCGCCACCCGGCTGATCGACGATCTGCTGGATGCGAGCCGGATCGATCGCGGCAAGTTGGAGCTGCATCGCGAATGTGTCACGGTCGAGTCCTTCGTCAACGCGGCGATCGAGACGGCGCGTCCCAACATCGAAGAGAAGTCCCAGGAGCTGGTGGTATTGCCCGCACCTCGGGAGATGCACGTGGACGGGGATCCCGCGCGGCTGGCGCAAGTCGTCGCCAATTTGCTGAACAACGCCTCGAAGTTCACTCCGGTGGGCGGACGAATCGAGCTGTCGATGCGGACGAAGCCTGGCTACGCGATCATCCGCGTGCGCGACAACGGAGCCGGCATCGCACCGGATGACCTCGGAAGGATTTTCGAGATGTTCGTGCAATTGGATTCGAGCAGGACCCAGTCCGGGGGCGCGGGTCTGGGGCTGGGGCTTGCACTCGCGCGGGAATTGGTAAGGTTGCACGCTGGGGACTTGACGGCCCACAGCGCTGGGCTCGGCAAAGGGAGCGATTTCCGGATTCGCCTGCCGCTGGCGACAATCCCTGCGAGCTGCGCCGCTCCACTCAAGATCGCTCCACCTCCTCATGCGCCCCGCCATGTGTTGGTCGTCGACGACAATGTGGACGCGGCGACCAGCCTCGGGACGTTGTTGCAATATCGCGGACACTCGGTCGATACCTGCTTTGACAGCTCCACCGCCTTCGAAGCCGCGACACGCTCACCGCCGGATGTGGCATTCATCGATCTCAACATGCCCCACCCGGACGGCGCGGAGCTGGCGACCATGATTCGCGGCCAACCGTGGGGGGGCAGCGTGAAGCTCATCGCGCTCACGGGCATGGGACAAGCGGCCGATCTCGAGCGGACCCGCGTGGCCGGCTTCGATGAGCACCTCACCAAGCCCGCCAACCCCGACGATCTCTTCAGGGCAGTCGCAACGCTGCGGTAGCTGGAGGCGCTGCCTGCGGCGGCGGGGGTCTCAAGCCGCGCGCATGTCTGCCTGGCGCGCGCGCAGAAGCCGGACACCGGTGATGGTCATCATCAATGTGGCACCGATCGCGGCGCCGACCAGGACCAGGCTCAGCCAACCGAGCCAGGCGAACGGGCCCAGCAGATAAAGGGCATCGTCCGGATCGAAGCCCCACCTGCCCGAATAGGGGCGGGCGCCGCTACGCAGTTGGAGCCATTCGGAAAACACGCTCACCAACAGCATCGAAGCCGCGCTGAGGAAGCCAAGGGGAATCGCCCAGGATCCGAGCCAGGAATGACGCAATCCGATGCCGGCGCAAACGAAGAACATCGTGTTGACTCCGGTATCGCAGTAGTAGTCATAGCGGTGGCCAGCAGGGCTCACCATTCCACCCACGCGCGCCAGCTCGCCATCGGCCCGGTCGAGGAAGGCGGAAACGAGCCACAACCCTCCTCCCCACCACATGCCCGCGCGCGTTCCAAGGCTCAACGCGAGACATGCCGCGACACCCGTCAGCAGACGCAGCGCAGTCAGGTGATTCGGCCGTACCGCTGTTCCGAGCAGCGGCCGAATCAGCTGTCGCGCAAGCAGATGAGTCCAGGTCGTCGCCATTGCTCAATTCCTCCGCACGGTCAGGTCAACGGCACGACTGCCGCCTTCGCCGAAGCCCGATGCCACAAAACCAGCCCTGGGATCCCCAACAGCAGCTCCCGCAGCCGCTTGACCAAGGACAGCGCAATCGCGATCTCAGGGGAGATGCCCAGAACGCCACAGACGAGGACATAACCGCCCTCCTGCACCCCTGCTGCCCCGGGTATGGCGAAGCCCATCGACTTTGCCGCCTGCCCCAGACTCTCGATCACCACGCCCGTGCGGAGATCGATATCGCGACCGAAAAAATACAACACCAGCGCCACCTCCGCGCCTCCCAGCAGCCAGGAGATGAGGTGCGAAGACGCCGCCAGCATCCCTCTCCGCGGCGATCGGTAGCAGTCGACCAATGCTGCATTCAATCCGCCGATACGCGCGGCCGAGGGCCATCCCAGCGACTGCCCGAGTCGCAACAGGGCTCGTTCTATCAGCGCTGCCGCGCCGAGCCATACAGCGGCGAATCCGGCGGCAACGGCCAGCGCGGCCAGCAGCAGTCCCTGGGTCGCGAGCTGAATGGCATCGCCGTGACCGGCCACGTGCGCCAAAACAAAAACGCCCAGCACCGCGAACAGGACCTGGGTTCCCCCCTCCATCAGCAGATCGGCAACGGTGACCCCGATAGCGCTCGCCAGAGGCACACCGCGCAGTTGCAACAGGCGTGCCGAGACGATCTCACCGCCGATCTGGGCAAGGGGCAGCAGGTTGTTGACACCCTCACGAATCAAACGTAACCAGACATACGTCCGCAAGCGGGGCCGCGGCTCGCGCCTGGACGCAGCAATGAGCTTCCATGCCAGGGCGGAAAACAACATCTGCGGCAGATGAAACAGAACGACCGCGATCATCCCGATCCAGCCCACACGGATGAGCACACCGAGGATGCGTGCGACGCCGTAGCTCTTCAGCAGCCATACGGAGAGTGCGACGCCAAACACACTACCGAGGAGCGTTGCGAGCTTCAAAGGCTGACCGTCATGTTTAGACGCGGAAAACATAGCTCTTCTCCTTGTCCCGATCGATGTCAGGAGGAAAGGAAGCATGCTTGTCCGCGAAGTATCGGGCTCTGTGATCTCCCTCGCTCGCCAGGTTATAGGTAAGGTAAAGGATGCGGCGCGGTGCGTCCGTGAGATTCGCGCTGGAGCTGTGCGGCACGAAGCTATCGAAAAAAATCACGTCTCCCGGTGCGGTAGGAACCGGCCTGAGATCCAATCCCGCCTCCTCGAGCGGCACCCACTGGTGGCCGATGAGACCCTCCCGATGACGGCCGGCCGCGATCTCCAGACATCCATTCTCCCGAGTCGACGGATCGAGCGTCACCATGGCAGTCACGAACAATGCAGCGTACGTGCTCCAACCGGCCTGCTGATCCTGGTGCGCCTTGAAACCGGCCCCCCCTGGCATTTTGAAGTTGATCTTGTCCTTGAACAGCACCACCGGGCCACCCATCAGGGCGCCCACCCAACGGGGTAGCTCGCCCTCACGGACAAGCTTGTCGAAGCCTTCGTGATACGGACAGAAGTTTTCGATGCGTTGAATCACCCGCCGGCCGGGCACGGTGATGCTGTCTTCCCGATAGACCCAATGGCGCCCGGAAACCTCGCGGGCCATCTCGAGCTCCACAGTCCACCGCACTATCTGCGCGATCTGCTCGCGGCCGAGAAAGTTGCGGACGGTCAGGTAACCGTCCCGCTGAAAGCGCGCGATCTCCTCACCGCTCACAACCCGGTGGATCATAGCCTCGAGCCCATCGACTGCTCCGCCCCCCATCGCAGCGGCCGTCGCTGCAATGCCATTACCCGAGGTGACGCAAGACACGCGCCCGAAGCATCCGCCGGCGGAATGCCGTAAGCACCCCAACCGGGCCGGCAAGGTGCCGCCAGCGCGCGACACAGGGGTCTCGAGCGGCGTGCCCGCGAGCCGACAGTGTCTGTCCATTCAGACCATCGAGTCAGCTTTGTGTTAGCTTTCTCCGGCCATCTTGACGCCAAACAAAGACAACAAGCCCAACATGGCGAAAATGGCAACACCCGGGAACCTGATTATTGTCTGGACGCGAATCAACCGAAGCGCAGTCCTCCCTAGAATGTGACCGGCGCCGTGGACCGTCAGTGTCCGTAACGACTTCTTCAGGAGACATCGCAATGTTTTTTTCAGCAATCACCAGGAGCCCTGGACGCCTCAAGGCGGCACTGTTGGCAGTGTGCGCCGTGGCGCCGCTCGTCGCCTGCAAGCACAACAACACGGTGAACAACAAGGGCCTGTGGATCGCCAACGGCCCGAACGTGGTCGAGTTCATTCCCAGCCAGCTCACGACCGCAACCCAGTCGGGGGCACCGCATCGGAACATCAGCAGCGCCGCCTTCGGAGCGCCCCAGGGAGTCACCTTCGATTCAATGGGCAATCTCTGGGTCATGGATCCGAACGCGAACATCAATGGCAAGATGACGCCCGCGCTGCTGAAATTCAGCGCCATGCAGCTGTCGCAGCTGGGTATGTCGAACGCGCCGGAGCCCGTCGCGATCATTACCTCGGCCGACCTGGCCTTTCCGCAGCAATCCGTGTTCGACAAGCAGGGAAACCAGTGGGTCAGCGACCATAACAACAACACCATCCTGGTGTTCACCGCGGCGCAGCTCGCCATGTCAGGCACCAACAACCTGATGCCCACCATCATCATCAGCTCTACGGCCTTCAACGGCCCGCTGGGCATCACCTTCGACGGCGCCGGCAATCTCTGGGTGGCCAACAACGGTGGAGTGCCCGGCGCGAACAATACGATGAGCCCCGTGGGCACCACCATCGTCGAGTTCGCAGCAGCGCACCTGCCGACGGTGTCTGGCACCGGGATGCTCACTCCGCAACTCATGCCCGACATCACCCTGAGCGACAACGGCAACGGCTCGGTGCAGGGCCCATGGGAGCTGGCGTTCGACTCCGGTGGCAACCTCTGGTCGAGCAACGCCAACACACCGTTCACATTGGTGAAATTCGCCAAGGCCAACCTCGGGGCGAGCGGCACACCGACACCCGCCATCACGATCAGCCCGACGACCGTCATGGGCAGTCAGACATTGACTGACACCAACGGGCTGTGCTTCGACAATGCAGGCGACATCGCAGCGACCAACGCAGTGGACGCAGGCAGCGCTTCGTTCTACAAGGCGCCGCTGAAGACCGGAGCGCTGACGCCCAGCACCTTCATAGTGGGCATGGCTACGACCCTGACCGCTCCTGCCGGCTGCAACTTCGGGCCGCTCATCAACTGACCTCGCCCCCCCACGGACGTTTCGCTCCTCGAGGCAATCCGGACCGCACGACGATGGTCGTGCGGTCCGGATGAGCCAGGCCACTTCGCGCCATTGCGGCCTCAGGCTCGAGGATTGCGCTGCTGGGTGCGCGCTCCCGGGGTACTCGGACTGGCGCCGGGTGGCATCTACGTGTCTGGGCGCGCTCGTCGCCCAGACACGGGGTTGTTTGCGGACTCGTTGTTTTTTTCAGGCCAGCGCGGTCTTGAACAGCACCAGCATGCGGCTCCACGCTTTTTCCGCCTGATCGTGGTTATAGACCCGCGAATCCGGAGGACACCAGCCGTGCTGGGTGCCGGTGTAGACCTCGATCTCAGCCGGCAAACGCGCCTTGTCAAAGGCCTCGTGTAGCACGGTCTTGGCCTCGGGCTGGCGCTGGTCGTCGTTCTCCGCAATGGCGAACAGATAATGCGCCTTGATCTTCGGCACGAGCAGATGAGGGCTGTCAGGCTTATCGGTCACCAGACCACCGCCGTGAAATGAAGCCCCTGCTCCCACCCGGTCGGGAAATGAGGCTGCCGCGCGCAGGGTAAAGGGGCCACCATAACAATAGCCGGTCACGGCCATTTTCTTCTTCTTGTCGACGGCGGCCTGGGCGTCGAGCCAGGGGACATAGGCTCTCGCGTCGGTCACCATGGTATCGGCACTCGTTGCATTCGCCATCCCCATGAGCAGATCGCGGGTCGCCGGATCCTGGAAGTCCGGGTGTTCGGGCGCGGTCGGCGCCTTTTTCGTCCGGTAGAACGGGTTGAATACCAGTACCGCATAGCCCGATCCGGCCAGGCGACGTGCCATTTCCTTGAACGCCGGTCGGAGGCCGAAGATATCGGGACAAATCAGCACAGCCGGATGTTTGCCGCTGGAGGGATGAACGAAGTAGGCATCCGCGACCCCGTCGGCCGTCTTGATCTCGACATCGTCATCCTTGAGGCCCGCGTCCGCGGCGAGCGCAGGCAACACCATCGACACTCCTGTGCCTAGCGCCAGCGCGCCAAATTGCCTGCGAGACACGTCAGCACGCCGTGCAAATTCGTTGAAATCGTCGTTGTCACACATGTTCTGTTTCCGGCCATCCAGTAGGGCGAGCCGCGCCGCCCCGCGCCGGGTGCCCTGTTGAAACGCAGAGATTGCGGCTTCGGGGACGGTAACCGAGCGGGCTCGAAGTAAGCTCGGGCCGCGATGTTGCGCTTGTGGATACGTACGACGCAAGCCACCACATATCGGCTGTAGCGCCGTTCCCGCGCTGCGGTCATTCGCCAGGCAGAGTGCGTGAGTAGCCGCACCCAGATGGATGCGCGGAACGCATGCGATTTTCGATTTCAGGCCGACGGCAGCGGCGCGGGAACGTGCCCCGAAACCTGCGAGTCACCCGCGCGCTGGGGGCTTGGCTCCGGCGCGCGAGTGCCCTTCATGGGGTGATCCCCTCAATGAGTCGTCGGCGGCAAACTGGCAGCTATGGAAGTTGCGGCCGAGCTGCATGTGGGATGGCCCCAGCCACTCGGGCTGACGCCCAGCTGCTGCCCTGGTTGCGGAACAATGTCATACACGATGTTGTCTGGGCGCTCAGAGTCCCCGCTCACCCCGGCGGGTACGTGATCCAAGCTCAATCCCTTTCGCGTACGCCATGCGATGTTGTGATCGGCGCACGAGCTGTCGCCACTGACACCGACCGCACCTATCAACACGTGTGAAGCGTTGTAGAGCGCCAACCCGCCTCCAAAAACATTGACGCCACCGATCCGGTGCCCGACCATCGGATCGTTGGCCAGGCCAAAGTCGGCCGCGGGCCCTTGGTAGGCAACACTCGCATCCACCGGGTTGCTGTGTTGCAGGCCGTACAGAGTTCCACCCGGTGACACCGCGTAGTAGAGGTTCGCAGTAGACAGCGCCAGCTTCGGCAGGCTGAAAGCATTCGCGGTGTTGGCCTTCTGTGCGGAAATGACACGGCTGCCGGGCCACTGACTCCCACGCTCCGCTCCAGTGAAGGCGACGGCGCATACGACCCCGTCGCGGTTGACGACCGTTGCCCACATGTCAAGGTTGAAACCGCCATTCGACTGGTCACGCGCGCTCGTCAGAGCACTCTTGAGCGCGCTATAGCTGGGCAGCCCGGCACACTGTGTCGAGAGTGGTGTCGGATCCTGGCTCGAGGAGTCCGTGTCGGCCGCAAAAGCTGTCACGCAGCTCGTCGCAGCCGCCGCAACGACCAGAAACGCTTTCGGTCGAGCTCTGCGGATAGTCATAGGAGCCTCCGGGTGATGTTGGGTGGTTGAGGTTCAGCCAGCTCCATCTGTTCGGACATGCTGCGCACGGCAGCATTCTTGTCGGAGCCGGACTATACCGGCACGAAAGCGTCGGATGTCGGTTTGCTGCAGTTGCAAAGGCTTAAACGCATCCAGACCTGACACTGGCCCGTTGCGGTTTGTGCTCAGAAAGCCTTGCGCAGGGTGAGGTTGATGCGCTGCCGCGCCAGGACGGGATGCTCGCCGTCCTTCAGAGGCATCACTCCGTGATAGCGAAGGCGCGCGGCACCGCCCCAAACGACGACATCACCATGTGCCAGACAAACGCGGGCTGCCTTGTCGGTACGCTTATAACCGCCGAACAGGAACACAGCGGGCAGCCCCAACGAGACAGATACGATGGGAGCGGTGAAGTCGCGCTCGTTCTTGTCCTGGTGCATTGAAAGGCGGCTGCCGGGCTCATAGCGATTGATCAGGCAGGCGTCCGGGGTGAATGACTCGAAACCGGCTCGTGCTGCCGCTGAGGAGGCGAGCTCAGCGAGGGCCGCGGGCATTGCCGGCCAGGGCCTGCCGGTAGCAGGGTCATTCGGAGCGTAACGATATCCGCTGTGATCGGTTATCCAACCTGCGACACCGCAGTTGGTCATGGCGACAGACATCCGATAGCCACCAGGGGTGGCCATGAAACGGAAGGGAGCTTGACGGCTCACATCGAGCACGGCTTCAAGCAATGACGGCGCCTTGTTCCGCGCGAATCCACGCAAAACCACCGCGCCTGGAGCGAGCGGCTCCTCGCTTGGCTCGGCCGCTACCTCGTCCGGGAAAAGTTCCAGCGTCATCGACACACCGCCATGGCTCCAACCTCACGGGCCATAGTGTCTGCGATCCAGTGCGGCCGGGCTATCTCGGCACGCCTGCCGTGTCATGCCTGATTAATGCGATAATGGCACCCTGAGTGTTTACCTTGCCTTGCCGAGAGCCCCATACCACATGACCTTGTCCGTCGATGAAGCGGTGGAGGCGATTATCGCCTCGGGGCGTCGCCTGGATGCGCGAGGCCTCGCGCCAGCGACCTCTGGGAACTACTCCGTGAGGCTCGGCGATGGACGGATCGCCGTAACCGTCTCCGGGCGCCACAAAGGACGGCTGGGTCGGGAAGACATCATGCTGGTCGATGCCGAGGGCATCGCGTTGGAGGATAAGAAACCGTCCGCCGAGACCGCTTTGCATGTGGTCATCTACCGACTCCTTCCCGCGATCAATGCAGTACTGCACGTTCATTCGGTACCCGTTGTCGCTCTCACCCGGTATCTGCCCGGAACCTCCGAGCTGCCTCTGCAGGGATACGAGATGCTCAAGGCGTTTCCTGGAGTGACCACTCACGAGGCTACCGTGGAAATCCCGGTATTCGAGAATTCACAGAACGTCGCCAGCCTGGCCCGGGAGGTCGGCCAGGAGATCGGCCGGCGAGCACGGCTCGCAGCGGCGCAGGCGCCGGCGTACCTCATCCGTGGTCACGGCGCCTATGGCTGGGGCAAGGATATCGAGGAGGCCGAACGCGTGATCGAAGGTCTGGAACATCTTTTGAGCTGTGAGATCGAGGCGAGACGCCTCGGAGTTGGTGCAAGGACATGAGCCACCTGACTATTTATCGAGACGACGATGCGACCAGTCCACTGCTCGACACCAGCGATGGCGAGCAGATCGCAGCGGCACTGAAATCCATTCATGTGCGCTTCGAGAGATGGACCGCTTCGCGGCAGCTGGCCCCCGATATCGAGGATGCCGCTGTCCTGGAGGCGTACCGGAGCGATATCGAGAGGCTGAAGCGCGAGTGCGGCTATCAATCCGTCGACGTCCTGCGCTGTCTGCCTGACAATCCGAAGCGTGAGGAGCTGCGGATGAAGTTCCTCGATGAGCACACCCATGACGACGACGAGGTCCGCTTCTTCGTCGAAGGTGCCGGGGTGTTCTATTTGCGCGCAGCTGGAAAGGTGCACATGACGTTGTGCGAGCGAGGCGACTTGCTCAGCGTGCCCGCTGGCACTCGCCACTGGTTCGACATGGGCCCGACCCCAGACTTCACGGTCATCCGACTCTTCACCACGCCGGCAGGTTGGGTGGCCAAGTTCACGGGCGAGCGGATTGCGCGCAACTTTCCGTTCTACGGATCGCCGCCGACGTGATCGAGGCTCGCGGCGTCCGCGCCGTCGTAACTGACATTGAAGGGACGACGACCAGCCTCGCCTTCGTCAAGGATGTTTTGTTTCCCTACGCCCGCCGCTCCATACCGGCATTCGTGCGCAAGCACGAGTCTGAGCTCACCGACATCGCTAGGGAAATCGGTGCGATCGCCGGCAAGGGCACGCTCGCGACCGAAGAGACAATTGCGATTCTGCTGCAGTGGATGGATGAGGATCGGAAGATCACTCCGCTGAAAACGCTGCAGGGGATGATCTGGCAAGTGGGGTATGAGACGGGAGAGCTCGAAGGTCACGTCTACGAGGACGCTGTGCGCGGTTTGCGTAAATGGCACGCGAGCGGCTTGCGCCTCTATGTCTATTCGTCGGGATCGGTCGCTGCGCAAAAGCTGCTGTTCTCTCGTACACCTCATGGTGATTTGTCACCGCTCTTTTCGGGGTATTTCGATACCACTACAGGACCGAAGCTCGAGTCGCGCTCCTACACTAGAATTGCAGAGACACTTGCCTTGCCGCCACAGGCGATCCTCTTTCTCTCAGATCACGGCGGAGAGACACACGCCGCCGCCCAGGCAGGCATGCAAACGGTGTTGCTGGCGCGCGAGCAGGCCACAACCCATACGGGCGTGCACGCCCGCAGCTTTGACGAAATCACCCTGATCGGGTGAGTGCGCGAAAGGATCGAAAATGAAAATCCATGGCATTCACCATCGCTCCATCTGGCTCGCTGAGGACGGCTGGTCAGTGCGAATCCTCGATCAGAGGCAACTTCCCTGGCGCGTGGAGATCGCGGAGCTCGCCTCGGTCGAGGCGGCGGCGCGAGCCATCAAAGAGATGTGGACACGCGGGGCTCCCCTGATTGGAGCCACGGCCGCCTACGGTGTTTGCCTGGGGCTGCGAGTGGACCCGTCGGATACGGCGTTCGAAAACAACTACCGGACCCTCCTCGCGACGCGTCCAACCGCCGTCAACCTGAGATGGGCGCTGGAAAGAATGAAGGCGGCGATCAAACCGCATCAGGGCGAAAGACGAGTGGCCGTTGCGTACGAATGCGCGGCGGCCATCTGCGACGAGGATGTACAAACGAACCGGGCGATCGGCGAGCACGGAGTGAGGTTGATCGAAGATCTGGCGCGTGTGAGCCCGGGACGTAGGCTCAACATCCTGACTCATTGCAACGCAGGCTGGCTGGCGACGGTCGATTATGGAACCGCCCTTGCACCTATCTACGTCGCGCACGATCGGGGCATACCGATACACGTGTGGGTGGACGAGACGCGCCCCCGTAACCAGGGGGCATCATTGACCGCGTTCGAGCTCGCGCAACATGGAGTACCCCACACGGT
>CAZBTV010000076.1:4518-35140 GCA_964494895.1 uncultured Steroidobacteraceae bacterium | reverse complement strand
GCGGTGTCTGCGGGTTTTCGTCGATGTTGAGCTTGGCGATTTTGACGCGGTCCTGATATTCGCCGGCGATCTCATCGAGGATCGGCGCGATCATCTTGCAGGGGCCACACCATTCGGCCCAGAAATCGAGCAGGACTGGCTTGTCCGACTTCAGGACGTCCTGGGCAAATGTGGCGTCCGTGGTATGCACAATGTGCGGGTTACTCACATGCGGGCTACTCACGCGGTTCAACCTCCGTCGAATGCGAAAGTGAAAAAAGGTTGTTTTGTTCGGATAGAGGACTTAAAGACGTCATGCGGGGCGGCAAAAGGCGGCGAAAGCCATGCCAGAAACACCCGTCAAACGGTTACACTAACTCGTGATGAGTATGAGTTCGAGCCTAACGGAAAAAGAACTTGGGGGCAGGTGCGGGTACGAATTGCCCGCTGTCTTGGGCACTTTGTAGCGCTTCCGAGCCCCTTTTGCAAGGGCCGCCCACCCATTTCGAACAACACTGTAGACCTATTTGATGAATGACCCACACTCTGGTTCCCCGACATTCCAATCCCTAGGCCTGGCCCCGCAGGTCTCAGAGGGTATCCGCGACGCGGGCTTTACCGTGTGCACACCTATCCAGGGACAAACGCTGCCCATAGCGCTCCAGGGAAAGGACGTCGCCGGACAGGCTCAGACAGGCACCGGCAAGACTGCCGCCTTTCTGGTGGCGCTGTACCAGGCGCTGCTCACACGTCCGCCCCCACAAAGTCGGTCTCCGACCTCGATACGGGCGCTGGTGGTTGCTCCGACCCGCGAGCTTGCCGTTCAGATTCACCACGACGGTGAAATCCTCGGAAGGCATACCGGTCTCAGACAGGCCGTGGTGTATGGCGGGGTCGATTACGAGAAGCAGCGACGGCAGCTCGAGGAGGGGGTTGACGTGCTCATCGGCACCCCCGGCCGCCTGATCGACTACTACAAGCAGCATGTGTTCGACCTGCGGCACGCCCAGGCTGTGGTGCTCGACGAAGCCGACAGGATGTTCGATCTCGGCTTCATTGCCGATATCCGCTATCTCCTGCGCCGCCTCCCGCCGCCGGAAAAGCGGCAGTCCATGCTGTTTTCCGCCACCCTCTCCTATCGTGTCCTCGAGCTCGCCTATGAGCACATGAACAACCCCGAGCTGGTGCGCATCGAGCCGGACAAGATGACCGTCGATCGGGTGCGTCAGCTCCTGTACTACCCCTCCAACGCGGAGAAAGTGCCGCTGCTGATCGGCCTGCTGCGCCAGGCTGAGGCACGCCGCACGATGATTTTCGTGAACACCAAGCGCATGGCCGAGCGACTCGAGAGCATCCTCAAGGCGAATGGCTTCCACGCGCAGGCCCTGTCGGGCGATGTGCCGCAGAACAAGCGGCTGCGCTTTTTGCGGGACTTCCACAACGGTGACCTCGCCGTCCTCATCGCGACCGACGTGGCTTCTCGCGGACTGCATATTCCCGATGTGAGTCACGTTTTCAACTTTGATCTTCCGCAGGACGCGGCGGACTACGTACACCGGATCGGCCGCACGGCACGCGCTGGCGCCGAAGGCGACGCAATCAGCTTCGCCTGCGAGGAGTTCGCGATGTCCTTGCCGGAGATCGAGGACTACGTTGGCCATAAGATTCCGTCCGCCTCGATAGCCCCGGAGGTCCTTGCTACGGATCTCGTGGAAGGCGCCGAGCCCGAGGGACGGCGGCCACGCCACCGTCCTCACGGCGGGGGCGGCGGCAAGCGTCATGGTCAAAGCCAGGACAGCTCTGGCGGCGGGCGATCGAAGCGTCGCCGACGCGGCCGCTCCGGGAAGGGCTCTCAAGGTCCGCAACAGCCTGGCTGATTCGCGGTCCGCAACAGCCACGGTCCGCAAAGCCTGGCTGAGCTCACGTCCTGCAAGTCCGGCATAAGCGCGCCGAGCTGGGCCACCGTCTCGACGCCCGCAACGCCCGGCCTATCGCGGGGTGGGAGTCAGGCTTCTCCCGTCCAAAATGGGCTGTAAAGCCACTGTAATTGTCTCAGGCCAGCTCGCTGACGGCGTCGACCACTGCTACATCAACGTGCTCGCGCACGGTTTGTACCGAGTCTGGGCGCCTCACGCCATAAACCCACCGTATTCCGGCACGTTGGGCGGCCCGCAGCACCGCGGGACTGTCGTCAGCGAATAGACTCCGCTGGCGGTCGAAGGGCTCGATGGCCTGCACCGCCTCCCAAAAGCTCGGGGATTCCTTGGGCGCCCCGAATTCGTGAGACGTGAACGCTGCGTCGAAATACTCGAGAACGCCGGTTTTCTCGTCCTTGATGCGAAGCACTTGCGGATGGCTATTGGTCAGCAGCACCACGCGCTTGCCGGCCGAGCGCAGACGCATGAGGAATTCCCTGGCCCCCGGGAGCCATGCGATCCGCTCCGTGTTGGCACGCTTCAACCCCTCGATGTCGAGGCTGAGCTGGCGGCTCCAGTGGTCTATGCAATACCAGGGCAGAGTCCCTTCGCAGGCCCGAAACAGCGGTGCGAGCTCGGTTCGAGCCGTCTCGACGGTTGTCAAACGCGCTGCAGCATAAGCGGCGGGTACAATCTCCAACCAGAAGTGGTTGTCATACGCCAGGTCGAGCAGCGTACCGTCCAGATCCAAAAGGACGGTATCTATGTGGGCCCAATCGGGCTTTTCAACGGCGGGCTCGGACATGAGGGCAGACTCTGGCATGGGCGCGTATGATAACGCCCGTGGCGCCTCCGAAGCCGGTCCGCTAAGCTACCGGCTTCTCGGCGGGTGCGCCGGTGGCGCTCCGGCGGGAATTGTCGGTGCGCGCACTTGCCGCCGGGATGATTGACCAGTGGCCATGCGCCGCGTCTTACTCACTTGAGAGCGTCTCTTCCGGGAGACCGCAGGCGTTACCCGCCATGGCGGAAAGCGAAGACGATAATGTTGACCGCGAGTTGTTCCGCAACGTAGAGAAGTTGCGGGCGCTGCGCATCGAGCATCGTGATCTGGACGAGGTGATCGCTCGTCTGACACTCGACATACATTCCGACCAGCTGCAACTGAAACGTCTCAAAAAGCGCAAGCTCATGCTCAAGGATCAGATCACCCGCATGGAAAGTGAGCTGATCCCAGACCTCAATGCCTGACAAACAGCGGCGGGCGCCCTCGCCTCCTGGGCGCCGAGTGTGCCAAATTGAATCGCGCTGAAAGCACCGCGGGCGACCTGCCCCGCCCAACTCCGCCGAAAGAGTCGCGGGAGCATCCCTCTCGCGAGCGGGCAAAAACCACGCCTTTCGCCCGCAGATCAAGCCGCGCGTGGCGCCCAACTCCGCCGAAAGCGCCGCAGGGGTATCCGTCTCGCGAGCGGGCAAAAACCACGCTTTTTGCCCGCAGCCCAAGCCGTGCGTGGGACTCAACTCCGCCGAAAGCGCCGCAGGCGACTTTCGGCCAATAAACCATGGACAATGCTGATCACGCCTTCAAGGGCTTGTTTCTCAAGCTGACATCACCGCAGATACTGACGGAGGTCATTGCGATCGCGGTCGCCGGGCTGATCGCCCTGGCCGGCGCCCACGTGGTGCGCAGCTGGCATCGCAACTATCTGGCGGACTCAGGCGCTTCGCGCCAACAGGAGGCGTGGCAACTCCAGTCGCTGGAGGCGACAGTGCTCCTGGCGCCCTTCCTGGTGGCGCTGATCGTGTTGCTGATCGTCCGCTCGATCCTTGCCTTCCTGGGCATGCCTACCACGGTGGTCGACACTGCCCTGCAGCTCACCACCGCGTTGGTTCTGGTGCGGCTTGGCCTCTATCTGTTGCGGGTCATGATGGGCCCGGACTCGTGGCTGAGAACCTGGGAGAGCCGCCTCACCTTCGTCCTGTGGCTGATCATCGGATTCTCGCTGGTGGGGTGGCTCGACAAGGTCGAAACCACCCTCAACCGGATCAACCTGATCCCAGGGAAAACCCAGTTCAGCCTCTGGGCGTTGCTGAAAGGGCTGGTGATCGTCACCGCCTTCGTCGTCGTGTCGAGTCTCATTGCGCGTGCTTTCGAGCAGCGCGTGATGAAGCTCGAGCAGCTCGCTGTCGCCACCCGCATCGGCATCTCGAAGTTCGTGTATTTCCTCCTCGTGGGGCTGGGAATCATGCTCGGCATCAACGCCGCGGGCGTCGATGTCACAACGTTGAATGTGCTCACCGGCGCCATCGGTCTCGGTCTGGGCTTCGGCTTGCAGGCGATCGCCAGCAACTTCGTGAGCGGGTTCGTGTTGTTGATGGACAAGTCGATCAAGCCGGGAGACGTGATCAGCTTCACGGGCCACACCGGTACCAGCACTGAGAATTTTGGCTGGGTGCAGGAGCTTCGGGGACGGTACGTCGTGGTACGGGACCGCGACGGGGTGGATACGCTCGTGCCGAACCAGAATCTCATCACGAACTCGGTCATCAACTGGAGCTATTCGGATCAGCGGGTTCGTATACGGCTTCCGGTGATGGTCAGCTATGACGACGATCCTGAGGTGGCTCTAAAGCTGCTGTTCGAAGCGGTGGAGCATCATCCGCGAATCTTGAGGGATCCTCCGCCGGTGACTCGGCTGATGGCGTTCGAGGATTACGGGATGCGCATCGAGGTCAGATTCTGGATCGCGGATCCGATGAATGGCGTGAACAATGTGCGCTCGGACGTGAATCGCGCGATCTGGAGGATTTTCCGGGCGCACGGCGTGAAGATTCCGGTTGCGCAGCGGGAGCTGCGGATGCTGGACAGGGCCCCTCCTATGACAGTCACGCGGCCGCCGGGACCTGGGGAAGCGTCGCGGGGGATCGATTACAGCGAGAACGCTGATTGACGATGGACCTGGAAGTTGCCCCTGGCGTCGTCATTCCGGACAGCGAGCTGTCGTTCGCGTTCGTGCGGGCCTCGGGACCGGGTGGGCAGAACGTCAACAAGGTGTCTTCGGCCGTGCAGCTGCGGTTTGAGATGGTCCGTAGTGCGGCCCTGTCGGAAGGTGTGAAGAGTCGGCTGCGGGGGTTGGCGGGGCGCCGGGTGACAGATGATGGCGCCATTCTCATCATTGCGCGCAATCAGCGCTCGCAAGAGCATAATCGGCGGGAGGCGTTGGAACGGTTGGCTGACCTGATCCGGCGGGCGTTGGTGCCACCGAAGCCTCGCAAGCCGACCAAGCCCACTCGCGCCTCGCGTCAAAAGCGTCTCGAGGGGAAGGCGCGGCAGCAACAGACCAAGCAGGGGCGTAAGAAGGTGCGGTGGGAGGACTAGGAAGATCGTAGCGGCTACGCGGAGATTGAGGATGTACATGCCTGCGATGATGGTTTCTGCACCATCTGGCGGCGTTCACAGTGACGGGGCGGCTACAGCCGACCGGCGACGCCGATCACGTACCTCGTACGGCCTGCTCCTGCATCAGTAGCCAGACCTGTTCGATGTGTTGGCGCTCGGTCGATTCCGCGCCGATCGAGACTCGGACCATCCATCTGCCGTCGAGCATGGCGGGAGTCATGTAGGCTGTGCCGGATTCGTTGATGCGGCGGACCCAGGCGAGCGTGTGCGTGTCCAGGGCGTCACCCGATAGCCCGGGCGGCTCGTGACGCACGCAGACTGTTTGTAGCGGAGTGGGGGCTACGCGTTTCCAATCGGGGGCGGCGTCGACCTGGGCGGCAAGCCATTGGGCATTGGCGAGGTCACGCCGGATACGGGCTTGCAGGCCGCTTACGCCCTGCTCGCGAATGAGGAACCATAATTTCAAGGCGCGGAAGCGACGGCCGAGAGGGATGCCCCAGTCGCGGTAGTTCTTTACGTCAGCATCGGCGGCGGTGCGCAGGTAGCTCGGGTTCGTGGACATGACGCGCACGAGATGTTGTGGGTCGCGCACGAAGTACACGGAGCAGTCAAAGGAGGCGCCTAACCATTTATGCGGATTGAGGACCAGGGAATCGGCTTGCTCCACTCCGTGCCACAGGCGTCGACATTCGGGAAGGATCATGGCGGACCCAGCCATCGCTGCGTCGACGTGCATCCACAAACCGTGAGCTTTGGCGACCGTGGCGATGTCGGCGAGCGGATCCATTGCGGTGGTGGCTGTGGAGCCTGTTGTGGCAACTACCGCGCAAGGCAACAGGCCGCGGGCACGATCAGCCTGGATAGTCTGGTCGAGCGCATCGGGGCGCATAGCATAACCGTCATCGACCGGTATCACATGGATGTTGTCGCGACCGAATCCCGCGAGGAGCGCCGCTTTGTCTACCGAGCTATGACTCTGGGTGGAAGTGTAGACCACCAGAGGCTGTTTGCTCGCCTGGAGTCCACCCTGAGCGGCTCCGTAGTTGGTCGCGCGCTCACGCGCGCATAAGAGTGCGACAAGCGTAGTGGTCGACGCTGTATCCTGAATGACCCCGCTCCAGGCCGGGGACAGGCCCAGCATTTGCCGCAACCAGTCGGTTGTGACTTCCTCCAGCTCGGTGAGGGCGGGACTCGCCTGCCAATTCAGCCCCAACTGTGCGAGTCCGGTGCTGGCGTAGTCGCCCAGCACCGCCGCGAGCGAGCTGTTGGACGGAAAATAACCAAAGAAGCGGGGATCCTGGAAATGCGAACAGGCCGGCAGGATCACTCGAGACAGGTCCTGGATGACGCCCTCGAAGGGCTCGGGAGCCTCCGGCGGAACCGCCGGTAGCTGCGCCTTGAGCGCTCCGGGGGCGATGCGTGTCATGACGGGAAATTCGCCTGATTGCGCCTTGGCGCGAAAATCGGCGATCCAGTCGATCAGCTCGTGGCCGAAGCGGCGAAACTCCTCGCTATTCATACGTGGGTAACCTGCAGGATGCTATGGCGAAGTTGCTCGCTGAGGACGAACTGGGCATCGGCGGCGACACGCATCAATACATCGTCGAATTCGAGCTTGCCGTTCGAACAGCTGCGTATCACCCCGCGGCTGCGCAGTAGATCGATGAAGTTGCTGAACATGGCGCGGTCGAAGAACTCCGGCGAGTTCAGCCCGTAAAGCAAGGCCATGCGCTGGGCGGTGAGCTGGCAGCGCTCCTCGAGAGCCGCCTGGGTGATCTGGCCGCTGCCGGCTTTGACCAGTTGAGCAATCGCCAGATAGTAACGCTCGATGGTCTGGATGGTCGCTTGCGCCAGCAGTGAGAGTTGGATGGCCTTGAGCGAGTTGGACGGAGGCCGCACCCACTCAGATCGCTGCGCATTGCATTCGATCAGGCCGTGGCGCTCGAGGCAGGCGAGCACTCCGTCCACGACATCAGGCAGCTCGCTCTCGTCCCAACGCAGGAACAACTCCGCCGCTATGTACGGATAGATGCGCCACGCGAGGCGCTGGATGTCCTCGGTGCGCACGCTGGCGTTGCTGGAAAAGACGCAAGCCACCAGCGAGGGCATGGCGAACAGATGCAGAATGTTGTTGCGATAGTAGGTGGCCAGGATCGCGCTTTGGTCGCTCATGCGCACGATGTCGCCAAGCCCATGCGCTTGACGCGAAACCACCTGCATCGAAATGCCGTACTCGACCACTTCCGCGCTCGTGAGCTCGGTCATGGTCACACGATCGCCGTAGGGAAAGCCGCGTAACAGCTCGCGGTAGAGATCAATCTGGCGCAGCAGATCGGCCTCCGGCAGAGCCTGCCGCGGCGTGGCGAGCAAAGTAATGGCCAGCAAGCCGATGGGTGTGACAGCGGCCGCCGAGTTGATATTGCGCATGATTCTGCCCGCGATGTCATCCACCGCGCGACCCACCCACGGAAGGCGGGTGTCGTCGTCGACCTTCAGAGAGCGCCAGTGCGGCTCGTGTTGATCGAGCACGTCGGCGAGCGGGATGGGCTCTCCAAGATTCACATGCACTTTTCCGAAACGCTCTCGGAGCTTGCCGAGTGTACGCACCAGGCCGAACACGCTCTCCTTCTCCTTCGGCTTGCCGGAGAGCTCTCCAATGTAGGTACTGCCTTCGACAATCCGCTCGTACCCGAAGTAGACGGGCAGAAACACGACCGGACGCGCGGGATCGCGAAGGAAGCTGCGGACCGTCATCGAGAGCATACCGGTTTTCGGCTGCAGCAACCGCCCGGTCCGGCTGCGGCCTCCCTCGATGAAGTATTCGATCGAGTGGCCACGCTCCATGATGGCCGCGAGATACTTCATGAACACCACGGTGTACAAGGCGTTGCCGCGGAAACTGCGGCGAATGAAGAAGGCGCCACCCTGGCGCAGAAAGCGTCCGACGATGGGCAGATTGAGATTGATACCGGCCGCGATGTGCGGAATGGCAAAGCCGTTCACGTATATGACGTACGACAGCAGCAGATAGTCCATGTGACTGCGGTGGCACGGAACGTAAACGATCTCGTTCCCTTCGGCGGTGCGCTCGAGAGTCTCGACATGGCCGAATTCGACACCGTCGTATAGACGGTTCCATAGTCGCGACAGCGCGCTTTCCATGAATCGGATGAAGGAGTGGGAATAGTTCGCCGCGACTTCCTCGGCGAAGCGCTTCGCGCGCAACAGGGCCTGGTGTCGAGTTATTCGCTTCTCGCGCATTTCCTGCGCCATGACGGCCCGTACAGCGCGGGTTCGCAGCACGCTGGTCACAATCGTGCGACGGTGCGAGAGATCCGGCCCGATGCGGGCGGCGCGGTGTTTTGCATACAGTGCGCGTAGGGCGCGGGCAACCTTTCGACCACGCACAGCGAGACCAATTTGCTCACCGATGAGGCTGCGCAATGAGACCGGATCATCGAATTGGATCAGGGCGTCTCGGCCGTTGACGATGACTTGCATGAGCCGGCGCGCGCGGCCCGTCAAAGCCCAGTCTTCCACGAATAGCAAGCGGAACCAGGAGCGCTCCTTCTGTGGAGCGCGGCTCCAGTAGACCGCCACAGGCACCAGGTCAATGTCCAGTCGCGGGTCCGCGCGCAGCGCTTCAATCATCTGGCGCAACTGGGGCGGCGGCCTGCGGTCGAGGCGCGCGTCCCAGAAGCCGCGTGGCTGGCTCAGGTAGAAGAACGATCGCAGCTCCTTGGCACCCTCGAGGAGTCTCTTGCGAGGCCTCGCCAGCTTCAACCTTACGCACGCATCTTGTAGGACCGCGAGGTCAATCCCACTCCGCTGTTCCAGCACGTAGCAAACAGGATTGTTCCGTGCGTGTATTCGTGCCACCACGTCATCCGGACGTACTTTGTACCTCACGCAGAGGCGTAACAGCCAGTTCATCAGATTTATTCAAACGCAATCGGGGGCAGGTCGAGAGCGATGAGGAAGTATTCGAACAGGTACTGGATCACCCGGATCTGATTATGGAGGCGGTGATCGCTCTCGAGGAGATGCAAAGCCGCGGCGTAGGTTCGCGCGAAGCGCACGCTGTGCTCGTAAGGCACCACTTCGTCGCGCCAGCCATGGACTACAGTGGCAGGACAGTCGAGCACGCCTGGCCTCAACTCGGGCAATCCTTCCATGTAGAGCGCGGGCGCCATCAAGAACACCCCACGCGCATGGAGGAGGGACGCCGAGGCGACCGATACATAGCCGCCCATGCTGGAGCCCACGAGTACCAGATCACCGGCCAACTCCTTGCAGAAGTCGGCCAGCTTCGCCACCCGAGCACGCGGCTCCATGAGGCCGCGATAGTCGACCGAGTGGGCGTCGTAACCCTCGCTCCGCGCGACCTCGGCGAGCGCCGAAATCTTGCGGCCCCATGGGCCGCTTTCTTGCCCATGAGAGAACACGACGTGTCGGCCGGTGGCGACCGCTTCCATTAGCTCAATCCCCTGCGACGTTGGGTGCGGGATGCGTTCATAGAATAATGTAGAGCAGGCGGGCGCGAAGCCAAAATGGCTATTTTCGATAACGGAACCGGAATGGATAGCGTAGGCAATTGGCAGTTCTGGATAGATCGGGGCGGCACCTTCACGGACGTCATCGGGCTGTCACCCTCGGGCGAGCTGTACATCCGCAAGGTGCTCTCGGTGCAACCAGGTGCGGACGGTATGGCCGATCCGGGCATTCGTGCGGCGTATCAGATATTGCGCGCGCATGGAGTCGGGAATTATCGCATCGAGGCCGTGAAAGTCGGAACGACGGTGGCGACCAACGCCCTGCTCGAGCGCAAAGGCGAGCCGGTCGTACTGGTAACGACGGCCGGGTTCGCGGACGGGTTGCGCATCGGATACCAGAGCCGGCCCGACATCTTCGCGCGGCACATCGTGCTGCCCGATCGGCTCTATGCGCGAGTCATCGAAGCCCGCGAGCGTGTCGATTCCGCGGGCAGCGTGCTGACGCCGTTGGATGGCGCCCGGCTGCGAGCTGACTTGCAAAGCGCCCGGGATGCGGGATTGCGAGCGGTCGCGATTGTTTTCTTGCACGGTTGGCATCACCAACGCCATGAGCGGGAAGCGGCGAGCATCGCGCGCGAGCTGGGTTTCGAGGAGGTGTCAGTCTCGCATGAGCTATCACCGCTCATTCGCTACGTCGCGCGCGGCGACACCACCGTACTGAATGCCTATCTGGCACCGCCGCTGAGGCGTTATATCACCGGACTGCAACAGGAGCTCCACAATCTCGATCGACGCGGACGTCTCGAGCTCATGCAGAGTAACGGAGGGCTAGCCGCCGCCGAAGCGTTTCACGCGGTCTCCAGTGTGCTTTCGGGACCGGCGGGCGGACTCATCGGCATGGGTTGGATTGGCCGCCGCCTGGGCCTTTCACGCCTCATCGGATTCGACATGGGCGGCACCTCCACGGATGTCTCCTTGATTGACGGCGATCTGCCACGACGTTTCGAGCACATCATTGGCGGTGTCCGGCTGCTCCAACCCATGCTCGACGTGCATACGATCGCCGCCGGAGGTGGATCGATCGCGAGCTTTGCCGACGGCAGGCTCGCGGTAGGGCCGGCTTCGGCCGGCTCTGATCCAGGTCCGGCCTGCTATGGTCGGGGTGGACCGCTGACGCTCACCGACGTACAGGTCCTGCTCGGCCGATTGCGCCCGGATACGTTGCCCTCGGTCTTCGGACCCGATGGGAAGAGTCGCATCGAGACAGACACGGTTGCTACAGGGTTTGCCTCTCTGGCCAGCCAGGTATTTGCCGCGACAGGCCACAGGCCAAGTCCGGAAGAGCTGGCCAAGTCCTTTCTCGAAGTGGGTGTGGAGTCGATGGCGAATGCCATACGGCAGGTCTCCACGCGCCAGGGGCTGGATGCGGGCGAATTCACCTTGTTTTGTTTTGGAGGTGCCGCTGGTCAGCATGCCTGCCGGGTAGCGCACGCTGCAGGAATTCGCCGCATCCTGGTGCATCCGCTTGCAAGCGTTCTTTCGGCATTCGGCATCGGAGTGGCGGACCGGCTGGCGGTACATCGCGCCAGCCTGCAAGTACCGCTGAGCGAAGAAGGGCTCGTTTCGGCGCGAGAGCGCCTTGGCGAGCTGGAGGGGCATGCCCGTGCGGAGCTTGCGGCTTTTGCGGGCGAGGCCACGGGCGAGATCCACGTTGAGTTTCTGCTGGAGCTCAGGGCTGGGAATAGCGAAACGACTCTGTCGGTTCCGGTTGGGTCGTTAGCGGAGGCTTCAGCGGCATTTTCCGCCGCTCATCTGCGCCGGTTTGGATTCGAGGCCAGTAGTTTGCGCATCGTGATCGATGCAGTGCGTGTGGAGGCTCGCACGGCTTCGATCCATGCGGAGTCGCTGCGAGCTCCGGAGGCGCGTATCGGCGGTACGCTGCCGGGTACGGCACGAGCTTGGTTCGGGTCGTGGCAGGAAGTGCCTCTGTTGGAAAGTAGCTCTCTGGGGGCGCGGCCGGTAGAGGGGCCGGCGCTCATTGTCGAGCCGCATTCGACTGTCGTGCTGGAGCCGGGTTGGTGGGCGCGGCGGCTTGCGGGAGGGGAGTTGATGTTGGAGGCGGTGGGGGCGGAGGAGGTCGAGGCAGAGGCAGAGGAAAATTACGCGGATACGAGCAGGGAGTTGGGGATATACGTAGTACCGTCCCTGGAGCCGCAACCCGGCCGGCCATCCATGGCCGGCGTTCGGCCGCTTGAGGCGGCCTCACCCTCGCCCGCGCGCATTGAGATCTTCAACAATCTCTTCATGCATATCGCTGAGCAGATGGGCGAGGTGCTCAAGTCCACAGCGCAGTCGGTCAACATCAAGGAGCGGCTGGACTATTCGTGCGCGCTGTTCGATGAGCACGGCGGGCTGGTGGCCAACGCACCCCATATGCCTGTCCACCTGGGGTCCATGGGGGCTAGCGTGCGCGCGGTAATCGAGGCGCAACGGGGCCGGATGCGGCCCGGGGATTCGTGGCTCATCAACAGCCCCTATCATGGCGGGACACATCTACCCGACATGACCGTGGTAACGCCGGTGTTTGTCACGCAGCAGAGCCCCGCTTTTTTCGTGGCCTCGCGGGCGCACCATGCCGATATCGGCGGGACGACACCGGGATCGATGCCACCGTTCAGCCGCACCATCGAGGAGGAGGGTGCGCTCTTCGAGTGTTTCCAACTCGTCGCCGCCAACCAGCTGCGTGAGCGTGAGCTGCGTGATGTACTCGCCGCGGGCGCCTACCCTGCCCGTAACCCGGACCAGAATGTCGCTGACCTGCGTGCGCAGCTCGCCGCGAACGCACGCGGTATAGCCGAGATCGAGCGCGCAATCCAACGACATGGGCTTGCCACGGTGCAAGCCTACATGCGCCATGTGCAGGACAACGCATCCGCCTGCATCAAAGACGCAATCGATAAGCTTCGTCCCGGTAGCTTCCGTTACGAAATGGATAGCGGACAAGCCATTGTCGTGCGTGTCGATATAGACCGCTCCAGCCGGCGAGCGCATATCGACTTCACGGGCACGTCGGCACAGGACCGCCACAACTTCAATGCTCCGCGCGCTGTGTGCCTGGCAGCCGTGTTGTATGTCTTTCGCACGCTCATCGATCGGCCCATCCCGCTGAACGAGGGCTGCCTCGAGCCGCTCGACATCACCATTCCACGCGGGTCGATGCTCGACCCGGTTCCGCCGGCCGCCGTAGCGGCCGGTAATGTGGAAACCTCACAATGCATTGTGGATGCGCTATACGGCGCGCTGGGCGTGCTAGCGGCCTCTCAAGGCACCATGAACAATCTCACATTTGGTGACGATCGATTTCAGTATTACGAAACGATCGCCGGAGGGGCCGGCGCCGGACCGGACTTCGATGGCTGCGACGCTGTACAGACTCATATGACGAATTCTCGACTGACCGATCCGGAGATTCTCGAAGCGAGATTCCCGGTGTTGTTACGTGAGTTCTCCATTCGAAGGGGTTCGGGCGGGCTGGGCCAGCATACGGGCGGCAACGGCACCGTGCGGCGCCTGGAATTTCGCGCGCCCCTCTCGGGCGCCCTGCTGGCCAATCACCGTCGCATAGCCCCGTTCGGCCTCGAAGGGGGACACACAGGCGAGGTCGGAAGTGCCCACCTCGCGCGGATCACGGGGGAGGTCGAGCAGATAGGCGCTACAGCAAGTTTCAAAGTGGAGGCCGGTGACGTGTTGACTATCCTGACCCCGGGCGGTGGCGGCTTTGGCGCCCCGCCCACACCATAACGGTATGACCATGGCACAGACTGTCCCTCTGGGCGCAACCAGCCCCACCCTCACCGACTGGCAAAAGCGGTCGACTTCGCGCTTCGGGCGTTGGCTGTTTACCCGCGCGGTCTGCCGGCGCGCGCCTTATTTCGCATCTCTGCGACCGCACTTTCTCGAGCTGCGCCCTGCGATGTGCGTGGTGGCCATGCCCAGACATCGCGCTGTCGAGGGAAAGATGGGCACCGTTCACGCACTCGCCGTAGCCAACCTATGTGAGCTGGCCGCGAGTACCGTCGCGGAGGTGACTCTGCCCTCCACCATGAGCTGGCATTCACGAGGCATGACCATCGAATACCTTCGCAAAGCGCAATCCGATGTCACGGCGACCGCCCGCCTCGATAAGACCGAGTGGGGAGAAGCACAGAATCTCGCAGTTCCCGTCAGCGCGGTGGATCGTAACGGGACGGAAGTCGTCAGAGCAGTGATCACGCTGCGCGTCGAGCCGAAAGGAGCCTCGGTCGCAGGTTGAGTTGGGCCGTGAGGCGGCGGCCAGGCTCGCTCAGAAGCTCTTGCGTATCGTAAACAGGAATTCTCGAGGTCGTCCGGGCTGACCATCGACCTCGTCGTAGGTTGAAAGCTGGTTTCTCTCGGTGACGTAGTAGACCTTATCGGTGACGTTCGACACGAACAGCGATGCCTGCCAGCCGGACCTCGAAGATTCCCAGGTCAGTCGGGTGTTGAGAACGCCATAGCCGGCCTGCATCGAGATCGGCTCGTCCTGTGGATCGTTGAATACCTTGGACTGGTATGTGTAGTCGAGCCGCGGTGTCAGACTCCCTAGCGGACCCAAGGGGATCGCATACTCGGCGCCGAGGTTGCCTTTCCAGGTCGGGGTCAGCGGCGGTACGTCTGACAGGGTCGGACCGGCGGGGTTGCTGACTGCATTGTAGGCCGCCGCACCGAGACTCAACGTGCGGTAATTCAGGTACCCTACCGAGCCTTCGATGTTGAAGCCACGGGCCGGCCGGGCTTCCATCTCGAGCTCGATGCCCCTGATGCGCGCGGACCCGACGCTCTCGGTGAGAAAGGCCGGAAATCCGGTACCCGGGTCAACGGTGGCGACCGGCAACTGCAGCGCGCTGTAGTTGCTGGTGAATCCATCCACGTTGAGGCGCACCCGGTGGTCGAGCCACTCGCTCTTGAGACCCACTTCGTAGGCCGTCACCTTTTCCGGACCGAAGCTCGTCACCTGGGTGCGGGTCAGCGGGCGTGGGTTGAATCCGCCGGATTTGTAGCCCGTGGAGTATTGGGCGTACGTCATGATGTCCGGCGTCCACTGGTAGGAAAGGCCGGCTTTTGGATCTACCCGGGAGATACTCACTCGGCCGGTGGGCAATGGTGGGGCGAAGCCGGCGAGATAGTTGCCATGGTTGGTCGGAAACAGGCCCGCGGGCACCCGGCCGACGAGATTCGGCTCGTAGCGGTAGAACGTGTAGCTGCGGGTCTCGTGGGAGTAACGCGCCCCGAGCTCCAACCCCAGGGCGCTCGTGATCTTGTAGTTCACGTGGGCGAATACTGACTCGTCCTTCGAGGCGGCCGGATCGCCAGTGAGAAACAGGATGCCCTTGCCGCCCACGTTGCTCGAGTTGTCGACGATACCGCTGTTGAAATCCTGGGTGTCGAGGTAGTAGGCACCGGTGGCCCAATCGAGAGAGTCTTGCAGCGCGTGTCCACTGAGCTGCAGCTCCTCGCTGAATTGTCGATGCCATAGAAAGTTGATGGGGAGATTGCCGGAGATTGGTGCTCCGGAAGTGTCCTCGGCGAACGCGCCGTGGTAGCGGCGATACGCGGAAATGGATTTCGCATGGACGCCCTGCAAGGGCGTATCCCAGTCGATGGTCCCGGCCACCCCCCAGGAGTGCAGAATGCTCGTGGGCGGCGCGGAGACCCCCGCGATAGGGTCGGTGTAGGTCCCGTACGTGGTAAACGGACTGTGCGTCAGAAAGCGCGAATCCAGGGGAATGCCGAACTGTGGAATGGTGGCAGCAATGCTATACAACGCCAGAGTGTTGGCAATCTGTGTGCCCGGTTTCCCTGGGGTGCCGTTCGGGTTGGGCGGCAGCGCCAAGGCGATCATCTTGGTGGCGGGCTCCTCGCCATGGTCGTCCGTGCCGTCGGCGGAGAGATTCAACTCGAGCCCGTCAGTCGCCAGAAGGCGCAGCGCGAGCCGTGCTACCTGGACATCGTCACCGCCGTAGCTTCCGATCCTACATCCGTTGACATGCGTGACCGGCGTCAGCCTGCCGGCGAGCGCCGGATTCGCGCAGCCGAAGTCCAACACGTCCATGTATCCATCGCTGCGATTGGATCCGAGCGATACTCGCGCGAACAGCTTGTCTGGCACCAGGGAGAAATCGTACGCACCGCGGAATCGCTCCCGGCTGAAGCTGCCGTATCCGGCCTCGAGGTAGCCGTCGCCCTGGCCGGTCGGCTTTTTGGTGAATATGCGAACCGCGCCGCCTTCGGTGTTCTTGCCGAACAGCGTACCCTGCGGGCCGCGCAGGATCTCGACACTGCCGATGTCGGTCAGATCGAAAACGGAGCCGAACACGGTGCCAAAGTAGACATCGTCGATATAGAACCCAACACCGGGCTCGAAGGTGTATTTGAAGTCGTTCTGCCCGACACCGCGGATGGAGACGAACGCCGACTTGCCGAATCCGCTGCCCGCCTGTTCGATGTTGACGTTGGGAGCGGCGTGCGCGACGTCGGCGACGTTCACGTAGCCGCGTGCATCGATCTGCTCGGCGGAAACGGCGGTGATGGAGATCGGCGTGGCTTGCAGGCTCTCGCTCTTGAAACGCGCGGTGACGACCACCTCGCTGAGTCCTTCGCCTTCAGCGGCGCCTTTCACCTGACCGTCCGGTGCCGCCTGTGGCTCCGCCCGAGCGGTGACCCAGCACGATGCCAGCATGACAGACAGGCAAATCCCTGCTCTGGACATGTCCCCCCTCCGTGTCCAACGGTGCTTCGCAACGCATCCTGATTTCCCATCGGCCGGTCGCCGACCCCGATGCACGAAACAACTCGCATCGGCACGCGCGCGCGTCCAGGCACACGGATGTGCCCCGCCAGAAGGCAACGCTCCGATTATCCTAACGCCGCAGGATGGAAGTTTCGATCTCCCATTCGACCCGGTGCCGCGAGGTGGTCGCCCGGTTCACGGAGACCGGACGAACGCGACTCGCGCCCGCCTGGTGCGTAACGAGCCAGGCGTCGAACTCGCCGGGCTTGCTGGTAGCGAACCCGTACAGCAGGTTGAATTTCCCCTCGGCCACGGTCTGGGCCCGATTGACGCGAGAGTCCGCGATGACAAAGTGACTCTCGTCGGGGGAATTACCGACGAAAGCCCCCTGATCGGCGAGCTCGTTGAGAAACTCGTCCACGAGCGCGCGCGCCCGTTCCCAAGTCGCCGGCCCGTTATGCTCCAGGGTGACCCAGCGGGTCCCCTGCTCGATGCTGGCGGAGATGAACAGCGACAGGCGCCGGGCGGAAAGATACTTCCAGTCGGAGACGCCACACCCCCCCGCCGCAAGCGTCCGCGGACTCGGAGGTGGCCTGACTGTCGTGCGTACCGAAACGAGGGTATTGATGCCGGCTTGCGCGAGCCGCAGGCGGTCCGCATCCGACACCGGCACAGCCGGACGCAGACCGGGCCTCAGAATGGCCTCTTCGCTTTCCGCCGCGGACCAGACAGGACATGCCTCATCCGAGCGGGCGATCAGTCCAGCAGCGGCTCCGCACGAGGCGAACGTTTCCACCCGGCCCCGCAGGCGATCGAATGCCTGGACCCGCGGAAAGAACATGACCGCGCTATCGCTGCGGAAAGGCCACGAGCGCAGGGAGTCCAGTGCCGTTTTCGCGGCCAACCAGGTGGAAGGAGGATCGACGATGAGAAGCGCCTGGCGATCGCGGCAGAACTTTGCGGCCACCAACAAGGTGCTCAAGCCAACGTCGTTGTCGCGAGTCAGCGGGGGAATACACAACATGTTGAAGCGGCAAGCATCGTCGAGCGCGAACAAGCCGGTCCGATCGGTGGCGGATCCTATGACATCGTAGTCGGTCAGTGGCCCGCCATCATCGCCGTCAGGATTCGACACGGCATAGCCGACAGCAGCACCGTTGAGTCCGCTTACCGAACGGTCGGGGCGTCGCGCGGGCACAGGTCCCGTTACCCTCACGAGTCGTGACTCGAGGAGTACGTCGACAACGAAAGGTCCCGAGCTCCGAGCCACCGACACGCGACGGAAAATCTCCTGGTCCTCGATCAGCTCCGAGGCCGCGGAGCGCACCCGTTGCACGACAAGGTTGAACCGATCGGGCTCGCCCTCGCCGATTCCGTCGTAATCGACCGATGCACGCAGGTATTCGCGCGAGCCAGGATTCAGCGCGACCAGCTTCAGCACGCCATTCCCGGCAGGGAGAGTGATTGTCGGCGGCCGTGCGCCGTTGATGACGCGTACGACGAGCGCCCGACGCCCGCCGCTTTCAAAAAACTGCTCGAGCGCATACGAGAGTGTCGACGGCTGCCACAGCCCGCCGAAGATCTGTTGAAACTCCGCGAAGCTCGCCACCGACACCGGTTGATTCACCGGTCCCTTCAGCGTACGGCCAATGAAGGCGGCGATTCCAGTTGGCACGCGCTCGATCGCGAGCTCGGTCGTTCGGCTTTCTTCTGCGAGTTCGACGCCGGTGACACGGGTTTCGGGCACTTCCAGCCTCTCGTGAGCCCCACCCTTTGGGCCGCGGGAACTGTAGCATAGCCGTGGATTGTGGGCGTCTCTATTTGGCGTCACTTTGTTGGTGCACCCAACGACAAACGACACCACGAACGCCAACGGGGCGCGTGAGGATGTTAACTCATGCTCGCGGGAGAGGCGTTACCAGCAGGTGTTGCGAGCTGGTTGGATAGCCACGCGTTGGCCGTCACGGGTACCGGGAGTCTGTTGATGTTCTTGGTTGGTTCATGCGCCCCCGGGGAGGGTCCGACGCATGCGTCGGACGGGCGCACATGGACGGGCGCCCCGGGGCTTGCGCGCAGCAGGGACTGCGTAGGCAATGCCCCGGATCCAGCGTTTTCAGACTACCGTCGGGCGACGCGAGCTTGCTGCTGGACGACCGTTGATGGGGAGGGAGCGCTTGGCTGGCCTTCTTCTGCAGCCCGCCGCGCTTCCTCGGCCCGAGCCTGCTCGAGATCGTCCCGCTTGCGGGCGATCTCGGCGAGCATGAGTTGCAGCCACTCGGACAACGCGGTCATGGTTCGAAACCCCTGAAGCTAATCAGCAGACTGGGTCATCGAGCCTGCCGTAGATGTGACAGGCGGTCCAGCAGAAGGTGATCGGGTGGCCGGAGCGGACGTGCCCGGAGCGGATGTGGCCCCAGGAGTATTGGGCGATGTCGCCGAGCGCACGGGTGCCGGTGCCGCACGTACCGGTGTCGCCGGGGCGGCGCTCGCGGGGGAAGCGCCGGAGCTGCCGTTCGAAGCCGGCTCGACCTCAGACATCATTTGACGGAAGGTCCCCTCGTCCATCGGCAAATCAGTCTTCCCGTCCCAGGTGGACCCGTCGGGCACGCGGTTCTGCACTTTCAAGGCCGATGCCAGCACCTGGTCGACGCTACCGTCGGCGAGAGAAACCGGTACCGGCAGCCCACGAGGCTCGCGCGAGAGCGAGTTGACCACATCCCAGTTCACCTGCTCGTTGTGAGCCTTGAGCTCCTTCTGCAGGCTTACGGTAAGGGCCTTGCTCATCAGCTTGCGGGAGGCGTTCTTCCAATTCCGCGAGTCGTCTTCCAGCACATCATAAGGCTGCATGTAGAGCTGTCCCTGATGCCAACCGAACACGAACGGCTGATTGACTACGCGCACCTGGGTACCGACGGGGATCATGTCGTAGAGCTGAGCGATGTCCTCAGGGTAGAGTCTGATGCAACCGTGACTCGACCGTAAGCCGACGCCGGCGGGCTTGTTGGTGCCGTGGATGAGATAGCTCGGCCACTGCAGGTAGAAGGCGAACTTCCCCAGGGGATTGTCGGGACCCGGCCCAATGACTTTCTCCAGCTCCTCGCCGTTCTCGCGATGCTCCTTGATGACCGAGGCCGGCACGCGCCAGGTAGGGTCAGCCTGCCGGCGGACGATTTTGGTCACGCCTTCCGGAGTGGCCCAGCCCATCTTGCCGATGCCGATCGGATGGGTAATCACCACCTGGGGCTCACCGGACTTGCGCGGTGGAAAATAGAACAGGCGCATCGCCGCGGTGTTGATCACCACACCCGTGCGCGGTGCGTTCGGGATGATGAACTGCGTCGGCACCACGATCGGGCGATCCACACCGGGCAGCCAGGGGTCGACCTTGGGGTTCGCGCGCAGAATCTCCTCATAACCCACATTGAAGCGCCGGGCGATGTCGGTGAGGGTGTCGTCCTTGGATGTCGTGACGATCTGTACCACGCCAATGACGTCGTCGTCCGGGGCGATTTCGAATCGCTGAGTCGCAAAGGGAGCCGGCTCCACAGGCGGTGGGGGAGCCGCAGGCGGCGGTGGCGGCTCCGGATGCTTCGCTCCATGTAAGAGGGAGCATGCGGTCACAAAGGCGCACAGGCACGCTGCAAGGGCGGCGCGGAGCGGAGGGCGCGCGCCTAGGCGATTTCCGATCGTCGGATGATGGATCTTCATAGCGTCCGAAGATTATGACATCGCGGGCTGTGAGGTGAAGAGACAGAATGTCGGCGTTCCACTACGGCCAAGGCTGATCTGGAGCTGGTCAGCAACCGGGAACCGTCCTGATGCGTTCGGCCGCGCGATCTCGCGGGTGGCAAGATATCCGCATCCGACGGACTTCGCGACCGCGGCGCCTGAAGCAGCCGATCTGGGCCGCCCGCTTCAGGCGATTTGCAGCAGACAGGCACCCTGGCTCGAGGCGCGCGGAAACTGCCTGGCTTATTGCTGGCTTGCGGACGGAAGGCTCGGCATCGGCCGGAAATCAAACATCCGGGCCGTCACGTCCGTGGGAAAGGTGCGCACGGTGGTGTTGAAAGTCCGTACTGCCTCGATGTAGCGGATCCGGGCATCGGCAATCTGATGCTCCGTTTCCGCCAGTTGCGCCCGCAGGTCGAGGAAATTCGCATCCGACTGCAGTTGCGGATAGCCGGCGCTGACGCCCATGAGGCTGCGGAGTGATTGGGTGAGCCGGTCCTGCATCGCCTCGTAGCTGGCGAAAGCGGCTGGATCCTTGAGAACGGCTGGAGCGGCCAGCACGGAGCTCGAGCGCGCATTTGCTTCCGTGGCGCCGACGAGGGCTTGTTCCGGGGGTGCGACGCGTGCGTCGCACGGTTGGGGCCGGGAAGCAACACCCGGATCCGACTCTGAGCGCGCGGTGCGCGCGCAAGGGGCAACGAACCCCTTCACGGAGCTCGCCAGACTCGAGACCAGATCGGCGCGCCGCTGATACTGACTCACCACCTCGGACCAGGAGGTCTTCACGTCTTCATCCTGTTGCTGCAGCGATTTGTAGCCGCAGCCGGAAACGCTCAGGAGCGTGCATACAGCAAAGCAGATCGACCCGGTGCGCATCAACCCATCCTACCTTCTTTACGCGATCTGGCTCGTACTAACAATCGACGTACCCGCGCGTCACCCTTCCCAGCATCGCGGCAATTCCCGCTCGAGCAAACATAACTGACAGCGAGAGCGCCAGGAATGCCCGGCTCGTGGATCCCGCAACGCATGACCCGACGGCAGGTTTACGCGGCATACTGGTGCTCACGATGTGTGGCGCCCGAGCGGCACTTGCGTGATTTTGCTGTTGCCGTTGGTGGATGCCGTTTGCTTCGCGGCCACGCATGTCCGGGCATGACGCTCGGAAACAGCGTTTTGTGAGCGCTGCCGCGCTCTTTGAAATTTTTTCGGAGCCCGCAGAGTGTTTTCTTCCGGTGCGCGGCTCTGTCTGAGGCCCGGTCGCCGACGCAAGCCGATGCTACAACCCCGCAATAAAAAAACCCCGGGCAAATGCCCGGGGTTCGTAAATGCGGACTTTCGATGAAGGGAAGGAAGTCCGCTAGGGGATCTCAGTGCAGCCTGGCCCAGTGCAGTATCTTGATGTCGTCCGAGTCAAGATCGAAACTTTGCGCCAACAGCGAGCGCAGCTCGCGCGTTCCGCGAGTGTTCTCGAGCGGATGTCGCAGCTCGACTACACCACTCCACTCGTTCGCGGCCGCGCTTGCGGGCGCATCGGAGGCTGTGACGAAGTGGGTGTAATACTTGGTTGCCACGCGTGAAAGACTACGGCCGCAGCGCCTCGAGGTCCGTGAAACGATCCACAGAACACCGGTACCCTTTGGCCAGAAAGCATCGTTACAAAGCGTCGTGACATATTCCCATGACACGTTTCCGACCGCCGCAGACACCAGGCTCGAAATACATCACCGCTGAGGGCGCGCGCCGGCTGCGCGAGGAGCTGGATCAGCTTTGGCGTGTCGAGAGACCAAAGGTCACACAAGCCGTTGCCGAGGCAGCGGCACAGGGCGATCGTTCGGAGAACGCAGAATATATTTACGGTAAGCGGCGACTGCGCGAAATCGATAGCCGCGTGCGCTTCCTGCGCAAGCGGCTCGAGGGAATGGTGACGGTCGACCAGCCCCCTTCGGATCCGAATCGGGTGTTTTTCGGTGCCTGGGTCTCGCTCGAGGCCCACGATGGCACGCTGTCACGTTACCGCATCGTTGGGCCCGATGAATTCGATCTTGCCCCCGACTACATCAGCATGGATTCGCCGCTGGGCCGAGCGCTATTACGTAAAGCGCTCGATGACGAGGTTACGGTGGAGCTGCCGGGCGGTCGTCGGACATTCGTCATTGTCTCGATCGACTACCGCCCGGGAGCCGAAGAGCCTGGGTCACAATTGCCGTAGCAAGCGCGGGCCGCCGAGCATCAGCAGTCGTCAGGCAGGCGGTACCGGCACGGTGCAGAACGTGCCGGCACAACCTGACACGATCAGATCACCCTGACGTTCTTGAACTGCCACGGATCGCTCTTGTCGATGTCTTCCGGGAACAGCCGCTCCCGCTCGTGCAGGGGCGTCCAGTCCGTGTATTTCCCGACGACCGGCCCCAGGTAAGGGCGGCAGATGTCCAGTATCCGGCGGAAATCCATCTCGTCGGGCTCGACGATGCCGCAGTTGGGATTCTCCATCGCCCAGACAACTCCCGCCATGACAGCGGCAGTGACCTGCAGGCCAGTGGCGTTGTTATACGGGACGAGCCTGCGCGCTTCTTCTATCGAGAGCTGCGAACCGTACCAATAGGCATTCTTCTTGTGACCTGCAAGGAGCACGCCGAGCTCGTCGATACCCTCGGTAATGTCATCCATCAATATGCGCTGCCGCTCCTGTTGCACATAGTTGCGTCCCAGCAGCTCGTGTATCGACATGATGGCGGAATCGCAGGGGTGATAGGCGTAGTGCACAGTCGGGCGGTGCACTACCTGGGCGCCGTCACGGACCGTGAGATAGTCCGCAATCGAAATGGCCTCGCCATGAGTAATGCAGAAACCGATGAAGTGGCCGGCCCGTGGCGTCCAGGTGCGCACGCGCGTTCCCGCGCCAGGTTGCATCAGATAGATTGCTGCCATGCAGCCGAAATCGTGCCGCTTGCCGTCGCGGGGAAAATTGCGCTCGTGTGTGCCCCAACCCATCTCGCTCGGCTGGGAGCCCTCACTGACAAAGCCGTCGATCGACCAGGTGTTGACGAACTCGCCAATACGCTTGGGGACGTTCGTCGTCTGGCTGTCACGCTCGGCGATATGGATCACCTTGACGCCGAGCCGCTGTGCAAGATCACCCCAGTCGCTGCGAGTGACCGGATTCGCGGCGTCCAGCTGCGTATCCGCCGCGATGTTGAGCAGCGCCTGTTTTACAAAATGGGAGACCAGACCCGGGTTGGCGCCATGCGTCAACACCGCCGTGGGTGCCCGTGCATTGCCGGGGCGAAGAGCGAGCGCTTCCTCGCGCAACGCATAGTTGGTTCGCTTGGCCGCGGGCACGGTGGGATCGGTGTAACCGCCCGGCCAGGGCTCGATGCAGGTGTCCAGATACATCGCACCTTTTTCCCAACAGAGTTTGACCAAGGCGATGCTCGAAACCTCGACCGAGACATTCACGAGAAAATCGCCGCGCCCGAGCAGCGGGTTCAGCACCCGTCGATAGTTTTCGCGCGTCAGCCGCTCCTTGATGAACTTCACCCCGTACTTCGCCGCCTCCTCATTGCCACGATCCTCCGCCGTGACGATGGTGAGCCGATCGGGTGAAATGCCGATATGCCTCAGGATCAGTGGCAAGACACCCTGGCCGATGCTGCCGAAGCCAATGAAAAGAATGCGCCCTGGGAATTCGACGTGTACGGGATAATTGTTCATGATGCTCCAGACTCATACGAGCGGCCGCCCTCCGACGGCCGCCAAAGGCGGCAGCGTATCAATCGCCTACCCGCACCGCCAGCGAGTATGTCGTGAAGTCAACGCGCGGCGAGCGCCCGTTGGCCCACCGGAGCGGGGTTAGGCAGGCTTCTGGTCTGTCGTCTGGTTGATGCTCGCAGCGCCGCTCGAGCGCCAATGGGGGGGATAGGTGCGCTCGTACCCTGGCAGTTGCTCGACTCGCGCCAGCCAGCGCCCGAGCGCTGGATAGTTCACCTCGACCGGCATGAAACGCGAGGACAGCTCCCTGGCCTCGGGCCGCTCGAGAGCACGGCGCAGAAGCTGGATTCCAGGGAAAATCACCATATCGACCGCGGAGAAGCTCTCGCCGACGACCCAGTCGGATTTCGACAGGCGGGCCTCTATGGTGCGCGCTTCACTCGCAACAGCGTGCATGTCGCTCGTGATCTGGTCTGTACGAAGATGCGCGGCACTCCGTGCTTGAGGGCTCTTATCGAAAATCGCGCGCACGATGTTCATCAACCGCGGCTCTATGTAAGCCTGATACTCGCAGATGACTCGCATGATCACCCCGCCCTCCTCCGGAGTGAGGCCGAAAATATGCGGCTCGGGGTATTTCAGGTCGAGGTAATAGAGCACCGCCAGCGATTCGAAGCAGACGTAGTCACCATCCTTCAGCACCGGCACACGGCCGCGTGGGTTGAGAGCCAGCATTTGAGGGGACTGATGCTCCTGCTTGGAGAATTGCAGGATGTGACTACGGTATGGCAGGCGCTTGTGCTCGAGCGCGAGCAGCACCCGCCACGCGTAGGGACTGCCGCTGCCCCAGTAAACGTCGATCGCCATCACTTCGTCCGCCAGAAAATCTGGCGTGATTGTAACGGCAACGGCGTAGCACCGAAAATGTAAACGACTTGCAGCTTTGGCGGCGAGGAGGCCCCCATGTCCAGTTACACCACCTTGATCGAGCCCCAGGATCTGGCCGCGCAGCTGGCACGCCAGGCAACCGCTGCCGCGGACTGGATTGTTGTCGACTGTCGCTTCGACCTCACCCGACCAGAATGGGGAGCCAACGCCTACTCGGCCGGTCACGTTCCAAGCGCGGTCTATGCGCATCTGGATCGTGATCTCTCGGGACCGCTCTCCTCCGGCAGCGGAAGACATCCTTTACCCAGTCCGGAACGACTGGCTCAGACCTTTGGCGGTTGGGGTATAGACGACCGTATCCAGGTCGTTGCGTATGACCAGGGCAACGGCGCTTATGCCGCGCGTTTATGGTGGCTGCTGCGATGGGCGGGCCATCGGAAGGTCGCGGTGCTCAACGGTGGGCTCGCGGCGTGGCAGCAAGCGGGTCTGCCTGTCGAGACGACAACCGTTCACAATCAACGACGGGCTTTCACGGTGCGACTGACACCGGAGGAGGTCGTGAGCACCGCCGAGCTCGAGCGGCTCATGAAATCGGGCGAGCTCTCAGGTGGCCAGTCCGTGTTGGTGGATGCGCGCGCGGCTGACCGGTTCGCCGGTGAAAACGAAACGATCGACCCTGTGGCCGGCCACATTCCGGGCGCGCTCAATCATCCTTTCGCTCGCAACCTCGATGAGCGGGGCCGGTTTTTGCCGGCATCCGAGCTGCGCAACCGGTGGCACGCCACCTTGGGCGAAGACACCGGCAGGAACATGGGGCGAGTGATCGCAATGTGTGGCTCGGGCGTTACGGCATGTCATAACCTTCTGGCACTGGAGGTCGCGGGACTCCCTGGGGCACGGCTGTACGCGGGCTCATGGAGCGAGTGGATTCGTGAGCCCGGGCGCCCGGTGGCACGTGGTGCTCCAACGTGAGAGCGCGATTCATGCGCCGAGTGAGACGTACGGAGCTTCTTGCGGGCGGCCAGCGCCGCTACATTTCACGTTCTATGCGTGGTCGCGCACCGCCGGAAGACGTTACGAGATGCGCATGAGAATACTCTTGCTTGACACACATTTTTGCTATGGTGCGAGCACTCTAGACTGACTGATCGTGGCTGGTCACCGAAGCGAGGTGAAACCGGCCACGATCGTTTTTGGGAAACACGACACGTGGCAGCAGACCCGAAAATGGCCGTCAACGGCAATCGCAAATACAACCCCGCGCAGCCCTGGACAGTCGAGGACTCGCTCGACCTGTATCACGTGAATGCGTGGGGCAAGGGCTATTTTTCGATCAACGAAGCGGGCCACGTCGTCGTCCGGCCCGACACCCAGGGCGCCAATGCCATCGACCTGTTCGAGGTGGTTGAGGGATTGAAAGCACGCGACCTGACCACCCCCGTGGTGGTCCGTTTTTCCGACATCCTCGCGCATCGCCTCAAACACATCCACGCGGCCTTCGCGCAGGCCATAGCTGAAAACAATTACAGGAACCGCTACGCGGCGGTGTTCCCGATCAAGGTGAATCAGCAGCGCCTGGTGGTGGAGGAAGTCTACCGCTATGGCAAGGAGTTCGGCTTTGGACTGGAGGTGGGCTCCAAGCCTGAGCTGCTGGCCGTCATGGCTATGACCGAGGACGCCTCGGATCGCCTCATTGTCTGCAACGGCTTCAAAGACGACAGCTACATAGAAGCGGCGACGCTGGCAACGAAGCTCGGACGCACGATCATCCCTGTGGTCGAGAATTTCGAGGAGCTCGGGCTGATCCTGAAGCACGCCGACACCTATGGGGTGCGGCCGCGCATCGGGGTGAGGGTGAAGCTGTTCAGCGAAGGCTCCGGACGATGGAGCGCCTCGGCCGGCGAGAAGTCCAAATTCGGACTGTTCATCACTGAGATCGTGGAGCTGTTCAACATCCTCAAAGCGCGTGACATGCTCGACTGCTTGCAGCTGGTGCACTGCCATCCTGGCAGTCAGCTCCAGGACATCCGTCGCGTGAAGGATGCAATCAATGAGCTCGCGCACGTGTACGCGGAGCTGAAGCTGATGGGCGCCGGCTTGCAGTACATCGACGTAGGTGGTGGCCTGGGTGTCGATTACGACGGTAGCGGCACGAATTACTCGTCCTCCATGAACTACACGCTCAACGAGTACGCCAGCGACGTCGTATACAGGGTCGCCAGCGTGTGCAACGCACGCAACATCCCACACCCGGTGATCGTGAGCGAGTCTGGGCGGGCTGTCGCCGCCTACCATAGCGTGCTCATTTTTGATGCACTGGGATCCTCGGCCCTCGATAAGTTCCGGGTCACGGGACAGGTGGCGGAGGACTACAACGGCAATCAGGAGCTGCCGCAGCCCGTACGAGACCTGTTCGATGCATATCGCTCAGTGAACGACAGGCGTCTGGTGGAGTGCTATCACGATGCACTGACCGCGCGGGATCAGGTCCTTCAGATGTTCAACCTCGGGCTGCTCTCCCTGGAGTTCAGAGCGCTGGCCGAGCGTCTATATTGGGCCACGTGTACCAAGTTGCGTGATTATTGCCGCAAGCTGGAGCGGGCACCCGAAGAGCTTCAGGCTCTCGAGTCCAACCTTTCCGACATCTATTTCTGCAATTTCTCGGTATTCCAGTCGTTGCCGGACAGCTGGGCCATCGACCAGGTGTTTCCGGTCATGCCCATTCACCGGCTCGACGAGCGGCCCACCCGCACGGGGGTGCTCGCCGACATCACATGTGACTCGGACGGCAAGATCGATCATTTCGTCTCGCTGCGCGACGTGAAGCGGGCACTCGAGCTGCATGAGCTCAGGCCGGGGGAGAAGTACTACCTGGCGGCCTTCCTGGTGGGGGCCTATCAGGAAACCTTGGGCGACCTCCACAATCTGTTTGGCGATACCCATGTCGTGCACATCCGCCTGCATGACGAGGGCGGCTGGTGGATCGAGGAGATCGTCAAGGGAGATACCGCCAACCGGGTGCTGGAGTACATGGAGTACGACGTGGCGGAGCTGTATCCGGCGCTCGCCCGGGACTGCGAGAGGGCGATCCGAGGGGGACGCATGACTATCGCCGAGAGCCAGCACCTGAAGCGGTTTTACGAGAAGGAGCTGGACGGGTACGCCTACCTGGAGCCCGCCGGGGCTTGAAGGCCGGGGGCGGGCGGCAGAAGGCATACATGAGCCTCAAGCGCTCCCCCAAGTCGGACCACGGTACGGCTACTGTCCCCTGACTCGCGCGATGACAGGTCGCGCCTTCTACGCCCCCAGCGGAGGGTGTCAGTGTTCCCTAACCCCAACCCCTAACCGCAAAAACCGCTAGGACCCTGTCTGGCAGCCCCAAAACCCGGCTCCAGGCATGCCTGTTGCATGTTTCCCATCCGCCGACTGTCGTCGCGCACGCCCCACAGTTGCGATACCTACAACTGGAAGCTCGGAAATACGTGCTGTTTGCTTCCCGCAAAAGCCGGGAGTAGCATCAGTCGTGCGTTCGTATCCGCCATGGATGAGTACGCTTTGTTAGTAGAGTGTGTTGTATCCATTTCCCGCGTCTCCCCCCGGGCACGCCGCTTATCGCGCATGCCTATCCGTGCACGAACGAAGGTGCAGGCCGTCAGGCCCAAGCGCCACGTAAATGACGATCGTGTGCCTTGAAGCCTTGACCTGTTTGACTGTTCACGCGGTACATGCGACCGACTGGTGCGGCTCGCCGCTGTCCGCATTCCCAAGAGAGACTTCCGGATGACGACGATCTATGTGGGCAATCTGCCCTTCAGTGCCACCGAGCAGGACATCAAGGCGTTGTTCGAGCGCCATGGCAAAGTGGAATCGGTAAAGTTGATCAACGACCGGGAAACCGGCAAGCCCCGTGGCTTCGCGTTCGTCGATATGCCGCAAAATGATGCGATGGCGGCAATCCAGACGTTGAACGGCTTCCAGATGGGCGGCCGTCCTTTGCGTGTGAATGAGGCCCAGGAGCGGCCCCAGCGCCCCCGCCAGGGCGGTGGACCTTTCCGGCGTTGACAGCGCCTCCAGAAAGCGTACTGCCAACAGAACTGTGTAAATAAAAAACCCCGCTGCCCGCGGGGTTTTTTCGGTCTGGAATCATGCCAGGAGCTTCTCCTGACGTGCACTCCTGCCCGTACCGGCGTGGAGCGTGACTCGCCGGAGGAGGAGGTTGCCGGCGGCCGCTGCCCCATCCGCGCTGGGGCAGCTCACGTCCGACCGACGGAGCTTCACCACATTTCTTTCAGACGCGCGCCGACGTCGAGAGTCGAGCTTTCAGCAGCGTCCTCGCGGAGGATGTCGCCGCCGGCGCTGCTGGTGCCGTGAAAGGTGCTCGCATCGAGCGTTTTCAATACTTTGTCGGTGAGGAATCGGCTGCGGCCGCCGTAGACGTGCGCATCGCCCTGCCGTGACTGGCTCGTGAGGTGGAATTTCAGAGGCGCAAGAAGGATGAGGTCGTTTTGCGCCCGCGTCAGCGCCACGTAGAACAGGCGCCGCTCCTCCTCCACCAACTCCGGCCTGCCGGTGGAGAATTCCGAAGGGAAGCTCCCGTCCACAACATTCAACAGGTAGACGGTGTCCCACTCCATTCCCTTGGCGGAGTGGATGGTGGTGAGTGTCAGATAATCCTCGTCGAGAAGCGGCTGCCCGGCCAGGTCGCTGGTCGCATTCGGCGGATCGAGCGTGAGCTCGGTCAGGAAGCGCTCGCGCGAAGGATATTGCCCCGAGAGGAGCTCGAGCTGGTCGAGATCGCCCAGGCGGGTGTGGAAATGCTCGTAGATGCGCTCGAAATGCGGCCGGTACCACTCGCGAACCAGGTGTACCTGGCCGGCCCAGGGGCGCTGTGGCTCACTCAGCGCGACCATCAGATCCGACAGCTTTTGCCATGCGACTGCGGCCGGTTGGGGCGGCGTGAAGACCTTGAGTGCGCTGAAAGAATGGCCCTGCGCCTCGAGATGCTCGATCGCTTTGCGTGCATTGACCGGGCCCATTCCGGGTAGGAGTTGCAGCGCCCGGAAAGCCGCCAGTGTGTTGCGGGGGTTGTCCGCCCAACGCAGCAGCGCTATGACATCCTTGATGTGGCCCGCCTCGAGGAACTTGAGGCCTCCGAACTTGACGTACGGAATTTTCCGCCGCGTCAGCTCCACTTCGAGGATGTCGCTGTGGCTGGAGGTGCGGAAGAGCACGGCCTGACGCTTCAACGGCACGTTTCCTTCACGCCGCTTGAGAATCTCGGAGCAGATGCATTCCGCCTGCGTCTGCAGCTCGTCGACCGTGATGATGCGCGGCCGCGCACCCTGGCCCCGAATCGAGAGGAGGTGCTTGCGATACTGCCGCGGCGCTTCGGCCATGACGGCATTCGCGACATCGAGCACTTCCTGCGTCGAGCGATAGTTTTGCGCGAGTGTCACGACCTCGGCGCGCGGATTGAACCGGTCAGGGAAGCCGAGAATGTTCTCGACGGCGGCGGCCCTGAAGGAATAGATGGCCTGGGCATCATCGCCCACCACGGTGATGCCCGCACCGTCGGGTTTCAGCTTGTGGAGGATTTCCGCCTGGAGCTTGTTGGTATCCTGGTATTCATCGACGAGCACGTGATCGAAGTTTGAGCCAACATGCTGCGCCAGCCGCGTATCGGACATCATGACATGCCAGT
>CAZBTV010000076.1:0-4508 GCA_964494895.1 uncultured Steroidobacteraceae bacterium | reverse complement strand
ACGCTGTTTCTGCTCTACATAGGCGCGGTAGAGCCGCGTCAGATCCCCTTCCCACTGCATGCACCACGGATACTGCTCTTCCAGCGTCTCCTTCAGCGAGCGCTGGGTGTTCACGCGGTACGAGTAGATCTGCAGGCAGGTTTCCTTGCGCGGGAAGCGCTGCTCTTTGGTGGCGAAGCCGAGCTCCTGCCGCAGACCATCCATCATATCCGCCGAGTCGGCGCGATCCACCACCGTGAACTGCGGGTCGAGCTTCAGGTGGCGCGCGTAGTGGCGCAATAACCTGTTGCCGACGGAGTGGAATGTTCCCGTCCAGCTCAGTCGTTGCTGAATGGTTTGGCTGACACCGCCAAGAACTTCGTCCAGCGCCTTCTTGGTAATGTCGTAAGCACGACGCCGCATATGCGTGGCGGCGCGCCGTGTGAATGTCAGCAACAATATGCGAGCCGGATCCACACCGTGAATGACCAGATGCGCCACTCGATGGGCGAGCGTATCTGTCTTGCCAGTACCGGCGCCAGCAACGATCAGGAGGGGACCTGACTTGAATCCCTTCTCGGGAAGGGGCTCGCCGTAGGTGACCGCCTTACGCTGGGGTCCGTTCAGCTTTTCCAGATGTGACGTAGTTGGCATATCGCGGCCCGAATATACGGAACGGTACCGCGGCTGTCACCGACTGGAATCACATGTGCCGCCGCAGAGTCCGACGCATGCGTCAAACGGGCGCACCTGGATGCGCGCTCTGGGCTTGCGCGCAGCAGGGACTGCGTAGCGCAGTGCCCGGATCCAGCGTTGCAAACCTACCGCAGAACGTGACCATCCGCGTCCAGCACCTTGACCTCGCCGAATTCCAGTTTGCGCACGGCCGGCTCGATGGCCGACAGGTCGCCGACAATGATCCAGGTGAGTGCTTCCGGATGCACCAGCTCGGCGCTCGCTGCCTGGAGCTGCTGCACTGTGAGTGCTTGTACTTCACCTACGAAATCGTTCAGGTAGTTGTCCGGCAGGCCGTACGTCAGGATGTCAGCGTAGGAGCCGGCAACCTGCGCGCTGGTCTCGTTTCGCCCAGGCAGGGCACGTACCAGGCTGTCCTTCGCGAAACGGATCTCCTCCTGCGTGGGCTGCCGGGATCCGACGAGATCACGCAGTTCCTTCAGCATTTCCTGCATTGACTCAGCGGTCTTGTCCGTCTGTACCAAGGCGCTGGCCACGAACGGGCGCTGCCCTTTGGCATCGATGAGGCTGCTGCCCGCGCCATACGACCAGTGCTTGTCCTCGCGCAGATTCATATTGATGCGCGACACGAAGCTTCCTCCCAGGATCGTGTTGACTGTCTCCAAAGCGACGTTGTCCTGAGTTGACCTGGGCGGCGCGAGCTCCACGGCCATGACCAGCGATTGTTCCGCGCCGGAGCGATTGACGAGAAAGACGCGCGGTTTGGATAGGAGCGCAACTGTTCCAAGCTGCTTGACGGGCAGCGGCTCGTTCGCTGAGCTCCATCCCGATAGGTACTGCTCCAACAAAGGACGGATCCGCGGCAGCGTGGTGTCACCGACGATCAGCAGGGTGGCGTTGTCCGGCCTTACCCAACGCCGGTAGAAAGCTTTGAGCTCATCGGTGGTCATCGCGCTTACGGTCTCCTCGGTACCGGTGCCCGAGAACGGGTTCGAGTACGCATGTCCGTCGCCATACACCAGGCGAGGGAAGAGTCGCGAAGCGATACCGCGCGGCTGTGACTTTTGTTGCTGGATGGCCGCCAGAGATTGCGCCTTCAGGCGCGTCAGCTCGCCCTCCGGGAAGGTGGGATTGAGGAGTACGTCGCTGAAGAGCTCGAGCGACTCGGGCAGCCGGCTCGCGATGGCGTTCAAAGAGATGTAGGAGGTGTCGAGACTGGAACCAGCACCAAGTCGCGCGCCGAGTGCTTCGGCACGTGCTGCGATCTGCAGGGCATCACGTCTTTTCGTGCCGTCAGTGATCATCGCGAGTGTCAAATAGGCCGTGCCGGGTTTGGCTAGGCTGTCGGCTGCATGGCCCGCATCCACGATGAGGTTGAGTTGCACCACTGGAACATCGTGCCGCTCGGCGAGCACCACTTTCAGTCCGTTCTTGAGCGTGGTGCGGACAAGTGGAGGTAATGACAACGCAGGGGGCGCGGCGACGGCTGGGGGCTGGCGCCTTTCGTTGGAGCTTGCGGCAGCGTGATAGTCGGGGAACGGCTGCACCTCCAGGACGAACACTCCGTCGGATAGCCAGGCGCGGGCCACATCGCGCACCTGCGCCGGTGTTGCATCCAGCATCCAACGCAGCGATCGTTTGTAGAAATCCGGTGAGCCGCCATATAGCTGGTTTTCACCGAGAATGGCCGCCTTACCGCCAGCGCCATCGATCCGCTCGACCGCGCGCACGAAGGAGGCATAGTCGGCGGTCTTGATGCGATCGAGCTCCTCCGGTGTGGGGCCGTTGGCGAGCAAGCTCGCCACTTCTTCGTCGAGCGCCTTTTCCACCACTCGCGGGTCACCACCGGGTTTCACGGTCGCGGTGATCTGGAATTGCGAGCCGATCTCGAACGGGCCCACCTCGGCACTCACCGCGGTCGCGACCTGATCCGTATAGACCAGGCGCTTGTATAGACGGCTGTTCTTCCCTTGGGCCAGCACGTCGCTTACCAACTGCAACAGCGCGTAGTCCTGGGTGGTGTAGCCCGGCACATTCCAGGTCTTGTAGATGCGAGCTTGCGGCACCCGATCCTGCAGGGTGGCGCGTTTCTCACCGCTCATCTTCGCCACCCAGCCGCGCGTGTGACTCAACACCGGGCCGGGGGCGACGTCACCGAAATAGTGCTCCACCTTGGTCTTGATGTCCGCGGGCTGCACGTCACCAGCGATCACGAGCACCGCGTTCGCGGCACCGTACCAGGTCTTGAACCAGTCTTTGACATCTGCGAGCGAGGCGGCATTGAGATCCTCCATGGAACCGATGGTGGTCCACGAATACGGATGGCCGGCTGGATAAGTGCTCGCGGCGATGAGGTTATCGACCTTGCCGTAGGGTTGGTTTTCGCCCTGGCGTTTCTCGTTCTGGACGACGCCGCGTTGCTCATCCAGCTTTTTCTGGTCAATCGCTCCGAGCAGATGTCCCATGCGATCGGACTCGAGCCAGAGTGCGAGATCGAGCGCGTTCACCGGCACGTTCTCGAAGTAGGTCGTGCGATCGAGCCACGTATTGCCGTTCATTTGCGTCGCCCCGGCGGACAGCAGCGGGCGCATGAATTCGTCGTTGTGGTTCTCCGAGCCGTTGAACATCAGATGCTCGAAGAGGTGGGCAAAGCCGCTTCGGCCCGGACGCTCGTCTTTGCTACCGACGTGATACCAGACATCGACGGCAACGATTGGGGCCTTGTGATCTTCGTGGACGATCAGGGTGAGTCCGTTCGGAAGGACGTACTTCTGATAGGGAATGTCGACGTCGGGGAGCGGTGCCGGCTTCGCGGCGACCGCGGGCGCGAGGGAGGTCTGGGTTAGGAGAAGAATGAAGAGCGTGGCTAGCGGGGCTTTGCGCATGAGGTCGAATTTCAGTTGGGCCAGTTGGGGCCAGTTGGGCCGCGGGCGGCGGCCGGTTATGGGCTGGGGAGTGTTCCGGGTCGGTACCAGCGATCAAGGGAGTCCAACAGCACCTCTAATCGCGCCGAATCCACGTCCGCGGCGGACTGGGCATCACTGTCAAAGGCGAACCGCTCGCCAGGTAATGCCAGAAAGTCGTTCGTCGGCTGCGGGGCCTCGGTTGCGGATTCCACGTCGCGATGTCCGGGGTGGCGTGAGGGGTCGGCCGCCCTCGCCTTCAGGCGTGCGACCCGCACCGACTCTGTGGTGCGGCATAGTACCTGCGCGACTTCGACAGCGAAATCCACCATCGATGCTTGCAGCGGCTCCTCGTGCTCACCGGGCCTGAAGTTCCCTTCGAGGACGAGGTCGACACCCGCTTTGAGACACTCTCGCGCCAGGCCAAACATAATCGCAAAGCTCGCATCGCTGAGCCGCCTCGAGCCAGCGCGATCGGCCGCTCCGATCCGATCCAGGAGCGGCTCCTTGATGGTGTCTTTGCAAAGAATGGGTACGCGGTACCGCGACGCGATCGCCCGCGCCAGCGTGGACTTGCCCGTGCCGGGCAGGCCGGTCACCAGAATTAGACGAGCTTGGCGCAATGGGCCGTGAGTATGCCACTTCGCTTCCGGGGCTCGGCCGCGCATCAACTTTGCCTCTTGTTTCTTCCGCTTCTGCGGTCGCTTGCGTGCAAATGTGCCCTACGCCAACCACGAGGTCGCTAGCGCTCGCGTGCCCATGCTGCCCACTCTAGCGCACCTCTTTGGCGTTAGCGTCGATGAGCCAAGTCAGACGAACCGCCAGGTGCCGAGCCTGCTTGCCCTGGAACAGTCACCCGCGCACACTCATGTCCACCAAGCTAAGGAGATTGGACCGATGAACGCCCAGGCCGTCGAGGCCCTGATCGAG
>CAZBTV010000075.1:0-35914 GCA_964494895.1 uncultured Steroidobacteraceae bacterium | reverse complement strand
GCGACTCGCTCGGACTCGTCCGGCTTGAGCCGCGCGTGAGCTTTGAGCCGCCGCTCCAGAGTCTTCTCGTTGATGTTCACGAGCGAGCCGACTTTTGCCGGCCGTAGGCCCAGAAACGCCCCTACCCGCCTGAGCACCGCTGTGGGCAGGCCGGCGAGAATGAGCGCGGCCATCTCCAGATCGTTGTCGAGCGGGTAAGCCTTGAAGATTGCGCTAGTCATTTGTCCATTCTATGCCGACAATTGTCTAGGACGCAAACCGCCTCCGCCCGAGCGGCCTGGATTGGCAGTCATCGCTGTCAGGCGCAGACTGCCAATCGGCGGCCTTGTGTGCCAGTTGTTGAAAGCTTGATCCGCAAATTCGGGATGTTCGTCTAGCCTACGAGCCGACTGGTGCGCCGCGAGCACGTCGCGGCAGCAACATTCGCGCGACCTCCGCTATGGGACCGAATTGTGCGGACCACGCCGATTTTGGCGGTGAAAATTCCGAACCCAAACCGGTACCAGGGAACTCGTCTTTTCGCGGCCGATGATACGTACCAAATAGAATGTCGAAGATAGGCAATGCATCGGCGAAGTTCTTGTTGTGATATTCAGGAGCTGCGCCGTGGTGAATACGATGCACCTGCGGAGTCACCAGCACCCGATCGAGCCACGAGAGTCGAACCCGAATACCTGAGTGATAAAACAATGATAGTGTCATCAGGAAGTAGTTTGAATACAGCGCGGCCTTGGCGGCTTCGGGCAGGTCGAGATCCACTATCAATCCCAACGTGAAGATCGAAAAAAAGCTGCGCCAGCTGTTTTGCAGGAAGTGATCACGCGCCCATGTGGAAGTATTCATTCGCTCATCGCTGTGGTGAATGCGATGGAAGGCCCACAATATGGGTACTCGGTGTTCGAGCCGGTGGGACCAGTAGAACCAGAGGTCGTGAAGGATCAACGGAACAAAGATCATTGCGACGAGCTCCAGAGCCGGGCCGACAATTGGGACAGCGCCCATTCTGTGGAACGTAAAGGAAAATGGCTGCCACGGAAGGATGTGCCGCAGTTGGGCACTCCACAGACCGGCAGCGATGCCCAGGGGGAGAGATAGATATGCAGTTGAAAGGCTTATCAGAACGTTGATGCCGTAGTCGCGGAACCGGGGTGCCTCATCTACGGGCCAGATGTGCTCCGCGATGATGAAGGGAATCAATGGGACCACCGAGAAGATCAGCACGTCGGGAAACATGGCCCGCAATGAGCTCGTCAGAATCTGAGTAAATGTCACTGCGAGGTCTCAGTTCGAAGAAATCGATTGACGCGTCGCCGCGTCTAATCGCTGCAACACGTTTCCCCACCAAGTGCCGCAGCGTAAGTTGATCTGCGGCACTTGGAAATTGGGCCGGAAGCCCTAATGGCCGACCGCCCCTAACCGGTTGACCTCATCGACGATCATCTTGTACGGCGACTGTGCATCAGCAGCGGCCTGCGCGCGGATCGCCGCAAACACCGCGCTCTTGGTGCTGATCGCCGACCAGAGGAAGTCCCGGGCCGCTGCGCTGTGGGCCTTGTCAAAAACAAAGGGCACGAGAGTCAGGGCAACATACCACGACGCGAGGTTATCTGAAGGATAATGCACCCCAGCGAACACCCGCCGGTCTCCGATGTCCACCGTGAATTGCTTGAGTACCTCGACAGAATGAGGCTCCAGGCGCTTGGCATATGCGGCGTACGCGGTACATCCCGCCAACGAGGCCTGTAGACAGTGCCCGCTCACGAGCGATGGCGTATTTCCAGTCCTCGCCCACTGGTATCCAAAGTCATTCCGCCCCTGCAAAAAGGCAACCTGGTATGGCCGTGGGCGCTGGAAGATTTGCTTCAATTGCAGATCGAGCGACCCCACCTTGTCCGCCATGCCCGCGATGAGCACCGTCGTCAGCCCGTTCGCGACAACCGGATCGAGCGTTGGGTCATACCGTTCGTATCCGCTGCCAAAGGCGATGTTCCGGTCGTCTTCCTCCTTGAAAAGGACTGAGTGCACGACCTTGGTGGGAAACAGTGCACTGATCGGCAAGCCGAGGTTCGGCTGAATGGCTTTCAACAATTTGAAATCCGCATCGAAGAGCCGGGCCACCTCCGGAGAGCTCCAACTGGCACTCTCTGTCTGATAGACCGGCCACAACATTGAATCGATGCCGTGCGTCAGGTCCCCCAGGAATCGATTCCATTTCCTCATCGTGACCGGCGAGCCATCCGGCGGATTCCAGTCAATCGGCACGACGGCGCCCTCGCGAAGCGCCTCCAACTTCGCCTCCATCCTTCCCCAAGGCGGCAACCGCAATGATGTTGTTTTCTGCGCAAGACCATCACTTTGCGTACGGGGTGGTTCTGTATCCCCCTCCCCTGAAGGGATGGGCCGGGAAGGCAGAGGATCGTCATCGACAGCTGGAATGTGCGCCGTCAGATTCGGAATGAGCTTCCCTGCCCCTCGCATGAATCTCCGCTGAGGCTGGGGTTCCTGAGTCAACTCTTCCTCCAGGGCTGCCAAAGTCGCCCAGTCTTCCGGATCCAACTCCAGGTCCAGCCGTTGAGCCGCCCTTGCCACTGCAGCGCGCAGGCCAGAGCCATGCGAAAATATAACACCACCCTCGCTCAATAGAGCAAGCCAGTCCTTCAGGGTCAGACTTCCCATCGTTTCCTTCTCCGTTCGTGAGCTAGATTGTTGGTAAAAGCCGGGTCGAGGCGCGTGGTTATTCCATGAGCTTGGAACCCGAGCCTGGTTGAGATGAGCCGCTCTCCGCGGCGCTCGCCATACTTTCCGCGACCTGGCGCAAGTGCGGATCCGATTGAATGTGCAGGCACAGATCACAAGGCCCTGCGTAAGCTTTCCTCAGGCGATGTCCGAGGCCGGCAGCAATCGCGCCCCGAGCGAACCCGATGGGTCCCGATTCCCGCAAGATCCGTTGCTTGCCTGCATGGCGCGCCGTCGAATGAATCTCCCCCAGCGGCATCCGCTGGGCATCCCCCACCACCAGAAACGTATCGCCCGTCACCAGCGTGCAACAGCTGCGGACCAGTCCATCGAAATCCACGCAGATCCCCTTCGATGGACACCGCTGGAATGGCAACCCCCGCTCGCGGTAATACTCGTCATCCGGTAACGTCTCTGACTGTCGCAGATAGGGCAGCACTGGAAAGATGCTGATCCGTTCCGCCTCGATCGAAGCCCGCCAAGCCTCCAGAGATCCGCCCTTCGCCAGATCACTGCGGATCACCGCACCCTTCAACCCGGTGCGAATACCGAGACGGGTGGCTATGGCCAAGGCGCGCCGCGCGCGCTGCAAAGGGACAAACTCCTGATGAAATCGGCTGACACTGATGCTGAGCGATGTTAGTCCTGCATCTTTCAACTGGGTCAGCTTCTGCGTGGCCACAGCATCATCACGAGCCCAAAAGCCGTTGCTCACACAACTGACGGGCGCGCCGAGCCGCGTGCCGTGTGCGACAACCGCCACCAGCAGCTCGAAATCCACAAAAGGCTCACCGCCGGTCAGATCGAAGGCCAGGGCCTCCCCATCCTTTATCGCCGCCGCCTCGTCCATGAGACGAAAGATGGTTTCCCGGCTAAGCTGCTCTGTCCGATAGGGACCGTGATTCTTGGAGCAATGGGAGCAAGAGGCATTGCAATGTGCTGTCAACACGATGCCCAGCCTCATTGTCGAGTCCTCGTGTTGAACGCGAGCGCCAGATCCTGCCGCGCGCGCACGACCCGCCAGTCGTTCGGTCCGTAAACCGTTTGAAACTCATCGAGCGCCCGGGCCAGTGCGCCACGCGCCTCGGCTAAATCGTTTTCGTTCAAATGCAACAGACCGTTCACCCGATACCACTGGCCGAGAATCGGGTGAACGGAAGGCAGGGCGCTCAATTCAGCCGTGTGGATCGAAGCTACCAGGGGCCGCGCGTCCTCAGTGCGATGATCAGCGATCAACGCTTCCGCGAGTGACAACTTCACGGAAATCACCAGCGGATGCTTCGCCCCGCTCGCACGCTCGCTGACGGCCACTGCACGCTGCAATGTCTCGACGGCCTCCGGCAGTCTTCCTTCCCGTCCATACGTCTCCCCGAGGGCCTGGCGCACCGGGCCGGTATGATCCAGCTCCGGTGTCAACCCTTTGTGCGCCTCCAGATAGGCCGCCTCGTTCTCATCCTCAAAGCGCACAATCTCGGCCAACAGCGGCTCCGCCTTCGCGGGTTGGTCCTGGTGCAACAGCATGAGCGCCGTGAAATAACGCGGACGTGTCTCGGTCCAGGAAGGAATAGGTGCCCACTTGAGCGCAAGCTCGTGACCTTGCGCCAACTCCTTGGCGGCTTCGGGATAGTGTCCCGCATCAGCCAATGCCCGGCCGAGGGCCGAATGCGCTTCGCTAACCATGACATGGCGCTCCCCGAGAGAATTGCGGAGCTCAACGAGGGCCAGCCGCAGATACCGCTGCGCTTCCACTGGCTCCGCCAGATCCGTCAACAACTGGCCGTAGTAGAAGTGCACACGTGCCCGGAGCACGGCTCCATCGCCGGTTGCCTCCCTGAGGTCCGCCAGTAGATCCTGAAACATCCTGCTCGCGGAGCTCCACGCGCCCAGGAGGTAATAGCCTCGCGCCAGATTCAAGCGCATTTCCAACACCTCTGCCGCCTCTCCCCCGACCTGCATGCGCCCGGCCGCCAGGATGTCGTTGTAGCGACTGATGGTCTCACCCAGTCGGCCTACGGCAGCATCGGCGAGAATCAACTCCGAGGCGCTGCGTACAGCCGCGCGTGAGCCTTGCCCGGAAAGATGCTCACCCAACTCGAGCGCTTGCCGGAAATGCTTGACCGCGAGAGCAGTCTCGAGGAATGACTGGAAAGAGCGACCAATGACATAGTGCAACTCAGCAGACACATCGGGTTGGGAAGCAAACCGCTTATCGATCTCGTCTCCCGCGCGCGTCAGCAGCTGAATTACCGTCATGTCCCGCACCGGCTCGGCCCCTGAGCTCACGGGGGCGAACACATCCTTACTGAGGAAGTCCTTCACCGCCTGCGATTGAGCAGCCGCGATCTGCGTCAGTTCCTGAGCGTGCCGGGCCTTGAAGTACAACGTGGTGCTGGCTACCAAACCGGCCAACAGCGCACCAAAGGCCAACGTCAGGCCGAAGCGCCGTGCCTGCGCACGCTCCAAAAGCCGCCGTGCCCGCTCCGCCCTTGCCTGCGCCTCGCGCTGAGCTTCCATCTGGCGTCGCCGTTCGTGAAGCGTGCGCAGCCGGCGGGCAAGGCCGTCCGCATCACCCAGACGGTCCGCCGGATTTCCCTGCACCAGCAGAGCGATATCTTCGCGCAACAACTCATCATCGATGCCGCGCTCCCAACCCGGCGACATTACCTTGTGAAAGTCACCGCAAAGGAATTGATAAAGGATGATGCCGAGCGCATAGAGATCACTCTTGACTGTGAATGGCTGTCCGGCGAGCACTTCCGGCGCCAGATAAAGAGGTGTTCCGGAAGCGCCCTCGACGGAGGAAAGCGTCCTCGTGAACCCGAGTCGCGTGATTCCCAAGCTATCGAGCCGTGTGGCATCGAGCATGCCGCCGTTACCGAAGTCTCCCAGCACGACATCGGGAACACCCGTGGGCGTAAGCCGCACCAGAATGTTTGACGGCTTGAGATCCTTATGCAGCACGCCAACAGAATGAACTGCACCGAGGACGTCGGCGATCTTTGCCACTATTTCCAGGCGATCGGCTATCGCAATGGCCGCGGCACCCCCACGCACATTCACCCATTCAATGAGATTTCCGCCAGGGATGTACTCGGATTCAACGAAGTACGGGAACTGCTCCAGATTCCAGTCCAGCAGCCGGACGATCTGGGCGCTTTCACCGAGCGTATCGTTGATCACCCGAAACAACGTGATCTCACGCTTGAGGGTCACCAGTGAGGATTCGTCCACTGCGAACTTGAAGACCCGTTGCTCATTGGTCTTGTCGTGACGCGCGCGCCAGGCCTCCCCCTGGCCGCCGCCACCGAGCTTTTCCACCAGGCTCCACAGCGGCCGCCCGATCGGGTGATCTCCAGGGCGAAACTCGAAATGCGCTGGAGTGGGCGCCGGTGCCGTCTCCACACGTACCGCTGCCACAAACCGGTAACCGAAGCCATAAGCTGTCTTGATGAGCTGCTGCTCATCATCCCCGAGCACTTCGCGCAACCGGCCGACACACTTGGTCAGCACGGTCTCACTCAGCACCCTTCCCGGCCATACATGGGCCAGCAGCTCATCCTTGGTGCACACCTCTCCGGCATGCTGCAACAGATAGATGAGCACCTCGAGCGGCTTGCGCTCGATCTCCGTATCCATCCCGTCGACAGTCAACTCGTGAGTTCGCTCATCCAGGCAGCAACGCCCGAAGTACCAGCGCCTGCGCGCCGGCTTGGGATCCTCTGCAGTGGTGGTTTGCTGTCCCCTCTCTATCATTGGTTCCCCTGGAGGATTTCTGTGCCCTTTCAGGTGTCAGATCATGCCAGAACGATTCTGCAGTCACCATGACGCGTCTGGACGGAGCTCACGCAAAGAGCCTTTTGCTACAACAACTTATAAAACTTCAGTTTCTTCTCCGCACTTTTTCAGGCTGGCGTCACGATTGATATCAGGTTCCTTCATAGGGTGTTGGCCAATCGATGAAGGCTACACCCATGCAACCAACACCCAGCCCAGGAAGCCATCCCCCCAGCCTCGCCACGCCGCGTATTTCAGGACTCCTCACATCGGTTGTCGCGCCCAGGGAAGCCGCCATCAACCCGCCTCTGCTTTACGGAGAGGAGATATGGGCTCCATGAAAACGCCGCGGGTACTGGCTTGGACAAACCCCCGGACGGCGGAGCTGGTTCTGCCCGAAGGGGTGCCTGAACGGTCTGACTACGAAGTCATTACCCATACGCGGCATTTTTACTTCTATTCGAAGACGTCACTCGGAGCTGTGGGAACGAGAGTTGTCTCGGCCTTGGGGAAACGCTGCGAGACGGACTATGCGACCTTGCTGAACTGGTTTGGCGCCATGCCCGCAGGGCTTCCATTCCATGTCTACGTCGTGGACGACGTGTCCGGCGCCCTGCACTACGGTTGTGCGGATACGGAGATCTTTGTTGGGGTCATTCCGGGCGGAAGATCCTCTGAGCAACTCTACAGCCTGCTGCTCGCAGCACAGATCGTCGATGTCTTCGAGGCCACCCTGAAAATAGGTTGGCATTGTGGACACAGTCATGGTGAAGCGCTGTCCCGCGTCCTTGCGGGCGCCTTGTACCCCGCCGAAACACCACGGAACCTTGTCACTGCGCCCGCCTGGTTGGACGATACGCCTCCGAGCACCGTAAATCGCTTCAATTGGGTGGACCAAGCCGATCCGACGGATACGGGAAAGTACTCCGTCGGATGCTCGGTTTTGTTTCTGAACTGGCTGCACACCGTCGAAGGGTATGCGTGGCCCGTAATCGCTCGAACCGCGGGCGCCACTCTCGGGGAGATATATAAAAGACTCTCTCCGAACGACGACGGCTGGAACAAGTTCAGCGCCTACCTCACCGAGCGCTGGCCACCGGGGAAACCCTCCGGCGTCACAGCTGACAATCCTTTCGAGTCAAATACTGCGTCCTACGGAGAACAATTTCCATGAAATGGGTACTCGTCATGTTAGTCGCTACCGGGGTGGTAGCAAGCTCCGGCTGCACTATCCCCAAAAAGAAGAGTCCGGATGAGTTCCGATTGTTGTCCGCTGCAGCGCGCAGATCCTTGCTCAGCATCGATCTGGGTGCCGCTGCAAATAAAACGGCCAAGCAGTTCAGGGAAAGCGTCGGAGCTCCCGAAGGAAGCGAGACGCGGCCGGAAGCAGATCTCGATACTGCATACAACAGCATGCTCAATCTGTGCTCACACACGCTCGCAGGCTTCGAATCCCGCGCGAACGCACTTTCCTACTGGAAATTGGCTGTCGCCGTTGTCGGCTCCGTCGCGGGCAGCGTGGCAATTCCGGTTCTTACGGCGGCATCGGCCACGGCCAACAAAGTGTGGATATCCGGATTGGGAGGCGTATCTGGCGTTGCCAACGCGGGGCAACAGGCGCTGAATGATGCTGGGCTCACCCCCACAGCCGTGCTCCAGACTCGAGCAACGATCCTGTCGGACTGGAAGTCAGCGACCTCTGATTATTTCGATGCGGACAAAAGCTTCGAACAACACAAATCCGCGATCGCCAAGGGGGTGGTGGCCTGCACCCTATATCAACTTACGACGACGCCGATGGGGTCCGCGGACCCGCAGGCAGCTCCCCCTCATTAGAGCTTTAGCAATAAGAGAAGGACGCTTTCTGGATGTGTTCGATCGATTGCTTCCCGCCCCCGGTGGATCGCCCCGATCGCCCGGATGCTGGGCGAGCGGAGCGTGGCTGCATGCGCCCGCAGCCGATACATTCGCTGGGTCAGCGTCTCAGTCTGCTGCCGGCGACGAATTGGTTCGGCGTGATGTTGCTCACCAGACAGTGGAATGGGTTTCCAGGAGTCGGATTCCTCACAACAGTCACGTCCTTACGCTTACTACGCAGCGAGTTGAGCGTACTCACCAAGGTGCTGTTGGCTCCTGCGGGGCGCAACATTGCCTCCGTGACGCCTGGCATATCGCTGCAGTTGACGCTGAGGTTGTTGAGATCATCCGGCGGGTTGACATTCGGGTTGACAGCGGTGCCGACACGCTGTGCTAGACTCGGAGGTCCAAGCGGAGCCGGCGGTGCAGGCAACATCATGGCGCGCACGATTATGGTTTTGCCGGAGGTGATCGGCTGTGCAAACACCGCTGTTGCCCCGAGTGCCAAGGTGCTTGCGGCCACGAGCGATATGGCGAGCCGGTGCGTGGCTGAAGTTCCATTGAAGGTTTTTCTCATCGTGAATCCCTCTTTTCCTTGTATCTGGTGTTGAGTCATTGCTGATATGTGCTGACTGATGTGTGCTGTCAGCGCCATCAGCGCGTGCACATTGCAACACCAATCGACAGCCTATGCAGCGGAATCGGTTGATCCGTGCTCAACTTTCGGGCGAAGGATTTGAGCAGTGCTGTAGATTTTGGGGGTGTGCAGGTGGGCCGTACTCCGCGCTTCCCGGTAGGCGACGCCCGCTGGATCTTGGTCCGCACCGGTTTGGGCGTGCGATGTCATTACCACATGTGCACGCGCTCCGTTGGCGACAGGTATAGCGCTTCACCAGGCCGCACGTTGAAAGCTTTGTACCAGACATCAAGGTTGCGCACGGTGGAGGCGCGATAGCGGTTGGGAGCGTGGCCGTCGCTGATGATGATCTGACGTAATGCCGGATCGCGAAACTTCCCGCGCCAGGCCTCCGCAAAGCTGATGAAGAACTGCTGGTCGCCGCTGAAGCCCTCCAACGGGGCACCCTCGCTGCCGCCGAGTGAGGCTCTGTAGGCGCTGTATGAAACCGACAACCCCGCCAGGTCGGCGATATTCTCGCTGAGTGTCTGCTTGCCGTTGACGGCCAGGTCGGGAAAAGGCTTGTAGGCGTCGAACTGCTTGACCAGCTGCGCCGAGGACGCTTTGAAGTGCGTGTAGTCCTGCGGCGTCCACCAGTCATGCAGCCTGCCGGTGGCGTCGAACTGCGCGCCCTGGTCGTCGAAGCTGTGGCTGATCTCATGACCGATAACGGCACCAATCGAGCCGTAATTGAGCACGGCTGGCCGGCCTGGATCGAAGAACGGCGGCTGTAGTATGGCGGCCGGAAAATTGAGGGCGTTCATCGCCGGAAGATTGACGGCATTGACCTCCTGCGGCGTCATCGCCCACTCGGAGCGATCGACCTTTGTGCGCTGGAGCTTGGCGAGGTTGTAATGGTAATTGTATTCCTCCGCGCGTTCGGCGTTGCCGAAGGCGTCCCCCGCCGCTATCTTCAAACCGGAGTAGTCGCGCCAGTGATCAGGATAGCCGACACCGACTTTGAGTGAGGCCAGCTTGGCATGGGCCTGCACTCGGGTCTCGGGCGCCATCCACTCGAGCGCATCGATGTGAGCGGCGAATGCGGCTATCAGATTGTGCACAAGCTGATCGATGCGCTGCTTGGCTTCGGGCGAGAAATAGCGTTGGACGTAGAGCTGCCCGACGGCCTCGCCCAAAGCTTCGTTGGTGTGCTCCACTGCGCGCTTCCAGCGCTCCGGCAGTTGCGGAGTACCCGACAGCGCCTTCCCATAAAAGGCGAAGCGCGCGTCGACCAATGCTCTGGGCAATAGCGCCCCAAAATGATTGACCGCATGGAAGCGCAGATACTCCTTCCACGTCGATAGCGGCACCCTCGCAATCAAGGCGGCTATGCCCTTGGCCGCCGAGGGTTGCCACACCACGAACGTCGGTTGTTTCGCGAGCTGCGCGCCGGCGAAGAACTCATCCCAATCGAGACCAGGTGCGCGGCTCGAAAATACCTGCCGTGTCCAATGATTGTGACCGCGTTGGACATCCTCCGAGTCGCCGCGGCTGACATGGACTTCGGCGATACGATGTTCCAGATCGTAGATGCGCGCAGCCTGCGCCTCGACGTCGCTGGCTGCGAGGCCGCTCAATCGCAACAATGACACGATGTAGGTCCGATACTGACCCTGCAACTCGCGTGCATGCGGTGAGTCGGCGAGATAATTGTCCCGATCGGGCATGCCGAGCCCGCCCTGCACCAGGAACGGCGCATAGTGGGACGGATCATCGAGATCCTGCGCCACCCAGAGCCCGAAGAGATGCTCGGTATGAAGCCGAGTGGCATTCAGGATGTCGACGTCGGCACGCAATGTCGTACCAAGGAAATGCGCCAGCATCGACCGGTTTTTGATCGCATCGATGGCGTGTAGCGTCGGTTGCAGTGGCGCCAGACCTTTGCTCTCGATCCCAGGCTCGTCCATGATGCTGTTGTAATAGTCCGCTACCTGCCGCGTCACATTGCCTGCGGCAGGGGACGAGGCAGCAGCCTGTCGAATCAGCTCGGCGACACGCTTGTCGGTGAGCTCCGCCAATTCCTCGCCCACGCCGATCGAGGATCGATCCGGCGGAATCGGGGTGTTTTTGACCCACTCACCATTCACGTAGCCGAAGAAATCGTCGCCTGGCCGGATCGCCGTGTCCATGCCGCTGAATACGTTCGAGGAGTGCGGAGGCGGTTGCGTGGCAAGCAGCATGAAGCTCGCGAGAGTAGCAGCCAAAGAGAGTCCGCAGACGTACCGGATCCGCGTACGTCCGAGCCATCGAGAAAGTGGTTCCATGTCGTGCTCCGAAGCAGACCTCCGCCGCGAGACAGTGTAACCCATAGGCCGCGTGCGGCCCTGCTTGCTCCCGTGTGCTTCGGTAACTCAACCCGCAATGGGCGCGATAAACCGTACCCTGCGCACCCCAGCGGCGTTGTAGCTCCAGAAGGTTCGGCGTGGGGCAGTCGGTAGCCAATCTCCGGCCGCTTGATGGGCCCGCAAGCTGCGAGGTCGACCGGGGTTCAAGGTCGACCAGGGTTCACGAGATGACCTGGAAATTGACGCCCGGGATTTCCACGGTGAACTCGCTGCCGTATCCCAAGCCCTTGCTCTTCGCATGCACGGAGCCTCCGTGCTGCAAGACAAGGCTGCGGACGATGGTAAGCCCTAGTCCGAGACCCCCACGGGAATGGTCGAGGCTCTGGCGAGCCTGAACGAATGCGTCAAAAATGGTGGACAGCATGTCAGGGGCAATGCCGATCCCCTCGTCCTTGACGGTACAGCGCACGACCTTTTCTTCGCGATGGGCGGTCACGAGAATGCGGGATCGGGGCTCGCTGTACTTGGAGGCATTGGTGAGCAGATTGCCGATGACCTGCGCCATGCGGTCCGTGTCGGCATCCACCAACAGCCCATCCTGGGGGATCTGCAACTCCATTGTCTGGTGCCGCTCTTCGATCAAAGGCCCAACCACCTCGACCGCGCGCATGACGATCTCGGAAAGCTCGACGGGCCGCTTCCGCAACTCGATTCGTCCCCGGGTGATCCTTGAAAGATCGAGCAGATCATCCACCAGCCGTGTCATGTGTTTGACCTGACGTGCCAGAATCTCCTCACCGGAGGACTCGAGTCGGCGCCGCTGGATCAGCTGCAACGCCGTTGCCATGGTAACAAGCGGGTTTCTCAGCTCGTGTCCGAGCATTGCCAGAAACTCATCCTTCGTCCGGGCGGCGAGCTCACGTTCCTGTAACGCTCGCTCGAGCGACCCACGGTGCTCCTCCAGCGACGCCATCGCCTGCTGCAACTCCGACGTCCGTTCCTGAACACGGTGCTCGAGCTCGCTATTCAACTTCCGCAACTCGCGCTGCGCAATTTTGATTGCGGCGTTTTCCAGGACTTCCCACTCTCCCTCGCGCCGGACGACCGCAAACTGATGGTTCCGCACCACATCGAGCACGTCTGTCGCATGCGCCGCACCGATTTCATAGCTACAGAGTCCAAGCAACCGCCGGCCGGCGAATGCCTCGGAAACGCGCGACTCATACCGCTCGAATTCCCGCCAGTCCTCGCGGGTTTTTACAAAAGCGAGATTTCCGGTCACCCGCAGGCCCGCGTACCCGCGCGCGCGGGCTGACTGTTCAGCATGGAGCCAGGCTCCCAACAGCGAGTCCGCATCCAGATTGCCGCGGCGGGTGTACCAGTCGGAATGATCTACGATCTGGATTTGCCCACGCTCCATTTTGGATTGCAAGTCCGGAACGCGTTGGGCGAGCTCCCGCGTCGCATCCTCAGCGCCAAAGGGTTCCGCCGCCACCCACAGGCATTGTTCATTGTTGTGTAAACCCGCGGCAAAGAATGGAACAAGGGTGTCGACGAGGTCGCAGCGCGTTTGGTACAAGTGACAGAAATGAGCGCCCCACGTTAGATCGCCGACGGCTGGGATGCCACTGTGACATGCAACATGATCAATCATCAACTTGGCTCCCTGCACATTCGCACGATGTGCATTCACGCACATCTCCAATTTCCATCGTCCAGACCTCCATTGTCGGTTCGTCGATGGCGTCGTCAAAGAGCAGCCTCGGCGAGCGCGGTATGGAGGCACATGCTTCCTTCATTCGCCCGAGATTGGGTGCGCCTTGTGACAAACCCGTGACGTGAGTCGCAAACCGGCGGCGGGCCCATGACAACGCAGGTCGCCCCCAACAAAGGTGCCCGTTCCGCGTAGTTTGCCATTCAGGGCACGTACGGGAAATACAGCCCCGTTGAAACTTTCAGGTTGACGACCCGGATGGTTTCGGGCAGATGCGCTTTTCGGCGGTTTCCGCTATTTCAGCTACATTGATCCAGGATCTGGACGCTGATAGTAAGCCTCGAAGGCTTTCGAATTGCGATTCTGGGGCACCAGGTCCGCGCGTCCAACTCATGCGCTGAGGTGGAATCCAAGGTCGAAGGCAGGGGAATGTGAGGGTGCGGTGAATTCGGGTAACGGTTGGCCGACAGGCACGAACAACGTGCTTGAAGCCGTAGTCGCCTGTGAAGCGAGAGATACAGCCGCGAATGGAAGGCGCAGCGGAGCGCGGCTGCTCTCTCAGAGCAGCGCGCCGAAGCCTCATGACTCAGCTCTCGCGGCGCGCCTGGGACCCGATCAGCTCCGCCAATCCCGTGAGCTCGAGAGCCAGGTGTGGCAGCAGATCGTCAATCGAGATGATTCCCAACAGCTTGCCCGCCGCGTCCACAACCGGCGCGCGGCGCACTCCGCGGGCGGTCATGCTGTCCACGGCTCCGGCGATCCCGCAAGTTTCGTCCAACGTGAGGATGTCAGTGGTCATAGCGTCCTCCACCACCATACAGAACAGGTCGCGTGGCGGATCCAGCTGGCGGCACACGACATCGCGGTCGGTTATGATGCCGATGGGTTTCAGCCCGCCATTTGCCTCGTCCACGACTACGATCGCGCCGATATGGCGCTTGATCATGTGCTCCGCGGCGCTGGCCAGTGCTTCGCCGCGCCTGCTTACGGAGACGTCTCGCGAGCACAAGGTTCCGATTGTCATGGCTATCTCCTGCCGATTCTCGGGCAAGTGATACCTGCTAGCGTGCCGCTACGCATCCGGGTTGATACGAATAGCCCCGCAAGTGGCCACATGAGTGAATCGTGGCTCATGGAGGTGGCCTATGATAGTCGGCGAAATGTGCAGTCGTGGTGTCGTGTGTGTCTTCGAGAGCACCTCGCTCCGAGAAGTTGCGGCGCTGATGGGCGAGCGTCACATTGGGACAGTCGTCGTCATCACGAAGTTCGCGACGACACTGCGGCCGGTCGGGATCATCACCGACCGGGACATCGTGCGGGCACAGTTGGAGCACGTTGCAGATCTGTCGCGCCTGCGCGTGGCCGATGTGATGACCCGGTCGCCCTTGACAATCTATGATCATGAAGAGATCGAGGACGCTATTGAGAACATGCGAGCGCGCAGCGTGAGGCGAGCGCCGGTAGTCAATTCCGACGGAAATCTGGTTGGATTCGTGTCGAGCGACGATCTGATCGCAGAGGTTGCACGCCAGCTCAGCAGATTGGCGAGTCTGCTCCAACGACAGCCTGCGCGCGAAGATCAGCGCGTCGAACGACGCGCCGCCGAGGTGAAACAGGCATAAGCCCCCGTCGTGTTGTCGCGGCGGCGTTCTGGACGGCCGCATTCGTGTTGTTCCTTGCGGCACCCATCCTCCTCGGTCCCCGGGCAGACGGGAAGCCTGGCTGAAGGTGTTGCAGGTAGTGTGCGGACCGCAGCGTTATGCTTTCCAACGCCCGCGAGCATCACAAGATCCGAAAGACCTTCCTCGTGGCCGGCTCGCGAAAAAAGTCGACGCGCGTTCCGTTCCAGTGGTAATCGAAGTGCGCTCCCTGGGCGACACCGGACGCCAGATCAGGGTAGTACAGGCCAACACATTCGCCTGTTGGATTGCGAACGCTCGGATAGACCAGGCCCTCGGAGGCCGAGGCGTGGAGCCGCTCTCCCAGAGCTTGCGACTCGTTGTACTCGACAGAGTCGAGAGCTTTGGAATACGCTGGATTTCCGCCACGCAGATCGTGGAGATCGCCGTGGACATCGAGCAGAATCTCCCGAAACTGCGATGTCCAACCTGCGGGTTGCTGGGTGTCTGCCATGAAGCGGGCGTGATGGTAGGCCGTCTCGAGCAGCGCCGTCTGAAATTCACGGCCGACATAGAGCACGCCGAACCTCCCACTGCTGAAACGCGAAGGTCGGTCGGTGCTCACATGGGTAAAAGGCGCCATGAGATAGCTCGCACCGGGTCCGGCCACTCGGCGTGCCGGCGGCACCAGGTCGATGTTGCCGATGGTCTCCATCAGCCGCGGATTGCTCTTCTGTTCAGCCGAAATCAGTAGTGGCCAGTCCTCCGGATCGGCGATGTCCTCGAAGAGGTCGATGGGCGGATACACACTGCGAATGATTCTGACGGCAGCTCGCCATTCGACTCGCGCAATGGGAATGGACGAGTCGTCGATCACCACGCGCCGCGCTCGGTATCCAGATACCGGCGCACGCGCATCAAGTCAGTCAACTCGCCACCCAACATCACATCCAGGGCGCTGCGAGCGGCGAAAGCCTTGTTGGGAGCCTTGATCCAGGCATAGCCTCGTTGGGGCTCGCGAAAGATGATCCGCAAGGCCTTGTGGATCCCCATGAGGTTGGACAGGCGCGCCTTGCCATCGCGATCGATGCGCCCCAGATCGCCGGCCTTCCAGCGTCGGTAGGTGCGCACCGGCATGTCCAGAAGAATTGCCGCCTCCTCGTCTGTAATGTTCCAGAGTCTGAAAAGATTGAGCGCTGCCCGGAACATCGCCGCAGCCTCCTCGTCCGTGATGGGCGCTGGCGAAAATTCTGAGCTGCCCGTAGGTACGGGCCGCACCGACGAGGTGTTTTCCATATGACCTAATTTCTCATATTTAATGCCATCTGGCAATTTCACCCCAGGGCGGCGTGGCGGAACTGCTTTTCGCTATCGCAGGATTGCTTGTTCGGCGTCGCTAGACTGATCTGCCATAAATTCAGTGCTTTAGGTAGCTTAGTTCAACACGTTCCGTATTGACGCCTCAGCTTTCCATTGTTACGCTGAAAATTCCGCAGTACCAACCAGAAGACTGCGAAGCATCGGGGAAGGAAACTCAATGCGCGCACCCACTCCCTCCGAAACGAGCCCTCCGATCTCGGTAGCGCCCGCATCGTCCGCGTCGCAGAAGTTGCCCGGACCTCAATCCGGAGCTCAAGTTCCAGCAACGAGCACGACGGTACTCCGTGTCAGCTATCAGGGGTTTCTGCTCAGCCCGAATGGAGCGGGTCTGGCCGTCGGGTACGTGCAACGAAACGATGAGCGCGCGGCGCGGAAGGAGAGCTCGACCGGGACAGAGGTGACCAGGCTGGAGGAAACCCAGCGGCGAGCAGTGGAGCTGCGCGAGGCAAGGGAGCGACAGGAAGCTTTCCTACGGCAAACCCCGGAGGATTCCGGCTACTCCTGGCTGCTCGAACGCCAAATAATGTTTCACGGGGGCCGCATTTACGTACACGACGGCCCAACCGACACACTCCCCTCCCACGATCTCGCGCACCTGCTCGTGGGCATGGGCACCAACTTGCCATGGTGTCCGGCGGGGTCGGATACGGAAGTCAGGATCTCGGAATTCAACGCCGCTGTTCTCGAGAACCTGTTGTCTTATACGTATGAGCACGTCGCACGCGGATCGGTCGGTCTCGACGAGATTCTGCCCAAGACATTGCAGTACGCACGCTGGTTCGTTGAAAAGCATTACGCTCCATTCCCGATCCCCATGGACGAGGCTTACCGGCGATTTTGCCGGGGAATCGACGTCGATGCGCTAGCGGACCTCGCGCACTATTTTTACACCCAGAAGGAAGGCGAACGCGAGGGCAATCGTCGCGATGGACCCTGGGAGGTGCGCCTGGTGCGCCAACTTCCCGAAGGACTGGATTCCACCGTCCAACAGTTCCAATCGCTGATCCGAAGCACTCTTCAATCCATGAAGGGACGGCAGGCCGGCCCTGGCGCCACGCCCACCATCGAGACGCCAGCCACTCTCGGTCAACCGGCCGAAGCGAGCGCCGCACGGAATGAAAAGCCGATCGGAATGGAGGCGGCGCGGACTCAAGAATGCCCATCACAAGACCCTGCGCGAAAACAACAGCTCCGCGATGCGAAAATCCGACAGGAAGCCCTCCTGCGGCGAACTCCAGCGGGCTCCGGCTTCTCCTGGCTGCACGACCGTCAAATAATGTTCCATGGTCGCCGCATCTACGTACACGACGGCCCGACTGAGACGTTGCCTTCACACGATCTCGCTCACCTGCTCGTTGGGATGGGCAGCAACCTGCCGTGGTGCCCGACGGGATCGGATACGGAAGTCAGAATCTCTGAATTCAACGCCGCAGTTCTGGAGAACTTGCTCTCTTATGCCTATGAGCACGTCGCACGGCGTTCGATCGCTCTCGACGATGTTTTGCCCAAGACATTGCAGTACGCGCGTTGGTTTGTCGAAAAGCATTACGCGCCGTTCCCGCTCCCACTCGACGAGGCTTACCGGCGGTTCTGCCTGGGAATCGATGCTGAAGCCATTACCAACCTTGCGCACTATTTCTTCGCCCAAAAAGAGAGCGAACGCGGGGACAATCGCGAGGGACCCTGGGAAATGCGTCTCGTCCGTCAACCTACCGCGGGACTGACCCCCGCTACGCAAGAATTCCTATCGTTGATCCGGAACAGTTTGCGGTTCATGAAAGCGCGACAGGTCGGCGCTCGCGCTTCGCTATAAGTGCATTCCAGCACCTCTCGGCGATCCCAGGCCGCGACCTGGTGTGCCTGGTGGCCGCCCGCGTGGAAGGGAGGGCATGGGTCTTCCTGCCGGCGGAGGCCGGAACAAGGGAGGACGCGGCGGATGCGGCCGGGGGCGCCACGGCCCTCGTCGCGGCGGTCCCACGTAATACCCCGGACCCCAGACTCCGTAGTCGTAGCCCCATGGCTCGTAGAAGCCAACGCCGTACGAGACCGAGGTGCCGCCGTAGTAGTCTGACCCTGGTGAGACGCAACCCTGTGCGAGAGCCAGTCCGAATGCGCCAATTATCGGCCGCACCCACCGACGAGCCCAGGAGCATTCCCTGCTCCGTCGGGACGAGCTCACTTGAGAGCTCCCGGGGTGTTGGTTTCATCCTCGTCGTGCGTGTCGGACCATTCGAGCAGCCCGATCGGCGCACCGGCAGGATCTGCGACCACCGCCACCGGCTCCCCTTCACGGCCTGGGTGCGGTCGTACGAGCACGCGACCGCCGAGTTGTGTTGCCTTTGCCGCCGCATCGGCGACATTCGAGACCCGCACGTAGTTTAGCCAGTGGGGGTACGGCTTAGCCATCTCGCGCGGAAATGAATTGCAGCTGGCGCGCGCGTAGCCGTCAGTGGAGAGCACGAGGTGCTGCGAAGTCTGATCGATGCCTTCCGGATCGAACACCTCATAGCCGAAGAGTGCCTGGTAAAAAGCCGCGTCCGCGTCCGGATCACGTGTCAGGAGAGCGCTCCAGATCCATTCTCCCGGTTTCACGAGCACATCCGGCGGATCTCCCGAGGTGGACTGGAGGATCGCGAACACGGCGCCCTGCGGATCCGCCAACACGACCTGGCGTCCGCGCCGAGGATAACTGCGTGGCGGGATCAGCTGCTTGGCGCCCCGGGCGAGCGCGGTGCGCCTGGTACTCTCGACATCCGCGACGGACAGAAAGGTGAGCCATGCAGGTTGGTGCCGCTCGCCGGGCGGCTCGCTGCGCCGGACCAGTCCAGCCACCGGTGTACCCCGTAACAAAGCCAGCGTGTAGTCCTTCGGCCCAGCGTCGAGATCGCGGAAAGTCCATCCGAAGAGCCCAGCATAGAAGGTCTTGGCTGCCTCGACATCGGGCGTGACCAGATCCGCCCATACGATCTTCCCTGAATGGTGTTCCCGGGTGGGAGGGTCCACCAGCGGTGGCAGCTCGAAAGCTGCCATGGTGTTTGAGGGTGCCGCACGCAACGGGACAGAAAGCACAACCGCCAGCAGCAGCCATGACAGGCCTGGCGAATGATCGCTCATTCTCGTACTCACGTTGCGTTCGTCTGCGGAGGCTCTCAGGCGATGCTCTGCCCACGCGCGGAATCGACCGAAACGATAGGCTTCGCTCTTCACTGTATCGTTCCCAGCACGAATCGATCCCACGACCGACTCGCCCCCTATGCAGAGGCACCCCCGCTCTGTTCAAGGCGCTGGACCTACGAATGCCAACTCAACATGCGCCGGAGCAGCACCAACGGATCTTCGCCAATCGCTTTCGCAATCAGCACGATCTCGCCCAATTCGGTCTTCCTGTGGCCCTGGACGATTTCGCTCAGCACGTTCTCGCTGATCCCAACGGCTTCGGCCACCTGAATTTGTTTCCGGTCGGAGTCCCTGATGGCGGTCCCGATCACGGCGCCGACCGTCCTACGCCAGCGCTGAAGCTCCTTCTGGCGGCGCGCACACCCGTCGTTATCCGGAGATACGCGGACTAACGGACGTGACGGGGGACTGCGCATAGCGTTAGCCGATCAGGACCTGCCCGGCTCGCCCATTTGCCTGGGCTCCTCGTCGGGCCACCCTTGCCTCCAGGTGGAGCTCTTCATGTCTGTGAGCGTACCGCAGCAGGGCTGATCCTCAGCAAGCCCGAGCTGCGCATACTGTATGGAGGCCAAACTATCGGACGCTTGCACGGCCCGAAGGGGGCGCCTTCCCTGTGGAGGCCTGTGAGCGCAGAGCGGTCCGATCCGGGCAGCCCAGCGCGCTCCCGGGGCACCGTTCGTGGCAGGCCGGACACTCACAAATTCCAATTCAACACACGGCGGACCAATGCGAGGGGGTCCTCGTCGATCGCCTTGGCAATCAACACGATCTCGCCCAGCTCAGTCTTCCGGTGTCCCCGGACGATCTCGCTCAGCGTGTTCTCGCTCATCCCAACGGCCTTGGCCACCTCGAGTTGCTTGCGGTCGGAGTCCCTGATCGCTGTCCCTATCACCGCGCCGACCGTCTTGCGCCAGCGCTCGACTACCCTGCGTTGCGCGGATTTCCGCACCTTCTCCTCTGTCTGCACCCTGCGCTCCCACATGAATGCGGAGCGCTTTCTACCCTGGAATTACGGTAAATCTGCGTTCATCCTGAATATCGGTGACATGTCAGTGGCAATCCAGATGTATCCGGAAAATGGCGGACGGCAGTAAACTAGCGCTTGGGGGTCCACAGGCGGTGCTGCTGCGCAGCAGATTACCGCGCGCTGTCATTGGCAGCACTGATGATGCGTCGCACGGTCCCTATTCCCGCAGAGATCGCGGGCGGATGAGGGGAAGGAAGACGTAGGAGCCGAGCCGCTGGCGTCAACACCAACAGTGGGGAAACACAACGATGAAGGACTTGCAGCAGTTCTACATGCGGCTCGCGAGCGCTCTCGAGCGTATCTGGACCAGCCGGGAGGACAAGCGGCATGCGGCCATTCTCCTCAGAAATGCCGCAATCGAAACACCGCACTGTCATTTTTGCGGATGTGGGCCGCAAGGCGACCTCTACGAGTCCCGCTACAATCCAAAAGCCAGAATATGCAAGCTTTGCGCGGTCGACATCGCTGCTCAGCTCAAGGGACATGCGACGCAGTCATCGGTAGGACTGCCCGCTTCCAACGCACCCCCGAACCGCCGGGCCACCGCGAACAAACACGATATGGACGCATACGGCGGGTAACCAACAAGCACGTTGCGGGTACTGACACTCCCTGGGGAGAGGGTCCCGGAGGCGACCTCTTCTTGTAGAGAATCCGGCTACCCTGCTTGCGTCATTTGCTGGCGAAGATCGCCTTCGGCAGCTTCACGTGGACCCCGAGGTTCGGTTTGTCCACGAGCTGGGTCACGACCACGTTGCCTGCGACACTGATCAGTTGATACGCCTGGTGCCGCGTCAGGTTCTTCTCACCGACGAGGAAGTCCACCATTTCCTGGATGGCGCCCCGCGTGGCGGCCGTCAGATCCGGGTCGGTCGCCATGCTGATGTAGTCCGTCGGAGTCTCGGCGCGAGGCCACGTCAGTTTCACGCCCTTGCGAACGATGAGTTGGATCCGGCCGCGCAGTGAGGTTTCGATGGCGGTTTGATCGACCTCGCCGTCGCCTTGCGCCGCATGTCCGTCGCCGATCTCGAACAACGCGCCGCGGGCGAACACGGGGATATATAAGGTACTTCCCGCGATCAGCTCGCGATTATCGAGATTTCCCGCGTGGCGGCCCGGAGGGTTGCTGCTGACCCGGCCTGCCTCCGGCGGCGGTGCAACTCCCATGCTGCCGAAGAACGGGTGCAGCGGAACGACGATCCCCGGCACGAATTCGGCCGTCATTTTCTTCCGGTCCAGATGCAGTATCGTGACCGGCTTGTCGGGCTCACAGTTCTCGGGCAGAAATCCCTTGCAACCGTTGTAGCCGTAGTCGATCGGGAGATCGATCGAAAGGATCCTGACTTCGAGAACATCGCCGGGCTCGGCCCCATTCACGTACACGGGTCCGGTCAGGATGTGTCCGCCGGGCCCCTTGCGATCGCCGGTTACCCCATCCACGATTGCTTTCAGCGATGCCTGAATCTGGTCATCCGGCACACCCGCCCTGGCGAGGCCGGCAGGCGTGTTGGTCAGCAAGGTGTCGACGTCGATGATGTCTCCGGAGTCGATGCGGAGCACTGGCTCTGCCGCTGACCAGTAGTATCCATACGCCACGGTCGAAGGGCTTGCCAGCAGGCGGTGCGTAACGGGTGCATGAGCCTGGACCGCTCCCGTTGCGATGGCCGCCAGGACGAGAGTCAGAAACAGTGGACAGGACTTGTTCACGTTTGTTTTGGGCTCCGCGCCGTCACTCAGCGCATCTGGAACGAAGGCATGCGATCGCCAGATAGTCGCATACTATGCAAAGCGAATGCAGTGGGAGAATTGGGCTATTGGCGAGCCTGACTTCTTTCGGAGCGCGTCCGCCCGAGTCGGATTTCGTGTACGCCCAGTGAGCCCTTCACCCGCAAACGTTGGATTATTCAGATAGGGAAGACACGATGTCGCGGGTTCATTATAATTTTTCGTCAGCTCGCCGTCGCGCCAAGGAGTGCGCGTATGAACCGTCTCGGTCGGTATATGACGTTGTCGCTGCTCGCAGTGGCCTTTTCCCCTCTTGCGCACGGTGGAGACCGTCCTGAAGGCCGGGAGCACAAGAAGTTTGAGCTAGTCGAGACGACCATCGCCGACATCCAGCACGCATATCGCGCTGAGCTTCTGACGCCCGAGCAACTGGTCAAAATGTACCAGGCGCGTATCGCGGCATTCGATCGCTCTGGCCCGCACCTGAACAGCTACATGTTCCTGAATCCGAACGCCGCCGCCGCGGCGCGCGCTTTGCAGAGGAAGTCCGATTTCGGCTGCGAAGGACGCGAGGGGCGCGAGTCGCTGCCGCTCTACGGCGTGCCGATCATCCTCAAGGACAACATCGCGACGGCCGGGATGCCGACGACCGCGGGCTCCGTCGCTCTGGGCAGGTCGATTCCCTCCAAGGATGCGTTCATCGCGACCCGGTTGAAGTGCGCGGGTGCAATCATTCTCGGCAAGGGGACTTTGACGGAATTTGCGAACTTCTTCGCGCTGGCCAACCCGAGCGGCTACAGCTCTCAGCTGCGGTTCGAGCTGTTTGAGCAAGGTGGTGACATCACCCGAGTCGGCTACGGCTTCAACCCGTTCGACCCGCGTCCCGACCCACGGCCGGACGTGATCAATGACGGCATCCGCTTGACTCACCGAGACGACGGTCGTCCGGCTCTTGATACCGGTGGCTCCAGCTCAGGCCCGGCAATTGCGGTCAGCGCCAATCTCGCAGCAGTAGGCGTTGGAACCGAAACCTCCGGCTCCATTCTCAGTCCCTCGAGCTCAAATCTGGTGGTCGGCATCAAACCCACCCTCGGGCTCGTCAGTCGCACCGGGATCGTGCCCATCACCGCCGACCAGGATACCGCGGGCCCGATTGCACGCACCGTGGGCGACGCAGCGAAGCTGCTCGGAGCTCTGGCCGGGTACGACCCCGCGGATCCGGCGACAAGCGCGTGCCTGACCCCGGGCAAGTGCCTCAAGGACTACACACCTTTTCTCAAAACGAACGCCCTCAAAGGAGCGCGGATCGCCGTACCTCATCAGCGATACTGGACCAACGCATCAGGCCAGACAGTGATCAGCGCCGACATCGAGAAGGTCATGACCGATGCGATTGCGGTACTGCGTGCTCAGGGCGCGATTGTCGATGATCCGGCGGAGATCCCAGATACGCAGGAGGTCAATGACATCGGCACTTGCACTGCCAGCCCCCCCTTCCCGGCCACTTGCTCGACCGTGTTGGTTTACGGTTTCAAGCGCGATTTCAATGCATACCTGGCTGATTTTGGTCCGGGGCTCGCCGCGGACGGCAAGACCGCGATCAGCAGCCTTGCCGACGTCGTCGCATTCAACGACGCATTTGTCGCTGGAGGGGAGAAGGTCGGGCTGAAGTACGGACAGGATATCCTGCTGGCGGCCCAGACTCTGGACACTCGGGAAGACAGCAGCGACACCGCTCGATATCGAGCCGACCGGGCGAGGGATCTCGACCTTGCGCGGACAAAAGGTCTTGATCTGATGTATCAGAAGTACGACGCCATTCTGTTCCCTGCGAACCGCGGGGCTGCAATCGCGGCGCGTGCCGGTTACCCGAGCATTGTGGTTCCCGGCGGTTTCATCACAAATCCGGTGGTGCCGCCCCCACCGGTGACCGCGCCCACGCCGTTCCCGGACGGCTTCAATGCCGAACCCGCTCCGTACGGTGTGACTTTCTCAGGTCCTCCGTTCAGCGAATCGAGGCTGATCGGTTACGCATACGCATTCGAGCAGGCGACTCGCGTTCGCCACCCGCCCGCGAGCACGCCTCCGCTGCCCAGCGACTTCGTCGAGCACGGGCACGGCCGCGACTAGCGGTCTACCCGCCGCCAGGTTGCGGCTCTCCCCAGACGCGGCGTCTCGCCGTATCCGGCGTCGTCCTGGTGTCTGGCTGGAGAGCGGCATCCGCTGCCACCCTGCTAGACTCACGGCACGAACAACAACGGGGTGGAATGGTGCCATCTATCAAACGAGTGGTGTGGACCGCACCGATGCTCGCAGCCGCGACTCTGTGCTTGAACGGTGACTTGTATGCACAATCACCAGCGGTTCCCGCCGCCGCCCAGCAGCCACCTCCACCTGCACCCAAGTACCCCGACTATCCGAGCGAGATACCGCAGAAATTCAATCCTCCCACGGAGGGTGCGGATTTCGACAGTCGCGAGGTCATGATTCCCATGCGCGACGGAGTCAAACTGCGCACATTCATCCTGGTGCCAAAGGGCGCGAACCACGCTGGAATCCTGCTGACCCGCACTCCGTACGACGCGAAACACATGACCTCCAGGAGCCCGAGCCTGCACCTAGGCTCCCGCTTGTGGGGATACGACAATGCGGTCGAGACCATCATTGAGGGTGGATATATCCGCGTCGTGCAAGACATTCGTGGCAAGTACGGCAGCGAAGGCGATTATGTGATGAATCGCCCGATGCACGGTCCCCTCAATCCGACTCCGGTGGACGAATCGACCGACACTTATGACACGATAGACTGGTTGGTGAAAAATGTGCCGGAGACGAACGGTCGCGTGGGGGTTCTCGGGATTTCATATGACGGTTTTCTCGCGCTGACCCCGTTGATCAACACACACCCGGCACTCAAGGTGGCAGTGCCGATGAATCCGATGGTGGACGGCTGGCGCGGCGACGACTGGTTCCATAATGGAGCCTTTCGCCAGCAGAATCTGCCCTACATTTACGAGCAGGCCGCAACGAGATCGAATGACGAAATGTGGCAGTCAGGCTCGTTCGACGATTACGACATCTACATGCGCGCGGGTTCAGCGGGCGAATTGGCTCGGCAGCACGGCTTGGAGCAGATCGGCTTCTGGAAGAAGCTGACAGCTCATCCGGCGTACGACTCGTTTTGGCGTGAGCAGGCCATGGACCAGGTTCTCGCGCGTGCGCCGTTGGCCGTTCCAACCATGATTGTCGCGGGGCTATGGGACCAGGAGGATATCTATGGCGCCCTCGCCGTCTACAAGAGTCTGCACGCCAACCCGATCAACGGCGGAAAGCTGTTCCTGGTGTTGGGTCCGTGGTTTCACGGGCAGCAGATCGAAGCAGCCAGCGCATTGGGTCCGATTCGGTTCGGCAGTGACACGGGACTCTACTTCCGACGGCATATTCTGGCACCCTTCCTCGCGCACTATCTGAAAGATGGCGAGGATTCGCGCCTGCCCGTAGCTCCGGTGACCGCCTTCCAAACGGGGACGAATCAATGGGTGCATCTGCCATCCTGGCCGTCCAGTTGCGACGGCACGTGCGAACCGAAGGCAACACCGGTCTATTTGCTCGCTGACGGCAAGCTGGGATTCGACGTGCCACCGGCAGGCGGGACCGCCTTCGATGAGTACGTGTCCGATCCGGCGAAGCCGGTGCCATACCGCGCGCGGCCGAGCCAGCCGGTTGGCTACACACCGCCCCTTACATGGACACAGTGGTTGGTCGACGACCAGAGGGAGTTTTCCGGACGCACTGACGTGCTAACGTACAGCAGCGCACCGCTCAAAATGCCCGTCGCGATCAGCGGCAGGCCTATGGCGAATCTCGTCGCCGCAACGACCGGGACCGATGCGGACTGGGTGGTGAAGCTGATTGACGTCTATCCTGACGAAGTGCCCGGGCAACCGGAGCTGGGCGGCTATCAACTCGCGATCGCAATGGACATTTTTCGGGGGCGCTATCGTGAGGACCTGGGAATTGCGAAAGCGATCAAGCCGAATGTACCGCTCACTTACCGATTCGCGCTGCCTGCGGCCAACCACGTGTTTCTTCCGGGACACCGCATCATGGTCCAGGTCCAATCGGCATGGTTTCCATTGTACGACCGTAATCCGCAGACCTTTGTGCCCAACATTTTCTTTGCCAGGCCGTCTGATTATCGGAAGGCCTCGCAACGGATCTACCATACGAGAGGCAACGCAAGTCAGATAGAGCTGCCCGTCGTGCCGGCCCCGCCGTCGTTTTGATATGTGCGGCCGAATCGCTGACACTCCCTCCGTGCTCACATGAGCAGGCGCATGTCCAATAAGCTCATCAGGCCCGGTGTGTTGGATCTCATAGCGAGCTTCGTCGCAGTCGGCCGGCGTATGAGTATAACGCTCGCGGCGCAGGATCTATGTCTCACACAGTCCGCCGTGAGCCGGCAGATCCGCAGTCTGGAAGATATCCTGGACGTAAGACTCTTGAATCGCGGGCATCGCTCCATCAGCTTTACCGCCGAGGGTGCGCGATTGTTTCACACCGCCACCGAAGCGATAGAGCAGCTTCAAGAGGTCTGCGCCGCCTTGACCAACAGCGGGGAGCGCTCTCCCGTGATCATCACCGCAAGCATAGGCGTTATGGCGCTATGGCTGTTGCCCCGCCTCGGTGATTTTCAGGCTCGGTATCCCAGCATCGATGTTCATCTGGCAGCCAACAACAGGACATTGGATCTGCAGCGCGAGGGTATCGATCTGGCTATCCGGTACTGCGCCGAGCGCAACGTCCCTCTCGGGTCGATCCACCTTTTCGGCGAAGCCGTCGCTCCCATCGCACATCCTTCGCTGGCGCTACCGTCGCTTGATTTTCCGCGGACCGTGGCTGAGCACTTCCTGCTGGAGTACGTCGATCCGCAACACCCTTGGCTCCAGTGGGCCGAGTACTTCAACTTCATGGGGATCACCGCGGCCAAGCCCAAGGGATTCCTGCGTTTCAACCAATATGACCACGTGGTCCAGGCTGCCCTCGCCGGACAGGGAATCGCCTTGGGACGTATCGCGCTCGTGGAGACGCTGCTCGAAGACAAGCGCCTCGCGAGACTCGAGGCCGCAACATACAATCCAAGCTGCGAATACGCTTACTGGCTCGTGCAGGGGGCTCCGACGCCTCGCGAGGACGTGGTGCAAGTGGCCGACTGGATCAGATCCGAGGCAGCAAAAGTGCGCATAGAGCGCCCTCGCTACGGCGATCATTGAGGTTTGGTGCCTTCGAGGCACAATGCGAGTTTTTCCAGCAACTCGGGGGGATGCGGTATCAGCTGCCGCGTCACCCTATGTAACGTCACGATCTCGATCGTTACGCTGGCCAGGAGCATGTCGCCGCGCCAGACGTCGGTGATCCATTCCGAGCGCGAGGATACGCATTTCTTGAGCCGCGTCCGAAGCGCCAACAGGTCATCGAGCAGGGCCGGCGCATGGTACACCCCTTCGACGCGACGGATGACCAGTAACGCTTCATAGCGCTGCGCCAGTGAAGCGAACGTGAAACCCAGATGGTTCAACAGCTTGTTGCGTGCACGTTCGGCCATCTCTATGAAACGGGCATGGTAGACGACGCCGTTGGCGTCGGTATCCGCCATGCAAACTGGATAGTGCAATGTTTGATCTTCTACGTTCATAGCGGTATTTGCCGGATGCAAGCCGTTCATCTGGCGTTATCGGTTAAACCCGCCGTCGACGCGCACGGTGGTCGATTGAATATAGCCGGGCGCCAACAGGAAATTCACGGTGTCTGCGACCGCCGCCGCGTCGCCCACCCGCCGCAGCGCCGTACCCTGGATCACGTGATCGATCATCTTCGAGTCAAGGTTTGATGTCATATCAGTGTCGATGAACCCGGGCGCCACGGCATTGACCCTGAGTCCGCGGTTGCCGTACCGTCTGCCGAGCCATTGAGTGAACCCGATGAGGCCGCCTTTGCTGGTCGCGTAGGCGACCTGCCCTTCTTTGCCGACGATTCCCCCCAGCGAAGTCATGATCACAATGGCCGGGGACGGCGATTTCAACAAGTATGGCAGTGCCGCGCCCGTCAAGCGCATGGTCCCAAACAGATTCGTCTCCAACACCCTGCGGTAGCGCTCGCTTTCCATGCCCAGAAAAGGACCGTCGTCCGTGATGCCTGCATTGTTCACCAAGGCATCCAGGCCGCCGAACCGCTCAAACACCCGTCGCGGGAGCGCGCCGGCGTCATCCCGATCGGCGATATCCGATTGGAAGATCTCATGCGGGATTTCTTGCCGGGAAAGGTCATCACGCAGCGCGGCCGCTGCGGCGTGTCCGCCTCGATAGGAGATCGCGAGGTTGTAGTCGCTCAAGGCGAGCCGCCGAGCGACTGCTAACCCGATTCCGCGCGTGCCGCCGGTTATCAGAACCGTCCTGGTCCGCATGAGCCTCTACGCTCCGCTCTATTGGTTCAGCGACGGGTGCTTTGGCCGGCGCGTGGGCGTCGCTCACGCATTCGCACGAGCCATCGTGCCGCCAATGATCAATTTCTGGATTTCGGAAGTTCCCTCATAGATGCGCAACGCCCGAACCTGGCGGTAGAGTCGCTCCACCACTGACCCCACGACCAAACCAGCCGCACCGAAGAGCTGCACGCAATCGTCCACTGCTCTCGCCGCTCCTTCTGTTGCGTAGAGCTTCGCCATGCTGGAATGTGAGACCGTGTCCTTCACCCCTGTATCGAATTCCCACGCCGCTCTCGCCACCAGCAGCGACGCGGAATCCAGGAAGACCGCGATGTTCGCGAGCTTGTCCAGGGTCATCTGGGCTTGGATCAATTTTCCACCGGCTACGTCACGGCTGCGCGACCACTGGGTAGTAGCGTGCAGCGCCCGGCGGCTGAACCCTACTGCGGCTGCGCCGACCGTAACACGATACAGGTTGAGGATCTCCAGAGCGTACCGATAGCCCATGCCCGATTGCCCAATCAAAGCCTCGCCCGGCAGCTCACAATTCTTGAATCGCAGGTCAGAAAAGGGCCGCGGCGCGATCAGCTCGATCTCATTCGCCGATAGTCCGTGAGTGCCGCGCGGGACTGATAGAAAGCTCAATCCCATGCCCGCGGGACCGTTGCCGGTTCGGGCCAGCACCGCAAAATAGTCCGCGATGGTTCCATTCGAAGTCCACGTCTTGAGTCCGTCAATCAAATAGCCGTTGCCACTGCTCTTGGCTTCCACCTCCAAGGCGGCGAGATTCGACCCACACTTGGGCTCGGACAACACGAGCGCGCCAATCTTGCGACCCTGCGAGAGCGCCGGCAGCAGCTCTGATCGCTGTTGGGGCGAGCCAAACCAGGCGACGGGCGCGGCCGCCAACCCTTGAATCGCGAAGGCGAAGTCGACGAGATCATCCAGGTATGCGAAAGCCTCGCGGATGAGGCACAAGGACCGCAAATCCGGCCGCTCCCTGCCGGCGGCAACATTGACTGCATGCGACAACCAGCCGTCCGCGCCGAGTCTCTGCGTGTATATGCGGCCTCGCTCGGATGGAGTGGCCTTCGCGTGATCGTGGGGGAGATCCTGATGCGAGCTCACCCAGCGCTCGAGGTCCGAAGCCAGTGCCCGATGAGCCTCTTCAAAAAAGGGCGATTTCAGAATCGACTGGTCGAATATCTTCATGCCGGCAACCCTTCAGGCGACTGGGAAAAGCGAACCGAGCTCGTCGCCGATTCCGATCTCATTGAGCAACTCTGTCAGAACGGTGTAATCGCGGCGCAGCCGCGTGCCCGCCGCCGCGGATTCCAACTTCCTAAGGATGCCCTCCCGCCCCGTTACATGGAGGTATTCCAGAATCGACGCCCATGAAGAAAAGTCCGGTGAGGTGAAGTCCGCCAGCGCCTCACGCATGTAGCCGCGAAATCGCTCCTGGCTTTGCACATCCAAGGCCCGGTAGACGGAACCCACTATCTCGCGAAATGCCGTCCCATGGACCAACTCGTCGCGCCGATGCATGTCGGTGTTGATCCGATTCAAAGGCTGGATACTCTCGTCCGTGGCCACCTGATGCAGATAGGCATTGATGGACATTTCAGCAACGGAGGCGTAGGCCATCATCGCAAGAACCGTGTGTGTTGCGTCCTCGGTGCGGGCGAGTATCTCCTTCAGCCGCCGCCCCAGCATCGGTTCTGGCATGACATAGTCCGCGAGCTCGTGGCGCGCGCGGGCGTTGTTGCAGATGTCGAGACACATGAGGATATGGAACTGCTCGTCGACCTGGATCTGTGCCAATACCTGCTTCACCTGCGGGTCGCTCGCTCCGGGCAGGCAGTCCTTCAGCAGCAACCGGCAAAATGGCAGCACCACTTCGTCCTCGAGGTAGATCGCCTTCTCGTTGTAGGCGACCCAGGCCGCCGCAAGCAGCCGCAGCCTGGCGCGTTCGTCCAGGGCGCTGACCGCGGCCTCGTGCCAGAATGGGACCATCGATATGGGAAAGTCGGGAATGGACGGGTCGTAGTACTGGCTGAGGTCCAGCCGATCCTGTCGGACCGCGACCCGGTCATCCCAACTCTTGCCGATTCGCTCGATCACTTTGCGACTCAGGCTCGAGTCGTTCCTGATATTGGTATACATCCATCCTTCCCCTGGAAAACGTGCGTGCCCCGATCTCACCGCGCCACGAGACGCTCTAACCCGCCGGCGCTCCGGTTGGCCCAATGTTCCTTGCGATGAATTCGGCAATCGCCTCGTGGAGCGCGCTGCTCGTGTATATACCGAAGTGACCGGTAGGAAACGTGCGGAACGCCGTCGCACCGGCCGCCTCAGCGACGGCGGCAGCAGACTCAGTATGTATCTTGTCGTCCTGCTTACCGTGTAATACCAACACGGGGACCTGGAGCTGCGCCAGATAATGTGACCAATCGTGTTTCAGGCACTCCGCCTGCAGCCGTGCGTACCGATAGGTCGACTCGTTGGTGCGAAATGGCAGGTTGTTCAAGCATTCGAGCTCCCAGTCGACAGATCCCGGGATGGTTTGCTTCTGGCCCTGCTCGAGGAGCGCTCGCACCAGAGCGGCGTGCCGTGGCCCAGAGCGCGCCACCGTTTCCCAGAGCGGCAACATCGTTCGTTGATACCTGGTTTGCTCCGTGCTTTGTCCGAGCCGCATCGATGGGCTGACGATGCACAGAGCGCGCGAGCGCAGAATTCCCTCGGCCAGGCCGAAAACGGCGACGTTGGTTCCAGAACAGTAGGCCACGATCCCGGCGCAGCGGATTTCTCCATGCCCCAGAATCGCGGCAGCATCGCGGCAGTGGCGCTCAATGGATAGATTTCCGTCTTCCTTCAATTGCCGCGAATCGGGTAGGCCACGCGACTCCCAAGTGATCACGTGATAGTCGGATGCCAGGCGGCTGGCGACTTGCGCGAGGAACAAGCAGGAGACTCCGAGCGCATTCACCAGCAATATCGCGGGAGCCTCAGACTTACCAGCCCGAAACACCGACAAGGGGGTGCCGTCGTCGGCTTCGATGATTCGTTCTCTGAAGATTGCCGCGCTCTTGCATACGGCAAACGAGCGTTGCCCATCTTCAAGATACGGCAGCTCTGGGATAACAGACAGATTGGGTTGCGATTGCACGCGCCGCCTCCCTACGAGCTCGATTTTTCCAGGAGCAAACAGGACACCGACGCGCCAAAACCCTTGGCAAACAAGGCGTGGAGTCCCGGCGCACCGCTGCCAATGATGCCCTCGACCAGGTGGATGACAGAGGTCGCTGCCAGATAGTCGACAGTCCCTTTACGAGCGGGGCTGATCACATGGATCACGGGTGCCGTCGATAGCGGGAAGGCCTGCGCCGCGAGCTGTAAGAGCGGCAAAAACTCGCCGGCGAGAAAGGCACGCTCGTCGAGAATACCTTGCGACCAGCCGACGATCGTCGTCGTCCCCGTGGCCGGGCCTCGGTCTTCTTCCAACCATACCAGCCCGGTACCGGCATGTATGGTGACCTCGGTATATTCGGGTGCCTTACTCAGCTGGGCGAGATAGGATTCGTTGGGAACGTCGAATCCACCAGCGAGCATGGCGCTCGTTCGCTCTGCCAGAATCTGGCGGCAGCCAAAGATGATGGCCTCGACGCCGGCATGGTGGCCCAACACGGTGAGATTCGGACCTCTCATGTTGTGAACTGACGCGACGATGGCGGAAGTCGCGCTCGGCAGACCGGTTGCGTACCACGAGGGCGTGACCTCTGAGAAACCCGCGCTATGGACTGTCCGCAGAGACTGTTCCGCCACATCCATCGACCCGCACAACGTGCCGAGGCTCACGCCTGGATGTTTCCTCACCGCCGCCGGGTCGATGCCGCCGCCGTTCTGCAGGCATTGACGTGTCGCTTCAAGGACCATTCGCGCCTTCACGGACAGCGCACCCACCTTTTTATTACGCCGCTCCTTGATCAACAGCGAGTCGGCCAGTTGTCCGTCGGCTCCCGGCTTGACCACCGCGGCAGCGCGAATGTTGACCCTTTGTGCAACCACGATGTCAACCGACTCCCGTCGCTGGCGCCCGATCTGAAACGACCAGAGCGCAGTTGTTGCCGCCGAACCCGAACGCGTTGACCAACACCGCGTTGTTCCTGAGCACGCCCCCGGCTTGCTGCACGACTTCGATACCACTCAGCGCCGGATCCAGGCTTCTCAGGCCCGCGGTTGCGGGCAATTGCCCCGTTTTCAGTGCCAAGAGGGCCGCCAGCAATGAGAAGGACCCAGCAGCTGCCTGCGAATGCCCCATCACCGCTTTTATGGATGTGACTGGTGGCAGCTCAACATCGCCGAACGCCACGCGCAGCGCCCTCAGTTCACTCACGTCGTTTACAGGTGTACCAGTGCCGTGGGCGATCACGCCGCCCACGGACGCCGGCACGAGCCCGCTCGTCTCGAGGGCCTCGGCGATCGCGGCAGCCACACCTTCGGGATTCGGAGCCGTTACGTGATCGGCATCGCAACTGATGCCGCTTCCGAGGATCACTCCATGAATAGGGGCACCGCGCCTCTGGGCACTATCCAGGCGCTCGAGGCAGAAACATACGGACCCTTCAGACAGCACCACTCCTCTACGCATCTCGTCAAAGGGCCGACAGCGGTCGTCAGCAGCCAGTCTCAGGGCGTTGAATCCACAGATGGTGTATTCCAACAGGACCTCGACGCCTCCGGCGATCATGGCATCCGCCTCGCCGGCAAGCAGGGCATCACCCGCTAACATCGGCGCTACCAGGCCCGATGAGCAGGCAGTGCTAATCACACTGACTGGCCCGTTCCAACTGAGCTTCTGGGGCACAATCGTGGATGCGTCGTAATCGATGGGCAGTTGCTGCGCCGTGCGCGCCGGATAAGCCAATGAGCTGTTCTCAGTCGCCTCAACACCCGCAGTAGTGGATGCCAGTATGCACCCGGTTCGCCGCCCATCGACGGGCAGACGTGCGTCTTCCAGCGCTCGGGAAACCGCCCATGCGGCAAGCGCTCGTGCTCGGTTTTCTGAAGACCCCTGCCCTCCCGTGATCTCGCCCCAGAGCTCTTCCGACATGGACACGACGTTGTCTATCGGGTATTCGCGCAGAGCGCGCTTCGACCACTTGCCGCGGGCATCCACCTGCTGCATGAGCCAGCTCCAGAAGGAGTCAGCCGTCGTGCCGGCCGGAGACGCTAGACCCACCCCGGTGATTGCTATGGGGGCGCGCATATTCGTGCATATCCTGCAGACGCAATGACATTGTCAGATAGAGAGCGGCACGTCAGATCTTTCATTTTTTCGGGGTCGAAGCGCACCTGGTATCTTGACTCCAGCTTCACGACAATGTCGATCAGGTCGATTGAGTTGACTCCCCTGTCGGCCAGAAGCTCGCCATCGCCGATCGTATTCGGCGCCAAGCCGAGCACACCCGCGATCAACTCCTTCACGTACGTACGTACTTCAACATCTACTACTTCGGCCATCTTGCTGGCCTCCACTGTGACTGTGCGATCGGCATAACCGCTGTCATGCAGCCTGTGGCGCGCCATCGGTACGCACGAGCTGCGGACTTTGCGCCAGGCGAAGCGAGCAGGCGATGGCGATGACGGCGCCGCTTGCGATTGCGAAAGTTACTCGCGCGACGGCCAGGGGCGCGACGTCAGGAGAGCCCGCGTGATCAGCCATCAGATACACAGTTCCCAGCGCCGCGATGCCAATAGCGATGGATAACTGCGCGGCAGTGGTGACCAACCCGCTGAGGGCCGGCGCATGCGCGCGCACCGTACGCAGGGTCATCTGGTGCACCGTAGTGCCATAGCTGAGCCCATGGCTGCTGCCCGCCAGGAACAACAATGGGACCATCAGCGCCGCTAGCCATCCGACGCGTACCGCGCTCAGGCCAAAGAGGAGGTTTGCTAATGCCATGACGGTGAGTGCAGCCGTCGGGGTCCAGTGCAGGAAGCGAGCTGGCAGCCTCGACCAGTTGACATTGGCGATGCCAAATCCGAAGGCGTAGGCGGTAAAGACCGCGCCCGAAGTCATCGCCGAGTAGCCGAGGCCACTCTGCAAATAGAGCGCGGCGGAAAACAACCATCCTCCATATCCAACAAATCCGATCGCGACCACGAGCAATCCCCAGCGGATTCCGCGTGTCCGCAGCGCATCGAGGTTCAGGAGCGGACTGCCGCCGCGGACGCTCAACCCATTCTCGTAGCGCAGGAATAAGCCAACTCCGAGACAACCCGCCGCGAGGCTGCACCATGTCCAGGGTGCCCAGCCGGCTTCGCGGCCGAAAGTCATTGGCACGACCACCAACGACATGGCGACCGAAAGCAAGAGTGCTCCAAAGAGGTCGAGCTTGCGCCGCTGCTCCCCTTTCGTTTGGGGTAGAACCGCGCGCGCATAGGTGATGAGGAGGACCCCAATGGGCACATTGACCAGAAATGCGGGACGCCAGCTCAAGCGGTGAATGTCGAGCGCCACGATGAGCCCACCGAGCAGCTGGCCCGCTGTCGCACCCATGCCGAGGATCATGGAGTAGTAGCCGATGGCGCGTGCGCGGTCGGCACCCTCGAAGCTCGTCTGAATCAGAGACAGGACCTGCGGCACCATGAGAGCTGCGCCGACGCCCTGCGCGACCCTGCTCAGGACCAGCACTTCGGCCGAAGGAGCAAGGCCGCAAGCAAGCGATGAGCCGGTGAAGACAGCGACACCCATCCGGAACAACCGGCAATAGCCGTAGAGATCGCCAAGTCGGGCGCCCGTGATCAGAAAGACTGCGTAGGCGAGAACATAGCCCGCAACGGCCATTTGCAGAAGCGCGCCGGAGATGCCGAGATCCCTCTGCAACACTGGCGCCGCTACGTTGGCAATCGATGTGTCCAGGGACGCCATGGCCTGGCCGGCCAGGAGCAGCAACAGCATCCAGCGCCGCCGCCCACGCTCCTCGACATGCCGATCAGCAATGCCGGACAGGGTGCTCGTCGTCACCGTACCAACTCGGAGAGTTTTCCACTGACACCGGCCCATCGTTCCGCGTCCGGCAGCGCCTGCTTCCGTTCGGTGAGTACCGGCCAGCTCCGCGCCAGCTCCCGATTCAGCTCGAGGTAAAACTGTTGATCCGCGCTCAATCTATCATGCGGACTGATGGCCTTGACAGGACACTCCGGCTCACACACTCCGCAGTCGATGCAAACATCCGGATCGATCGCGATGAAGTTCGGTCCCTCGTGGAAGCAATCCACCGGGCAGACACTCACGCAGTCGGTATGCTTGCATTTGATACAGTTCTCGGTCACCACGTAGGGCATGGTTCACTCCTTTCATTTCCGTTGGAAGGATCTACAGTTGGAAGAGCCAGCGCCCTGTCGGACTTGCACCGGCGTACATGCATGATACGGAGATTTGGCCACATCACTACCGA
>CAZBTV010000074.1:0-35947 GCA_964494895.1 uncultured Steroidobacteraceae bacterium | reverse complement strand
AAGGTAATGGCATGGACGCCCCTGCTGGACACGGCATCAGTTGTGCCAAAGTGGAAGCGTGTATTCAACCACTTAGAACCGGCAGGAGCGTCCACGATGAAGATTACGACGGTGGGTCTGGACTTGGCAAAGAGCGTGTTTCAAGTGCATGGGGTCGATGAGGCAGGCAAGGTAGTGGTGCGCAAGGCATTGAGGCGTGCGGAGCTGATGAAGTTTTTCGCCAAACTACTGCCATGCCTGATCGGAATGGAAGCCTGCGGGAGCGCGCATTACTGGGCACGGCAGCTGGCAAAGCTGGGCCATACGGTCAAACTGATGGCGCCGCAGTTTGTGAAGCCGTACGTGAAGACTAACAAGAACGATGCGCGTGATGCGGAAGGGATCTGTGAGGCAGTGAGCCGTCCGAACATGCGGTTTGTGCCGGTGAAAACCTTGGATCAGCAGGGTGTGTTGGCCTTGCATCGAGCGCGACAAGGCTTTGTCGCAGCCCGTACTGCACAAGCCAATCAGATCCGTGGGCTGCTGAGCGAGTTTGGCATTGTTGTTCCCAAAGGAATCGGCTGCCTTGAGCGCCAGATGCCAGGCATTCTGGCGGATACCGAGAACGGCTTGGCGGGAGCCACACGCGGACTCTTCAGTCGTCTGATGAGTCACTTTCGCGAACTCGATGGCCACGTGAAGGAGCTGGAGGTACAGATCCAGGGCTGGCACCGCGAGAACCCGCCAAGCCGGCGCCTGGAGAAGATTCCGGGAATCGGACCGCTGACCGCGAGTGCGCTCGTGGCCAGTATTGGAGATGCCGCTAATTTCGCGAGCGCTCGCCAGATGGCAGCGTGGTTGGGTTTGGTGCCGCGTCAGGACTCCTCAGGCGGTAAACCCCGGCTGCTGGGAATTAGTAAGCGCGGTGACGTGTATCTGCGAACGCTGCTCATTCACGGGGCACGCTCGGTCTTGCTGAGCCTCAAGCGCCGTCCCGAGCAGGCCGAGGGGTGGCTTACGCGCCTGGCCCAGCGGCGCAATCCCAATATTGCCGCCGTGGCGCTGGCGAACAAGAACGCACGCGTTGTCTGGGCGCTGTTGAGGCATGGCCGAGACTATCGGGCCGGATACGTTCGGGCAGCCGCTTGAGCGCGCCAAGGCAAGCCTGACACAACGGATTTTTACAGCAACACTCTCCACTGATTGCACAGGCATTTTCCAGCGTGATGGCATTCACAGGTCAGACCGGGGCCGACCCAACCCTTCTCCGCCAGAGGGCCTTGAAGCCCGCGAAGGTGAGCGGGCGTCGGCCAGCATATTCCATCAAGGCCCGCGGCCTCGCGCCGCACAGCAAGGCCGGATGTATGGCCGCAATCTCCTCCTGTGACTCCGAAACGCAAAAAGGTGCTTGGCAAAGGGGGGCGTCCATGTATGGCGGAGCATCGTTTCAAACTATTCTCGCAATCTTGCCCGTAATAGCGCGATGTGCTCGCGATCTACGCCTATCTCCTCCAGATAGACTCGTACCCCACCGAAACTTGCGAGGTAGGTGAGCATGTTGTGAATGCCCTGCTCGGGGCAGTGCACCGCATCGACGATGGCCGCCGGCTCGGCATCCGCATAACGGCGCAGGTAGGCTTCCCGGAGGTTCTCGGTGCTCGCCGCATAGTCATGCGCGATCGCTTCGGGTACGGCGTCGGCCAGAGCGAGCAGGAGCGCCGCGATGAGTCCCGTTCGGTCTTTGCCGGCCACGCAATGAAACAACAAGGGTCCGGGCGATGCCGTTGCAATGATCTCCAGCACCTGTTTGAGCTCGACGCGTACCTGCTCGAGCATCGCGCGATTCCAGAGCTCTTTCGCCGCGCTATCGCCACGGCGCGCGCGCCACTCCTGCGGCGTGGGGGTGAGCAGCGAGATCTGCTCATAGCGAATGTGTTTCAGCATTCGCGTTATTGGAGTGGGGCTCGCGGCCACTTCCTCGGGCCAGCGCAGATCCACCACAGTTTCGATGCCGTAGCTCGAGAGGGCCTGAAGGCCGGCCGGGGTGAGCTGCGCCAGATCGTCGGAGCGTATCAGAGAGCGCCAACGCGTTTCGCGGCCGTCGATAGTCGGGTACCCGCCGAGGTCACGGGCATTGAGCAGAGAGGGGAAATCCAGCAGTCGTTTGAGGTCGTACATTCGCTTGCATCCTACTCCAACGCTCGCTGCCATCGTGATGTCCATGGGTGATCACGAGTTGGTTATTGGAACGGTGGCAGGTGGCGGCGTGGTGGCACGTAGCGAGCTGCCGCTCATGACCGGCGCTGCTGGCTCAGGGAAACTCCGCCCAGGATCAATACACCCGCGATCGCCATGGTCCAGGTGAGCGGCTCACCCAGAAAAATCCATGCCCAGACCACCGCGAACAAGGGAACCAGATACGTGACGGTCGAGGCGCGGGGCGCTCCGATTCGATGAATGAGCCGATAGAAAACGGTGTAGGCGGTGCCCGTGCACAGAATCCCCAGCAGGATTGCGCTGATCCACGGGGTCACCGGAATAGTATGTGTTGGCCACGTGTAGACCGCAACGGGCAATAACAGCGCCGTAGCAGTGATGAGGGTCGCGGCCGCGACGGCAGCGGCGGGAATACCCTTCAGGTGCGCACGAATGGCATTCATGCCGATACCATAGAGGAATGCCGCAGTCGTGCCAGCGAGCGCCGCGGGACCGACGCTACCGCCGGCGGTCTTCCCACTCGCAAGTACTACGACGCCGACAAAGCCCAATATCAGGCCGATCGCGCGTCGCGCTCCGATGGACTCGCCATAGAAGATAAAGCCCACCAGAGCTACGAACATGACTGCCATGGAGTTGGTGATCGCTCCGATGCCCGCGGGCGCGCGTTCGGCGCCCCATGCGAAAAGAACGAATGGGATCGCGGAATTCACCGCCGAGATCCACGCAAGATGCAGCCACAGCCGTGGCTCGGTGAATTGCCCGCGCGCTTTCCACAAAAAAGGCAGCAATATCGCCGCGCCAAGGGCGAGCCGCATTTCCACCAGGGCGAATGGGCCGAATTCCGCGGCCGCAATGCGCATGAACAGAAAAGATCCGCCCCAGATGGCGCCCAGCACCGTCAGCTCGATGGGTGTCTGCCATCGGGACGTGCGCGTTGCCCCAGCTTCGGGCGCGACGCTCACAGGGCGCGCCGTGGTGAGCTCGGATGACGTCATCGAAAAGCGAATCTCCTGGAGATCGAAGCAGGGTTCCCGCGGCGCGGCGTCATTGTCTCGCGTGCCAGACAATTCGCAAAGGTGAGTTGTGGCGAAATTCGGCCATTGGACCCGCGGCCGCGTACGCAAGCGCAGGAGGCTGCAGCCCTTCAATCGTCATCTTCAGTCATAATATTGCGCCATGCTGAATTCGACCCAGCGTTTCTCGACCCGTGTCGAGAGCTACATCAAATATCGTCCCGGTTATCCCCCTGAGGTGCTGGAGCTGCTGCGGGTGAGATGCGGGCTCGTCGCGACGGCGGTGGTCGCTGACATAGGATCGGGCACCGGCATCCTCACGGAGTTGCTGCTCGAGACCGGTGCGGAAGTATTCGCGATCGAGCCCAACAAAGAGATGCGCGAGGCCGCGGAGCGGCTCTTGGCTGATTACGGCCGCTTTCGTAGCGTCAGCGGTACCGCCGAGGCAACGACGCTGCCCGGCGCGAGTATTGATCTGATCACCGCGAGTCAGGCCTTCCACTGGTTCGATGTCCAGAAATCCCGCCACGAGCTGGCGCGTATTCTGAAGCCCGACGGCTGGGTTGCATTGATCTGGAACGAGCGGCCGCTCGAGCCAGGCCCTTTCCTGAGCGAGTACGAGAGTCTGCTACGCCGTCACGCCGCCGAGTACGATCGCGTGACCAATATGCGGGCGGATGAGTTGAAAATACGCGAGTTCTACGGCCGGCGCCCGGAGCTTGCGGTGTTTCCGAACCGACAGATTCTCGACTATGCGGGCCTCGAAGGACGGCTCATGTCTTCTTCTTACGCGCCCGAGCCGGGACACCCCGAGCACGCGCCGATGATCGCTGGCCTGCGCGAGCTGTTCGAGCGCCACAATCGTGGCGGCAAGGTCGTTTTCCCGTATCGGACGCTGGTGTACTTCGGCCAGCTTGGCTGATCAATGGGAAAAAAAGCCTGTTCCATGGGAGTGCGGTGGCGGTGAACAGTTGTTCCAGACGATGCTGTCGACGGGTTTTCGCTTCGGCCGCGTTGCTGACATTCCACGTTATGACAGAGGTATGCGCCGCCCCGCTTCCTCCCGTGCTGGATGCGGCCATCACTGCCGACCCGCCGCGCGACCCGGCGCATCCGGCGGCGATGTATCAGCTCTCGATTCCGAGCCACGAGGCGACCGTGTTCGGAGTCTTCTATCGAGCCTCGGGCGGCGACCCCCATCCCACCGTCGTGTTGTTGCACGGGTTGCCGGGTTTCGAGCAGAACGGAGACCTCGCGCAGACTATCCGGCGCTCGGGCTGGAATGTTTTGATCTTTCATTACCGCGGCGCGTGGGGCAGCGGTGGCACTTTCTCTTTCTCGAACTGCATTGAGGATGTGCGGGCCGTCCTGGAGTACTTACGGACCCCCGAGAACGTTGCCAGGCTGGGTGTCGATCCCCGGCGCCTTGCCCTGATAGGCCACAGCATGGGGGGCTTCCTGGCTGGGCTGGGCACGATGCGTGACGATGCAGTGTTGGGCGCGGCCCTGATCTCCGCATGGAACCCCGGCGTGTTTGCGACCAGACCTTCCTCGCAACTCGACAAACAGCAGTTGGAGGAATTCCGCGGCGACGTCGGACCATTGAGCGGCACCAGCCCGGAGGCGCTGCTGGATGAGGCGAAGAAGAACGCGGTGGCATGGGATCTGGTCGCACACGCGAGCTCGTGGCAGTCCCGGCCAGTTCTGGTTGTCGAAGCTGACGACTTTCTGCACGGTGACGATGTGGCTGTTGCTGCAGCAGGACGCAAGAATCCGGCGGCGCAGATTACCGAAATAGCGATGACGACCGATCACGCTTACTCGGATCATCGCATCGCCCTGGCTGCGACCCTGTTGGGGTGGCTGAAGCAGCTCGAGCCACCGCGTCTGCCGCGCCATTTGGACCGCGCTCGGCAGGACGACTCACGATAGAGAGTGGTTTTGCTCGATGCCGTCGTCCGATGCATGCGTCGGAACCCGCGGCGGACGGGGGGACATCCGTGTGCCTGGGACACGCTCGTTGGTTACACGTGCAGTAACGTTGCGAGCTCGTGGAAGTGATCGAGAGTAGCCGCGCTCGAGATGTCGCCAATGGGGCCGCGGTGATAGCCGTAGGTCATGAGGACGAAAGGTACATCCGCGGCATGAGCTGTCGCGGCATCAACCTCGCTGTCACCCACCATAACAGTGGCTGCCTTGTCGGCCCCGAATCCGTGGACCACTTCCAGCAAAGCGCGCGGGTCCGGCTTGCGAAACGGGAGTGTGTCGCCGCTCACGACTCGCACGAAAAATCTGGCGATCCCGAGGCGCTCCAGAATCATGGCTGTCAGGCGTGCGGGCTTGTTCGTGCAGATAGCGAGTGTCAGGCCGGCTGCCTGTAGTTGCTCGAGGGTCTCGGGGACTCCCCGAAAGGTATACGTTCCGGCCGTCGGCGTGGCCTCGTAGTGCTTCAGGAACTGCGCAAGCGCCTTGGCAGGGTCGGCGTTTATGCAGTGGCGCGCGGCCAGAGCGCGCGCGACCAGGGCGGAGGCACCATCGCCCACCATGGAGCGGATGTCGGGGAGGGTGAGAGGCGCGCATCCCATGTCCGCGAGCATGAGATTCACCGCACGGTGCATGTCCGGAGCGCTGTCGATGAGAGTGCCGTCGAGATCGAAAACCACCAGGGTAGGCTGCACGAAAAGAAATCTCCGTGGGAACGGCGAGCGGGCGGATTCTATGATCTCCGTCGACAGCTCGGAAATGTGAAAACAGGTTCTCCCAGCACTGCGAAATAGGTGTAGTTTATAGGAGAGGGTAGCGGTAACCGGCGTGAGCTGGCAGCGCGACTCGAGGGGGAATTATTCGCGCGTTTGATCGGGCGCGGCGACTCATTCTGGCATTGAGCTGCCCAAGAGAACGCCTGGGGGCTTTCCGTTATAGGAGGCTGTTGGGCTTCGGAACAGGCGTCAGCGCCTCACTGTTGATCGGACCCTTGGCCGCCGCGGTCGAGCCGCAGACAGCGGCTCCGTCCATTCCAAGTCTCGTGACAGACAGCGAGATTTCCGAGGTGGTCGTACAGGCTCCAGAGCCGCGGTACGCCGCTCCAACCCTGCGCGATCGTATCGGTCGCATCTGGGCGCCTGTCCTGATCAATGGTCGAGGCCCCTACCGCCTCGTGCTCGATACCGGGGCGACCCACTCGGCGATCGTAGCGCAGGTGGCGAATAGCCTCGGTATTTCTGTCGCTGCCTCCACCCCGGTAAGGGTTACCGGTGTGACGGGGTCCGCGGTGGTACCTACCGTTGTGGTTGACCGCCTCCAGGTGGGCGATTTGGCAGTCGACTCGACGTCCTTGCCAGTCGTGGCGGACGTATTCGGTGGCGCGCAGGGTGTGCTCGGGACGGAAGGGTTGTCCGACAAGCGCATTCTCATCGATTTTGGTCATGACCGCGTCGTGATCTCGCGGTCCCGGGGTGAGCTCGAGAGAAGCGGGTTTGCAACGCTTCCCCTGCATCAGCTTCGCGAGCACCTGTTGGCGCTCGATGTGCACGTGGGCAGTGTTCGGGCGAAAGCCGTTCTCGACACGGGGGCGCAGGTCAGCATTGGCAACACGGCGCTACGAACCGCGCTGACCCGGCATGGGGCCAAGAACGCGACCCCCGAAGAGATCGAAGGTGTTACGTTGGATGTCGCGCATGGCGACATGATGCAGGCTCCACCTATCGACGTCGGATCGCTTCGTTTCAATGGCGTCTACATCACATACGGCGACATGTACATCTTCGACCGTTGGCATCTCATGAGCGAGCCAACACTCGTTCTGGGCATGGATGTGCTCGGGACCGTCGACATGCTGGTGATCGACTACCGCCTGCACGAGCTGCAGATTCGACTGCGCCGTTCGTCGTAGAATCGGCCCAGGAGCCCGGGGAAATCTCCCGACGCGCCTTTCCCTTCGAGGAGTGTTGCCTTCGGATGCGAGCCCCTGAGAGAGCAGTCTGGCAGGACACTGTCGTCGTGGCGCTGGCCACGGCGATCATGGTCATTCTGTGCATCCAATTCGATTTCAGCGAGGCGCTGCGGCGCTGGACCGCACCGTGGGAGCGTTTCCAACTCGACGAGCTGCCCGTGGTGCTGCTGGTGCTGGCTGCCGGGCTGACCTGGTTCGCGGCGCGCCGCTACAACGAAGCGGGGCGCGAGCTGCGTCTGCGACAGCTTGCTGAGGCGCGCCTCGAGACCGCGCTCACGGAGAATCGTCGCTTGTCGCAAGAATACGTGCGGCTGCAGGAAGCCGAACGCAAGAGTCTCGCTCGAGAGCTGCACGATGAGCTCGGGCAGTACCTGAATGTCATCAAGCTCGACGCTGTGGGGATTCGTGACGAGCGCTCCTGGAATACGGCGTTGTTGCATGAGCGAGCGGAGGCGATCGTCGCAAATTGCAATCACATCCACACAGCTCTCGCAGCCCTTATCCGCCAACTGCGGCCGGTGGGGCTGGACGACCTCGGGCTGGGGGCGGCATTGGAGCATTGCATCGAGACGTGGCGGCCCCGGTTGGCCCAGGCACGGCTGCAGTGGCGGCTCGCAGGAGAGTTCGGCGATCTCGACGAAGCGGTGACCTTGACCGCTTACCGCGTCGTACAGGAAGCATTGAGCAATATCGCGAAGCACTCATCCGCCCGCTGTGTCAGTGTGGAAGTCGCGCGGGGCGGCGAGTCAGGCCACACTGACCAGGATCTCGTCATGATCACTGTTGCCGACGACGGTGTCGGATGCGATACGAAGGCACCGGTCGCGGGTCTCGGACTCGTCGGCATGCGTGAGCGAGTGGCCGCTTTGAGCGGCCGTGTCGAGGTTACAAGCAGCCTCGGCGGGGGTTTCCAGTTGAAGGTGCGCATTCCTGTCATGGGCGCGGGCCGGCCGCGCTAGGCGATCGTTACCTGGACGGTTCCTTGGATGGACGCGGTAATCACGGTTCTTCTGGTCGATGATCACGCGGTGGTACGGGAGGGGTATCGTCGGCTGCTGGAGCGACAACCCGGCATCGAAATAGTGGGGGAGGCCGCAAATTCAGCTCAGGCTTATGAACAGGCGGTCGCGCTCGATCCTCAAGTCATTGTCATGGACATCGCGCTTCCGGGCGCCAGCGGTATCGAGGCAACGCGCCGCATTCTGGCACTGCGACCTCGGCAACAGATCCTCATGTTCAGCATGTACGACGATGTCATTTTCCCGTCGCGCGCGCTGGAAGCCGGGGCGTGCGGTTACGTCAGCAAAGCCAGTGCGCCGGAAGTGCTCATCGACGCGATTTCGGCGGTAGCGCGGGGCGAGCGCTACCTTAGCCCGGATGTCCGGGAAGTGATTTCCCGAAAGCCGTCACAAGCGAAATCGGTAGTCGATACCCTGACAGCCCGGGAGCTCGAGGTTCTTCGCCTTCTCGCGCACGGCGATACGGTCAAGATCATCGGTGAGAAACTTGGCCTGTCCGAAAAGACCGTCGCCAATCACCAGTCTGTCATCCGAGAGAAGCTGGGAGCCAGAAATGGGGTGCAGTTGGCACGCCTGGCCGCGGAGCTTGGACTGTCGAAAGGCGTGTAAATAGTGCCGCTTGCGGCGGGCTCGCTGTAATTCTGCCACCTGGCGGTGGATAACATACTGGATATCGGAGGATAACTGTTCCTGTTATCCACATTCGGTCTCGCTACAGGCATGCTAGCCCCAAACGCGCGCACGAACACGCATCGCTGGAGACCGACAATGATCAAAGTCAGCGTACTGTATCCCAACTCACCAGGCGCAACCTTCGACATGGCTTATTACACCAGCAAACACCTGCCGCTGGTGCAAAAGAGAGTGGCCACCTGCAAGGGGATTGCAGCGGAGAAAGGGATTTCCGGGGGGACCCCTGGCTCGGCACCCACGTACATCGCGATGGGACATCTGCTGTTCGATTCAGTCGAAGACTTCCAAAGCGGCTTCAATCCGCACGCGGCGGAGATCCTTGGCGACATCCCGAACTACACGAACATACAGCCGGTCCTCCAGATCAGCGAGGTCAGCGCCTGATCGGAACTCCCGCCCTTCCTCGGACGTTCGGCTCGGTACGGCAGCTCTTCGTAGCATCGAGCCGCAACCATCAACTCGCGAGGAACTGCATATGGCGGGCAAGAACACGGCTGTTTTCGGTATCTTTCACACTCCGCTCGAGGCCGAGCGGGGTGTCGACACGTTGATTGCCGCTGGCTTTCCGAGCGCCGATATCTCGGTGCTGTTGCCGGACAATCGCAGCACCAAGGATTTCGCGCACCAGAAGGAGACCAAGGCCCCCGAGGGGACGGCCGCGGGCGCAACCGCCGGCGGTGTCGTAGGCGGAGCGTTGGGTGTGCTGGCGGGAATCGGCGCGCTGGCGATTCCGGGAATCGGACCGCTCATCGCTGCCGGACCGATCGTTGCGGGCCTTGCCGGGTTAGGGGTCGGTGGGACTGTGGGTGGGCTCGTCGGGGCCTTGGTGGGAATGGGTATTCCCGAGTACGAAGCGAAGCTGTACGAGGGGCGCGTGAGAAACGGTGGCGTGCTGCTGGCCGTTCACTGCGGGAAGACTGCGGAGGTGACCCGCGCCAAGGATCTGTTGAAAGGCAGCGGAGCGGAGGATATCGCCTCGAGTGGCGAGGCCGCGGGTGCGAACCCGCCACCCCAGCAGCCGTCGAGAACCGAAACAGGCGTTCGGCACTGAGCGGCGGCGCTGGGCAGGCCTTATACCGCCGTTGAGTCAGGTGGGCGTGCATGTCATGGGGAGATGCTGTCATCACAGTATCTCAACATTCTTGGACGGACGCGCTCGCCTGGCTCTGTTGCGGCCTCGAGGGGGCCGGCGGGAGGGGGGCCGCAACATGTTTGTCGCGGCCCTCCAGATTGATGAGAGCGTTTTGCTCTAGCGCTCTTTTTTCTCGAGAGCCTGCAGGGTGTCCGCGCTTGCGATGTCAGCTTCGCGAGGGGATGGGCCGGGCACTTCATCCATTCGACTCAGGGCGTGATCCAGCGCTCGCTGTAGCTTATCCGCGGCCCCTTCAGTGGCCTCGAGAAGGGTCGGTGCTTCGTGCGAGACCGCGATCGGCCGAAGCCCGCCGATGCGGGCCTCGATCACGGTACGCTTGTCGCGCTCCCCGTGTTTTGGACCGTTTGTGTCGCTCAGGTGGACCTCTATACGGGTGATGCGACTCTGGAAGCGCTCAACGGCGGCCTCCACTATGGACCGCACAGTGGGTGAGTCACCGCCTTTGATGTGATTATCTGAATTCACCAGTATCTGCATACGCACTCCGTTTCCGCCGCCGGCATTGGCCGCTCATCGTAGGTCCTGTGGCGCCGCCCGTGCGCATGCGGCACGCCCATTGCGCGGGCGGTTCGTAATCTCACGCAACCGCTGTGCCTGAGCCCGTACGCATCTTTTCGAGGTGTCTTCCGACCTCCTGCCCAGTCGAGGTCCTACAGCGGCCAGCGTGGGCGCCATGCGGTAATGATCGCGTGACTGCAATCTGGCAGGCACGCGGGCGCACGAGGCGTAACGAGGAGGTAAGGACCCATGAAAGCCGTTCTTCACACGATCGGAGTGTTCCTCATCGTGGCATGGCTGGTGTTGTGGCTGGCCGTAAAAATCACTTTCGCGGCCGTTCACCTGCTGTTGCTGCTGGGCGTTGCGTTGATTGTGTTTGGCTTGCTCAGGTCCAAGGGCGCCGGCTCCGCGGCGTGAACCGCCGACGTGATCACCGGGTCGCGGGATCCCAGTGCTCGTCGGCCTTGCCATCCTTGAACCGCCACATATCAAACCAGGTGGTGGTGTAGGTCTTCGAAGGATCTTTCGAATCCTTCAGCTCACGCACATAGGCAACGACGACCCGGTCACCTTCCGCGGTCACTGACACGATCTTGCTCTTCATCTTTGCCGGAATGGGCGTGGGTTTGGCTTTTGCAACTTCCGTGAAATATTTCACCACTCCGTCGCGCCCGGATGCGGCCAGGGGATTATGTTGTATGTAGCGCTCGGTCAGGTACTTGTCTGCCTGGTCCCAGTGGCCCGCTTCGATCAGGTCCTTGATGATGTGATAGGCCGTCTGCTTGTTCGCGTTCAGTACCGGGTCACTGCTGTGGAACAGGGCGTCGGGCTCGGGTGCCGCCACCACCGCGTCCTGCGCATGGCCGGCCTCACAGCCCAACAACACACCTGCCGCGATGGCCAGGCGTAGTTCGAGTCTCATGAGATCCCCCCGTGCGTATGGTTATGAGACACCTGTCAGGACCATCATGATACAGTCCCCGGGGGCTTGGTGCAGGACGGAACTCCATTTCCGCGCGTTTGCGGTCCACCTTCGCTTCCCCGCCTGGCACGAATCCATTGATATTGTCAAACGGCAGCTTGGTTCAATGCCTTTGAATTGTCAACCTGGCGGATGTGCTCGGAGCCAGCGATGGGTGCGAAGTTGGACCAGGCCGCGGTCGTGGGCGCGGCTTTCAACCTCTCCAGGGAAGAAGGGCTCAAGGATTGAGTTTGCTACCGAATCGCTCAATCTCATCACCGCCACCTTCTCCATGGCGGCCAACCGCCCCAACCGGAAGGCAGGAGCTGGAGGAATAAGCTGATTCTGTGTCCATTGGGGTACGCCCGCAGACCATGCTGAGGCGCGGCGCGGCTCGACCGGGTTTGTGTTGGCGCAGCCGCCCAAGAGCGCGCCCGAGGCGGTCCCCAACTGATGGTGCCATGGGCGGGTCTGACTGCCCCTGGCAAGCCCTGTCATGTCCCTCCCGCGGTAGCAGCCGGTAATAGCCATACGACGGACCCGGGCGGCGTATGAGCAAGCTGGCCCATGCACGCCCTTGATGCAACGGACTTCAAAGGGAGACTTCGCGACCGGATAACCCGGAACCAACCATTCCGGCCGGTGCCCTCGCAGCTTACGGGAGGGAGGCTTGGACGGGTGAGGAGCCCTCGAGGAGCCCTCGGCGTGCTTGACCCCGGCCGGCGTGTGCCGCGCGGCCAGGGTCATTGGCACATCTTGCGAGTTATTTCTTCTTGGCAGGAGCTTTTTGGCTCTTGCGGAACGAAATACCAGTGCGCATCGCTTTCTGCTGGACTGCGGCGGCCGTGCGGCCCAAAGCCTTGGCCGCTTGCGCCGCTGTTCCGCTGCTCGCGAGCTTTTTCAGGGTCTTGAGCTCGGTGGCGGTCCAAGAAGCCCCATCACTGGAAGGACGTTTTGCCATCATGATCTCCAAAATAGTAACAACCCACGAATAATACACGTGGGGCGGCGAATGATACACGTAGAAAGAAGTTTTGTTGCATCAATTGTGACACTGACCGGGTCATTTGGAGCTTTTGGATGCCCTTCGGGGGGCCTCAGCGGCACATAATCCTCAACAGCTTGACGTTGTCCATGACGGCGCGGAGGGCGTTGAGGCACCGATTTCCCACTCCTGACGGCCGGCGGAGGCGTCCCGGAGCTGACATAGCGGGTCCCGGGTCCCGTCGGGGGCGTCGGTTGGTCGCGACGTGCTGGCCCGGGCGCGCAATCTCCGGTCGAAAGGGGAGTAGGTTGTAACTGAACGTTTTGGAGCGGTGCGCACGAGGAAAGGGCATCGCGGGACCGTTTGATTGCTGGGTTTGAGCCCGTTTTGTTGCTGGCTCGCGCCTGGTGAGCGTTGCCGCAGCCCCCCGCCGGGATGGAGAGCATGCGTATGACGAAAGCGACGCTTGCGAAACAGGCCGGGTAATGCGGTGGAAAACAGGTGAGCGGCGGGAACAGTCAACTTCGCGCCACGGCCGGCGTGCAGCTTGTTCGTTTCGTTGGTGGCGCCCCCAGCGCTGCTGCCGCCCAGGGCCGCTGCGGGCGGCGCGCTACCTGACTCCTTTCACCCGCGCTCCCATTGCAAATTGCTGGTGGGTGTCGGTGTCGGGGGAGGGACCTGCCAGTTCCGGGCTTGGATACGGTGGCGGTTGGTGGCATCCGGGGCGTTCCGCATGTCTCTGAGGCAGGTTGCCGCAGGTTATGGCCTCCTGACAAGGCAGCGGCCATCTATCCCGGCAGCTTTTCTGGCCGTGCCCGTTGGCAATCCTGCGCTGCTCCTGGGAGGTTGTACGTCGGTTTCGGCCGCAGTGACCAAACTGAGACTGATTACCTGGACCCAACGCGCTGGATTCCATTTACCTGGGCTCGATCTGGCGCACGGCCCCCTGCTCGAGGTGCTACACGCGCCGGCCCAACGTGCGGATCAAACAGCCCAACTGTGGATGGACCTCCCTGACGGTGCGCCTTTCAGTCTGGGTGGCGGTCCCGGCAATCAGGGGGATCCCGACATGAACGGGAATTTAAACACGTGCCACTGCCGATCGGTCGCGGTGCGCTTTGGCTCCTGGCCCTGAGATGCCCGGGCACGGTGCCGGACAGTCCGTGGTAGTGCATAACACCTCGGAGCAGGCGCTTTGGGTGAATGCGGAAGCTCTGAAAATGGGCGGGAGTGAGCGCGCGGCGCCGGCCGGCGCTCAGCAAGAGGTTGGAGTAGCGAGCGAAGGCGCCCGAGGGTTCTGCTGGAGGCGGTATGGCCATGATCGCACACATGATGTTGCGGCGCGTTCCCCAGCGGTGTTGGCGGCGCGATGACTGGATCACGGCTCTGTTCAAACGCAACAGGACCTCCAGGAGACCGGCCGTTGGCCAGTATTGGCCGCGCCGCTGACCGTTTGTGCTCGGGATTTCCCTCGATGTGGCTGATGGCGGATTCGCACGTTCTGGCCAATCGCATGTCGGTAACGGACATGCAACCGGTGCTTCTGTTGTGATGGGACTTGAACTACGACATGGCCAGTCCTATTCCGGCCGATTCGCCGGAATCGCGCGGTCGCCCGACTCTCCAGCATCCCGATATTGGGAACTGCTGAGCAGTTCCTGCGTTTACGGCGGTAACAGGAGGCTTGCGGATATGTCCTGGAGGTGTTATGGACGCGACACTGCGATCACGGCTGGGGTTCGGCGCGCTCTTGTTGGCATTTTGCGCGATGGCGGGGGCGCAGAATGCAATCACGACCGGATCGGCGGACCTGTATGCGGGACCCGACGATTCATACCCGGTGGTGGCACAGGTCGACTCCAACACCCCTCTCCAGGTAATGGGCTGCCTGGACGACTGGAGCTGGTGTGATGTGGACACCTACGGTGCTCGCGGATGGTTGTTCGCGCCGCTCATCAGCTACCGTTATGAGGACGGTTATGTTCCGCTCTACTCCTACGCCCCGAGTCTCGGAATAGCGATAGAGCCGTTCGCGCTGGATGATTATTGGGATCGGTACTATCACGACCGGCCCTGGTATCCCAGGCGCGAGGAGTGGTCGCACCGTACGGTGCATCACCGGCGACCATCCGGCCCGCCACCAAGCGCGAGCTCTCCACCGCGACCGGACCGCGACGACCGTCCACGCGAAGCGGCCCGGCCGGACCAGCGTCCGCTCCATTTAGGGAGTGCTCAGCCACCACGGCGAGAGGAGGCGCCCGCGCGGCCAGAGGACGTCCGACCCGAGCCCCGGCCGGAACCGCGGCCGGGACCCCGGCCCGAATCCCACAGCTCCCCTGCTCCTACTTCACCCCCTCAGGACAGCTTACGGCGTCCTGACCGAGCGGGGGGCACTGACCGAGCGGGCACTCCAGCACGTGAAGATCATCCTCCATCTGAGGGGCATCCTTCGCATGAGGAGCAACCACGTTCAGGGGCGCCGTCAAGACCTCCCGGGGAGCAAGAACGTCCGCGTTGAGTTGTGGGCCTGCCGCGAGCTCATCAGAGGCGGCGAGGAGGCTCTCTGAAGAGGGTGGATCGAAGCTCGTATAACCGCTGAAGTCGATGGATCGGTCGGCGATTGAGTGGAGGGAGAGAAGGAGAACAGTCCCCTTCTCTCGCCCCAATGACTGGCTGCCTGTCAACCGTGTGGGGGCAACGCGGCGGCCAGCCACTTCTTTACTATAGAGCGGGCATGTTCAGAGGTTTTACACGGGTCGTCGACTTCCGAATTGTGATTCCAGACATGGATGTCTCCTTGAGAAGGCCAGAACAGGCACGAATTCCGTGACGTGCTCGAGTTACGAGCCAGTCACTTTCCAGCAAGCACCGGGTCCGGCTACATCGAATGCCGTCAATCCGGTTCTTCCCGGCCTATGCGTCGTGCACCCGCATAACCTGGTCAAATGATTCCTCGGCAGGTGTCATGCCGCATTGCTTACGCTCCTGATGCGTGAGCTCATTGCATGATCGAGGCTCTTCTTGCAAAGCCTCTCGGTAAACATCAGGTTGAGCTCGACACATCTGGCGGCCTCGAGGACCGTGTAGGAGTCGACGCCGCCCATTCCTTCGAGCAGAAGAATTCCACTGGTGAAATGGGCTCCCGCCTTGTTGAAATCGAAGTGGGCGCGTATTCCGTTCGCGGCCTCTGGCTTCGAGCTTCTCGCAAGCAGCGCGGCGAGCGGATCCTCATCCTGCTCGCCAGCCAGCTCGAACACATTGAACAGGCATGCGAACGCAAGAGGGTTCAAAGTCGTGGTGATCCTCAGCAGGTCCATGATCCCGACTGACTCCGGGACCAGTGGCAACGACGACGGGTGGTCTACGCCCAGCTTGCGCAAAGAATCGGCAGTGTAACGGCCATGCCCCTGTTCTTCGTGCACGAGCTTATGTACCAATTTCTTTGCGAACGTCATGGTATCCAGGGCAGGGAGCAGACAATCGAATGACGTACTGGTCACGTGGTGGTATTGCCTGAGAGCGAATTTCGCCGCGGCGAAGAAGGCCGGCTCGTCTTCCTGCAGCAACTTCGTCATGAGCTCGAAGAACCGGGTATGGACCTCGATCGGCCCCGTCAGACGCAGAAATACCCAGTGCATGATGAACCGGTAAGCAGACGCGGCGTCGAAAACATCGGTGCCATCGATGCTTGCATGCGCGAGGCATGCGTTGACATCGAATTCCCACGGGGGCAGCGGCTCCATCGCATGTGCGATTATCGGCATATAAGAGTCGACCCACGCCTCCGGCGATGACTCCACGTTTCTGCGTACAGTGGCTTTCGTCCTCGAGCATTGCTCTGGAACCAACGGAAGCCGGCGCGGTCTCAGATAGGCGACGTGGTGATCCTTGAAGGCGCTGAGCAGCTCGCTTGCTTCGGCATGATCACCACCCTGGGAAAAGCTGTTTATGGCATGGCAAGCATTGGCCACAGCCTCGGCGCGATCCGCAGCCACGTCCGCCTCGACAGTAGTCCAGGGTGTTATGAGTCTGAGAAGGCTCTCCTGCGGGAAGAACTCCGCTCGAAGCTCTTGATAGGGCTCAAAGTCGTGTCGAACGTCCATACAGGCCTCTCCTGACGTTGTGCTGCATACCCCTCACGTGCCACGGAGAGGTTTCAAATGATGCTCGAGTGCTCTTGCGAAAGACGGGGTCCGGTGCGTCCTGATCCGGTGTCGGTGACGGACGGCGGCATGCGTCGCTCCTTGACCGTGGCGAGTATCCAGCAGGACCGAAGCGCAATTCAATGGGGATTTCGTCCCAACCGTTCACCGATGCGTCGGCTGACGGGCTAGCTCTAACAGGGTGCAAGCTTGCTCGTCAGAGAAAGCGAGCTCATTGCAGTGACCGACGTTGGAATGGCGGAGGTTGGTACAGCGTCGGGTGCTCCTTCTGGCGCCCGACGCTGCTGCGCCAGCCCTCAGGCATGTCGGGGTACTAGCTGCTCAGAGTGGCGCCGTGCTGCTTCAAGTCCTCCACCAGAGTCCGCCCAAATCCTTCCACCTTCTGCAAGTCTTCCCAGGAGTCGAATGGCCGGTTCTCGACAATGCGCTGCACGCGGTCATGTCCCAACCCGCCGATACGATCCAACTCCTCCGGACTGGCCTTGTTGAGATCGACGCCTCGGGCGTCGCCTATTGCACTCGTCATGATGTCCTCCGCTCTTCAGTTGATTTCCGCCGCAGCCGATATCCCGCGCTGAGAAGCTGCCTGCGGGACCCCTCGCGGGTCCGCAAACCCCGTGCCGCGGCGAAATCGCGAAGGATGAGATCGGGTCAGCCCTGAGGCAGGATTCGCAGCGACACGATACGCCCGTCTTTGCGGATTCGGCTGATCTCGTTCTGGCACCGATACTCAGGACCCGGTCCCACCAGTTCCAGCACGACGGATGTCCCGCTGGGTCGGACCCAGTAGAGCTTGAAAAGAGGATCGGCAGCCAAGGAGTCTAGGAAACTCGGCGCGCGTGGATCCGGAACGTCGGGAGTCAGCTTCGCGATCAACTTGGCTGTGCAATTCGGGGGAGCCTGCGCGCTGGCTGGGCTCTCCGCGACGACCGTAAGGGTCACCGCGAGCGCCACGGGCCAGCTGGCTCCAGCTTTTCGAGCCTTTCGAGATGGAGGGATCATGAGCCTTTCGAGATGGAGGGATCATCACGGTTTTCAGTGAAGCGTAAATCGTGCCCGCCGTGCTGTTTGCCCCTTCTGGCCGTTGCTACGCTGGAATCCGTCCGGCCACGGAGGACGTGGGGCCCACCGCGGATTCAAGCGGCGGCGTCGTGACGGGTTTCGGTAGAATGCGCGGGTACGAAGGGCACGTGATCGTGTTTGCAGACAGCTCGAATGACAGAGCGGGCGGTTATCAGCCCTGCTGGCAGTCCACCGCCGGGCATCACCCAGTGGCCTGCCATCATGAACTGGCGCAAGCCGGGCAGTGTGTTGCTTAAGGTCCGGAAGCCTGCGCCCGGCTTCATGAGCCAACCTTCCATGCTGCCCTTCCAGTTTCCGGTATAGCGGACCACAGTCGCGGGCGTGGATACGTCGGTCACCTCGATCGCTCCGGTGACGCGAGGTAGCTTGCGTGTCAGCACTTCAATGACGGCCCGTGCGACACGCCGCTTTTCGGCTTCATACCCGGCGGGATCACGTTGCCTCAGATCGACCCAGAAATCGACATTGCGGGTCGGGATAAAACACGTGACAGCAGTTTTTCCTGCGGGTGCGAATGTCGGATCGTAGTGGAAGATGCGGAACGAAAGCCGATCGATCCGTGTAGCAGGGTCGAGCTGTATGGGGTTGTCCAGTATGCGGGTGACGAATCCTCCTGCGTCCGACAGATCCTGCGCGATCCCGAGCGAAACCTGCAGGTAGGAGGGAAAGGTCTGCAGTGTGCGATATGTCCTGTTCGTTTCCTCATCGACATACCTGCCCTCCAGCCACTCGTAGATCGTAGCGTGGCCGTCCGCGGCGGAGATCACCCAGTCCGCGCGTATTCTGGTTCCGGCGGCAAGCTCCACGCCCACGGCGGCATCGTTTTCGACAAGGATCTTGCTGACCTTCGTGCCCAGCCGCAGGTGGCCTCCAAGGTTTGCGAGATTCTCGGCGATCGATCGGATAATCGCTTGTGAGCCTCCCACGGGGTATCCTGCGTTTCGCTGACTCATCCATGCAAGCGACAGGAAGAGTGCCAGCGCCGGCATCGGCGCTGTGTCGCCTGCACCGAAAAAGCTTTTCAGCAACGGATGGGTGAAGCGTGTCCCGTATTCCTCGATACTGACTTCCGAGAGCCGTTTCATCAGCGGCAGCGAAGGAAGGTTCCGCAGTATCGCTCCGATGCCGGGGGGCCAGAAATCGTCGGGCGTTCGCAGCTTCGCGAGCCGACGTATTGCACTTGCGAGACGAGCGATTTCCCTGCTGTCCTCAGGCGCCTGCTTCAGCAGCTCCGCTTCCATGCGCTCGACGTCCGTGTAGATGCACAAGCGTCTGCCGCGCTCATCTTCTATTCGAACGTACTCCTCATGATTTACGAACGTGAGCTTCTCGATGTCGAATACTTCCCGCCATCGCGCATATAACGGTGCGCTGGGCCTGGAGCCCAGCAGCCAATGCAGACACGTCTCGAATGTATAACCGCCCCGGTGCCAGCTGGTCGCCAGACCTCCGGCGGTCTCGTGCTGCTCGAGTACCACGGCCTCGTAGCCACACTTGCGCGCGTAAACTGCCGCGCACAGTCCTGCAATGCCGCCACCGATGATAGCAATCGTACCGGGATGCTGTGACACGTCGACTCTCCGCACATGCTACATGGAGGGTTGGCTCAATGTATGGCCCTTGAGGTCCTGCCTGCGGATCTTCTCGTAGTCCTGCAACTGACGCCGCGCGGCGCGAAACGCGTCCCGAAGGGCGACGTAGGGATTGGAGTGGGCCGGGTTTTTCGTGTGGCTATGTCCGATCACGATGTCTCTGCCAGGAACAGCAATGTCGACCTGGAAGTCAAACAGCGCGCCCTGCCGGTGATGGTGGTGGTGTGGCGCCGCCACCACGACCTGACAGCTGATGATCTGGTTGCTGAAGCGCTCCAGTCTCCTCTCGAGGAGCTCCCGAATGCGGGTTTCGAGCGCCGCTGAGGGTTTCATATTGCGGAAAGTGATTTGCAGTTGCATGTAGGTCTCCTGGATGACGCTGGCTGTAGTCAACCGCGCTATACTCCAAGCGACTGACTGCCGCGCAGATTGAACGCTTGCTGTCGAAGTGAGATGGACGCCCACGACTGCCTGGGGGCCTTTGGCGCCGGTGGGCAGTCCTCAATTTCGCGCAAGGCCGCGGCGACCCGCTCCGGGGTACCCAGGTCGCTCCAGCCGCACTCCGGGACGGCCAGCACGCGCAGGTACTTCTCCTGGCCCTGCAATATTCCTCGAGAGAAGTCGAGATCCTGCAGCTCGTCGTAAAGCCCGGCGAGTGCCTCGGAACGGCAATCGTCCTTGGGCTCGAGCTCAATCACACGCCGCAGCTTCGCGACGACCTCCGGACAGCGCCGCTCAAACAGCTGCAGGAGTGCGCTTGCATCGGCGGCAATGATGAAGGCATTCCACAGTGCTCCCTCCCGGATCAGCTCGTTCGCTTCGGCGGCGGAGGGTTTCTCGACAAAACGGCTGACCGTCCGGAAGCCGGCGTGGCCGGCACGTCCAGGCACGATGTAACCCAACTCGGGATCGGCATGATCCGGCTCGATTCCAAGCAGGACGATGTCCGTGTCCGCGGACCGCCCGGGCGCCATCGCAGCTCGCAACGAGGCTGTCATCCGGGCCTCGTTGCGGATGTGATGATCCGAGGGCAGGAGGAGGATTCTTGCCTTGGGGTTGCGTTTCATGATGTGAAGCAAGGGCAGAAGAATGCCGATCGCCGTTCCGCGATTACGAGGTTGCGTGATCACGTTTGGTACTGGAAGCGACTCCAGGAGCTGGTTCCAATGGAGGCGATGTCCGGAGGCGACAACCGCGCAGACCCTGTCTCGAGGGACGAGCGATTGCGCGCGCTGCACCGTTTCCTCCAGAAAAGACAATCCACCATTGAGTGAGCAGAACTGTTTCGGTACGACGGTGCCGCATGCGGTCCGGGTCAGACCCTGAAGGCGGCGGCCGTCTCCAGCGGCCAGGACGAGAGCCCAATGGTTTTCTTGACTGGTCATGGTGGATTCCTTGCAGCGCGTGCCTGACTCGAGCTATAGGGTATCGGCTCAACTGCCGCCATTCAGTACGAGGAAATACGGACTGGGCCTACGGTCTTGCCGCGGGCGACTCGATCCGCACGACCTCGCCCGCGGCGCGGGGCTTACCGTAGATCCTGGCCGGTTATGCGAAGGGCAAGCCAATACACGGCGATGCTGCCGATCACGGCGGCGCCAGCGGGCATGAAGGCGCGCCGGTAGAAGGGGGTTTTGCGGATGAGATAGATGGAGGGGATGACGGCGGCGACGATCGCGAGCTGGCCTGCTTCGACTCCCGAGTTGAATCCGACGAGCGCGATGGCGAGATCCCAGTGGTGCAGGCCGAGCTCGGTGAGCACGGAGGCGAAACCGAGTCCGTGTACGAGGCCGAAGGCGAAGGCTACTGCCCATCTTCGCTCGCGCACCAACGGGAAGAGATTGTTGAGTGCGCCAAGGAGGACCGTGAGGGCGATGGCCGACTCTACCCAGCGGCTTGGCAGGTCGATCCAGCCGTTTGCGGCGAGTGAAAGTGTGAGGGAGTGGGCGAGGGTGAAGGCCGTTACTACTTTCAACACGTCGAGCAGGGCGCTATGGACGGAGGCGCGGGGCTGCCAATCTCCTTGTGTGTAGACGAGGACGGCGGGTAAGAGGAGGCTCAGCAGGAAGAGAATGTGGTCGTAGCCTTTCCAGATGTGCCAGATGCCTTCGTCGAGGAAGGAGCGGAATTGGCCGGGACGATTCGAGGAGCCGAGGTCTACGGTGATGTTGCGTCTGTCCTGCGCAAGCACCGAGGCATGGCTTTGGGTCCCACTGCGTACGTCCAGCAGTCCACGATGATTGGGGTCCAGGTCGAAGAACAGGTTGTAAGTGATTTCCAGGCGGGTGGGGATGAAGGGACAGCGTGCGCTGAAGCGTAAGACTGCGTACCCTCCGTCTACGTGCTCATCGAAGAGCAACTCGCCCGGGTGGATAGGACAATACGCTCTCGATCGATCGCTGAGTGATCGGATACCCAGTCGTTGCAAAGCGTAGGAAGTTACTTCTCCGCGATGGGCCTTGAGCTCTCCCCAGGTGATGGCGCCGTCCTGGTTGTCGTCCAGGCTCTGGGAGTGGTCCAGATCGCGTATCGCGATATCCCACTGTCCGAGGACGACCGTGCTGTCCGGGCTTGTTTGCAGCCGCAGGTAGCTGTCGCTTGGCTTATGCGCGTACACCGTGCTCGCACAGGCGAGGAGGATGGCCTCAAAAAGCAGAGCGGGGACTCTCATCGGTGTGCGTAGGTCGCAGCGTGCTCAATGGACCGCCTCAGGACTCGATCTTCGTAGCGGGATTGCTGAATCCAGGCGGTGATAGCGGTCACGGCGCCCTGGTTGCGGGCCGCGTATGCGGCGGCCGCATAGATCCGGATGTCGGCGGGCTCGCGCTGCACTTGCCAGTTTTGTTGGGCGAGCTTTAGCGATTCCCCGGGTTGAGCGAGTATTTCTAGCGCGAACCGGGCCTGCTCTCGCAGGTGAGTTGTATCGCCGTCGCGCCGTGCTGCGTCGATGCATGCCTGATATCGAGAGCGCAGGCGAGCTGCGCTCGCCAGGTGCAGATGGGCGGCGGCGATGGCCATCCTCAGGAGCAGGTTGTCCTGTTGTTCACTGCCCGCGAGCAAAGCGATCACCTCGCGGTCACGTCCTTCGAGGAGGAGGAAGTCTGCGTAAGCTGTCAAAGTGTAGGGGTCTCGCGGCGAGAGTTGCCGCGCGCGCCTGAGATAGCCTTCGGTGGCGGGCGGATCGGCACCCCGTAGTGCCATGTCCGCCAGCTCGTTCAACAAAGAAAGTCGTAGCCCGGTTGGAAGTCGGGGGTCGTCGCTGAATACGCTGCGTAGGCTGGCGTAGCTGGTTGCGAGATGCCCGTTGAGGCTGTCGATGCTCGTCAGGCAGCTCACCGCTATGAGATGGCCGCTCGCCAGAATGAGTGGACGGCATGCAGCGCGAGCTCGAGGGAAATGCCCTTGGACGAGCAGGATGGTTGCTTTTGTCAACCACGCCTGGGCGTTGTCTGGCTGAGCGGCGACGATCCGGTCGAGGACGGTGAGTGCTTCGTCAAAACGATGCAGATATTGGAGGGCTGTAGCGTGTGCCAGGAGCATATCGGCCCCGGGATACGGGAGCCGGAGCCAAGGGGCTATGGTGCCCTCCGCGTACGATACGTAGCGTGGATCGGAGAGCGTGCGTCCGATTTGTAGATATCCTTGCGCCAGCAGCAGGGCTGTGTGCGGATCTGGCTTGCGATTGAGCTGTTGTCGTAGAGGCTCGAGCTGTTGTAACTGGGTACGAGCTGGGACGCGCTCCAGGATGACGTCATCGTTCTGAGGCAGGCGGGGTGCAGCGTGGCTCCAGGTTGCACAAAGCCACGCCAGTGCGGCCAGGGAGAGTCCCAGGAGCGCCAGCCGGAGCCAGCCGTTCATGGGACTCTGCCTTGATCCGCTGACGTGCACGTGAGCTCGGAGGTGTGTCAGTCGGCAACTCCGTTGGGTGAGCCTGGGATGGGCGTGTTGAGATAGGGAAAGTCATCGAGGTAGGTGTCTTGCGCGCTGATCGCGCCGGTGACTTGCGAGGAGCCGGGATCAGCCCCTGCGGCCCGGGCGCCATCCGTGTAAGGTTTTCCGCCATTCGGGTCGGCGGTTTGTGAGCCGCAATTGCCGATCTTTCCGCATAGTGCGCCTTCGGCGACGCGCAGCTCGATGTCGACCACGTCGTCAAAGGGGCGGCGGCCGTTCGGGAATCCTGCCAGATCTCCTCCGAGCACACCGAGATCGTTCTGCCTGGCGGGGGCGGTCGGCGGAGTGGAGGTGTTGAGTCTCAGCAGCTCGGCCGGGTGCACGTTGGCGGGCCGGTTCAGCTTGGGGACGCCCGTGAGAAAGGTGGTCACGAGGTCGTTACGGGGAGCTCCGGGTACCAACGCGGCGTCGCCGAACAGGAGGTTGAGGAGAACGGGCAATGTAGGATTGGTGACGTACTTCAGGAATTGCGTGTCGCCAACGGGTTGGCTGGCGTTGAACGTGTCCTTGTCCGGCAGGCCGATGATCAGCTCGTTGATGAGCGGGTTGCCGAGGCGTGATACCTGGACGAAACTGCTGGGATTGGCACTGTCCGTGTCAGTGCCTGGGGTACTGGTTCGCGGCAGGCTTGCCGTGGTCCATACGCCGATCACCGGGTCCTTGCCGTTGGTCAGGCATGCGATCGGGACCTCGAGCGCCAGGGAGGTGACGTTCTTGTCGGCGAGGGTGTTGGGCTCGGCGTTGCGAGGGCCGACAGGATTGGTGTTGACGAGGTCGAAGATCTCACCGAGATTGACCACGAAGCCCTCTTTGCGCTGGCCTACGAAGGCGCGCCCCGGGGTGGGGCAGCCTGGGATTGAGACGCTATACACGAAATTGCCCGCATAGCTGGCGTAGTCGGGAATCGTCTTGCGTCCGATGTTGTCGGCCGGGCGGTAGAAGGTGGTTCCGCCCAGGGTTGTGTTTTCGGCTGGCTGTCGGGACCCGCTGGGGCCGCGTACGACGGTGAGGGTGTAGCTTTGTTGCACGTTGAGCGTTTTGCCAGTCGTGTCTACCGGGCCGGAGTTGATGAGCGGAATCGGGATCTGCTGACCGCCTGTGCTGACGGTGAGGTTCTTTTGTATGTCCTGGAATCGGAACTGAAAGGACAGGTTGGCGGTGGCGTCGCCGCTGTTGTTGATGTTTATCGAGTAGATGGCTTGTGTGTCGAGGTTGAAGAAGTTTGGTCCGCCGTAGGCGTCTTGCAGGGGAATGTAGTTCGCGATCAGGGTCACATAAGCTGAGCGGCCGGGCTCGTAGCTTCTGAAGACGTAGAGATCCGTTCCGTCCACGCGCGGCAATCCGGCGATGTTGGGGGCTTCGCGGTGACTCGAAGCCAGGCCCACTGCGGGTATGGTCAGGGCCGTGATTGCGAGGGTCAGCAATGGCTTGCGTTTCATGGGTGCTCCTGATTGAGGGGGGTGACACACGTGAGCACTTGGGTTCGGAGGGCGGATGGGTGCCGTGAGTTGTAGTCTCGAGAGGCGCAGGTGGAGGTGGCGCGTTTTGTTGGACGGTATGGAAGCAATTCTTGCGCCGGTGTGGAGGCGAAGACGGAGTTGGATGTGGAGGTGGTGACGCCAGGGTGGTGGTGAGTTGGGGCGTGATGTTGTGGCGCGGTACCTGGGCTGCGGCCTGGCGAGCCGAGCAGCGCTCGTGGGGTACTGATCGGTGGGCAGCGTTCGGGAATCGAGCCGGCGATGGGCCTTATTTTTTTCGGCGGCGGGCTTGCGGTCGCCGGACCGGCTCGTGATCCGCCGACCGCCCATCAACCGCGCTGCGCTTCAGGAGGTAGTCGAGGCCGCCGACGCGGAACCAGCGGTAACCGTAGCCCTCGAGCAGCATGTGATGTCGGCTGTCGTGCGAGCGACTGTGGTCCTCCGACAAAAGATTGACCAGCAAGCTGGCATCCTCGCGTGGCAAGCCGATGTCAAAGCTGACTTCCCGCGGCGTGCCCGCAAGATTGTGTACGAACAGCACGGAGTTGTTGCGCCAGTCATACCGGATTGCAAGCACGGACTCATCGCCCGTCGGAAGTAGCCGAAAATCGCCCCACCCGACTTCCGGGACTTCTTTGCGCATCCGGATCAAGCGCTCGGTCCAGTTGAGCAGCGAGTTCGGCTCGCGGCGCTGTTGCGCGGCGTTCACGTGCTCGTATCCATAGGGTCCTGAGCTGATGACGGGCGTCAGGGGTTTGTCATTCTGGGTGAATCCTGCGTGGGGCTCGTTCGACCATTGCATAGGCGTTCTGGCGCAGTTGCGCTCGGGCAGGTCCAGGTCGTCGCCCATTCCGAGCTCATCGCCGTAACGAATGACCGGCGTGCCGGGGAGAGTGAACATCAAGCTGTACGCCAACTCGAGCCGCCGCCGATCGCCGGCCAACATGGGAGCCAACCGCCGGCGGATGCCACGCTGGTACAGTTGCATCTCGGGTTCGGGGCCGAATGCCTTGAACACCGTGGCTCGCTGCTGTTCGGTGAGGCGGCCCAGGTCGAGCTCATCATGATTGCGCAGAAACTGGCCCCACTGGGCGGTAGCCGGACGGCTCCTGGTCTTACGCAAGGCCGCGCTCAGAGGACGCGTATCACTGGTGGCGAGTGCGTAGAAGAGATTCTGGTTGACCTGAAAGTTGAACATCATGTGCATCCGGTCGCCCGCACGACCGAAGTACTCCATGTCGGATTCCGGCAGCACGTTGGCTTCGGCGAGGATGATCGCGTCGCCTTTGCGCCACTGTAAGAACTCGCGGATCATGCGCAGCATGTCATATTGCTCAGCCGTTTGACGGACCGAGGCGCCCTTGGTCGCAATCACGAAGGGGACCGCGTCCATGCGAAATCCCGAGACGCCGAGCTGGATCCAGAAGCCCATGATCTTGAGGATTTCGGCCTGGACGTGCGGATTGGCCGTATTGAGGTCCGGTTGGAAGTCGTAGAATCGATGGAAATACCACTCGCGGGCCACTGAGTCGTAGGTCCACGTCGACTTCTGCACTCCCGGGAAGACCACGCCGCGGTTCGATCCTGCAGGACGCTTCTTTGCCCATACATACCAATCGCGGTAGCGCGAGCGGGGATCGCTGCGGGCTTGCTGGAACCAGGGATGTTGGTCGGAGGTGTGGTTGACCACCAGGTCCATGATGACTCGGATACCGCGCTGGGCCGCCGCATGGGTGAATTCGACGAAGTCTCCCAATGTCCCGTAGCGGTGATCGACCTCGTAATAGTTGCAGATGTCGTAACCGTCGTCTCGCTGCGGGGAGCTCTGGAAGGGCATGAGCCAGATGGCCGTGACCCCCAGTCCCTGAAGGTAGTCGAGACGGCGCATCAGGCCTTCGAAATCGCCGATGCCGTCGGCGTTCGCGTCCATGTAGGTGCCGACCGAAAGGCAATAGATGATGGCGTTCTTGTACCAGAGGTCGTTGATCATGCCAGGGGAGGACCGCGTTACTTGGACGATGACATGCCGTCGCAGTGTCAGAGCTGTTTAAGCCAACGGCTCCGCGCCGCCGATGTTCCGACGTGATGACCCCCTGTGGTGCCAGTCTCGCCACGGCGGCATGAAGTAGGCGGCGTCCTCTTTGAGCAGGTTTACGAGAGCATCCAGATCGGTACTCTCCCAGGCGTGCACGTACCGGTCGAGCAGCTCGCTCTGATCGGCGACTTGGAGGCCGAGCGAGGCTAGATCTGCGCTTCAGCAGTCATCACCGAAATTCTGCAGACCGCGCCTATTGCTTCGAACTTCTGCCTGATGGTTTTCGCTTCTTCGAGGGCCAGGCCGTCCGCAATCGGTACAGGTAACTGCCGTTCTACGAGAGCCTTCGCCTTGGTCAGGGAGCATCCGGGGACGGCTTCGCGAAGCACTCGCATCACGCTAACTTTTTTTTCCGGTGCGTATGCCTTCAAGATCAGGCCCACTTTTGGAGGGCTCGCCGCAGCAGCCTCTGTGACTGACAGCGCGAGCCCTCTCGGCGCGTTGTGCCAACGCGCATGCCAGTCGTGAAGCTTGTCATGAAGGGCATGGAGCTCGGCGCTGGCTTCCTGTACGACGAGTCCGGCAGCAACTTGATCTACAGGCAAACCTGACAGATCGCCGAAGTGCTTGCTGGCCAGGTGCAGCTGGCTGATCAAAACCCGATGCTTGTGAAGCAGCCAGCGAAACTCATCCGCTATCGACATTCCCGATTGGCAGGCGTTGGTTTCGGCGTCCATGATGCTCTGTGGCGACACCCCTTCAGAATCGAAACGAGTTGCCGAATATTCGCGACGTCAGTTTCGCACCGCCCGGTGGGCGCGCGCCAACTGCATCCATTCGGCGACAAGCCTTCGAGAGTGGGCCTCGCTGGCCACATGTTTTGAGGACGCTCATCCCCGGTCAGCCTCGTGGTTGCGAGCTCGGTGCCGCAGCTCGATCCCTATTCCGGGCTTGGTCGTGGCTGCTTTCCGGGATCGCTTCCTGCTGGATGTCCGCATATCGAGGTGGACGTAAGGTGTTGGCTCGATCGCCTGCCGCCAAGGCCGCTTCCATTGCGCCTCGGCAGCATCCTGCGTCTACGCGATGGCATACGCTGTTAAAGGAATAACAGGAGATCACGGCCGTGAGAATTTGCAGGTTTCTACCCCGCGCAGGGATTGCGGCGTCCATTGGACTAGCTCTACTCGCCCTCGGTCTACTACCGGCACGTGCGCAAGCCCAGGTCAACATCATTGCCCCGGGCGTACCACAGGGAGGCGCTACAATCGTCAATTCCCCTTTCTACATGCAAGCACAGTCTTCGAGCTGCAATTCGACGACTACGACGACCATGGGATATTCGATCGATGGTGGGACCGCGGTAACGTTCACGGGAACATCAATCACGACCATGGTGACCGCTGCGACAGGAAGCCACACTCTCCAGGTGCAAGCGCATAACGCTGCGGGGCAAGAGTGTACGAGCAGCCTTACGGTCATTGTAGGTGGAGGTGTGACCGTAATCTGCGCCTTCGCTGAGCGCCGACCTTCCAGGTACCTTCAATCTGTCAGCGGCGGCGCCGGCTTGCGGTGGCCAGGCGACTACTCTCATGAGCTATAGCATCGACAGCGACAAGACGAACGATGTGAGCGCGGCCTCAATCAACATTCTCTACCCTAGCGGTTATACTTCGGGCTCTCACATTCTTCGGGTAAAGGGCTTCGCCGGCACGAAGTATTGCGAAACGGATATTCCGATCTCCATCACTGGAGGAATCGCGGCGTCCTCCGGAGCCTCCCTCTACACGAGCAGTCTCAGCCAATATCCATATTCGGGTATTGAGTCCTTTCCTGACTACACTGGCACTTATTCACCCTGTCCGGCCAATTCGCCAGGGCCTGGAAACGACGGCGCGAATGAGTCTCCTTACATCGGCCTGTGGCAGACCCAGCCAGACTGTCAAACGCCTGGGACGAAGACAAATGTGAGCACGGCGTTTCCCGTCTCCACGCCGGTCCACGGGCTGAATTCCTCCTCGCGTCAGTTCACCTTTGGTTATGGGCCGCAGAATGCCTCAGGCGTTCGTTGGTTCAACGCATTGCCCGATAATCACTCATCCGGCTCTCCGGACGCAGCGACGCACTTTCTATACGACATTTACGTCTATTTCGCGTCTGGATCGAATGTCAGCGCGATCGAGCTCGACATCAATCATGCTTCTCCTGCGAACAACCTGTATCTGCTTGGCGTGCAATGCTACCTGGGAGATGGTCATTGGCAGGTTACGGTGAACAATGTCTGGGTGGATACCGACAACCTGTGTATCAGTGGAAGTGTGCCTACTGGCAGCTGGCATCATTTCCAGGTTCTGACTTCGCACGATGCGAGTCCCGGGCAAAATATCTCATACGAGCAAGTGGCCATGGATGGAGCTGTGCAGTCGCTCACCTGCAAAGCCAAGGCATGCGAGAGCGTGGCGCAATCAGTTCCGTGGGCTCAGTCAGTTGGACCGAACTTTCAACTCGACGGCGATGCTTCGGCAGGCGGTAGCGTCGTTGCATATGTCAGTAACTTCAATATCTGGTATTGGTAGCGATGTAGCGATGTAGCTGCAGACCCAGGGCACGGTGTGGCGAGGCGGCGCGACGCACGGAATCGGCAGCAACGGGTCAAGGCTGGGCCGGCAGCGCTTGGACGCGCTGCCGGCAGGATCCGGTCACTGTGGCGGCTTCAAAGTGACCAGAATTGCACTGGTAATAGGAAGAGTTACGCTGAACTGGAACTGCCCTTTGCTGTTCTGCGTGATCGTCGGGGTTTGAGAACAGATCTGCGTCCCGCTCACTGTGAGCGGGCAACTCGCGGAGACGATGTTACCGGTCGTCGAGTTGTCAAACGTTCCTCCATTCGTTGTGCCAGCTCCAATCGTCACTCCCGACATGCATCCATTCGCTGCCGCTTGACACGAAGAAGCATACGAGGGAGCGGTCAGAAGAATTCCAGAGGTGGAATAGCCCGCGTAACTGGACGGCACCGTCACCTTCACGGTTCCTGTCTGCTTCTCGTCTTTGTTGATTATTACGATGTGAACATTGCCTGAAGCGTCTTGCGTCGACCAAGCCGAGCCGTTGGTATTGTTGATGCCTGTAAAGGTCGTGGAGAGCAATCGGGCGTTGTTTGCTGTCGCCATCTGGAAAGCAAGCAAGCCATAATATTTGGGCTTGACAAACTGGAGGTTGAAGACGCCGTTGAAGCCCCAGAGATTGTAGGCCGTGAAGTTGCCGGTATGCAGATTGGTGCCGTCGTACCCCAGGCAGGCGTACTCGAATTCGATATCCAGCAGCCAGAGTGCGGACTGAAACGTGTCGCTGATCCCGGGTGTTCCTCCGCCAGGAGTGTCGTTGAACTCTGCCATGCGGAACATGGCTTTGGGGTTGTAGCCGGTGCTCGGCGGGTAGTTGCACTTCATGGAGTTTGCACCGTCGACCGGGCTGGTGTTTGCATGGACGGCGTTCATGTAGGGGTAATACAACTTAGGGCCAACGTTGCTTGCTTGAACCGAAGAGGCTTGGAGCAGTAAATCCGGGATATTGCAGGACGAGGTATTCCCCGCAGTGATCTGCGCCTGTGTGCAGACCGGCTGATTGTGCATCGGGTAGTTATGCTGGCTGACAATGGACGCGTTGAAACCGTTGCCGAGGTTGTCCACCACTCCGTTGCCGAAACCGCTGCCGCCATTCGGGTTGTAGTCGCCCTGCGCTGTACTGGGGCCCATGAACTTCGCGGTTCCGCCTCCCAGTGCTTGGAGTGTGTTGCTGACAGCGCTCGACCAGCCTCTCCAGTCGGTGTTGAGATACGAGGAAAACCCATAGCTTGCTGGGCGGAATTGCTGTCCCGCATAATTGTCCGGCTCGTTGCCGATCTCAAAGGCGATCACCTGGCTCCAATACGACGGGTTATAGTAATTCTGCGTCTCTGGCATGACCCAGTCTGACTGATCGCAGGCAAGGTCGATTCCGAGCGTGACATTGACATTCGGCATCCCGGCCAGGAACTCCGCAAGCGGCTCCTGAAGCGAATACGGCAATGGATCGCCGGTCACGTGTGTCTGAGGATAGTCCTCGGCTTTGCCTGCGGGAAGTTGAGATGGTGGACTGGAAGTATTGGTGCAGTTGTTGAAGTACGGACCCGATGCGATCTGATACGGAGCATTCATGGCCTGCGTGAGAGGCGTCCCGGTGCTGGCCGTAGAGTCGCTCGGGGCCATAGCCCCATCCCCTTCAATGCGCAGGAAGAACGGCCCGCCCGGTACGGGCATCAATGGATTGCTGGCATTCGGGATGAGGTTCGTTATCAACTGCCGGTATGCCGTGATGATCCCGGTGCTCGATTGTCCCCATTCTTTCGCGGCCTCGTTATGGTCCAAGGAGATTCCCGCGAAATTCCCGGGGATGGTCGCGGTAGAGGCGGGGATGGTTACGCCGACAGTCGCGATCTCGGCAGAGCTCGACGGAGGAGTATAGGTATACAACCCCTCGCTGATGCAGCTACTCAAGCCGTCCGCCACTGCCATTGCCTGCACCGTCATGGTTGCCCCAGGTGCGGGAGCAACTGGGATCGGCTGGCCGGAAGCAACAGAAGGCGAGCTGGTCGTTGGCGTCGTTCCGTTGGTCGTATAGTAGATCGTCGCGCTGCCGGTGGTGGTGCTTAGATCCACCGTTCCGTTACCCGAGGGGTTCTCCGGATTGGGTGAGGGCTCCACATTGTAACTTCCGGGTAGTGGGAAGAAGGTCGGTGCCCCGGCTGCAGTTGCCACTGCACTTGGCGTAAATCCGCTCGCCACTGCGATCGCATTCACGGTTGAAGTGTTTACGGTGATCGGCAATTTATAGACTGTCGAATGGGTAGTGGGCGTTGACCCATCGGTTGTGTAGTAGATCGTGGCGCCGGATGTGGCATCTGTCATCGTGATTTGAGTTGGGCAAGTCGTCGAGGAGGCGGTAAGAACCGGCGTGGCCGTCTGCGTTTGCGCGAATAGCGCGGCCGGCGTGGCGAAAAGGGCGAGGATCGACGAAAGCGACAGCGCGTCCAGTATTCTGCGTAGCGGCATGTTACTCATACACGCTTCTCCTTGGGAATGGTTTGGGGAATTGTGGTGAATGCCACTACCCGAATGATCGGGAATTTCAGTCGGCCTCGCGTGCGGTTCTCGAATCAGGAGCCAATATACACTCGCGAGTGAGTGCAATTTATTTCGATTGTCGGATCGGCAACCCGCCTGCGTACGGCTCGAGGGAGTTGTGGAGCGTCTCAGCCTGGCCGAGACCGGTGTTTCGTGTTCCCAGGTGAAGTTCCGGAAGCCGCCGTTCGGTGTCGCTGAAGAGGTTTTGTATTTTGCGGATAGGTTCGGGGGCCGCGGACCGAGGTGCGCAAGCCATTTCTGCTCCGCGAGGAGCGGCGCTTCAGGAGTCGCTCGATTATAACATATTGTTCGCGGACACTGTGACCCCTGGCACCCCTCGTCGCGATGTCATTCAACGTGACATCTGCGTCGCTCATCTTTTCTGGGCGCCTCTCGAGTTATGTTTGTCATACCTCGGTGGCCGACATCGGGCCGCGGCGGGCACTGACGATAACACGGTCTCGAGGACAGGGTTGGATGCTGAGCTATCGCGAAGATACGTCGGTCCTTTACGAGCACTGTCGCGGTATGAAGCGTGTGGCCCGGAACCATCGAGATCACGGTTCCGCCTGCGAAAGTGTGTGCCCGCAGACAAGGCCACTCCTTTGTTCGAGGGCGTTGGTACGGTACCGGGCACCTACGGCCGCAGCGCCATCCGGGGTATTTCGATGCGACCCCGAGTCGTCGGGGCAGGGCCATTGATCGCCACTGACCTTGGGCCGTTGTGGTGAGCGGCAGCGGAAAGCGATCGATTCGGCTTGTGCGCTGACAGCCCTGGTCCGTATAGTCAAGTGCTCTTTGCCGATGAAGGGTTGCGCTGGAACGGTGCTCGAACCCAAGGCGGAAGGTTTGAGGCTGGAGACGAGGGAGCGAGTTTTGATGTCGAAGCGATGGAGTCTGGTGGCGGCGGTATGGGTTCTGCCCTGTTTTGTGCTGGCGCAGACACATGCCGTCAACGTGGTGATCGATGGCTCGAAGACCGGCGCGCCGATATCGAAATACCTGTACGGGCAGTTTCTGGAGCACGGTAGCGATATTGTCAACACGGGCGTATGGGCCGAAATGCTGGCGGACAGGAAGTTCTTCTACCCGGTGAGGGAGACAGCTCCGGAGCCGCCTCCCGTCATGGGTAACGGAGGGGGGAATCCACGTTTCAACCGACCGATCACACGGTGGTGGCGTCCACTGGGTGGTGATGACCGGGTCACGATGGATACTCGTGATCCGTACACCGGCGACCACTCACCTCGGGTGGAGCTGGACAAGAGTGAGCCTCACGGCCTTGTGCAAGGGGGCATCGCCGTTCGCAGGGGCAAGGCCTACACAGGCCGCATCGTGCTGGCTGGAAGTCCCGGAACGACGGTCAAAGTAACTCTGGTCTGGGGCACGGGTCAGGGCGAACGCCAGACTTCCACCCTTCCCAGGCTGAGCGCGGCGTATCGCAAGTTTCCGCTTCGCTTTACCGCAGCCGCTGACAGCGATGATGCGAGAATCGAGATCGTGGGCACGGGAACAGGTTCTTTCCATGTTGGCGCGGTCTCTCTGATGCCTGCCGACAATGTCGAGGGGTTCCGCGCGGAAGTCGTCGCAGCGCTCAGACAGTTGCGCTCCGGCGTCCTCCGCTTTCCCGGGGGTAACTTTGTCTCTGCATACGAGTGGCGCAACGGTGTCGGCGACATCGACAAGCGTCCGCCGATCTTCGACCCCGTCTGGCATGCCCTGCAGCCAAACGATGTCGGCACGGATGAGTTCCTGACTCTTTGCCGCCTGCTGGGGGTCGATCCGTACATCACAGTGAATGCTGGCTTCGGTGATGCCTGGTCGGCACGCGAGTTGGTGGAGTACACCAACGGCGCCGTGACGACCCCGATGGGAAGATGGCGTGCGGCTAACGGACATCCCAAGCCGTATGCCGTAGCTCTGTGGGGTATTGGCAACGAGCCTTGGGGTGATTACCAGATGGGGGCCATGTCGCTACCGCAATTTGAGGTCAAGCACAATCTCTTTGCGAAGGCCATGCGGCAAGTGGACCCTTCGATCAAGCTCATCGCCGGTGGCGCCATGCCCGATGTCATGGAGGGAGCGGATCAGGCGAGGCGCATCAACGGTCAATATGTCCCGGACTATCTGTCGGAGGCGGACTGGAGCGGTCAAATGCTTTTGCACTGCCTGGACAACATTGACATGCTCAGTGAGCATTACTACGCCTCGGGCACTCTGCATACGAATATCCAATTGCAGAAGAAGGTGCCGATCGAACCTCCTCTCTCACTGATCGAGTGGGAGCGTGCGCCCGCCGTGCAGGTCCGTGCCAAATACGAGCACTACCAGGAGTACCTGAAGCGCATTCCCGGACTGCGAGAGAAGCCGGTTCCAGTGGCCATCGACGAGTGGGCCTACGCTGGCGGCCCGCGAAACTCGTATAAGGTCGTGCCTGCCTACGCCTGGGCCTTCCACGAGATGTTCCGCCATTCGGACGTCTTTCAGCTCGGCGCATTCACGTTTGCCACCGCGATGATGAGTGCAAGTCGCACCGCCGCCGTCCTCAACCCGACCGGCCTGCTCTTCAAAATGTACAGGGATCATTTCGGCGTCATTCCCGTTGCGGTTACAGGCGATTCACCGCAGCCGAAGCCGGTCTTTCCGGTCGGTGGCGACCAGCCGGCTGTGAATCCCGGAAGCGATACCTATCCGTTGGACGTAAGCGCGGCATGGAGTGAGGATCGCAAGACGCTGACCTTCGCGGTGCTGAATCCTTCCGAAACCGATCAGACGATGAGTCTATCTATTATCGAAGCAAACCTGGCCAATCACGGCAAGCTCTGGCAGATGGCGCCGAGCTCGGTCAACGCGACCGTTGAGGTGGATCAGAAGCCGGAAGTCACAGTGCAAGAGAAGACGCTGGGGCCGGTTCCAGAAAGCATCACAGCTCCACCGTTCAGCGTGAGCATCTACGCCTACTCGATTCGATAGATGCTATCGGGCAGTGCCGCGCGTCAGGCCCTGCGCGTAGCGCGCGACATCGTAAGACGGGGGCGATGCATCACTCTCCTCGGTCTACGAAAATCTCTCGCAGAACATCTGGGCGCTTCCTTGCGATAAGCAGCAGCGACTTGGCTGCTTGCGAGGGTTCGCGGCGACCCTGTTCCCAGCCTTGCAGCGTGCGCACAGAAACGCCCAGGATGGAGGCTAACTTTTCTTGGGTAAGTCCCTGACTGTTCCGCTCCCGCCATTCCTTCAGCGCTTCATTAAATGGCTTCGCATGCGCGAAATCCGCCTTCGTCCATTCTGGGTTTTCGGCATCGGGCTTGCCGTATCGTTTCGGCTCAACCATTGCTTTCTTTGGCCTTGGCATACTCTTTCTCCTCGGCTTTAGTCGCGCGGCGCAAACTGATGGACCGCACAACCTCTTCGATCTTGTTGTCCTCTTTCTCCTCACGAACGGTGAACGCCACCGAATAGAGCTGACCCGCACTCGGGGCGATACCAAACCAGCGCTCTTCGTCGTGACGGCTATCAACTCGCGTCACCATCGCGTTCCAGTCCAGTCGCTCCGCGAACGCCAGCGAGATTCCATGCTTTTTCCGGTTGGCAGCATCCTTTTTGGGATCGAACTCGAATTTCACGTGATTATCTACGTCAATGGCGTATGCGTCAATGGAGTAGTCATGGGCTCTGGGGGTCGCGCGACGCATGCGACTCGACGAGAAGGAAGCCCGGCGTATTCTGGATCCGCATCACCCGACCAAGCTCCCGCGTATTGAAGCGGCGTTGTCGGTTCTGGGCCGGCGTATCGAGTTGTCCCTCGCGTAAATGACTCGGGCTGGACCGACCCCAGGGGGGCGGTCTACTGTCCGAGGGTGGTTATCATCGGCCACGCGCGTTGTGCTGGCGAAGCCGACAGGGAATTCGTAGTGTAAATCGAGCATCGGGCCGACGGTGGCGGTCTTGCTTAAAAGGCAATGCCTTTAAGGCATAATAGATCGTAACTTCAATAAGTTATGTTATTATTA
>CAZBTV010000073.1:0-36262 GCA_964494895.1 uncultured Steroidobacteraceae bacterium | reverse complement strand
CATTCTACATAGACCTGGGCGGTCGCTACTCCTTCACGGACAAGCTGTCGGCCTTCGTCAAGATCGACAATCTGTTCGACCGCGACCCCGTCGCTTCACCGCAGACCAACACCGGGCTCGACGTCAACCCGGCTCTCTACGACACGATCGGGCGTGTCTATCGAGCCGGCGTCCGGTATGACTTCTAGTCCAGCCTGAAACCTGCCGGAGCCTTTTGCCGTCCAGCCAACGGCGAAAGGCTCCGGTGCGAGGGGCAAATCCCCTTCCCCTCATCTATTCATCACCCCTGCAAGCCGCACCATCCCTGAATGCGGTCAAAACGTTGTCGACCGCCGTTAGACTACGGCTGAAGCAAAATTCCCCAGGACCTTTCGTCACGAACTCCTGCGAGCTGCTCCCCGTATGTCCGGTACGCACCCCCTGCGCCGTGAAAGTCACAACATCCTGTGACGCAACGTGATTGGACGTCCTCGCGTCGACGTCCGCACCCTCTTCTCCGCGCCCCATGTCATGCTCCAGATACTTCTGGTCCGAAATGCTCTGTACCGAAAAGCTGCCATCCGCGTTCGTCGTTTGATTGAACTGGAAGGTGAACGGAAACGAGAACGTCTTCTCCACCTCCTTCACTCCAAATCCCTCGCGCGTCGTTGTGCGGGCGTCCACCGTAGTCGTCTGCGTCAGGTCCTGATCGAAGATCGTAGGAGTGATCGTGAACCTCTGCGTGTTGCTAAAGCGGATCCGCTGACTCACGGTCGTCTCGACGCGCCCATGTGATGTCTCCACGTAACCGGTGATCGAATAACCGCGCTCTGAAGACACCGTCAGCGGTCCGCTCGCATTACCGCTCGCATCGATCGTCACATCGTCCGTCACGACCGGTGACGGCGCGGCAGTCAGCGTGTTGCTGATCACGCCGCCAGCAACCTTCTGCGCGAAGTGATCGGTGAACACCAACAGATTCCCGGTGACTGAAAAATGGCTGTCCGCATTGAACACGCTGATCGCCACAACGTGCGGCGTACCGTCAGAAAGCACGCCCGCAAACGGAGTCAGGTCGATCCGGTAAGGCTTGAAATCCAGCGTCTGCACGCCCGGAATGGGCTCCCAGAGAAAGGGATCCACCCCGCCCGTATAAATCCAAGGATAGACCGGAGCAACGCCCGCCGGCTGTCCATCGATGGCCACTTCCGTCTCACGGAACGCTGTCTTACCACAGCTCTGCAGAGCGTTCACCAGATCATCAGGCACGCAAAAGTACCAGAACTCGTCGTTGGCTTGACTCTGCGCGACCACATCGAGGTACGCCGACTCAACATTCGCAGGCAGAGTCAGCGTCTGGGTCAGCTGATCCGCAGTCGTATTCAGTGTAGCCGCACCGCTGTTTCCCGGAATCCCGATCACGATATCCGGAACGCGAGGCGCGCGTTCCTCGAACGACGCTGGATAAAACTGTAGCTGCGCGTTCGCAAAGATGATCCCGTTGAAGGTCACCCCGTTGGACACGCCCACGAAGTTACCCAGAATCGCCGTACCCGCCTGGACCGACCGAAAGACCGCGCTCAGATCGGTCACATCGCGCTCCACGTGCCATGACGGACTCAAGTCCGTACGCGGCTCCGCCGTCGTACCGAAGTAGATATTGGCGCCCCCGAGAAAGAACTGCGCCGTGCGATCAAACTGCCGCCCGGCGGTCACCGTAAAATCCGCACTGAACACCACCTTCGCCCACGGCCCCGGACAACTCGCCGGCGGTGTGTAACTGAAGTTCTTGGTATTGAAATCAGCGAACTGCAGATTCGTAAACAGCGGCACTGTGCAAGGCCGCGCCTTTGGTCGCGGTACGGTCGCATCCGCGCTCACCGTATTGCTCGAGCCAATCTGCGGAGTTGCAGGCGCAATCACCGCCTGAGCCCGAACGCCCCCAGCCGCCAAAAGACCAAACGCGCTCCCAACGAGAACACTCGCCATCCAAAGCTTACTCACGCCGAACCTCCCTTTAAAACTGACACGGCGCTTCGCACGCACCCGCCCAGGCGCCCGCCTCATCTCCAGTCACCCGCACCAGTATTGTGCGGCTGTATCCTGACACCCGAGCAGGCAGGACTATCGAGACCACCCAAAGCATACCACCGAATGGCGGCAGCACCGGATATTGTCCGCTACACCCCCACCTGACACATCTGTCGACCCCACTTGACACGCAAGTCCCGACTTGCCTATTATTTAGGCAAATATTTACTTGCATTTTAAAAATGCCAGACCGCCACGACCCCGACGTCCTGTTCAAGGCCCTGGCCGACCCGAGCCGCCGCAAGCTGCTGGACCTGCTACACGCGCACGACGGCCGCACGCTCAGCCAACTGTGCGAACACCTGGACATGACACGGCAGGGCGTGACGCAACACCTGGACCTCCTGGAGGCGGCAAACCTGGTCACTACCGTGCGACGCGGCCGTGAAAAGCTGCACTTCCTCAATCCTGTGCCGCTCCAGGAAATCTACGAACGCTGGATCGCCAAGTTCGAAAAGCCGCGCCTGAAAGCGCTCTCGGACCTAAAACAACGCCTGGAGAAACCCAATGGCTAGATCGACCTTCGTCTACGTAACCTACATCCGCACCACCCCGGAAAAACTCTGGTCAGCGCTGACCGACGCAAAATTCATCCAACAGTATTGGTTCGGCATCCGCTGCGAAAGCCAGTGGACGGCCGGCTCCCCATGGAAGTTGCAATCCAGCGACGGTCAACTCCTCGACGCCGGTGAAATCGTCGCGGCCGAGCCGCCCCACCGCCTGGTGATCCGCTGGCACCACCAAAACAAACCCGAGCTCAAGGCCGAAGGCCCGTCACTCTGCACGATGGAGCTGGAGCAAAGCGGAACGGCGGTCAAGCTCTCCATCACCCACACCATCGAGCGCGAACCCTCGAAACTCATCGAGGCCGTATCCGGCGGCTGGCCAAAAGTGATCTCCAACCTCAAGTCCCTGCTCGAGACCGGCTCCACCGCCCTCCAGGATCCATACCCCGCGAGCACCCCCAGTCCCCGCTGACACCCACTGACGGGCATGAAGAGCCTGCCGCAAGCAATGCCGCGTGGCTCTCTCAAGAGAGCCACGCCCCGCCCCATGCCCGATTGACCGGCCGACCGGCATCCTCCACCCCCACGCATCGAGCAAAATGCGCAGATGCCGGTACCGCTCCCATCTCATGACGCTGACGAGCGTCGACACAGCGCCACATAGGCCGCGGCCCTCATCACAGCCCTGTTGATGGCCGCTGTTGTACAGCCGTCGTTGACAAGTCTCATGTCGCATCGCATCACCATTTGATTGAACGCTGTTGAGGTCTCGACCCCTCGAAGCACAGAAGCAACGTGCCCGCCCGCGACGACCTGGCGCGTCCAGCACCACGACGCAACACCGCAAGCTCAATCTACAGCCTGCAACCAACACAAAACAGACCCGCGCGCTACCAAACCGTAGCACCGCCCCCCACGGGAGACCCTCAATCCCGTTGTATTCCCACTATCGATGGCGCAGACTCCCTCGTTCCCAACTCTTGCACCACCGCCCGACGTGGTAACAGACAGCCATGGCTGCGAAGTCCAAGAAGGTCCCCCGCCGTAACCCCCCGCGCAAAACCTCGGCCTCCTCACCACCTCCCAACGGCCACGACGGACCGGATATCAGCAGCCGCCTGGCCCGCACCACCGCACCGCGAGAACTCGATGACGACACCAAGCGCGCCAAGTGGCGCCTGCCCCCGCTACGCAATCCTGACGAGCCCGGGCCCTACATCATCGAGCTCAATGTCCAACATATAGGCGGCATCCCCGGAGCCGCCGCCGAATTCGAACAAGCCTTCCGCCAGATCACATCCAGCCGCGCAAACACTCCCTCCGCACGAGACACTGCTGCGGCAGGACCCCGCCGCCCACTCCGCATCGCCAAGTCCTACTACCGCTGCGAGCTGTCCGACAACGAATGGCGCAAGCTCATCGCCTCGGATGAGAGTCGCGATGTCCCAGAGCGCGCGATCTACCGACTCTGGCCGGACTTTCCCGTTTCAGCCCAGACCGACCGATCCACTGTCACCATCAAGTCAGATGCCGCCTTGCGCTCATTTGATGCGGGCGGCGCCGGCATCACCTGGGCCGTCATCGACTCGGGGATCGATGCCACCCATCCCCATTTCGGCAAGCTCACGACCGAAGACGACAAAAAGCAACACACGTTGTGGGGCCTGTCGGTACGAGACCTCCACCGCTCCTTCATCGACACTTACGAACAGAAAGGCAATGTACGGATCAAGAACCCGCCTCTGGCCGATCCGGACTGGAACACCACGATTGGCACGGAAGACCGCAACCGGCTCATCGAGCAACACCGCAACGCCGCGCTGACCGACGAATTCGGTCATGGCAGCCATGTCGCCGGAATCATCGCCGGAGAAGCCCCTGCCCAAGACCAATGCAAGGTCCTCGAGCGGCAGTTCAAGATGGACGCGAATGGCATGAAACTCGACCAATCCTTCACGAAACGTGAAGTCGAGCCGGCATCACGACTGCGGGGAATCGCACCCAAGACGCGACTCATCAGCCTGCGCGTGCTGGACGACAAGGGAGAAGGTCGCGCCAGTCAGGTCATCCAAGCGCTCGAATACATCCGTGAGCGCATCAACGACAATCCCAAACTCCTGCGCGTTCAGGGCGTAAACCTGAGTGTCGGCTACGAGTTCGATGCCGAGATGTTTGCCTGCGGCCAGAGTCCACTATGCACGGCGGTCGACCGACTCGTGCAGGAAGGCGTCGTAGTCGTCACCGCCGCCGGAAACACCGGTTACGGATCGATCGCCGCAGAGGTAGGTGCCTCGAAAGTAGGCTTGTCCAACACCATCAACGATCCCGGCAACGCCCTTCTAGCCATCACCGTCGGCTCCACACACCGAGACTCCCCTCACCTCTACGGAGTCTCGTACTTCTCTTCGAAAGGCCCCACCGGCGATGGTCGATTGAAGCCTGACCTGGTTGCTCCCGGTGAGCGCATCACCTCCTGCGCGGCCGGCAACAAGCTCAGACAGGCCCTGGGCACCGCAAAGCCACAGCCCGACATGGCCTACTACGTGGACGACAGCGGAACCAGCATGGCCGCGCCCCACGTATCAGGCGCCATCGCTGCATTTCTCTCGATCCGGCGCGAGTTCATCGGCAAGCCAACCGACATCAAGCGCATCTTCCTGGAGAGCGCCACCCCGCTCGGCCGCGAACGCTACTTCGAGGGGCGCGGGCTCATTGATCTGATGCGCGCCATCCAGCTGGTCTGATCGCCACGCGAGGAGAACGACCATGCCTCTTCCAGTGTTTGACGTTGAATTCACCCGGAGCGGAGCGGTATTCAACCCCGCCCAGGTCGACACCCTGCTCAACGGGCTCGACGGGCTCACCGACCTGTTCGTCATGTCCCACGGCTGGAACAACGACATGGCAGAAGCCCGCGCCCTTTATGATGAGCTCTCCACAAGTCTGGAGGACGTTCGGGACGCGATCTTCGAGGACCTGAACGAACGCAGCTTCGGCGAGCTGCGCATCTTCTGGCCGAGCAAAAAGTTCGCCGATGAGGACCTGATCCCGGGAGGGGGTGCCGCCAGCGCGACCAGCGAAAATGACGAGGCCCTTCAACAGCAGCTCGAAGAGCTCAAGAACGATCCGATCCGCCTCGGACAGCGCGATCAGGACCCCGCACGAGCAACCGCCCTGAGCAACGCTCAGGCGCTGATCCCCCGACTGCAGAGCGAGCCCGCCGCACGCGCCGAGTATGTCTCCCTCCTGCGCTCAATTCTAAACCCGAGCGACGCCCACGCGGACGACGGCTCCGAGGAATTCTTCACTGCGGATCCCGAAAGCCTGTTTGCTTCCCTCAGTCCCCCCGTGAATGCACCCGGACCGACGCATACCGTCGGAGGTGCCACTGACCTGCGCCGGCAAGGCGCCGCCTCGGGGCTAGGAGACCTGTTGAGCGGCGTCAAGGCAGCCGCACGCAGGCTGGCCAACTTCACGACCTACTACACAATGAAAGAGCGAGCAGGCACCGTAGGCCGCGAAGGACTCGGTCCCCTCCTACAACGTATCCGCCAGCAAGAGAGCACACTGCGTCTACATCTCATTGGACACAGCTTTGGCGGCCGCCTGGTAACGACCGCGGCCAACACCCTCGCGCCCGCGACTCCTGCCATCACGCTCACCCTGCTGCAGGCCGCCTACTCCCACAACGGCCTGGCCGGAAATTTCGACCAGGCCGGCCATGACGGTGCATTCCACTCCGTGCTATCCGAGCGACGCATATCAGGTCCAATCATCATCACTCACACCCGGAACGACAAAGCTGTCGGAATTGCGTACCCGCTAGCTTCTCGACTAGCCCGAGATGCCGCAGCAGCCCTCGGTGACGCCAAGGACCCATACGGTGGAATGGGACGTAATGGCGCACAACATACGGCTGAAGCCGAGGGCCACTTCGGAGACCTGCTCGAGGTGGGGGGCACGTATGCGTTCGCGCCGGGAGGTGTATTCAACCTCAACGCCGACAACGTCATCCACGACCATGGTGACGTGAGGGGTCAACAAGTTGCCTGCGCCATCTTGAATGCGGCGCGCACAATCTGAAACGGGGCCTTTTTCATATATACACACCCTGAATCCAGCCATACGGAGAAGGGCAAGCACAAACGGTTCCAACATAACCCGGTTGCGGCGCCCAACACCAGAACCTCGGTGTCGCACAGATGGTCCCGGGATAATGTGGCGGCACCTGTGCCCGCACCTCCCGATCCGGAACCAACGCGAGGCTTGCAACCGCCAATGCCAGCAGACCCTTGCGCCGGATGGCCTCAAAGCACTTCATGGGACACTCTTCGATGCGGTTGGGTGGGCCACAGACCGGGGGCAGTAGATGCCATACGTCGCCATTCCCTGAAGCTCAGGAGCGTTGCGGAGTCGTTGACACCCCTCTGAAACAAGCTGCGAAAGCGTAGAGCGGTCGTCATCCTCCGCGGTGGCTGCGGGAGTCCCGACGCGGTAGATCTTAACGTAGGGATTCTGTTGCGATCCCAACGCCACAGCCAGCCTCCGGAGTGACGTAGACAGTCGGGTGAACTGGCCACTCGGGTACTGATATTCTGGGATCGGCAAGGTCATCGTCACCGACGATGAGTCCGGTTCCCATACTTTCACGGCAGAGTGCACGCAGGAAGGCAGCGACGGGTGGGAAGGCGGGTTGGAAATTGCATCTGTGCAGCTCACAACCCCCAACTCTCCCTGCTCATCGATGCTCCAGCCCAGATTCAGACGGGGCGGATGGTCGAGCCGAGTGAAATGATCCTCGCCAACATGCCAGCCATAAGCCGCCGAGCTGCCCAAGGCCACGAGCGTGCCGCGTCTTCCCCACATCAGCAGCACCGAAGCAGGTTGAAAAATAGACTCGACCCCCAGCGCCATCTCATCGTTGCATTCCGTAGCGCCGCTATCAACCCGGAAACACAAGACCTGAAAGCGGCCCTCCGTGGGCAACGGCTGCGCAAATGCGAAATGCGCGCCATCCGGCGACAGGGCAGCCGAGAAGTCCAGCCGCTGACTGTCGTAGCCGAGCCCCAACGAGTGAGCAGCGGAGTCTTGTCTGGCGGCGTATTTCGTGCGCCAATAACCCCGCTGAGCGTTGTACACGACTGCCCCAACATTGGCAGTCGAGCCGAAATGCGTCTCAGTCAAAGCCAGCAACACCGGCGCGGAAGGCGCCCACTCCAGACTGATGATCCGCCGCCCCTTCTCTTGGGCCTCCAGCGGGAAATTCCGGCTCGGCGCACCCGGATCCAACAGGTTGACCACCTCGATGGTGCCATCCGCTTTGCTCGCAGCCCCCCACGCAAAATCGCGCGAGAGCGCACTGCACGGCCGAGCCGGACCAAAAACGCTGCGCGTCCCGGTGCATTCAAGCCTTCCCACCGTCTTCCCTGCTTCACTGCTCCTCGCCGGAGCCACAGTCACCTCTAGCTGGACGGGTTGTTCCAGAAAGGAGGGCGCGGACAAACCGGGCTGTGCGATCGGCCTCTCGCGGGTCACCGCAATCTGCTTCGAATCGGCGGAAAACTGAGCACCCACCACGTCACCGTCCAGATGCCACAGCTTCCTCCCGTCTTCCAGGTCCCAGAGGTCGACGCCCCTGCGGTTCGCTAGCACGACTGCGGCAAGACTATCCCGACCGTCGAAAACAACATCAGACGGCAACTGACGGAGCGGCCGCAGCCGTATTGCATGTCCGTAACTCCGCAGTGCTTCCCGCAGGCGTTGCGCAGCAACCCCGCGCTGAGCAGCCTTGGCCTCACCAGCCTCGATTCCCGCCTGCAGTGCATACAGCAGCTCGAGGGGAGCCCATTCATCGTTGCGCGCCATGTCTTTCGAGATCGCCTCAAAGGCACCGAGCTCCACCTCTTTGTCGCGCATGCGCCTGTCGGAGTAGATCTTCGCGATACCGAAGATCACCACAACCGCGACCACCGCCATCCCGTACAGCTGGCACCGCACACGCCGCTGCGCAACCTCCTCCTCGCTCTTGTCCACAAAGTCGGCAATCAGCTGGGGAATTCCGAACGCCGCGACATCCTGCCTCATGAGTAATCGCCGGGCTCGGAAAAAATCACGGCCGCGCAGCAGCCGCCGCGAGGAAAAACCTGACTCCTTCCAGGCATTCGCGCTCCCCTCCAACTCCTTCCAGAGCCCCGAAAATCCCTGCCCCGCGCGCCAACGAGAATTGGCTTCCAGAATCGGCACCGCCAGGCGATCATGTGCCAGCTCGTACCAGGTATCCCGTCCCCGCCGCTCCTCACGCAGCAGATATTCCGAAACGAGCAGGTCGAGCACAGGGTTCGGCATTCCCTTGGTCCTCGACTCCTCCTTCAATGTCAGGCTACGGGTCCGCACCGGGGTAATCAGATACCTCTCGATCCAACCCCGGATCTCACCCTCGCTCACCGAAGCGGCAGCGGCAACTTTCTCGATGACCCGATCGTAATAGCCCCCCAGCGCAGTCTCCACCACGCCGAATCGCCTCACCGTCTCGACATCGATGCGGCTGCCGCTACGATGAGCCCAGATGGCCTGGCAGACCACCTGCAACTGCACCGGCTCGGCAAACTCGCCGAGCGGCTCCTCCTTTCCGGACTGACCCTCCTCGCCGGGCGGTTCTCCCTCACCAGGCTCCCTCGGCGCGAGGCGAAACAACCGCTTCAGCAGCTCCTCGATGGCAGCATCGTCATACATAACACCGAACAGCTCCGCAGGCCGCCTGATCGCCCGGATGGCAGCCTCTCGGGACAGCTTTCGCAGCCGGTAACGGCACGTCGGCAACGACCCTGTCAGCTTGTCCAACGGATCAAGGCTCGCAAGGAACTCATCACGAAGGCTGAGCACGATGGTCAGGTGAGGATTGCGCCCGGCCGCTCGGGCCAGCGCCGCCAGAAAAGGCACGCGCTCCTGCCAGTGCGCCGGCTCGGAGATAAACAACTCCTCGAGCTGATCGATGACCAGCACGAACCGAGCATCCTCCCGGCGTCGGAAAGTATCGCTTCTGCGGGCAGCCGCAAGCGCGACTATCCGGGCACCAACGGCCTCAGCAAAGTCATCAGAGTCCTCCAACCCGATACTGTGGAGCGCGGCGCTGCCGTAGACATTGCCCTGACCGGCAACCATGTGTCCGCTCGTAGTACTAACGCGCGCGATTCCAAGCACGTGGTAACGCTTTGCCTCGAGCCTGGGCAGGACACTCGCGGACAGCAGCGATGACTTTCCAGCCCCGGACTGAGCGTGCAACACAACGATCGAGTTCACCGCGATCAGATCGCAGACTTCGCTCGCCTCCCGGTCCCTTCCAAAAAACAACTCCTCATCTGCCTTCGAGAAGGACCGCGGTCCCACGTACGGCTCACCGGAACGGTGGACCGGAACCGCTATGCTTTCTGAAACCGATTCCATCTGTCCGCCAGCTCAGTCGCAAACCTCTCGCAAGAGCCCCAGTAGATGCGGGCATTCTCCCCGAGGAGCTTGCGCACGTACGCCACACGAATCTTGACCCGTTGCCTGTCTGCCGATGTCACCGGCACCGAGTTATGAGAGAGCTGCACCGTCAGATGCGGCTTATCGAACCGGCGGATGGTCGCCGAGATCCGCCGCAGAAGGACCTTGAATGTCATGTCCTCCAGGCTGTAACCGAGGAACAACAAAGTCTTCTCAGCAAACGAGCTCTGAACGCTGCTCGGCACGAGAGACTTCCTGACAGAAGTCACCGTCAGAAAATCCAGGTAATCATCCTCGCTGAGGACCATCGAAGCGAACTTGGAAAACGCTCCGTGCAGATGATAGACGAGCGGAGTGGCCACGTTCGCCTCCGCGGCCCGACTAAGCTGCGCTCCCGAATCAGGCTCATCCCAGCCGACGCAAAACCATCTACAGAGCTCGACAATCGGTGTCTTGTCCACACTCTGGAGCGCCAGCGACATGAAACTATCGTAGTTCGTCGTGACGTAGATCGACAACGGCAACTCGGCGAGCACCCGGTGAAGCTGAGTAGGCAAGCCGAAATTCGGCTGTCCCCTTGCCTCACACTCTTCCTTGATGAAACGGCGCATCGCGTTATCCCGGCCCAACAACGCGACGTTCTGGGCTACCCTCGGCAGCGGCGCATCCGGCTCAACCTCGAGCTGGTATCTTCTGACCAGCATACGCGCCAGCTCGCCCCCGGTTGGCAACAGCGGAGTTGATGCACCAGACCCGAGAAACGGCGTGCACGACCCCTCCCTGATTTCCGCCAGCAGATCGCTCCAATCCTCATCCCCCATCCCACCGTCGCCGTCCCAACCGCCGCGTTCGGGATCCGGTTCCTGGATGGCTGCATTCATAGCGGGCCTGCCTTCGGCTAATGCCGTGACCACCCCAGCAGGGAGCGGCACACCAACTGTAAACCGTTATTTTTATCACCCCGAGGCTGCGCGTAGGCTACTTCAATAGCTCTCAGGTGTCATGCCGCAGTGCGGCGGCACTCTTTCAGCCCGGCACACAACAACGACCCAAATCGCGCCGTCACTGCGCCCCAAACACATGCGCCTTGATCTCCACCGAAAACGGCGCACTCATCTCCACAACCCGCTTCTTCCTGACACCCTCTCGCGCCCCCAACCTGTACGGCACATACACCAGCCGTGCATACCCCTCCCTTTCCAGATGCACCCGCACCCCATCCGGAAAAGCCGGCGAATAACGCGCCGGTATGGTGGCATTCGCCGCCAACGCCGTACCCGAATACTGCCCTCCCCGCGCCCCCTTCAAAAGCGCGTCGTTCAGCAGCTTGTAAACCTCATGAGGATCCGGCCGCTCCTCCCCCGTGTGCCCACCCATGGCACCCACCCGGCCGTCAGGCGACAAAATCACCCCGAACGGATAGAAGGCCCCCGCCTCCTCCAACATCGTCCGGGAAAAATCGATGCAATACATCAGCAGCTCATGCAGCTGCTCAGGATATGAATCCATACACCCAATCCCTGGCAGGTCCACTCCGGACCTCGAGTCATTTCCGTGGCATCAATCGCCACCACCGCCCGCGAACGGCCCTCTCAACCCCAACCCCTCGACAGAGGTAGCATACTGATTCGAAGTCAAAACCAACGCCGCCGCGTGACGCTCGATCAGCTCCGCCCGCCGCGCCGGATCCCTGGTCGCATCGACAGCCTTCCAGAACGCAGCCAGACTCTCGCTCAAAGCCCGCAACCGGGCCGTCTTGGCCTGATCTTCCGCTACCGCCAACACCCGATCCGCACTGACCTTCCCGACCCCACTCACCGTGTACGCCCCGGCGTCAGTGTACCCTTCCGGGAGATCCCCCCGTAAGTTAACCACCTCACGGTATCGAATCGCCCGCAAGATCTGATCCACCGCCTGTTTGGCCCCCTCGACCCGCGACAGATGATCTGTATCGGCAGCCACATGCGGGAGCAGCTCAAACACTCCCTCGAACTCCCGGCTCAAGGCCACATAAGGCACCATCGGCCCGCTCAACCGACCCGTTCCATCGCTGAAAATATCCGCATCCACACAAACACGGCGGACCTTCCCACACGCGACAGCCTCCCGCAAAGCCGCCGTATCGATCACCTCGCCTCGATCAAAATTCACAATCGCCGCGCCATCGGCAAGCTGCGCCAGCACCTCACTTCCCACAAGCCCCTGGTTCGCATACCGCCCATTCTCCAACGGCCCCAGCCCCGTATGGATACTCAGAAAATTCGCACTCCGAACTGTATCGACCGGTGTAGCGGCATACTGAAACCCCTCCGACTCACACCACGCCCGATACCGAGGACGGGCAAAAACGACAACCTCCATGGCGAACACTTTGGCCATCCGCGCCACCTCGCGCCCGATATTGCCAAAACCCAGAATCGCAACCCGCTGCCCCTCGATCTTCTCAGTCGGAAAAAACTTCAGATCCCGCCCCGTATCAAAAGCCCCTGCGACCACCCGCTCATGCAACAGCGCCCGCGGCACATCCGGCGCGCACCTCAACAACGCCTCAAACACCCTCTGCGCAGTCACACGACTGTTGAAACTCGGCGTATTCATCAAAGGCGCCGAGCCCCCTCGCCCGCTCCCGCCCCCCCACGACCGGCTCCCCATGTTCCCAGTTCCCGCGCCGATGCGAACACCACCCTCCCGAAACACCGCCCCCGCGGGAACAAACGTCGCAGCCGCAATCACAGCGTCATACTGACCCTCACTCGTCTGCTCAAGAATCTCCGACTCGCGACTCAAGTCCGGCTGATAGAAGAAGTGCACCCCCGGAACCAGACCAGCGCCCGCGGAAAGCACACCCCCTTCGTGAAACATCCCGCCCTGCCCCTCGATGTGCGCCCGAACGTCACCGATATCTGTCACACCCTCGCTATCCAACCGTAGTCCGATCGGATCCATGATGAGGACCTTGTAAACCCTGGTCGGATCATCCTTGCGCACCCGCTGCCGCCCACCACCGCCAGCCTCAAAATGCATACCCCGAGCCGCCAACTCCTCTTCGAGAACGACGACCTTCGCCCGCAGATACGCATACTCAATATTCTCCAGCAACGCCTCCACGTCACTGCGCGGCCGGATGCCCCCGATCCAAGCCCGAAAGTCCCCCGGCGTACCCGGGAACGCATTCACATCCCGCGCCACATCCAAGCCCGCCTCATGCTCACCGTTCGGATGAGTCAACCCCTCATAGCCCATCAACTGCTTCGCCTTGGAGACAGCGCGACTACGCAGCGTCACATCCGACAGATCGGGATCCTTCACCTTGAGCAGCATCACCGCCGCCCCACGCCGGGTCTCATCCTCCACACCCAACTCAAACAGCGGATGCCGCCCCACCGATTCCTCGACAACCCTGAGATTCTCAACAGACCGCCGGTTGAGCGCCTGCACACTCCCCACCTGCCTCTGTACGCGCAGAATGCCGAAAGTGGTCTCGGCGAATGCCATATTGCTGAACGTATTCCCGACCCCGCCCAACATCCTGTCCGCGATCGGATCGTAAAACGGCCCAAGCTCGGTCGGCTCTACCGCCGGCATTTCAAGCGGCGGTCGCGGACTCTGAATCGCCGTCTTCTCCCCCGACAGCGGCCGCTGCTCATCTCCCGGCACCGCAAGCTTCAGATGCCCCGGAATCGCCCAACCCGGATCACGCACATTCCTCTCGACAAGTGCCAGCGCCTGCGGCGTAAACGTCGCCACGAAATACCCCGACACCCCGCCCAATGCCTTCTGAAAAGGCATGAAAAAACACGCCCTATCCAACAAGGCCTGCGCCAACTCCTCCCGCCAGGTCATCGCTCCCAGCAACGACGTCCCATCGATCAAAGCGTGATGCGACTCCGGATCCCTTTCCAACCACGCCAGCAGACTCTCAACGTCACTCTCGCTGTACGTAGTTGCACCCGCGGTCTCATTCCCTACGCCCACAAACACCCTGACGCCCCACGCCTGCAACTGCTCGGCCGACGGAACCCCCCTCTCCGCCGCAGCGAAATGCACCCGATCCGGCGCCCCAAACGCCCCCAAGCGCTGCAGCTCCAGAATCTGCGCACCCAAGGACTGCCGGAAAAAGCGCGCCCCAACAGCCTGCGCGCTCCCCGGCACGGGAGTATCCACAAACACCCCCTGCGAAGCCTCACGCGGACTCATCAAATGCAACAGCGCCACCGTCAGCCCGTTATGCCCCCCGCCCAACCCAACAACCATCCGATTCTGCTTCGGGAATCCAAAAAAACGATGGATCGCGCGCATCATATCCAGCACGATCTTGTCCGCCGGATACCCCCGATGCACGCTACACTCGAGTTCACCGACCGTAAACGGCCCCACATCCCGACCCCGATCATCGAGCTTGCGATAATTCGCCTCGACCCACGCCTCCAGCTCGAAGCGCAACGCGCTCCGCCCCACCTCATCGGCCGCCATGTTCGTAATGGGGCACACACCAAAAAAGGGATTAGAGGTCCGCGCCGGGGGCCCGGCCGCAGTGGCCTGCAAGGCCACCTCGCGCTGCTGTCTCAAAAGGCCAAGGACACTGGAGGCTTGCGCAATATCAACAAGAGGGTCGGTCATAGTCACTCACATGCAATCAATCCCAGACACTCTCGCGTCGCGCACCACAATCATACCCACCTGCGCAACCAGCGTTCGTTTAGCTTACCCGATCGCCTTCCCCGCCGGCTCCAGCGACACGAACCCCTGCGGTCAGCCGCCCAAGTGCTCCAGAACCGGTCAATTCAAGCATCTATAAAGTGTGCCGCGCGTAGCACACTGTCCGAAAGCATCATTGGCACGCGTGACAAGCACTCCGGCAACCGCGACCAACCCAAGAGCACGATCGAATGCCGCCGAACCGTGGGCACAGGTTCGGGCACCCTTAAAGCGCCGGAAAATGATCGCCGCTCACCGCTAAGGCCGAGTACTTATAGCTAATCTTGGAAAGAACGATGTACAGGTCGTCCCAGACCCGCGCCAGCCGACTCCCTAAGCCGCAATCCGATGCTCGTAATACGGCTTTTCCTTATCACTCAAAATCGCATTCAACCGCTCGCGGCCCACACCCTCAGGAGAAAGCCATTCCTTCAGATTCGACTCCCTGATCACCACGACACACCGCTGATGCCCCGTCTCGGCGATCTCCGCCGGCGGCTCGTCCGTCACCGCCGCGAACGACCACAAATCGCGCTGCCCCGCCTCATCCCAATGATCCCACAAACACGCCACCAACATATCGATGGCTGGCCGAGGCCTGAACTGCAGCACAATGTTGGAGGGCTTCTCCCCCGCCCCCAGGTCGCGACGCTCATAAAGATGTCGCGGCACATTCTCATAGAACCCATTGATCACCATGACAGCATGACGGCGCCCATAGACCCCCTTCCAATACCCATCAAGGCTGTCACGCCGCGCGTTATACGTCCCCGGAAACCGCACGTCATAGTTGGCAGGCTTACCCGCTAGCCTGCACGTATACCGCATCGGCACCACCTGCAACCGTCCCTCGATGTACGCAATGACCGGCGCGTACCCCATCGGGAAAATACGACTGTCCTCGTCGTCAAGCTCCGCGCGCCGAGCCCTCGCCAGCCGCTCGAGATAAGCCGCAATCTTGTTATTCGCGATCCGCACATCCTCACGCGCCTTCTTCGTCTCGCGCGTCTTCAAACTCCGCTCAGCGTCAGCCAACCGCTTCTTCTGCACAAACAGATCGGACTCCCACCTCGCAACCTGCCGCTGACGATAAGCATCGATATCCGCCTTGATCTGCCGCTCAATATCCGACTTCGGCTCCGCGAAACTCTCCTCCAGCGCGCGAGCGACCCGGACGTCCTCTTCATCGAGCCTGCGCCGAAACAGCTGGGCAAACATCTCATAGGCAATATTCGCGCCATAACGACGCGCCAACGCCTGAATATTCTGCTGAACCTGAGCCGAGTAGCACATACCCCAATTCTACTGCATACAATTCGCCTTCCGAAACACCCTTGAGCAATACGATTGCGCACGCTCCCGCTACAACTTCAACGCATCCATCTTCGGATTCTCATACGTATCGTCCTCACCCGGATACCGAAGCTGAGACTCGAGCCGCCCGGTCTCCTTCGCCAAGCCCCACACCAGACTCTCTCCCGCCGGAAGGCACTTCGGCTGCCGGTCGTATATCGAGTCCCCATACGCATGTTCCGCATCAACAGGCCGCCACCCCCTGCTGACAAACATCGCGATCAGATCATCCAGGAACAAAGCATTCAGCAAGTTATGATGCAACAACACAGTATGTCGCACAGGCCGCGCCCAGACCTGCCGCGCGAGCGACTGATAATACTGAGCTCGCTCCCAGATATGCTTCAGGAAAAAGTCGCGATATCCGCCAAGCTCAGCCGAAGGCTCCTCCTTGACCCGCTTCTCGAGTCGCCCACTGATCGCCCAATCCGAGGCATCAATAGTCGCCCGCCCAATGCGGTACCTGCGCTCCCGCAGGAAAGAGCGCATACCATCGCGCTTCTCCACCGTGTTTCCCTCCTTGAAAAACGGATACCGAAACAGCCGCGTGAAATTCCGGTATGAGCCAATCAAAGGCTCATTCTTCACCGCATCCGATTCAAAAGCGGGCAGCCCCACATCGTCAAAGTCCAGATGCGAATACGAATGATTACCGATCAGGTGCCCTCGACGATCCCACGCGGCAACCAGCTCGTGACCAACATCATTGTCGACACGCATACCGCACACAAACAAAGCTGCCTTGATACGATGCCGCTCCAACGCCCCCAGAATCCTTTCATTCACCTCCTGCCACCGCAAATTGCCGCCCTGCTGCGTCCTCGGATCATCGAACGTAAACGCAATTTCCGCACCCCCATCCGACGCATACACAGAGCCCACGCCCAACGAAGATGACAGAGCCCCACCTAAAACCAGGAAGTCCCTTCGGCTCACCAACACCTACAGTCTCCCGATATAGCCATCCCTACAGGCAGTCCCACCGCCAGCAAGCGCGCCCAGTGGCGTGGCCCACTACCGATTCCACACCCCGAGAAACTGGTTGGTCCGCCCCACAGCGCTAGCCGCAGCCACAGCAACCGTCGGATAACCAGCCGGCTCTGGCCTGACGGCCTCCGGAATCTCCCCCTCTGAAGACGGCGCTCTGTCAGGCAACCTCGCCGCCGCGGAAGCCAGGCTGGCCTGCATCCCATTCGGCAACGCCCCGGCCCGATCAACCACCTGCGCGGAGGACGAAGGTACCGGAGGAAGATCGATACTCAGAGGCCCCCCATTGGTCGGCGCCGGCAAGCTCAACGCGTTCAGCAAATTCGGAGCAACCGCATCACGCCCCGTCAGCGCCCCACCCAATGCAAACACCTCGCGCACCGTCTTGATGATCGACGTATGGTCGAACGGCGTACCCGAACCGTCCGCATCACCCGCTGGCCGTATCCTCGTGCCAGCCGGAATGTACGGCGAAACCACCACCGCCGGAACGCGGACCCCATAGCTGTTGAAGTTGAAATCATACGGATTGGCAACAACGTCATCCGGCGGGACCGCTGCCGGCGGCGGAACATGGTCATAACACCCCCCATGCTCATCATAAGTCACGATGAACAGAGTCCGCTCCCAGCACGGAGAGCTTCGCAACGCGTTGTAAACCCGGGCGATGAGCTGCTCACCATAAATCACGTCGTGCGGCGGATGCTCGTCATTCGGAATCACGTTCTTGAAGAGGTCCGCGAAATAGCGCGGCTCGATAAAGCTATAGTTCGGCAATGCCCCCGTATGCGCATCCGCCAGAAACTGGTCAAAAAGCCGATAATGCAGCAGGGCGTGAACCCAGACATCCCTCAGGAGCAAAGACTGCGGCATATCATGAAAGTACACACGCCAACTCTTACCTGCGGCCTCCAGGCGCCCGAACAAACTCGGCGCATCGAACGGAATGGGAAAAGTATGGTTATCGACGTGGCCCAGTGAAGTACCAGTGTGCGCAAAAAAGCGGTTCGGCCAGGTCTGACAAGGAGCCGAAGCGAACCACCGATCGCACACCCCGAACGACCTCGCCAGCGTACTGATCACCGGCACCTGCTCCGGAGTAAAGTAATGCATGACCGCGGACGGGTGATAGCGCCCATCTTTAGACTGCGTTGCATAGCTCTCCGCGAACCCCGACATATCCGGCGTGGCTCCCGTCCGACCCGCCTGGCCAAAAAGCTGCAAGTTCATATCGGTAAACAGCTCGCCAGGATCGGGATCAGGCAGACACGCCGAGAAAGCCGTCAACGAAAACTCGTTCCAGACCCCAAACGCCGATCCCGCGTAAACATTGAACTCCTTCAGCGTAAGGCCATCGTAGTGCGGATCGTTGGGATAGAGCCGGCCGAGCAGGCAATCGAACGACCGATTCTCGAGCATCAGAACGACGACATGTTGGATATCGGCGCCCATACTCAGGTATTCACTTCCGGATACTTGAATCCGACATACCCTGCATTGCTGATCCCCATCAGCGCAAGCAAAGTCCCGCTGAATTCGGCCATGCTCAGGTTCTCATAGACGCCGATCACAAATACAACCCCCAACACGACCGTCCAGCACAACGCCTGCACCCGGTGCAACGCGGAACCGTTGAGGTCCGTGGTGAGGTCCCTGAACCACCCCTGCGAAACGAAGGGCTTTATCTTGTCATGGTAGGTCTGCAGCACCAGCCTCCGATCCTGGATTTCCACCTGCAACTGCTTGCGGCGGTGATTGGGCGGCTCCTTCGCAAGCTCCTCCTCCCGAGCAGCAATTTCCGCGTGCACACGACGCACATCCTCGTAAGTATTCAGTCCCAGCGCCTGCAGCCCCCGATTAGCCGCATCCGCCGACGAATCCTTCTTCACATCAACCGCAATGGAAGCAAGTGCCGTGCAACCCGAGATTCCCATCAGCATCAAGGCTTGCGCCGTAATAGTGTTCGTATCGTGGAGCACGACGAAAAGGAACACGAACGCAGCAAACACCAGACTGAACCAGAAAGCCATCTGCCAACGGCCCAGACTGTAGGTCTGTTGTGCGGCCGGGAGCTGTGGCAAAAAGTTATCGCGCAGCGTAGTGCGCGTTCGGCCGAAGCCCCAGACAAGAGCCAACACGACCGCGATCGCAACGAACCCGCCGATCAGATGCCCCTGCGAATAGACTCGGAATTTCAAAGTAGTCGCGCCCCCAATGCTCAGCTGAGGCGCCGCGCACGCCCTCGCCTCGTAGCAGGGTTCGGAACGCTCGCCCAGCGACACGCGCACCGGAACCGTACCCGCGGTGGGAGCGCTCAGCAGCTCCCTCCAGAAGGCATCGTTTTCCGCCGTCCGCCGCAGATGAAAGACCAATGCGTAGACCATTTCACCCTTGGCGCTCTTATAGGTGGTGTCGGTAGTGGGACTAAGCCCTCGGATCTCCGTTCCGTTGAGAAAGAGAACATAGTGGCTTGCAGGAACGGCAGGAGGCCGGCTCAAGGTCACCCAGAGCTTATGGTCCAGACCGACATTGCCATCGGCGGCGCGGCTCACCTCACCGTCCAGGAGATCAGTAATCGCCAGGCCGATCGCCTGTTGGATCTGACCCGCCGGACCAGAGCTGTCCGCCGCTGAAACGGAATTCAGAACGGCGGTCGGAGCTTGCGCCACCGTCCCTTGAGCGACGGAGCCGGTTGTCTGCTGTGAAGGGCTGACAGTCGCCAGAACTGTGGCGGACGGAAACCAAAATACGGCGGAGGCGAGCAAGGCGCGCGCCAGTCCCATAGTCATCTGCAATCCCCCGAAAACCCCGGTTGTCGTTATCGATCCCTCAGTGACTATAGCGCGACAACCCGTGCCCCTGGGAGTAACGAGCCATCACGCGCCTCCGCTTGTCCATGTCCCGCGTTCACCACTCCACCGCCGGACCGACATCGTCATTCTCCCGATGCACCCGCCCCCGTAAAATGGACAAAGATCGACATCAGGGAGTAAGTCGTGACACGTCCCGCATCAAAAGAACAAAGCCAGCCACGCTCGCCAGCGCCCTCGAGACGTTTACAAAAGCCACGGACCAGCGGACACCAGTGGCCCAGGAGACTGTTGACACCGATCGCCCTCTTCCTGAAAACAGGCAATCCCACTGACACAGTAGACCGCCTCTTCGACTCACAGCATGTCAACGACCTGCGCCTGATTGCGGCCACCGGCTTCGTCCTGACACTCCTCGCATTCGCCGTTGCCTTGACTGGAGCGGTCGGGTTCTGTCTGAGCGCCTGGACCCCCGCGGAAGGCGCGACGCTCCCGCGCCTGATCGTCTTCCTGGTACAAAACGGAGGCGTCCACCTCCTCACGATCTTCGCGCCCGTGGCAGCGATCTTCGGTGGCATCCTCGCCTGGGCGTATCAGGTAGGCAGCGCCCGACTCGGTGTCGTCGACCTCTTCGCGTGCGAGATCGACACCTTGAGCCGAGTGATCACTGTAATGGGTATGGTGGGCCTAATGGTCGATCGCTATGGCGATAGCCCCTCACGACCTCTCTCCGCAACGGAAAGCTCCGCCGCTTCAGCCGAGTCCTTCACCTCACAGGAAAACTACTTTCCGATCCTCGACAGCAACGCGCGGGACCTGCAAACCCTCGAAGCCAATGTGGTCATCAACATCACAGCCTTCTATACCTACATGAAGGCCGTGCGCGACGCGTTCCGACGCATCGCCGACTCCTCCACCCCCCAGCGCCAACACGAGACCCTCAAGAACCTCGTCTACATGCTTTATCTCGCGCTGGAAAGCGGCCGCAAAGCTACTGACGACCTGGTTGAATTCGAGCCAACCCACACGGAAAGAACGCTCACCGCCCTACTGAGTGAGCTCGACGCCTACGCATTCCTGCGAAGTCAATACACAACCTCGGGTGAGGTATACCACGACCGCCTCATCCTCCGCGGCCCGCAATACACGGCCCTCGTGCAGCACCTGAACGACATCCTGCAATATCAGGCAAACATCCTCTTTCACTCAGCTTCATCGCGAGCGATTCACTACCCCACCTACGAAGAAACCCAATGGCATGCGGCGCTCCAATCGCTTCCCACCCTGAATGCGCGATTCGAAGTTCTGCGCAGCCGATTCCCCCTGGATTGCGCTCCGACAGACGGTCATATAGCTGCAATGGCGTCCTCCAAGACGTAGTCGCAGCCTCATTCCTATGGACCCGCGCATGAAACGACTTGCCACCCACCCCCGGGCGGATGCCAAGAAGTGCAAGTCAACCCAGATGATCGGCCGGACGACTCAGTGCATCTTCCGCTGCTGGCGGATAGACTCCCATGCCGCCACCACCTCCCGCACCGTCACGGACCGAGTCTTGCCGTTTCCGAGCCACTCGATCCAATTCTGGAATGCCGCCAACCCTTCTTTATCGTTGGGGTCGAGACACTCAGACAGCCACTCCGCACACGACGCCTCGAACTTGTTCTTCTTCACGGGAAACCTCCGAAGCCAAGCACTGCACCGCCCGGACGACCTGCGCCGGGATTTACGGATGAGATCTTCGTATCGCTTAACGCCGCGGTGCTGGCGCTACTCAGCGGGATCCTTGCGGCGGGACTGACGTCAAACCCGCACGCGCTGACAGACGCTAACCTACCGCGCACAGGTTGACGTATTCGAACGCATCCGAAAGAGGGATGCAACCATTCTTCGGAGCACGAATTTCAGACTCCCTTTCGGAGACTGTTTTAACCTACACCCCCCGTTCGGCGAAAAAACGGGCGAAGGTCACGTTTTGCCACGAGCCCGTCGAAGCGCACCAGCCGCGCACTTCGATCGCCTGACACGAGTAGTCGCGCATACTGACCGGATTTCCAACAGCGCTGCAGCCCCCAGCTGCGTCTCCATCGCTCCACTCGCCTTCAAACGGATGGGACTCCGGAATCAGCCGCCACGGCTGCGCGCTGCCCCTCGATGACTTGGTGCTCCAGAGCTGCGATACGAACATGAGCCGCATGTAGCTGCCGGCGAAGCAGCTCAGCGGCATCAAGGGCCGCCTTGGCCTGAAGCGCCAAAGGCTCCAGGACAGCGACCTGCTGGCGAAGTCGATCGACCTCGAGAGCCCACCGGGACTGATGAGCCTGCTCGCGATGATCGGCGAGCTTAATCGCCTCGCGCAGGGCGGCCAGCTCATCCTGAAGCTTTCCAACATCGGGACTGCTGGCCACGCGCGCGGTGGTTTTCGAGCGAGCAGACGAAAGTAAGCGATAGATCCGTGTGACTCCGCCGCGAGAGCCGAAACGCTGTTGGAGGGCCGCTCGCAACCTGGCGCCCGAAGGAAGTTGATCTCCTTCGGACAGCTCACGAATCACAAGTTGGATGTCGTGATCGCTGACGCGTGGTGGATGCATCAGGCGATAGTACTCTCTGGAAGCTGAAGCGGAAAGGTTTCCGCTTGACGAGCCGGGGATTGGATTCAGGCACTGGATACCGGAACTCAGCAGAAGGGAGTTCAATGAAGTCAATGAGTTATGTCGCATGCTTGTTCCACGGTATGGTTCCACGGGCTTTCTTCCGCCGGTCCCCCATATGTCGCATCAAATCTCATCGGCCCCCCGGGGCCGTCCTCTGTGTTGGTTTGTTTAATAACATCCGAAAGATCCTTTCTTTGTTATGCAACGCCGCACGTCTCGGGCGCTGATGGCTCACTCAACGCGCGAGCCCAGTTAGGCGGCATGCGATGAGGGCGAGTCCAGACCCCCTCGCGGATTTTCTTCAGCGCGATGTGGACAGCATGCTGTGTGTCGAATCGACGCAGTGCGCCCGCCTCGACAGACCACACCACCTGCCGTAACAGATCGGGTGGTGTCCCTACGCCAGCCGCTGTTTGCAGATGACGTCTCAACCGTCCGAGCTCGAAGAAAGACAGCTTGCGGGGCGCATGCGATTTACGAGGTGGTGGGCCGGAGCATGGAGCGGCGGCACCCGGGGTGGAGGGACGGCACTGGGCGCCAGAGTTCGCAAGCGACCCCAGCAACTGAAGGATCTTGTTCTTAGCATCCCCGGAGAGCCCCGACTGCGCATCGAAGTCCATAGACGCTCGATGCATCCGCAGGGCGTCTTGATAGGCACGACGCTCTCGAGGAGACAGGACATCGAGTAGCTGGGTGATCGCGCGAAGGCGATCGCGACCAGTCAGGCCCGGGAAAGGATCCGAGGAAGAGGGGGGTGTCGCCCCGTCGTGAACGTCGAGGTCTGATGAGGGGCACTCGGTACTACCGTCATGGGGCTGGGATTCGACGTCAGTCGTTGCAACAAGCTGGCCGCCCACGCTCAGTGCGGGACTTGGTTTACTGCCATGAAGAGGCGGTTTGACAGTGCCATCGACCGCGGCAATTCCGTGAGAAGGCGCTCTGTGCTCCCTGCCCTGCTCCCGTGCCGCCCCCGGCGCTTCTGCACCTGAGCGACGATTGGGATACCGATCAAGCTCCACCAGCAGCTCTCGAGGCAACCGGATCTCCGTCACCGCGGTAGCCTGCTGAAATGGATTGGCCGGATCTCTGCCCGGATCCGTTCGCCGCAAGCACCCCAGCCGAATCAAAAGCTGATATGCCCGGGTCACCGTGGAAGCATCCAGATGGCATTCCCGAGCCACCCGCCGCAACGGAATCTCAGAGCACCAGTCTCCACGCTGCATCCCCTCCTGCCAGTGAACCCAAAAAACACGTTCAGCGGATGATGGAATCCGCTTCGACCACAGCCACCGCTCCAGCGGTTGCGGACGGAGGCAAAAATACTTCTGGCGCACGAGCCGACTCCGGGGATCCCCGGTGTCTGCTAAATCGACAGGCATAACCTATCCCTCGCCCTTGCAGGCGCTAAACGAAAAAGGGCGAATCGAGGGAGAAAGCGCTTGACGCGCCAGAATGCGGTGCTAACCTTGAAGTGTCAGGTTCTTGGTTGGGTCCGCATTTCCCGCGACTCGATCTCGAATGAAAAAAGGCCCCTCTCGAGGGGCCTTTTTATTTGGGCGGCGACATGACAAGCCCTCCTGCGTGCATTGTGATGATGAGAAGAGGGGACCACAGGGGCGGCCCCGTTTGAACGCGTTCAAATGGCGCCGCCAGTGGCGGCCACTTGAACGCCCTTCTGAAATTGGTTAGTCCTCGCGTCGGCGCGTTGTCCATTTGAACGCGTTCAAATAGCCCCACGTTTCTGCGCACCCGTTGCGCCTCGCAGGAGATGGCACCCCCCAGCGGGACCATTTGAACGCGTTCAAATGAACGACCGACACCATGCTTGAACGCCATCCCACTGAGTCCCGAGAGGATCCTCCGTCGTTCTCCCCGAGCACTCATTTGAACGCGTTCAAATAAGATCGACACGATTTGTCCAGCAACCGCTGAAGCTCTCAAACCCCGCATTTTGGAGAGACCAAAAACGACAAACCCCGGCAGGGCCGGGGCTTGAAGGGTAGGGGTTCGGCTGGGAGCCGCTCTCACGAGGGTCCCCTTAGCCGTTCACGCACACGCCGCTCCGCGAGCTCAAGAATCTCCTCCGTGATCTCGCGCTGAGCGCGCTTGTCGAGCTGATAAAATTTGAGAGTGAAGCGACCATCGCGACGCTGCATCCGCAGCGCCACCCGGCCATCGATCTTGATCGCCTGCTCCCTCGAGGGAGAGCTACGGCTCTCCTTGGCCGCCGCGACCTCACCGCTCGCAATCAGCGCCCGAGCCACAGCCCCCGCATCCGGTCGCGGACTCGTATTCGCCAGCCTCACCGCAACTTCCTCGACCTTCGCCGGATTCGCCTTCAGCGCCTTCACCAGATCATGCGACCAGCGAACCGCGATATCGCGAGGGTCCGAGAACGCCGCGACCACGAAGGAGGGCAGCTCCGCGATTTGCAGATACTTCGTGACCGTTGCGTCACTCACACCGATCGCAGCCGCGAGCTCACCTTGTTCAGCAAAGACACCATTGGCAAGCCACTGCTGAAACATCGAGCCCTTCTCATAAGCCGACAGATCAGCCCGCTCCTCATTCTCGCGATACATCTTCAGAACCAGATCGCGCGACTCAGAAGCTTTCCCATCCAACAGAGCGAGGATCGGAAACCCACCCTCCAGTTCCGCATCCAGCACCAGGGCAGCCCGATGCCGCCGATGCCCCGAAACGATTTCAAAATCCGCATTGGGGTCGTCCGCAAGCGCGCGAACCCTGATAGGCTGCTCCTGCCCATTGACCCGCAGACTGTTCTTCAGCTCGATGAATTTGGGATCGCTCTCGAGGAAAGCCCGCTCGTGGCGGTTGATGAATGCAGTCGCGCGAACCCGCTTGGGATCGAGACGCAGCACGAGCATGCCCGCGGCACGCTCCGCCTTGAGTCGCTGATTCTCTTCGCGCAAACCCTCAGCAAGCCGTTGTCCGGCTTCCGCCACATAAGGTTTGGCGCCCGGCAGACTCGGCGGCCGGGCGGTCGGTGCCTGGGTAGCTCTCGCAAGAATGGCGCGGTGAATGTCGTCCGTCTTGGACATGCGCTGCCTTAGCTCACCGCCCGCATGGGCTCACGAACAGCAGGCATCGCTGGGCGATGTTGAGCGGCGATCTGCTTCTCCCACACACCATGAATGGCCTGAGCGATCTCGCCATTCACATTGTTCATAGCCTCGAGCGCTCTCTCATATGCCCGCCGATCCCCCTCGTACTTCGCGCTCTCTTCCGCATGATCTACTTCATAGAGAGTCAGCAAGCGGGGACCCAGCTTCTCCAGCACCACCGTCTGCAGCATGGCATGAGTGAACGTGTCGGAGAGGAAGCTGCGAATCCAGGAGCTGATCTTCTGGTGAATCGCATCACTGGGCTTGAATCGGGTAAGGAGCACCGCTCCGAAATCGAACGTCTTCTCCTCACCCTGCACCTGATTGATGGTCCGCACGACGTCCGCAATCAGCTCATAGAAAAGAGAGGCAGACTGCAGATCCAAAAACGCCGGGGGGAGGGTGATGATCAATGCATCGGCGGCATAAAGCGCATTACTATTCACAAAGGACAGTGAAGGCGCGGTATCGAGAAGCACCACGTCATAGTCATACTTCACCGTCTCGAGCGCGTCTGCCAGGATGCGGTAGAAGAGGAAGTTCTCCTCCCCCCGAATGCGGGCCGCGATGGAAAACTCCGCACCATAAAGTCCGAGGTTCGAAGGGATCAGATCGAGCTGGTCCCAATGGGTCTTCTGGATCGCCGTCGCCAGCGTACCGGTCCAGTCAGGGTTCGCCGCGCCATCAGGCGCTATCGGACCTTCAAAGAAAGGCCGCGCCGTGTGACTGGCAGGCACCTCTGTGTGAGGCAGAATCCCGAAGGTCTGCGTCAGACTCGCCTGCGCATCCAAGTCAACGACCAAAACTCGATAACCATGCAGACACAAATACTGCGCCAGGTGCGCAGTGGTCGTGGTCTTAGCCACGCCGCCTTTGAAGTTGCAGATCGAGAGAACGAGAGGGCGCGTGCCCTCCGGCCGCCTCGGCGCAATACCGAAGGCGCGCTGCAACTGATGAATTTCCTGCAGCGAGAACTCACGGCGACGCGGGCTGACCTGCGTGCCCTGAGGGAGCTGCTCATCCTTCTTCAATCGCCGGTAGAGCGTGTCGATCGAGATGTTACCGAGATATTGCAGGATCTCGGTCGCGCCGAACCGCCGCAACATCTTGCGTCGATGGGGCTCCACAGCCGCATCACGCGCTGCCTCGATCAATCCCTGCGCCTTCCCCGAGAGGGCCTCGAGATCCTCTAGACTCAACCGCCCGAAAGGAGATCTCGGCACTGCGTTAGCATCGTCAGCCATTGAACATCCTGAGTTGTCGTGTCGCGGCAATCAATGCGGTCGTTAACTTAAGCGCAATATGTCAATGCTCCGGCGCGGAACAATAGCGGACCTGCGGCTTATTTGCAAGGATACGGTAAAAGATTGCCGCAGAGTTATCTGAGGACTGCCATGAGTCCGAAAGGCGGTGAGGGATTGAACGTGTCGCACGTCGGACTGTGGGAAGCCAAGGTCATTTTTTGTTCGACCATCGCACAATTCGGTATAACCGAGTGAATCGCGCTGCAGCACCGACAAAAGTCTGTCCGATTCACCCGCTCCATCCGTCTTGCGTGTTAACAAGCATTAAGGCTGCCAATGAGAGCCGGCGTGCGTCCAAGGCACACCGGTTAGAAGAGTTCCCCGTTGGGTTGACCGCCGCCGCAGATCATAAGGAGACGGACGGTCGATCGCACAGACGGACTGTAGGAAACGTCACGGCAATCTATGGACAACATGGATTAAGGAGTGAACGTGAGCAAATACATATCGGACGAGGCGGTCGAGTGGTTCGCTTTGATCGAGGGGGGCGGGTTGAGAGATCCCGCAACCTCATTGCGCTGGGATGCATGGCGGACGAAAGCGTCCAATAGCGTGGAATACATCTTCGTCCTGGAGATGGTGGAATCCCTGCGCGACTTGCTGCCCCCGAAGCCAGTGCGCCGCAAGGATCTGCTGCGAGATGCCGCGAAAGGCGACGGCTGAATACGGCGAACAAGCCGGTCGCATTCGTCGCACAGATCCGCCCTTCATGAGCTCAACAAGCTGGCGTCAGCCTTAAGCGTGGCCGGCGAGAGTCGTGGAATGTGGTGTTGGAGCGCTTTTCTCCGGCGGCTCCCTCACTGTTGGGTGCGTGCGACCTAAGGATGCTGCGGCGCGGTAGTGATTGATCTAGACGAACTGACGTCCCGTTGGATTCGGGTGCCGCGATGATTGGACGCCTATACCCATAACGTGACCGCAGCCTGCTACTACACAAACGTAGACAAACGCCGCACCAGTTATAGCGCAATGCGGCCGCTACTTCTGGAGTTCGTCCTCCGAACTATCATTGCATAGATCACCCCGATGAGTTGGAATATGTCAATCGCACACGCCTGTTTCGCGTCCGTGAGCGCGTGCGACTGCTGACGTCAATTCCGCCGCAAGGATTTCGCTGGGCACCGCCAGCACTGCGGCACTAAGCGATACGAAGAACTCTCATCCGCAAATCCCGGCACAGGTCGCCAGGCGCGCAACGCTTGGCTTAAGGAGTTTCATGATGAAGAAGAACAAGGTCGATGCGTTCTGCGCGCAATGGTTGTCGGACTGCCTTGACCCCAACGATCAGGAAGCGAAAGCGGCGTTCCAGAATTGGTTGGAGCGCTGCGAAGGAGGCGAGGCCCGGTCCGTGACGATGCGCGACGTGGTGACGGCTTGGCAGGCCATCATAGAGCGCCGGAAGCTCCACTGACCTTCCCGCACTCTCCGCGCAAAGTGGCTACACTTGATCGAGGGGTTGAGGGCTAATTCTCCTTACCCCCTCGTTTAGTCGACAGCCTGCTACGGCACGCTGATCAACAATGCTGCGTCGCGATGCCATTATCGACACCAGTCTCTAGTTGTCGCGCTGCCATTCGCTAGGATTCCCTCAACGCCAAAAAAAGCGAAGGCCCAGGATGCAATTTGACTCGCATCCCGGGCCTCCGACATTGCGGCAGCTATGAGGACGAAAAAGCTTCCGCACGCCCTTTATGCCTGCGTCGAGGCTCGCTGTCCAGTACGTTGTTGTAGCGAGCGGGATCTAACGTCGTGATTGCTACGCCCACCACCGCGTGTGCAAGAGCACATCAATCCGATTCTCGAGTGTAGATGCCAATAAACGGGCGCATCAGAAATGCCCCAATTCGAACAATGCCCGGTCTTCCTTCTTCGTCAGCGCGGCGTTCAACCACCCCATCAACGTGCAGCGCTCAAAACCACCTTCCTCCACCTTCGCCAGCACGATCGCCCCCACAAGGATCTTGCGCCGCAGATCGTCACGCCGCGCCCGCCGAGACTCCACGGACCGCCGTCGCGCTTCGACTCGCTGCTGTTTGGCCTTTAGCTGTTTGAGCCGCTGCTCGAGCGCATCGATTCGCGCCGTAATGTCAGTCGTACTCCGGCCCCTCCCTCATCAGCCAAGAGATCCAAGCATAGTCTGTGAAGTTGGGGAAGGGGAGGGGACCCGAACCAACTCAGTGCCTTCTATGCACAAATGCGCACTTATATGTCGTCCTGCAGAGCCCATACGCGTGGCCATCTATCACCTTAGTGTTAGTGCCAAAATTGTCTCACGTGCACAGGGCCGTTCTGTCGTGGGAGCTGCCGCCTACCGCTCTGCCACGGCAATTCATGATCGCCGCCTCGGCCAGACATTCGATTACACGCGCAAGGCCGGCGTCGAGTACTCTGAAATCCTGGCCCCGTCGGAAGCGCCCGCCTGGATGCACGACCGGGACCAGTTATGGAACGCCGTCGAACAGGTCGAGCGCTGCAAGGACGCGCAGCTCGCGCGCGAGATCGAGATCGGTTTGACCGTCGAGCTTGATAGGAACGAACAGATCCCGCTGCTGCGAGACTTTGTGCGAAGCACCTTTGTCTCGAAAGGCATGGTGGCCGACGTCGCCCTTCACTTGGACAAGCCCGAGAACCCGCACGCACACATTCTTCTGACAACCCGCGAGCTGACCGCGACAGAGTTCGGCGCGAAGCGCCGGGATTGGAACGCCCGGGCAGAGCTGATGGAATGGCGGAAGGGATGGGCTGCGACCGCCAACGAACATCTCGCGCAGACGGGTCTCGATCGTCGCATCGACCATCGAACACTCGAGGCACAGGGGATCGACTTGATCCCAGGTCGAAAGCTGGGGCTATCTGTTGAGCGCCAGCAGCAACAGGATTTGCCCTATCACCTGATCGAGCGAGTGCTCGAGCAACGGGAGATCGCCGCCGAGAACGGGCACCGAATTCTTGAGCCAGCAGCAACGCGAGTGACCGTCACTTGAGTGCGCCGCGGTATCACGCCATAGGCCACCACTGCCGCGAACACCATTCCCAAGTGCGTCGCTTGTTTTCCGGATTTGGCGCGCGTTTATCCTGGACCCACTGTCATCTACTCGCCCCTCTCCACCCGCAAAGCTCTGTTCGTGAGTCGATCATGACCACCGCAGACAGCGAGACAAAGGTAGGGCATGATCCGGCGCATGGGAGCGGCAAGAACCATCTGGCGCTGCCGGCCCAAGGCTGCTGCGCCAAGATAGGCGAACGTTTTATCGTTCTTGGCGACGCAGCGGCCGACAGAACTTGTCTGAACCCCAGGTATACTTAGTCCAACAACTTTGCCGGACTCCCGTGTGCCCACGATTCTCGACGTTGCAGCCGCAGCTGATGTATCCACCGCGACTGTCTCACGCGTTCTGAGCGCGCCAGAGAAGGTGACCGAAACAACGCGGCGTCGCGTTCTCAAAGCAGTCCGGGAGCTAGGTTATTCCCCTAACGCCGTTGCCAAAAGCCTTCGCACGTTGACCACCCGCAAACTCCTGGTCACCGTGCCGGATATTGCCAACCCTTTCTTCTCGCTAATTATCCAGGGCATAGAGGAAGCGGCACTGCGCGAAGGCTATGCGGTCGTACTTGGCGATACCCATAATGACCCGGCCCGGGAGGAGAGGTATGGGGAGATGTTGTTGCGCCGTGAGGCAGACGGGCTGATCTTCCTCGGCCACAGCCTCACCAAGGCAACGCAAATGTTGATGCAACCGCGCCTTAAGAGTCGTATGGCGCCGATCGTTAACGGCTGCGAGTACAGCCCTGAACTGGGTGTCCCGAGCGCGCACGTCGACAACGCCGCCGCTGCCCACGAGGCGATGAAGTACTTGTATGCGCTGGGGCACCGCCACATTGGTGTCATTACCGGTCCGCTTGTGAGCCCTCTGAGTAGGGATCGGCTTCGTGGCGCCAAAGAGTGTGCCCGCAGTCAGGGAGGCGGGCGTCAGTTGAAAGTGGTGGATGGTGACTTTTCCATCGAGTCCGGCATTGCCGGCGCCGCCTGTCTGCTAGCGCAGAGGCCTGCGCCGACCGCAATATTCTGCTTCAACGACGAGATGGCGATTGGGGTACTGGACTACGCTCGTCGCGTCGGCCGCCGCGTACCCGAAACGCTGTCAGTCGTTGGTTTTGATGATATCCGGTTTGCGCGCTACGTGCTTCCGGCCTTGACCACAATCAGCCAGCCCATGCTCGACATTGGCCGCGAAACCGTCCGGCTGCTTCTGGGCATTCTGCACGGGAGCATTACGACCCCGCTGTCGATTACCCTCCCCCATCGGCTACAGATCCGATCGAGTACCGCCGCACCGCCAGCTACGTAATGGCCGGCGAGCCGCCTCACTAGTCCCCGGGAGCGCTCCCATCGACCCTAACTAACTCGACAATTCCGTATGTAATGGATTACATTGGCTAGTATGCCGCCGTTTTCAAGAACGCGACATCCAGGGGAGGGGCTATGAGACTGCGGCTGAGCGTGTTAATGTTCCTGGAGTTCTTCATCTGGGGTGGATGGTTCGTCACTCTGGGTAGCTATCTCGCACAAAGCTTGTCAGCAAGCGGCGTCCAGATAGCTGCGGCATATTCGACTCAATCATGGGGCGCCATCATCGCCCCGTTTATCATCGGGCTGATTGCTGACCGTTACTTCAATGCCGAGCGGGTGCTCGCGGTATTGCATCTTGTCGGCGGCGTGTTGCTGCTTTGGCTGGCACACGTGACCACTTTCAGCTCGTTCCTGCCGGTGCTGCTCGCCTACATGGCCCTGTATATGCCGACTCTCGCGCTGGTCAATTCCATATCTTTCCGCCAGCTGCAGGATCCGGCACGCCAGTTTGGTGCCCTGCGCGTGTGGGGCACAATCGGCTGGATCGCTGCAGGACTTGCCATCAGTTACCTGTTTGCCTGGGACTCGCCGACGTCCGTCTCGGGGGGCGCGTTGCGAAACACATTCATGATGTGCGGTTGCGCTTCCCTCATACTAGGGTTGTATAGCTGCACATTACCGAAAACGCCGCCGGCAGCCGGGCACCAACCGCAGAAGCAATTCCGGGATATCCTCGGGGCAGATGCCTTGAGCCTGCTCGCGGAACGCAACTTCTTCATTTTCTTCCTGGCCTCGGTCCTAATCTGCATTCCGTTGGCGTTCTACTATCAACACGCCAATCAGTTCCTGACGGAAATCAAAGTTGCCAATCCCACGGGCAAGCAGACACTCGGACAAATGTCCGAAGTGTTGTTCATGCTGGCTCTGCCGGTGTTCCTGGGTCGCTTTGGCATCAAGCTCACGCTCCTCGCCGGGATGCTTGCATGGGTCCTACGCTATGCCCTATTTGCATTCGGCAATGCCGGGCCACTAGTGTCACTCCTCTTAATCGGCATCGCCCTGCACGGGGTCTGTTACGACTTCTTCTTCGTGTCGGGGCAAATCTACATCGACTCCAAGGCGGGTCCGGCGATCAAAAGCGCGGCGCAGGGGCTCATCACTCTGGCAACTTATGGCGTAGGAATGCTGATCGGTTTCTCCGTCGCTGGATGGATTACCGATATCTACGCTCTGCCGGGAGCACATGACTGGAGCAGCATCTGGCGCTATCCCGCCGTTTTTGCTGTGTTGGTCTTTGCGCTGTTCGCGGTATCTTTCCGCAACGAGACTTTGCGAGGAGAGCCCGCTTGAGGCCGGCACGGATCAAATGGGGAATGCTGGGTGGCGGCGCCGGATCCCTGATCGGAATCGTGCATCGGATCGCAGCCGTAATGGGGGATGACTATCATCTGGTCGGAGGTGTGTTCAGCGGCGATCCCGCGAACGGCCTCGAATTTGCGCGCGATCTGGAGCTTGATCCTCGGCGCGCGTACCCACATGTGGACGCGCTAGTTGCGGGCGAGGGCGCGCTGCCGCCAAGCGAGCGCATGCGGCTGGTGACAGTGGCAACACCCAACTTCCTGCATTACGAAGAGGCAAGAAAGCTCATTACCGCCGGCTTCCACGTGTTGTGTGAGAAGCCTTTGACCACCAGCGTTGCCCGGGCCAACGAGTTGGCCCGGCTGGTGCAATCGCACGGAGTGATCTTTGCCGTAGCCCATACCTATACCGGCTATCCCATGGTCCGGCAGGCGCGCGCCATGATGGCCGCCGGAATGATCGGGGCGGTTCAGAAAGTGCATGTGCAATACTATCAGGGTTGGATCAATCCACTCCTGCGCGATCCCGACAGACGTCGCGATGTCTGGCGACTCGATCCAGCGCGTGCCGGCGACAGCTCTTGCATCGGGGACATCGGCGTACACTGTTTCAACCTCATCGAGTATACGACCGGGCTGCAGGTCGAGCGGCTGCTTGCGGATACCGACACAGGGACTGCGGAAAATCCCCTCGACGTGGATGGAAGTATCCTTCTGCGCCTCACCGGCAACGTACCGGGCATCCTGTGCGCGAGCCAGATTGCCACGGGTGAAGAAAACAACTTGCAACTAGCAGTGTACGGACGTACAGGAGCGCTCAAATGGGCGCAGGAGATTCCGCAACGGTTGGAATTCCTGCAGGAAGGCGGACCCTTGAGCGTATTGACTGCCGGGCAGCCCTACGATGCGCCGTCGGCGCGCGCGGCCAGCAAACTTCCACCCGGGCATCCAGAGGGGTTCAGCGATGCAATGGGAAACCTCTATCGTGGTGTGGCTCGCGCGATCAACGGCGAGCCGTTCGACTCCGGTGCCTTCCCCGGAATCGAGGCAGGGGTACGAGGTATGCGGTTTATCGAAGCTGCATTAAGGTCCGCCGCGACCGGCAACCAGTGGTGCGCAGTGTAGGGGGCTGAAAGTCACGCCTTTCAGTCCCCGAATCAAAAGCGCTGGCCCATCCGCGGGCCGCAGGCGGCTTTGATCATCGAAAGGAGGTAATCAACTCCGAAACGCTTCGCGTCCAAATCCTTGAACGGCAATCCCCTGTGAGCGGAGCACCTCCTGCTGGAGGGCATACATAGCCGCAGCTGCCTCATCAATCGCGCGCACGAAGTCGAGTGACCCGGCGAGAATGGGTGCCAATAGGGATTTGTCCTGTACCCGTGCCTTGGGATACTCGTGCTCCACAACCAGATACGTCTCACCAGCGTCGATTTCCAGCAGCTCACGGGCCGCGAGCTGGTGATCGAGCCAGTCAACGCTGCGGTTCTGCAGGTAGGCCAAAGGATCGTGACGCGCAGTGCCAGGTAACTCATGCTCCGCCAATACCGTCTGCTTCTTCCATGCGTTCGCACGATCGGCAGCGTCAGCAGACGGCTTATCACCAACGCGATCTCCGCGCTGCATGGTTTGGCCACCATACCCCCAAGCCGAAACCCCTCGGGAGTCGATGACTTGGCCTTTGACGTGAAATCCACCAATGAGAAAGGCGTAGCCCTCGTCCTTCAGATACTGGAAGACCGAGCGGGTGTCCTGTCCCATCAGGATCGCGTGAGAAGGATCGTAATGGATGCGGAATTGATCCCCGACACCATGGCGCTCGCAAATGCGGTGTAGGGCAATCCAGGGTCCTGGAGCGTAAGCCAGGTTGTTGTGCCAGGCATCGGTTGTTGTCCATCCTGGCATGGGACATTGTTCAACCCGATAGACGAGCCCGCGTGCCTTGGCCTCGCTCAACAAGGGCACGAATTCGCTTTCGAACATGGTGAGATTCGCGTCCATTCCGAGGTCAGGATTGCGCCCCACGAAACCGCATACGGCTCGGCAGTCGAGCAGCACCGCTGCATCGAATACACGCAACATGAAATCATGCTTGCGTGCGCGCACATCCGGGTCCGCAACAAGCATGTTGTCAAAATACCCGATGTCTGATAGACCTACTCCGGTGCTCTTCATTGCCGAGCTCACCCGCTTGGCGCGGGCGCGGTCGAACGGCAGTCGCAGGTCCAGCGTGTTTGCCACTGGGTCGAGCAACGCCTCGGCGGGAACGTCGCTCTGGCTCGGATGCATGGCTGCCGAGAGCTGGATATTCGGGCACCGGATGGCGCGGGCAAACTCCAGCCATTCTTCGATGGCCAGGTCGGGGTCCGAATCACGGCGGCCGCGAGGGGTCAGCTCCTGGAGTGCTGCAGTCAGCACGCTCAGTTTCATGCGCTTGGGTTTGAATTCTAGGAAGGGCAATTTGCGCGCCTGTTGGTTTGTCACGGGCTGTCCCTCGTCGTCATGAATTTAACCTGGCGCCAGAGCCGAATCGCATCCAGCCGAATTTGCGAAACCACTGCAGAGTGTGTAGCCTCAAGTGCGAATGTAATCCATTACATCCGGCGCGCATAGTGGGAGGGGGAAGACATGAAGTCCCGCAGGGAATTTCTCACCGAGTCCGGGCATTTCACCCTTGCGGCGCTTGCGTCCTTGGCTCTACCACGCTACGCGCCGGCTGATCCATTGAGCAAGCGCCCGGGAATTCAGCTTTATACGATCAATGAAGCAATGCGAACGGAACCCGCCGGCTCGCTGAACGGCTGAGGCATATCGGTTTCACCGAGGTTGAGTCAGCCGGCTTCGGCAGTTTGTCTGCCAAGCAATTCCGCGGCTTGTTGGATGATGCCGGCCTGGTGTGTCCCAGCGCACACCTGCAGTTCGATGCCAACAATCTGGACCGTGCATTTGAGGATGCACATGCCCTAGGGACAACGTACGCGGTCAGCTCAATGATGCGCGCTCTCGTGAACGGTCCCAGAGCGGCCAACGACGGAATCAAAACGGGGATGAGTCCCGAGGAAGCAAAGCGAACCGCCGAGCTGGCCAATCGAATTGGAGAGAGCGCACGCCGCGCAGGGCTGCAATTCGCGTACCACAATCACAACTTCGAGTTTGTCGACCAGGGCGGAGGCGCGATCGGCTATGACTTGCTGCTGAAAGAGACTGATCCGAAGCTCGTGAAGTTCGAGCTCGACTGCGGCTGGATGATTTTCGCCGGCCGCGACCCTGTCGAGTATTTCAAGCGGTACCCTCAGCGGTATCCCATGATCCACGTCAAGGACTTCTTGCCCCGCGCCGTCGGCGACACTGACATGCGCGGCGCGGAGCTCGGTCGCGGCACCGTTGACTACAAGCCTATCTTCGCGGGAGGCGCCAAGGCCGGCCTACAACACTACTTCGTAGAACAGGAGGGCCCGTTCGCGCGGATCAGTCCGACTGAAGCCGCGAAGGTCGACTACGACTACCTGCGGAGCTTCGAAGAAGTTCATGAGTGACATGGTCAGCACGTTCGCGGCGATCACC
>CAZBTV010000072.1:0-36797 GCA_964494895.1 uncultured Steroidobacteraceae bacterium | reverse complement strand
AGCTCGTGGAAGAACTTGAATCGCTCGATGAGCCTGAACTTCTCCGCCGAGACCCAGGGCCCGGGCTCGCCCGCCACGTAGTCGAATCTCGACCAGGCGTCGAGGGTCTCGGGTAAACGAAAGCCGCGCTCGACAGCTTCAATCACCAGCTCGCTGCCGGGATAGGGTTTGAAGTAGTAGATCGGGGTCAGGAAATCCGGGCTCATCGAGCGCAGTTTCTTCGCAACATCGAGCGAGGCCTGGATGCTCGAGTCGCTTTCGTCCGGGAAGCCGACAATGAAGGGAAAGTGGCCTGCGATGTTGTACCGGAGCATCTTTTCGGCCGTCTCGAAGACCTGCTCGATCTTGATGTCCTTGCGAATGCGCTTGAGCATCTCGTTCGAGCCGGACTCGACACCGACCAGCAGCCGTCGCAGGCCCGACTGCTTACACAGTGCCCAGACTTCCTCCGGCAGACGCACTCCCTGGTCGGCGCGCATGGTCGCGGCCCAGGTGATCTTCATGCCGGACTCGACGATCCGCTCGGCAAGCGCCTGCACGCGATCACGCTTGGTAAAGAAAGTCTCATCCTGAAAGTTGACGTCATCGAAATGATATCGATCCCACAACTCCTTCAAGCGCATCGCCATGCGCGTCGGCTCGAGCCCCACCCACTTGCGGCCATAGACGAAGGGGTCCGAGCAGAAAGCGCAACGGAAGTTGCAGCCTTGCGATGAGATGTAGTCGAGCTGGCGCTTGCCCTTGAGCTCGTAGTACCGCTCGACAGGAATCAACCCGTAGTCATGCGCGCGAAATTTGTCGACAGGCGCGAGCGGCCGTGGCGGATTCTCGTGGATGGTTCCATCGGCGAGCCGCACAGTACATCCGGCGCAACCTTCGAGCGAGCGGCCCTCTGAAAGGCGCTGCACGATTTCGGCAAAGGTCTCCTCACCCTGGCCGCGAACCGTCACGTCGACACTTGGCTCGGACAGACACTCGCGAGCGAACATCGACGGATGCCACCCGCCCCAGACGACGGGCAAATCAGGCCGCGCCCGTTTCGCAGCACGTGATATTCGTAGCGCATCCGAGATAGGCGCTCCAGTCAGTACAGTGACTCCAAGGCACACTGCCCCATCGAGATGCGAGACAACCGTGTTTTCGGCATTGGGGTCGAGACGGCCATCGATGATGACCACCTCGTAGATCGCTGGATCGAGCTCGGAGCCGATGGCGAGCAACGCCAGCGGCAGCGTGAAGAAGACCGCTTGCGGGTTGTAGAGCACCACCTTGAGCCGCCCGCCCGCGCGTGGCGCGCTCGCTTGGGTCTGAATCCTTTCGGTTGGTGCACTCATGCCCTTGACCCCGCCGGATCGAGCCTGAAAATCGCCAACCTTTCGTTGACGAAACTTCGCTGAGCCAACACGTTGACCGCGCAGCCTCGCTTGCGAAACTCCTCCAGGAAGAATGCCGCGTCGCCGAAGGTGGACAGGAGCACCAGCGCGAATCCGCCGGGCTTCAGGTGGGTAGCCAGACCGGCTGCGAAGCGCTCCGCGACGTCATTCGAGCGCCAAGCACGATCGCGGTCATTTCGTGGTGTGCCGCGTACGAACGGCGGATTGAACAGGATGATGTCGAAGCGCTCCCCATGCACGGGTGCAAACAGATCACCGTGTCTGATGTCAATCTTTTGCTCAAGATGGTTCAACTGAGCGTTGATGCTGGCGCAACGAACGGCTTCGGGGTTGATGTCTACCGCGACGACACGCCGCGCATACCTGGCGGCAAAGATTGCGCAGACTCCCGAGCCCGTACCCATATCCAGCACTTCCGTATCGGGAGGTACGAGCCGCGGATCGATCTGCGCCGCGAGAAATTCGCCGCTGCGGGGCGTTTTCGGATTGAAGACGCTCGGTATGACGACGAATGGCGCACCGTGCACCCGTTCCATGCGGAAGTCGTCATAGCGATCTTTGCCCGTGAGCCGGTAGCTCAGAGCCAGCACCTTACCGAGGAGGCGCGCAATGAACGGAAATCGCAACGACCGGAGCGAGTCCGCGACGGGTGAGGGATGAGGGACACTCATTGCTTTGCGGCAGAAGCGCCCCACCCGGGGCCATCATGGGTCACACAAGCTCCTTCATGTCGGCGCCTGCCAACAAAGCAGGGAACGCGGGCCAGGCATTCTTAAGCATGAGTCGCATAGGGGGCGGAAAAGGTTCAAAGGCAAGGCAGCAGCGGGAGAGCGGGAACGGAGCCCAAGGATCGGGATCGAGCCACGGAAAATTATAGACACAGCCATCGTGACCCTCACCCTGCGGCGCCATGTCGGACTCAGGCCGCAGATCGCCTGGGGAGAAGAAAGTCCGCGTCGGCAAAAGTGGCCGGTGGGCGCCACATGGAACAGACACAGCGCGCACATTCAGGGCGCCGCTGCTCACGAATGTCAGCGCGTAGCGCCGACATGCTGTCGCTGTTCAAAACAAGCTCGAGGTCCGGATGGACGGGAGCCGCGGGAGGCCCTGGAATGAAAAAACAAGGTTGTACGCGACCACTCACACCTAACACCGCGGAGAACTCCGGAGCGTTGCATCGGACGGGCGGATAGTCCGCAAGACCCGCGACCGCGCCGAAATACTGCAGCAGACGACGCAGTTTCTGCGGACTTTCGGCGATGAAACCCGAGCGGAAATCCTCGGCGCGCTCGCGCTCGAGTGAGCTCAGAAGCCGCTCGAGCTCGGGCAAGTCCTCAGCGCGAAGCGCAACATCGGGCCGCGCGTCGTCAGTACGACCAAACGCGTGGGGATTGCCAACGTCCACAGCGAGAAAAGAGATCTGCCGGGCGCCTGCTTGGTGCGCCACATCCACAAACAGCGGAAGCTCGCGGTAGTTGGCGCGTTGGAGAGTCACACGTACGCTAACCGAAGCACCTTCGTCAGATGCCCTGCGGATCCCTTCACATACCTTATCGAAGGCGTCCAGGCCGCGGATGGCGGCATACGTCGAGCCGTTGGTTCCGTCCAGTGACACTGTAACAGCATCGAACAGTTGAGCTACCGAGCGTGCATGCTTCGCAAGGGCAAGGCCCGCGGTCAGCAACCAGACCTTCTGCCCATTGTCTCGCAGCAGATGGCTGATCTCGGCCCATTCGGGATTCAGCAGCGGCTCCCCTCCGGATAACAGAGCCACGCGGGTCTGAAGCCGCCGCAAACTCGGGAGCAGTCCCTGGAGCCGCTCGACAGTCATGTCGACGCGGCCGTTACGCCAGTAGTCGCAGGTGACGCAGCGCGAGTTACATCGCTCCGTCAGGTAGAGGGTGACCAGCGGCAGACGCCGCAGCAGCAGACCCCCTTGCGAGGCTGGCGCGGAGAAGGTCTCGCCCGACGCGATCATGCGGTCACACTCTCCTTCAAGTCGGCGCCCGCCAACGACGGGAACATCTGCCGCGCCCAAGCGCCTCAAAGCATAAGTCTCGCCAAGAACGGAAAGGGTTCAAAGAGGTCAAGGAGGTTCCGGGGCGGGGGAACACCTTGCCACCATAATGTCCGCCTGGAAATTTTAGACCTGAAGTATTTTTCCGGGCATCGATTCCCGGTCCCGCCGTTGCTTTAAACTGCCCCAGTGAATGCAAGCATGAATCATTCCGCGGCGGCCGCTCGCGAGCGCGGTCTCGATAAGGCACTCACCCGGTCGCAGGTCGTCATGATCGGCCTGGGCGGTGCCATCGGAACCGGCCTTTTCCTGGGCAGCGGCCTCGCCATCGGCTATGCCGGGCCGGCGGTGCTCGTGAGCTTCGCGATCGCGGCTCTTGCTGCGGTAGCCATCGTGTTCAGCCTGTCGGAGATGGCGGTCGTACACCCGACCGCAGGCTCGTTCGGCACTTACGCGGAAATCTACCTGAACCCCTGGGCCGGATTCATCGTCCGGTACGCCTATTGGATGGCGCAGGTGATCGCCATCGGTGCCGAGGCTGTGGCAACCGGGCTCTATATGACTTTCTGGTTCCCCGAGACGCCGGTGTGGCTGTGGTCGGTGGGATTCGCCTTGGGTCTGCTCTATTTCAACTCGCGCTCGGTCCACAACTTCGGCTCGATCGAGTACTGGTTCGCCATGATCAAGGTCGTGGCGATCGTACTGTTCATCATCCTGGGCGCGACCATGATCTTCGGTATCGGACGCCAGCCAACCGGATTCCACAATGTGACGGGGTTGGCGGGCGGGTTCATGCCACACGGATTCGGCGGTGTCTGGATGGCCGTGCTGGTCGGAGTCCTGTCCTTCAACGGAATAGAGCTGATCGCAGTCACCTCCGGGGAGACGCGCAATCCGGTGCGGGACATCCCGGCCGCCCTGCGCAACATGGGGCTGCGGCTATTCCTGTTCTATATTCTTGCGCTCGGCATCGTGGTGAGCATCGTCCCGTGGACCGCCATCGGGGCGCAGATCGTCACACAGAGCCCTTTCGTGCGGGTATTCGCCGATTCCGGTATCCCGCACGCCGCCGGCGTCATGAACTTCGTAGTGTTGACCGCCGCGCTTTCGAGCATGAATACCAACATCTACCTGTGCTCCAGGATGTTGTTTTCGCTTTCGCGCGGAAACTTCGCGCCGCGCTTCCTGGGGCGCCTGAGCAAGAACGGCACGCCAGTGGCCGCCATACTGACCTCGGGGGGTTGCATCCTGCTGGCCGCTGCGGTGTCCAAGCTCACACCGCGCGCCTACAACTATCTGTTTGGTGTTGCCCTGTTCGATGCGATGATCGTCTGGGTCGCCATCCTGCTCAGCCACCTGAGCTTCCGGCGGCATCATCGGCAGGAGGAGCTCCCGGTAAGGATGCCACTCTTTCCGTTCGTGCAACTGCTGGGGTTGGGCCTGTTGCTGGCCGTGCTCGTGACCATGGGGCTCGACAAGGAGGTATGGGGGCTCTCCTGGGTCGTCGGCGCGCCCTTCCTGGGACTGTTATCGGTGGCCTATCTCGTGCGCAAGGCGCGGCGTGTGCGCAGGGTCGACAATGCGCTGCAAGAACCCTGACCTGCCCTCCGCTGCCGGCAAATAGCTCGATGATCATCGAGTTTGCGCCGCCGTTCCGGGACCATGCCTGATGGACGCTCAAGGGCGTGGGAGAGGTGATCGATTTCCAGCCCGCGCACTGGTGGCCGTGGTGGCTCACAATCCAGCGGTGTGAGAGTTCCGGCCCCGTGTGCCGCGGCGTGACGCGGGTTTGCGTCCCCCGGCAGACTTGCGTGCCGGCGCTGCTTTTCCGGGCTTTGGAGACGTACCGGCTTGTTGACTGCTGTTGGCCAACAGCTCGATAGCCCTGACCACGGGCCTTGCGGCTTCGTCGTAGCCTTCCCACGCTTTGCTGCGCGCTATCAAAGCCGGCGCCGTGCGGAGAGTAAAGCGGCTCGGGTCGAGGCCGGGCCTAACCTGCGCCCATGTGACAGGCATCGACACCGGAGCGCCGGGGCGCACTCTCGGAGATAGCGGCGCGACGGCCGTCGACATGCGATCGTTGCGCAGGTAGTCAAGAAAGATGAGGCCCTTGCGGGCGCTCTTGGACATGTTGATGAGGTAGCGGTTGGGACTGTCTGCCGCCATCTGGCGGCAGACCTCGCGGGCGAACGCTTTGACGAGTGGCCAATCGAGCTTCGTTTGCCGAGGATGCTCGAGTGGAGTCACGACGTGGAGTCCCTTTCCCCCGGTCGTCTTGCAAAAGCTCTCGAGCCCAATGGCCGAGAGGCGCTCGCGCATCTCCAGCGCCGCCGCGATCACGGCTTTGAAGTCAACATCCGGCGAAGGGTCGAGATCGAACACCAGACGGCCTGGAACATCCGGGTGAGCCGGCTCGCAATTCCAGGGATGCAACTCAACGCCGCCGCTTTGCGCGGCCGCGGCCAGCGCTTCAGGGCGATTGATGGCTACGTAGGGCTGCCGGTCCCCGGACACGCGCACCAGGTCGAACGATCGGGACATGCCGGCCATGGCATGCCGCTGAAAGAAGGTCTCACCATTCAGGCCATCCGGCGCTCGAATGATGGAGCAGGGACGGCCCGCGATATGAGGCATCAGCCACTTGCTGACCGCCTCATAATAACGTGCCAGATCCAACTTGGTGACTGGACGGCCGTCGCCGGCATCGGGCCAGAACACCTTGTCGGGCTTCGAGATGGTGACTCCCATCACGACATTTGGCGCGCCCTGGCTCGCAATCCGAGGAGCTCGAGACGCGGCGGCAGTTGTTGCGGAAGAGAGAGCCGTGTTTGCAAAGCGGGGGCGTGCGCGCTCGGCGGTACTGACGGGAGGTCTGGCGGCTCGGCTGGAGTCCGGCGCGTCGCGACTTCGTTCCCCTGGGGCGATTCGTTCGCGTGGAGCGACGGGCGTCGCGGGTTCGCTTTGAGGCGGCGATGGCACGCGTGATGCGTTCGTAACGGCGCCCGGCTTGCGGCTTTCAGCCGGTGAGCTGCCTCGGCGATTTGAGGTGCTGTGACCGGCTGCGGCGGCCGGCTTGGAGCTGGAGCTTTTGCGGTGAGTTATGTTTTGGACGGAATTGTAGTTTTGGTTTGAGTTTTTGTTTTGGTTTGAGTTTTTGCCTGGGTTGGAGTTTTTTCTTGGATTAGAGTTTGAGTTGGAGCTTGTGTTTGAGTTTTTGTTTTGGTTTTGGTTTGAGTTTTGGTTTGAGTTTTGGTTTGAGTTTGCGTTAAGGTTGGGGCTTGGGTTGTGGTTTAAGTTAGGATCGGCCGCCGGCGCGGCCACGGGCACTTCGGCACGTACTTCGGATGCGGGCTTGTCGTCGCGCAGGCCTTTGAAAGCGGCCTGGCGGACATTGCCGCCGTCAGTCCATCCGGCAAACTCGATTTCCGCGACCAGCTCCGGTTTCACCCAATGAACCTGGCGGTCGCCGGGCAGCTGCACCCGCTCGGCGAACGGGCTTTTGTCGCTCGCCACCTTTTTCAGGCGCGCGCTCAATATCCTGACTTTCTCCCCGCTGAAGCCGGTTCCGACACGCCCCGCGGGTACGAGGCGGCCGTCTTTGTAGACGCCCACGATGAGGGAGCGTAGATCCTGGGTGGGGCCTCGGGAAGTCCAGCCGCCGATCACGACTTCATGACCCGCACGGCACTTGGCCTTGGCCCAGCTTCCCGTGCGCCCAGACCGGTAGGGCGCGTCGAGCTGTTTGGAGACGATGCCCTCGAAGGAGGCTTGGCATGCGGACTCGAGAGTGGCCGCGCCGGAGGCCTCGAGGTGATCGAGATAATGGATGTGCCGCGTGGTGCTCTCCGGCTGGGCCTCCAACAATTCCTTGAGGCGGCGCTTGCGCTCCACGAGAGGGAGGCCACGCAGATCCTCTCCTTGCATGAACAGAAGATCGAACACGAACAACACGAGAGCATCGCCGCGGCCCTCGGAAAGAGCAGCCTGCAGAGCCGAAAAGTCGGGCAAGTCGTTGCGGCCGAAAGCAACCGCCTCGCCATCCATGATGCAGTCGGGAAGCGTGCGCGCCGCTGCGGCAATAGAGCCAAACCTCTCCGTCCAATCCAGGCCCTTGCGGGTCTTCAGAACGGCGCGTCCGTTTTCGACGCGCAGTTGCAGACGATAGCCATCGAGCTTGATTTCGTGGCCCCAACCGCCGTCGGCGGGCGGACGATCGACCAGCTGCGCCAGTTGGGGCTCGATGAAGTCGGGCATGGGCGTCGTGCGAGCTCGTTTGGAGGCGCGGCTCGCGCGGGAGGAAGCCGTTGTTGACTTTGTGAGGGGCTTGGCGCCAGCGGATCGGCTCGCCTGGAGGTCGCCGTCCGGCCTCGCGTGGCGGGGACCCTCCAGCCGACCCGTAGCGGCACTCGCAGTGGCCCGGGCGACGCCGTCCGGCTTCGCACGGCGGGAATCCTTCAGTCGGTCCGGAGAGGCATTCGCAGCGGCCCGGGCGACGCCGTCCGACTTCGCACGGCGGGGATCCTTCAGCCGGTCCGGAGAGGCATTCGCAGCGGCCCGGGCGCCATCATCCGGCTTCGCACGGCGGGGATCCTTCAGTCGGTCCGGAGAGGCATTCGCAGCGACCCGGGCGACGCCGTCCGGCTGGCCTCTGTTGGAATTCCACACGGCATCCGCTTTCGTTATGGTGCCCTTCGCCAACATAAAGGGCTCGGGAGCTCGGCCTTTGCCCGCAGCGATCTCGGCGATGGAGCGTCCGGAGGCGACGGAACGATCGTCCGCGAGCAACGCATCGTTGTCGCCGGGGCGGGCATACTGGTCGCGATGTTTGATAAGCAGCCAGTTGGTCCGGTTGCCACGAAAGCGATCGCCTTTCATGCGCACCAGAACCCAGCCTCCATGCAACCGGTCCCCTTCCAACACGAATTTCAGCTCGCCCGAGTCCAGGGCGTCCTGCGGACGTTGCTTGCCCTCCGGTGCCCAGAAACCGCGATCCCAGAGCTGCACGGTCCCACCGCCGTATTCGCCCTCCGGAATGGTGCCCTCGAAATCTCCATAGGCGAGCGGATGATCTTCAACCTCCACCGCTAGCCGCTTCTCGGCCGGGTCGAGCGACGGTCCCCGGGTCACCGCCCAGGACTTGAATACTCCGCCGAGCTCGAGCCGCAGATCATAGTGAAGGCGTCGGGCCGCATGTTTCTGGATGACGAAGCGCAGGTGCTCGGCGGGGGCCACATCAACCGCGCCGCTGGGCTCAGCGGTCCTGGTGAAATCGCGCTTGGCGCGATAGCTCGAGAGTTTCCTGCTGCCCATACCGTGCTTGCGCTCCTCAGGTCATAACGCGGGAGCTCGCTCGAGGGGCGGCGATTCCCTCGAGCTTGACGTAGCGACAAACGTGCCCGCCGCCCAGACCTGCTTACCCGCTATTTCTTTCGCAACAGTCCTTCCGCTGCCATCGCCTCGATCACATGCGCTCGCGCTCCCACGCGATCCTGAAAGGTCATCAGGTTGGGCCACGGGCTCAGGTCGAAATTCACGAGCGGCGCCCACGTCAGTGTTACGAAGAGATATGCGTCGGCCACCGTGAAGTGCTCGCCGAGGAGGTAGGGTTTGGATCCCAGCTCCTGCGCCAGCCAGCCGAGGCGCTTGGTGAGAGCGGCGCGCGCATACTGTTTCATATCTTCCGGAGCATCCCGGGCAAACAGTGGGGAGAAAGCTTTGTGGATCTCGGAATTGACATAGGCAAGCCATTCCGACATCCGATACCGCTCGAGCGTGCCACCGGGAGGAGCGAGGCCTGCCGCCGGGTTGAGATCAGCGATGTATGCCAACAGCGCGGCGTTCTCGGTCAGCAACTCCCCGTTGTCGAGGACCAAAGCAGGGACGTACCCCTTGGGGTTGATCTGGTCGAAGTCGATCCCTTGCGAGGTCTTGTGGGTACGATGGCTGACTTTCACCAGCTCGAAGGCGATTCCTGCCTCGCGTAACGCGATATGGGCAGCGAGCGAACAGGCGCCGGGCATGCTGTAGAGTTTCATGGATACTCCGTGTCGTAGCGGCCGCGCCTTCCGGGGCCGGGGGTACGAATGGCGGTCGCTGGCAGCACGAACGCGTGCTGCGTGTCGCGCTAGACGTACGCCGTGGGGCCTGCGGTCACCACACGGGCCGCCATGGGCCAGATCCCGCAAGCGCCATGCTAGCGTTGGCGCTGGGGAGTTCAAGTGGCGCCAAGCCCCGGTGCCGCCCAGCCGGCCCCGACCTCGCCCCGTTGTTCTGAATTCGATCGCTCGGCTTTGGGCGGGTGTCCGGCCACCGTCAAGCCCGATCACGCGTAAGCGGCTCGGCTGCTACAATCCGCCCCCCTCCGATGGGCCTGTAGCACAGCGGTTAGTGCAGGGGACTCATAATCCCTTGGTCGTAGGTTCGAATCCTACCGGGCCCACAAAATTTCCTTAAACTGCCGAGAGTTGCGCTTGTACGGGTAAGCATAAAGTGGCGCCGACGCCGTTTTTACGGCAGCCGGCCGGGCCACTGAGCCGCTGCATGCCGGTGCCCCGCTGAGTCCGGCTCTTGCGCAGCAGATCAGCGACGATCTGCTGGCACGGGTGGCGCAAGGGGATTGGGCACACAATGGATATCGCCCTCCGCTGGAGAGAGTCGTTAAGCACACATGGACAAGCACTGAGCAACCGGATCTCGTGTGCGGGGCACGCATCGACTACCGCGATTTCCCAAAAAGGTCTGTCCGTACGGAGCGCCTTCTTGTTCCCTCTCACGCAAGCATTGCGAGCACCGCTTCCGGGTTTTTGGACAAAGCCTTGTCGCTCACGGCCCGTGCCAGCGGTAGCAGCGTCAGATCATCAAGGCGGCTATGCTGGGTGAGGCGCGCCGTGCCTAATAGGGCGCCGCCTCTATCAGTGGTACCGAATACCCAGTGGTTCCGGATACCGAAGCTCCACCTCAACTCTCGAACTGCGTCCTCTAGAGTTGATAATATGCGAGGTGCTGGTGCCGTAATAAACAGCGGGAGTGCTCGCGGGTGACGTTTATCCGAACTCGGGATGCTGCATCAATTGTCTGTGTGGGGACATTTAATCCGGCCATTTTCCACCCAGCATGGCTTGCTGCACGATCATTGATTCAAGAAACCGAGGCGGAAGGTGCCGAGGTCAGGGTGATAACACCGGATGTGGCGGAGTTTAGGCTAAAGTGGGTGCAGGTGCAGGTCTTACGGGAACGGCTCACGGCAGGAACCGAAACGCCCGACGACTTTCCATTGCTGCGAGACCTAGTTGTAGGCACATTTCGCCTGTTAGAGCACACACCAGTCACTGGAGTTGGACTCAATCGCCAAATGCATTTCCGCGTTGAAGACTCGGAAGCGTGGCATCACATTGGCCACGTGTTAGCGCCAAAGGTTATATGGCGTCGTCATGTCAAGAATCCTGGGCTTCAGCTATTGACGATAAAGGCACATCGGCAAGACGACTTGAAGGGCGAGATACATATCAACGTCGCTCCAGTTATCTTATCTCCCAATCAAGACACCGTAGAAATCCTAGTTAACAGCCATTTCGACGTAAGAGAAAACGGGACAGCCGGGGCGGTGTCGCGATTAATTGCTGACCAGTGGTCAAACGCGATGAATTTTGCCAGTGAGCTTGGGGATAATGTAATCGCCGATGCATTGAAGGAAAAATCAAGTCATGGCTGAGACCTCAACGGCGGCACGCGTACGCGTGAGTGCTTCAAGCCTCGTCAACGCCGACACGCAAATTGAAGGCCACGTAACATTTGACGTCGGCGGTCAAACGCGATCAGAAAATGACCGCTTTCTTAACAATACCGGTACTGATGCGCTGGCCAGGAAACTGAGCAGTGTGCCAGTACCAGTAAATCCGATTCGCCATCGCGCTGTATCCAATCGGCTTTTGCAACTGTGGGAAGGGAGGGTTTTGTCAAGAGGCAAAGATGAATTTACGGCCATAGTTCAGGACAATACGAACCCGAGCAATCCCGAGGAAGAGGTCGTCATCGCACTAACTGAACTGGGCGATGAAGACTTGCCGCTTGTACAACCCGGAGCGGTGTTCTACTGGTCCATTCGGTATGAGCAACAAATAGGGATGCCGCGTCAGCGAGTGACACGAATTCGCTTTCGGCGACTGCCGAACTGGACCGGCAGCGAACAGGAACAGGCAAGGAATTACGCAAAGCGCTCACGAGCAGCCTGGCGTAATGACCCTTAAGGGAGCTCAACCTGATAGCAGTACGTTCGAACTGTCGCTCTTTGGTTGCGGAGTCGGCGAATGTGTGGTTTTGCACCTGGGCGAAGGTGATTGGGCAATCATTGACTCTTGCTGCTCCACAACTGGCGGAGAACCACTTGCGCTGACTTACCTCAAAGAGCGCTTGGCGTTGACATATCAAATGCAGTCAAACTAGTCATCCTGACCCACTGGCATGACGACCACGTCGCTGGAGCCGCTAAGCTGGTCGAATCGTGCGCGGCTGCGCAGGTAGTCTGCTCAGCTGCGTTCGCCGTGGACGAGTTCAGAGAGATTCTGGGATTATACGGCATAGAAGATCGTATAACTGACAAAAAAACTTCAGGCGTTCGTGAGCTCAGCGTTATCCAAGAAATCGTTGAACGACGAATAGCTCAAACGGGCAGCAGCTTGCGCGCAATTTCGACAACACGCTCGGACCACAAGATTTATCGTCGTGGCGATTGCGAGCTTGTGGCACTTGCTCCATCCAGCGGTTCAATCCGAGTGGCTCATCAGGAGTTAGGTGAGATCCTACAAGGGCTACTGAAAAGCAAACACGCTGTCCGTACGACAGCCCCCTCACGTAACGACTACTCAGTGGTCCTTTGGTTTGGTTGGGGACCGATTCGAGTATTACTGGGTGGGGACCTGGAAGTTACTAGCGACCCGGGGCGGGGATGGAAGGCATTGCTTGGCTGCGCTCAGTTCCCGGACGGAGTAGCACAAGTTATAAAAATCGCGCATCACGGCAGCCCAAACGGCGATTGCGATGCCGCATGGCAGAAGATAATCTCAAACCAAGACCCAATTGCAGTACTAACCTCATATAATAAGGGAGTCGTGCCGCGCCCATCACCTCAAGATATTGCTCGCCTGAAGACAAGAACTGCAGCGGTCTACCACACAGCACTACCATCTAGGTCGAACATACGACGAGACAGAGCTGTTGAAAAGGAAATCAACGCAACAGTGCGTCGGCGTCGAGTGCTAACTCGCCCAGTTGGGCAAATTCGCCTCCGCTGGAAGCTTAATGACGTAAAGCCCAGCGTCGAACTGTATGGCACGGGCACAGCAGCCTAGGTAAATGATAGGAGCGATCCTAAAATTTTTTGCCGCGTCCATATACAACGTCCGGGTCGGCAAGGTCATTGACCGTGATTTCGCGCTTTAGAAGGCGCCTTGTCGGCTCTGCCCGTAACAGCCACTGGCCGCCGTAGTGCAACTCACCAAGACGAAGTGCCACTTTTCGGAGGCAGACAAGTTCGCGATGCAGTTCCATGCGAAACCAGTACGTGTTGGTTTTGCTGAAATCCACCGCGCGGCCTGTAATGGGATTATGGGCCTTCTTGGCCAGAGGCTTGCAGTCGTAGACCAGAATTCGATAAAGCTGCTCGCCCGCTGCCTTGTTGACGTGCTTGACCGCTGTGCGCCAGAGATTCTTGGCGACTTCCCTTGGAGTGTGGGGAGGATCATCGCCTTTCTCGACGAGGGAACGATATCTTGGGAGGAAAAAGCCAAGGTCGACGAGGATGGCCACTCGCGTCATTATCCCCCCCAATAAAGCGAAACCCCTGGGATCGGCACCTCCGCTATTCACTTTGGAGGTACGTACTGCCAGCGGCGCTAATGAAAAGCGTCCTATGGTCACCGCGCTCATCTTTCAACCATGCGGCGACCACATAGCAACCGAAATCACAGTCGCTCGGGTCCCATCGTGGGCGCAGCAGGAACCGCGCAGGGCATCCTAGTGCGTCAATTTGGCTGCTAGAGTGCCAACTTCGCAGTGTTCTCGGCGACGACAACAACGCAAAATCGCCATGGCACGGACAACTGTGTACTCGTCCAGATTCTCAATGCATTTCAAGGATTTATGGAGTGCTTAGCAGTATTCCCGAGAGTAGTGGCGAGGAAGGCGGCCGTGGCGTATTGAACTACTGGCTCTATAAGGCTGGCACACAATAGGCTCAAGCAGCGCGGGCAGACATCCGCTGCCTCAGCGGGCGGTCTTCACCGGCATCAGCAAGACGGCACCCAGAACAGTGATCGTGCCAGCCAACAGAAAGAGCACCATGTAATTGCCGTGGCTGGCTTCGAGTACGGCTGGCGCTGCCAGCGGGGCGAGCACCTGTGGCAGGACGTTGGCGATGTTGAGCAGACCTAGATCCTGAGCCGCGTGTACGTCGCGGTCGGGGAGTACGTCTGTTACCAGGGCAAGACTCACCCCTTCGTAGATCCCTCGCCCGAGGCCGGCCACGGCCACCGCGGACAGTAGTGTTGGATAGGAGTGTGCGATGGCGACGATCCACAGGCCTATTCCCTGCAGGACCGAGCCCACCATCGCAATGGGCTTACGCCGTCCCAGGCGATCGGAAAGGCGCCCGGCAATCAAGCTGCTCAGAACGGTGGTGGCCGCCTGGACCAGCGTAGAGCGAAAGACGACGGACGGCACTTCCGCCGCGTCAAATCTCAGCCCCTCCAGCAGCAGGAAGGGCTGGTACGTCTGAAAGGAGACATTGCCCACAATGAACAATACACGGCTACACCAGACCCACGCGAAATCGCGATGGCGGGCGAAGCCGGAACGGCGCGGCCTCACATAGCCGGAAGCCGATACCTTCCCCGGCGCGCGTGCGCCGCCGACGCCGGTATCTGGAGGCAGCACGAGCGCCAACAGGCATACACCGATAGCTCCGATTGCGCCCGGAACCAACAGAGCGCGCAGCAGATCGGGCACGAGCTGCTGCACGAGAAAGGTTCCGGCGATTTGTCCTATAGGAAGGCACATGCCGAGAATGCCCACCACCGTGCCTCGTTGTGACGCCGGGATGCGGTCCGCCACGATCGCCACCATGGCTGTGAGCACCGCGTTGTAGGCGAGTTGGGCGAGACACCAGCCGAGCAGCACGAGATCCAGGGAACGCGCGACACCGACCAGGACCAGGGCGGCAAAGCCGGCAACCGAGCCGGCTATCAGGTAAGGACGGCGCCTGCCGAGACGCGAGCGGGTCCGATCGGAGAGGGCGCCCAGAACGGGATTGCCCACCAGCGCCACGACGGCGCCTGCCATCAGAACCAGCGAAGCGGCGCGGGTAGCACCGACCGGCGCAATCTGCCTGACCCGCAGCGCGAGCGTGATAGTCGCCGGAGTCATCAGCGCGAGCCATAACGCGGCGTACGCGATCGCGTAGATAGCTATGAAAGAGATGCCCACCGGCGCCTCGCCACTCGAGACCGGGCGGAAATTGCCTTGCGCCTTCAGTTTCCTGCCCTTCTTCGGATGCGCCCCCGGGCGCACGACTGTATCAAATCGAAGCACCGCTGCGGGGGGTTCCCCGGGGCGTGCGCAAGCTTACGGACAACGGTGGAAGCAGTTCCAACTCGGGATGTCCTGGTGTTGCCGCGAAACCGGCGACCCATGGCGCACAGGCCCCGGCAGATACAACGTGATACAAACGGCTACATTGGAGGCGGATCATGTGGCCCATAAGAATGGGACATCGGGCCATGGTGTGCGTCAGGCACACTCCTAAGAGTCGTCCGTTTCTGCGAATATGCTCGAGCGGGCATCGTTCCGCTTTCGGATGGCGTGGCGATCCTCTTTAATCATGGACTGCAGGCTTTATCGACTGGCATTCGCGATCCCTCTCACGCTCGGGTTTGTGGGGGTTGCCTTCGGGGAGGACAGCTGCAAAGGGCCCTCAGCCGACTGCGTGGCGGTTGGCGGTTGGAATTTCAGCCTGTCTCTCGGCGCGGGTGTCAGGACCGATCCCGTGGTACACCAGGCCACCATCCCGCTGGCCGTGATTCCACAGTTCAGTTATTACGGGAAGCATTTCTTCATCGACAACCTCGACGCGGGGGTGACGCTAGTCGACAGCGATGCGAATTCGCTCAGCCTCATCGCCAGCCCGGGTTATGACCGCGTCTTTTTCTACCGCGGCGATCCCCAGAACATCTTCGTGGCAGGACTGAACGCGGTCGATGCAAGCCTCGCCACTTTTGTGACTCACTTGCCACAGAGGAATCCTGACGGAACGACCACCACAGTGACGGCAGTCAAGTTTCCTCCGCGGTCGCGAAGTTGGACATACCTCGCCGGTCCCGAATGGACCTTCAGATACGGCAGCCTCACCGGACAGCTCGATGTGCTCCACGAGATCACCGGGCATAACCATGGCGATGAGGTGCGGGCTGCGCTGGGCATACCGCTATCGCATGCCGGAGGCTCATGGACCACCGACATCGGCTTTACCTGGAAAAGCGCCGCCATCGTCAACTATTACTACGGCGCTCCGGATGTCTACAGAGGCGGCGCCGCCTTCGACCCCTTTATCAAGCTGGGACTTTCGCGACCCTTGACACAGAGGTGGAAGATCACGGCATTCGTGGAAACCGAGCGGCTGGGGAATGCAATCGCGGACAGTCCTATCATCAACGCGCGCTATGTCACGACCACATTCGTGGGCGCCACGTACTCGTTCTAGCGGGGGCGGCGTGTTTAGCGCAGCTATCGAGCACACAACGCGAGGACTGATGCGAGCAGCGCCGACGCTGCTGATCTCATTGCCGCTTTTCCTGCCGGCGGCGACGACCGCCGCGGCTGCCACAAACGAGGAGATCCACCTCGAGCTCAGCCCACGAATCTGCACACTGGGCGCTCACGACAAGCAGTGCCAGACGGAAGTACACGCGCAGTGGAGCGCACCGCACGAGGAATCTTTGTGCCTGGTGATCCTGGACAGACCGGAAGTGAAGCACTGCTGGGAGCACTACTCGCAAGGCACCTATAGTATCCACCTCACCTTTGTGGATGACCTGACACTGCAACTGCGCGACCCTGCCCTGCAGAACGTCCTCGCCTCGGAGGTACTGCGGGTCATCCGGGAAGCGTTGCACTACCGGCACAAGCGCCGGGAACCGTGGAATATCTTCGAGTGACGAGGTAAAAGGCGCGGAAAAGCCACTCTCATGAGCACTACACCCGGCGCTTCGGTTCTGTTGGTCGAGGATGACACGCGGCTCGCGGAGCTGGTGAGCCGCTATCTGGAGAGCAATGGGCTCCGCGTCGCCACCGCGAACCGAGGCGACGAAGTGGCCGCGCGAGTGGAGCGTGAGCGGCCGGACCTGGTCATTCTGGATCTCGGCCTACCGGGAGAGGATGGCTTGACCATTTGCCGGCAACTGCGCCCCGACTACAGCAATCCGATTCTGATCCTGACCGCCCGCGATAGCGATATCGATCACGTGTTGGGCCTGGAGCTGGGTGCTGACGACTATGTCGTCAAGCCAGTGGAACCGCGGGTGCTGCTGGCACGGATCAAGGCGCTCCTGCGGCGGAGCCGCCCACCGGATCCCGCCCCCCGAAAAGTGCTGCAGTTCGGTCGCTTGACCATCAATATCAGCTCGCGCTCGGTGCACCTGGATGGGCAAGCGATCGCGCTGTCCGGTAACGAGTTCGACCTGCTCGTCCACCTCGCCTCTCGCGCCGGGCGGATTCAATCGCGCGAAGCGCTCTTCAAGGATCTCTTCAAGCGAGAGTACGACGGAACGGACCGGATGCTGGACATCCGGATCTCACGTCTGCGGCGCAAGCTCGGTGACGAGGCGGAAACCGCCGAGCGGATCAAGACCGTCTGGGGACAGGGATACCTCTTCGTACCCGACCCCTGGTAGGCCATGGCGCGACATTTCCTGGGCCTCTATGTCCTGATCGTGTTCACTCTGGCGATCGTCAGCTGGGGTCAAGACAGGCTGCTGCAAGCCTACAGCAACCCCGATGCGGCGGAGGACAGGCCGATTGCCATCGTCATCGCCACACTCGCTGATCGGCTCCATAGCGCGCCTCCACAGGACTGGCGGCAGATCGTAATGAATCTCGCCGCCCAGACCCGCACCGACATGGAATTGTTCGCGGCGCGTGACATTGCCGGAGGGGAAACGCTGGCGACCCTGAAGCGCGGCGGGATCGCCTACATGCAGGCCGCGGACGGCGACTCGTGGGCGTTGCGACGGCTCGATGACAACTACGTATTGGCGATCAAGTCGGTCGAGCCGGCGGGTCAACGCGGCTGGCTCGAGTGGACGCTCACCATGTCGTTTTACGCGGTCATCGCGCTGGTTCTGATGATCTGGATCTGGCCGCTGACGCGCGACCTGCGCGCCCTGGAGAAGGCGGCCGCGCGATTTGGCGACCGGAACTGGTCGTTCGATGCCCGGATCAAGCCGCACTCCCAGATCTATCCGCTTTCGCAAACCTTTCGCAGGATGGCAGCCCGTATCGACGGGCTCATTGCTTCTCATAAGGATATGTCGAACGCGGTGTCGCACGAGATCAGGACGCCGTTGTCACGCATGAAGTTCGAAATCGAGCTGGCTCAACAGTCGACTTCGCTGGAAGAGGTTCAACGCTCGCTCGAGCACATCAAGAGCGATATTGCCGCGATCAACGACCTGGTGACAGCGACCATGAGCTACGCGATTCTGGAGCGCGCCGATGTCGCGCTCAACATCGATGCGCATAACTTCACGACACTCGTCCCCGCGATCGCGCAGTCTGTCGGGCACGGCGCGCGGCAGGACATCCAGATCGACACCAGCGTCCAGAGTGATTGCACCGAAGTGCGCTGTGACGTGCATCTGATCGAGACGGTGTTGAAGAACCTGCTCTATAACGCGATTCGCTATGCGAGACGGTCGATCACAGTCACGTTCACCTGCCGGGAGGGCGTCAATCGTCTGCTGGTAGATGACGACGGGCCCGGAATCCCGACAGCGGATCGACAGCGGGTGTTCGAATCCTTCGTGCAGCTCGAGCGTGGTGCCAGCCGCAAAACGGGCTTCGGGCTAGGGCTTGCGATCGTCAAGCGGGCGGTCGAGTGGCACGGCGGACAGGTCTCGGTCTCCGAATCCCCATTGCACGGTGCGCGGTTCTGCGTCACATGGCCGGCAATCGACCGTTAGAGCCCCAGTGGCTGCGAGCAATTGCCTCGAAAGTAAGAGCCCTTTAGGGGCACTCGCGCGCACAATACCTTTGTGAACGCGCGCGGCTTTATCCTGCAGGCGAGCTATCGGGTCGTTTCAGAATCGAACGGCCGCCGTACTCCCGTCGTGCATCTCTACGGGCGGCTGGAGGACGGCGGAACTTTTCTGGTGCGCGACGGGCGTCAGCGCCCGCATTTCTACATCCCAGCGGCAGCAGCCGAGCGAGCACGAGCGCTAGGCGCGCCCGAGCCCAAGCCCGTCGACAAGCGCACTTTTTCCGGCTCTCCCGTGTGTAGCATCGAAACGCAAACGCCCCCCGATGTGCCCGGACTACGGGATCGACTGCATGAAGCCGGCGTAGACACCTTCGAGGCGGACGTGCGGTTCGCTATGCGCTATCTCATCGAGCGTGGGATCAAGGGCGGCTGTGAAATCGAAGGAGCAGCAGCAGCGGGCAGCGGAGTGACATGGGTATTCGACGATCCGGTGTTGCGGCCGGCCGATGTGCGGATCGAGCCCCGGGTGTTGTCCTTCGATATCGAAACCGACCGCAAGGGCGAGCGGCTGCTCGCGATCTCGCTCTATGCACCCGAAGTCGATGAGGTCTTCATCGTCGATGGGAGCGAGCGCGCCATGCCGGAACGAGCCGTCCGCTGCAGCGACGAAGGGACGGCATTGGACGCATTCTGCGCTCGTGTTGCCGAGATCGATCCCGACGTGCTGACGGGATGGAATGTCATCGACTTCGATCTGACCGTGCTGGAAAAGATTGCCGCGCGCCTGCGGCGCCCTTTCCAGCTTGGCCGGGACTCAAGCCCGATGCGGTTGCGCAAAGCGCAAGGGTATTTCGGCAGTGGCCAGGCGGCCATTCCGGGCCGCCTCGTGCTCGATGGTATCGACCTGTTACGCGGCGCGTTCGTGCGGATGGATGATTACTCCCTGGATGCGGTCTCGCGCAAGGTGCTCGGTGAAGGCAAGTCCGTTGCGGGCGACGTGCGCGACCGCATTGGCGAGATCACTCATAACTACAAACACGACCTGCCCGCGTTCGCGCGGTATGCACGTACCGATGCGAGGCTCGCATTCGAGATTCCGCAACGGCTCAATCTCATCCGGCTCGCCTTCGCACGCAGCCAGTTGGCTGGAATGACTCCCGACCGGGTGGCTGCCAGCATTGCCTCGTTCGACTTTCTCTATCTGAGCGAGCTGCAGCGCTTGCGCCTGGTTGCCCCGACCGTGCGCTCGGATGACTCACGTGTCCATGTGGCGCAGCAAGGCGGGCATGTACTCGAGCCGCGCACGGGTTTGCACACCAATGTCTGGGTATTCGACTTCAAAAGCCTGTATCCGAGCATCATCCGGACATTCAACATCGACCCTCTATCATACGTCGCCAATCCCGATCCGGCAGACGACATCATACGGGTGCCCGGCGGTGCCTTCCGGCGTCCGCCGGCCATTCTTCCCCGCATGTTGGATGATCTTTTCCCTCGCCGCGAGGCCGCCAAGAAAGCTGGCGACGATGTGGCATCAAACGCCATCAAGATCCTGATGAACTCGTTTTACGGCGTGTTGGGCACGCCGGCGTGCCGTTTCTATAACCCGGCGCTGGCGAACTCCATCACGGGTACCGGGCGAGAGATGCTGTTGTGGTCGAAGCGTTGGTTCGAGGCAGCCGGTTTCGAGGTGCTCTATGGCGATACCGATAGCCTGTTCGTGCATTCACGCGAGAGCGATCCCGAAGCGGCGTGCGAACGGGCCCGCAAGCTCGTGGTGGCGCTGAACAACGACCTGGAGCGCGAAATCACAGAGCGCTGGCAGGTGCGCAGCCGCCTGGAGTTGGAGTTTGAGAAGCTCTATCTGAAACTGTTCTTACCGCGTGCACGGCATAGCACGCGCGGCGCGAGCAAGCGTTACGCGGGCCTGCTTCACGGTCGTGCGGATTCGGAAAACGTCGAATTCGTCGGGATGGAGGTGGTCAGGCGTGACTGGACAGAGCTTGCGAAACAGGTGCAGCGCGAGCTCTATCATCGACTTTTCACGGGTGAAAGAGTCGACGCCTGGCTCGCTGACGTTGTGCGTCACGTACGTGAAGGGGCTCGCGACAGCGACCTCGTCTATCTCAAGAACCTCCGAAAATCAGCGGACGATTACACCGCGACCACTCCGCCGCATGTAGCCGCGGCGCGCAAGTCCGTGCAGCCACCCGAGCGCCTCATCCGCTATGTCATGACGACCGCGGGCGCGGAGCCGTTGGATAATGTGCAGCACCCTCTCGATCGCGAGCATTACGTCGACAAACAGATCAGGCCTGTGGCGGAGCCGGTGCTTACCGCGTTGGGACTGGATTTCGAGCGGGTGATCGGCGACAGCCGGCAGATCGACATGTACTCTCAGCTCGGCCTCGATTGAGACGAGCGTCGGCGACAGCGGGCCATTCAGGCTATGGAGACTTGCCTGGCAAACGGTGAGCGGTTCGATGACCGCTCATGCGCCGCTCATATCACGCCGGCATCACTGCGCTGGGGCTTGGCTGCGGCCGATGTGACGGGTAGCGCGACGGACATCTCGAGAACCTCGTGACCGTCTTCCTGCCCGAGGTTCACTTGAACTTCTTCGGGATCAACATTGACATACTTCTTGATGACTTCGAGCAACTCACGGCGAAGCAGCGGGAGGTAGTCCGGACCGCCGCGCGCGCTGCGCTCCTGTGCGACGATGATGCGCAAGCGCTCTTTGGCGACGCTGGCTGTGGGGGGATTACGGCGAAATAAAGCAAGTAATCCCATGTCAGCCTCCGAACATGCGTGCGAAAAATCCCCTCTTCGGTTCATCGACGAAGCGAAGCGGCAGCGACTCTCCCAGGAGACGCGACACCGCGTCGTTATAGGCGCGTGAGGCATCGCTCGCTTCATTGAGGATGACGGGAGTGCCGGCGTTGGAAGCGGAGAGCACATCGCTGGACTCCGGGACGACGCCGATCACATCGAGACCGAGAATCTCCTTTACGTCATTCACACTCATCATCTCGCCTATCGCAACACGTCGGGGACTGTATCGCGTCAGCAGGAGATGTTCCTTTACGCCGCCGTTGCCTTGCTCCGCGCGCTGCGTCTTGCTCGCGAGCAATCCCAGAATTCGATCGGAGTCACGGACGGACGAGACTTCAGGGTTCACGACCACCACGGCACGGTCAGCGAAATACATCGCCAGGTGCGCGCCTTTTTCGATGCCGGCAGGAGAGTCGCAAATGATGTAGTCGAATCCGTCGGCGGTGAGCTCGTCAAATACACGGCGCACGCCTTCAGATGAGAGTGCATCTTTATCGCGCGTCTGAGATGCCGCTAGGACGTAGAGCGTTTCGATCCGCTTATCTTTGATGAGGGCCTGCTTGAGGGTGCAGTCGCCCTGGATGACGTTCACGAAGTCATAAACGACGCGCCTCTCGCAACCCATGATGAGGTCCAGGTTGCGCAGGCCGATGTCGAAGTCGAGTACGGCGACTTTTTTGCCGCGGCGTGCGAGGCCGCAGGAAATACTGGCAGCGGTGGTCGTCTTGCCGACACCGCCTTTACCTGAGGTCACTACAATGATTTCGGTCAATGCTGGGTCTCCTGATGGATTACGAAACTAACCTCCCAGACGGGCGAGATGGAGCTTGTCGCCTTCCAGCCAGGCCTGGACGGGTTTGCCGGCCAGATCGGGAGGAATGGTCTCAAAAACGCGGAATACGCCGGCGATGGATATGAGCTCGGCATGAAACTCCTGGCAAAAGACGCGCGCTGTGAGATCTTCACGCGCTCCCGCCATAGCGCGCCCCCGAAGAGCTCCGTAGATGTGCAGGCAACCGTCCGCCATGACCTCGGCGCCAGCACTTACCGTCGCCGTAACGACAAGGTCGCGATTGCGCGCATAGATCCTCTGCCCCGAACGCACCGTTTGCTGATGTACCAAAGCGGGTAGCCCAGCCGACTCCACGGCAGGTGGGGGTGGTGCCTGTACCACTGGAGCATTCTGACTCTCGGCACGTTGTAGCACGGGAACACTCTGATTGTAGGCACGAAAGTGCGACAGCACCGGAAGCTGCAATGCCCCTGAAAGCGCCTCCACACCCAGCGACCCCGTGGTCAATCCGATCGAGAGCATACCCGCGCGTCTGACCGCCTCGATGACTCCGCGAACCTCGGCCACATCCGGACTCCTCTCGAGTCCACTCAGATCGAGACAGACAGCCGTGCGCTCGAAGAAGCGCGGCGCGGTTGCGACACGCCCAGTGAGCTCATCGAGAATGGCTCCGGGATCGGTGGTTCGGATACGCACCTGGACGAGCCCCACCTGGCCGAAACGAATGTCGATGGCTGACTCGCGCGCCGAGTCGGCTGGGTTGTTCGTCATCATTTTAGAATTGTCTGCAAGAGCTACTGCCATACATCCTCAACGGGCACCACGGACCTGATGGCTCGCGGGAGATGGCACCGAAGTGTACCTTTTACTTCTACTGACTCAACCGAAAATCGCCTTGCTGGTCGATTTCTCTATGCTTCGGGCGTGCGAGCCCGGACATCTTCACGGGCGGCGGCGCACGCCGCGGGTCGGTTGGGCCTCGAGTGGATTTTCAGGCCAGTAGTGTTTCGGATAGCGACCCCGCATGTCCTTACGGACCTCCGCATATGAGCCCCGCCAGAAGCTCGCGAGATCGCGGGTAACTTGCACAGGCCGCTGTGCCGGCGAAAGCAGCTTGAACGTAACTGGGACACGCCCGCCGCCGATCCGTGGTGTGGCGTCGAGACCGAACACCTCCTGGAGACGTACCGAAATGGCCGGAGCGCTTGGATCCAGGTAGTCGATCCGGATCTGCGATCCCGTGGGGACCTGCAGATGTGTCGGCGCAAGGACTTCGAGCTCGCGTTGCTGCTCCCAAGTCAACGAGGAGCGCAGTACATCCATCAACGCGATACGCGCGAGATGCTCCTTGCGTGTGATGCCTTCCAGCCACGGGCTGAGAAAGGCTCCCAGGTTAGCAGCCAGATCGGCGTCGGAGACCGCCGGCCAAGGACTATCCGACTTCCGGATGGACGGGTCCGACTCCACCAAAGCTCGCACGAATTCGATGCGCGCCTGTAAGTCTCGAGACTCGCCAGTCCAAGGCAAGGCGTCGACGCCAAGCTGACAAATGCCCGTCAGCATGGCGGCCCGAGCGGCTTCGGCAGGTATTTCGGGAAGGGGCTTCTCCTCCAGCACGATCGAATCCAGCTCCAGAGTACGTCGCGCGATCACGGCTTGCTCGCGAGAGCTCCATTCGACCGACTCGCGACGCCGCAGGCGCTCAGCGAAATACTCCTCGACATCCGCGCGACTCAGCGGGGCGGCGAGCAGAATTCGTGCGTCACGCTCCCTGTCATCCAGGTCGACAGCCACGATGAGATCCTGCTTGGACAGACCCTGCGGGTCAGCAAAGTACGCCCCTCGGCCGTTAGCCAGTGTGTAACGTCCTTCCGACCCCTGCCTGCGGCGACCGATCCTGTCGGGATAGGCAAACGCCAACAGGACACCGACGTCCTCCGCGCCATATGCCCGCTCGCCATTCTCACTGCCGGGACTGGATCTTTCGATCTGCCGCAACAACTCGCGAGCGGAACGGCGAGCCCGCTGCAGGCCGAACCGGTCGACTTCTCGGGAGCCCCCCTCGCCTCGCATGACTTCGAGGCGAGTACGGATGTCCGCATCCCGAGCTCCGGAGCTCCCCCGCAGGAGATCACGCTCACCGAGCAGTGCAGCAATGTCGCCGGCCAACGTGAGGCGACCTATCTTCCTCGCTCGCAAAAGCATATGTGCCAGGCGGGGGTGCACGCCAATACCGGACATCTCACGTCCGTGTGGTGTTATGCGCCCATCGGCGTCAACCGCACCAAGTCTTTCGAGCACATCGCGCGCACTGCTGAGCATAGCGGGGGGCGGCGGATCGAGCCAACGCAAGACATTGACGTCGCGAACACCCCAGCTAGCGAGGTCGAGTGCGAGCGGAATGAGGTCGGCCTCGGCAATTTCTGGTGGCGTGAACGGCGCGAGACTTCTGTGCGCGCCTTCACTCCACGCTCGATAACATACTCCAGGCTCCGTACGGCCCGCCCTCCCCTGTCGCTGGTCAGCGGACGCGCGCGAGATACGTTGCGTTTCGAGACGACTCATTCCCGTCGCTGGATCGAACATCGAGCGGCGAACCAATCCGGAATCGACTACAACGCGTACCCCAGGAATGGTCAGACTCGTTTCGGCGATGTTTGTAGCGAGGACAACTTTCCGTGTGCCAGGGGCTGAGGGAGTGAGCGCGGCATCCTGATCTTCGGCGGCCAGCTCGCCAAACAGCGGCAGCAGCCGAATGGTTTCGACGGCACCGGACCGCCGTGCTCCAGGGGCGGCCGTGCGATCGGCACCCGCGCTTGCGAGGGTTCCGTCTGTCAAGGCGTTTTCGATGATTGACTGTACCCGACGAATTTCCCGCGCGCCCGGTAGAAACACGAGCACGTCTCCGCGCTCCTCGCGTAGCGCCCTCATGGCGAGTTGCGCGGCTATTTTCTCAGGCGAATCTGTCGTATTGCCCAAGCCCAACGCCGACTCCGGCAACAAAGGGGCTCCTTTGCCGGCAAAACGCGACTCCACCGGGAAAGTGCGCCCTTCCGACGTTACGATGGGCGCGTCATCGAGAAGGCGAGCGACCGCTTCCCCATCGAGCGTCGCCGACATCACGACCACTTTCAACTCTGGAGTCAGGTTTTCCCGTGAATCGAGCACGAGAGCCAGACCCAGATCAGCCTGCAGACTGCGTTCATGAAACTCGTCAAAAACAACGGCTGCCACCCCCTCGAGAGCGGGGTCGTTTTGCAGCATGCGAGTGAGAACGCCTTCTGTGACGACCTCGATGCGGGTGTCACGTGAGATGCGCGTATCCATGCGCATGCGATAGCCCACCGTGCGGCCAACACTCTCGCCAAGCGTCTGGGACATACGTTGAGCAACAGCGCGAGCGGCCAGGCGACGGGGCTCCAACATCAATATTCGCTTGGCGACCGCCCAGGGCTCTTCGAGCAGCGCGAGCGGTACGACCGTACTCTTGCCCGCTCCAGGAGGAGCTTGCAGAACTACGGAGGAGCTACCGGCAAGCGCTTCCCGGAGACGTGGCAAAACGGCGTCGATAGGCAAGCCAGAGACGATCATGAGCTGATGGTGCTACTTCAAGGAATTGGCCACACCGTTCACTGCTTCAGTGCCGCCAGACTCCCATTGCGAAGCAGAGCCAGCCCGCAATCAAGGCGAGGCCGCCAAATGGCGTCACGATGCCGAACGCCCGCGGCGCCCCGAAGGTCAGCGCATACAGGCTACCCGAGAAGAGTACGATCCCAAGGAGCACCAGTACCGAGGCCCATCGCACCGGCCCTGCATCGACAAAACGCAGCGTGAGACCGATCCCAAGCAGGCCCAGAGCGTGGAAGAAATGATATCTCACCGCCGTGTCGTAGACCTGCAACCTGTCGGGGGACAATTGCGTCTTCAAGGCGTGCGCGCCGAAGGCGCCGAACACCGTGGCCAGCGCGAGGAGCGCGCCTGCGATCGCCAGCGTGCGACCGCTATTCACTGCCAGAACCGAGCAACGGTTTGATGAGATCCAGCGGTAGTGGGAAGACGATTACCTGCGTCTTCTCATGCGAAATATCCGCAAGCGTCTGGAGATAGCGTAGCTGCATGGCATTGGGCTGGCGCGCAAGCGACTGCGCCGCCTCGACCAACATTTGCGCCGCCTGGCTCTCACCTTCAGCGTGGATGATCTTCGCACGGCGCGTGCGCTCCGCCTCCGCTTGCTTCGCCATCGCACGAATCATGCTCTCATCGAGGTCTACGTCCTTGATCTCCACATTCGACACCTTGATTCCCCAGGCCTCCGTGGCCTGGTCGAGGATGACCTGCACATCGTTGTTCAGTTTCTCGCGCTGTGCCAGCAGGTCGTCCATTTCATGCTGCCCCAGAACGGAACGCAAAGTCGTTTGTGCAACCTGGCTCGTGGCCTCCATGGGCTCGGCAACCTGGAGTACGGCCTTGCCGGGGTCGACGATGCGGAAGTAAACGACCGCGTTGACCTTGACCGATACATTGTCCCGGGTAATCACGTCTTGCTTGGGCACGTTGAGCACAATCACGCGCAGGTCCACTTTGCGCATCTGCTGAATGACAGGCCAGACGAAAACGACACCAGGCCCCTTCACGCCCCTGAAGCGCCCCAGGCTCAGCAACACTCCGCGTTCGTACTCGTTGAGCACCCTGATACAGCCAAAGAGCAACACGAGAACGAAAACGACGACAATGATCATGAAGGGCATGATGCTCTCCGATGCAGGTGCGGTCCGCGGGCGTGCCGGTTGCTCACTGGGGCTCGACCCACAATGTTAGTCCTTCCACCTTTACGATGCGTGCCGTCTGGCCGGCGTGCAACTCGTCCTTGCAGCGCGCATTCCAGAGCTCGCCTCGATATCGGACGCGGCCACGGCCGGTGAAGTCCTGGACGACCTCTGCGCTCTCGCCAACCATCCCTTCCACTCCCGTGACCACGGGACTGCGCAGGGCGCGGGCGGCAATATAGACGATTCCGACGACCACCAGGCCGCCGACCGTGGCGATCGCAGCGATCAAAGGTAGCGCGACATTCCCTCCCGGCACGTCCGTGTCAAACAGGATGAGGGACCCAACCACGAAAGCGATGAGCCCTCCCAGCCCCAGCGAGCCGAACGCCGGAAAGAAAAACTCGGCGATGATCATTCCGACGCCGAGCGCGACGAGCGCAAGTCCCGCATAGCTCACCGACAGGACCTGGAACGCGAACAGCGCGACCAGCAGGCAAATCGTCCCGACGACCCCAGGGAACACGGCTCCCGGATTGTAGCCCTCGAACAGCAGACCGTAGATGCCAACCAGCATGAGACCGTAGGCGATGGTTGGGTTGGTAATGACTGCAAGCAACTCGGTGCGCCAGTCTGGCTTGACTCGCTGAATCGGCAGGTCGCGGGTCGCGAGCTTTTCGACGTGCCCGCCGACCTTCACTTCGCGGCCGTCGATCTGGGCGAGGAGATCGGGGATGTCGCGGGCAATGACGTCGACGACTTTTTCTTGCAATGCAGCCGTCGCTGACAAGCTGGCCGCGCCACGAACGGCTTGCTCAGCCCAGTCCGCATTTCGGCCACGTAGCTCGGCAAGGCCCCGGATGTAGGCTACGGCGTCGTTGATGACCTTACGTTCCATGGCCGTGGCAGGTTGCGGCACAGCCGGCATCGAAGGCGCGGCCCCAGGTGATGACGCGGTGCCAGACCCAGGGGTGTTGCTGGACGACTCCTTTTCAGGGGGGCGGCTGTGCGCAGACTGGGTGGCCGGAGGAGCTTGCGGATTGGATTGGCCAGGGTTGTCTGCTGGGTTGGGTGCGGGCGTTGAATTGGGGCTCGGAGTTGCATTCGGAGGCGCTGTCGGATTGGGATTGGGCTCAGGCGCAGACTCACCTCCGATCGATACCGGTGTCGCGGCACCCAGGTTCGTTGCCGGCGCCATCGCCGCGATATGGCTCGCGTAAAGAATGTAGGTCCCGGCGCTCGCGGCCCGCGCGCCGGAGGGCGAAACATAGGTAGCCACCGGCACTGTCGAGGCGAGAATCGTCCGGATGATGTCTCGCATCGCGCTATCGAGGCCGCCCGGCGTGTCCATTTCCAGAATGACCAGGCGGCCGCCAGCTTTTTCCGCTGATTCGATGCCCCGCACCACGTAATGCGATGTCGCAGGGCCAATGGCGCCATTGATCTCCAGCACGGTGACCGGCGCCGACGCCTGCGCCTGGCTCGGCCCGGTCGAGCTACGTGCAATGGGCGTCGCAACCGTGAGGGCCATTCCAATGGCGCCGACGATGATCACCAGGGCACGAAGCGAGCCAGCTTTCACAATGGCCACCCTACTCTCAGGCTTGCCGTCGACGCAACGGCGGGGACCGGCGTTAGGGCCGTCTTGGCTTCGCCTGCCGCGAGCGCACGCGGGGATTCGTGGGAAGTCCGGTATGTTGGGTGCGGAACGGATGGGGGCCGGAGCGGCCGGGGCTCTTGGATGCGGGCGCGGAGCCGACGCCGTTGGCGGCGCGCTGCCCCTCGGGTGCCTGCCCGGTGCCGTTGGGCTGATATGCGGGAACGAGTTGGTGTTTGGCGTTGCCAATGAGATCGGCACGCCCCATGCGCCGCAAAGCCTCCCGCAACATGGGCCAGTTGTCAGGATCGTGGTAGCGCAGGAATGCCTTGTGCAGCCGGCGCACCTTCAGCCCCTTTGGAATCCTGACTTCCTCGCTGTTACGCGTAATGCGCTTGAGCGGATTCTTGCCCGAGTGATACATCGCCGTGGCCGTCGCCATGGGCGAGGGCAGGAACGCCTGCACCTGGTCGGCGCGGAAGCCGTTCTTCTTCAGCCACAAAGCGAGCTCGAGCATGTCTTCATCGCTCGTGCCGGGGTGGGCTGCAATGAAGTAGGGAATGAGGTACTGCTCCTTGCCGGCTTCCTTCGAGTATTTGTCAAACAGCTCCTTGAACCGGTAATACGCGCCCATGCCGGGCTTCATCATTTTCGACAACGGCCCTTCGGAAAGCGCCTCGGGGGCGATCTTCAGATAACCGCCGGTGTGATGTTGCGCCAGCTCCTTCACGTAAGCGGGCGACTCGGCCGCCAGGTCGTAGCGCACGCCCGAGGCAATGAGGATTTTCTTGATTCCCGGCAACTCGCGGGCGCGGCGATACAGCCGGATCAGAGGCGCGTGATCGGTGTCGAGGTTGGGACAGATCCCGGGGTAGACGCAGGAGGGCCGGCGGCAGGCGCTTTCGATCTCGCGGCTCTTGCAAGCCAATCGGTACATGTTGGCGGTGGGGCCGCCCAGATCGGAAATGACTCCAGTGAACCCAGGCACGCCGTCGCGGATCGTTTCGATCTCGCGGATCACGGAGTCTTCCGAGCGATTCTGGATGATGCGCCCTTCGTGCTCGGTGATGGAGCAGAACGTACAGCCACCGAAACAACCCCGCTGGATGGCGATCGAGAAACGGATCATCTTGTACGCGGGAATGCTCGCGTTGCCGTAGGACGGGTGCGGCAAGCGACGGTAGGGCCGCTCGTAGACGTAATCCATTTCCTTCGTGGTCAGAGGAATTGGCGGAGGGTTCAGCCAGACATCCAGGTCGCCATGACGTTGCGCCAGGGCACGGGCGTTACCCGGGTTGGCTTCCGAGTGCAGAATGCGGGATGCGTGGGCATACAACACGGGATCGGCGGCGACCTGCTCGTACGAAGGCATCCGGATGACACTGCGCTCGCGATCGATGGTCTTTACGCGCCTGACAAAACGGACGACTTTCTCGACAGAGCGAGGAGCGTTGTCCCGCCCCGAGCGGCGGCCTTGAGCGAACGGCGTTGTCCCCCCCTGAGCGCCCACCACGGATGCCGGGCTGGACGTAGGCTCCAGGGACGGAGACTCGCTTGAATCGGTCACGGCTCCAGGGACGGTATTACAAGCAGGCCCGAGCGCGCCATCTGCGGTGCGCGGGGTCTCGTCCATGGCGTAGGGATCCACCGGCGGATTCAGCGGCCCCGGCGAATCGAGATGTGTCGAGTCGATCTCGATCCAACCTTCAGGGGTGCTCTTACGCGCGAAGGCGGTCCCGCGGATGTCCGTCATGTCCTGAATGCGCTCGCCGGCTGCCAGGCGATGAGCGATCTCGCAGATCTGGCGCTCGCCGTTGCCGTACACGAGCAAATCTGCCTTGGCGTCGAGCAGGACGGAGCGTCGGACCTTTTCCGACCAATAGTCGAAGTGGGCGATGCGCCGCAGCGAGGCCTCGATGCCACCGATCACGATGGGTACGTCCCTGAACGCTTCGCGTGCGCGCTGCGCATATACGATGACGGAGCGATCGGGCCGCTTACCGCCAACACCTCCCGGCGTGTAAGCATCATCGCTACGGACGCGGCGATCGGCGGTGTAGCGGTTCACCATGGAATCCATGTTTCCCGCAGTGATGCCGAAGAACAAGTTAGGCCGGCCGAGCGCCGCGAAGGGCTCAGCGCTGTGCCAATCTGGCTGAGCAATGATGCCGACTCGAAAACCCTGCGCTTCCAGCAGACGGCCGACGATGGCCATGCCGAAGCTCGGATGATCGACGTAGGCGTCACCGGTAACGACAATGATGTCGCAGCTATCCCATCCCAACGCATCCATCTCGGGACGTGACATGGGCAAGAACGGGGCAGTGCCGAAACGGGCGGCCCAGTACCTGCGGTAGCCAGAAATGTCGCGGGCGGATTGCATAGAGGGGCGATTAGACCAAATACTTCCGTAAGGTTCACATCCTGGGGGCTGCGCCTGGAATAACAGGAGTCAATCGAGCCGCCTGAATGCGGTGGCGCGGTGCTTCAGGCGTCGCCCTGACCGTGAGCGCTTCAGTGCTGAGCAGGCGAGCCGTCCAAGCCGGGAGCACTGGCTCGTGCGCCGGGTGCCGCTGCCAGCTTCGCGAGGGCCTCCGGAAGGCCCGGCACAACGGGCGCGCCTTCCAGCACCTGCAGGCTCGAGCCGTCGAAACCCTCGCCGATGGGCTCGGACCGGCCCCCGAGACACCTGGAAAGAAACCCCTCGGCGATCGCGTAGAACGCCAGCCGGTTCTGCGGCCGGGCGAAACCGTGGCCTTCGTCGGGATAGAGGACATAGGTCACCGGGAGCTGCTTGGACTTCATGGCGGCCACGATCTGGTCCGATTCAGCCTGCTTAACCCGCGGATCATTGGCGCCCTGGGCAATCAGCAGCGGCTTCGTGATCCGATCCACGAAGCTCAGGGGTGAGCGCTCCTTCAGGAGCTTGCGTCCCTCGTCGGTACGCGGATCGCCAATCCGGCGAGTCATGTCGTCCAGGAACGCCTTCCAATAGGGCGGGATGGAGCCGATCAGGGTCTCGAGATTCGAGGGGCCCACGATGTCCACGCCGCACGTGAAGCGCTCCGGCGTAAACGTGAGCCCTACGAGCGCAGCGTAGCCGCCGTAGGATCCGCCGTAGATGGCCACCTTATCGGCAATGGCCACCTGCTCACGAATCGCCCAGTCGACGGCATCCAACAGGTCGTCATGCATCTTGCCGGCCCATTCGTGGTCGCCGGCATTGACGAAGCTCTTGCCGAAGCCGGTGGAGCCGCGAAAGTTCACCGAAAGAACGGCATAGCCACGATTGGCCAACCACTGGTGCTCGGGATTGAATCCGTAGCTGTCGCGTGCCCACGGCCCACCATGCACATCCAACACCAGTGGCACGGGCCGCACCGGCCGCCAACTTGCTCCGGCCTCGTCCCTCGGCTTTGCGCCCGGCGCCGCTCCGGGGGGCAGGGTCAGATACCCGACCAGCGTCAGGCCGTCACGAGCCCGGATTTCCACCGGCTTCATCGGACGCAGCGGCGCGCCGGCCAGCTCCGGGCGGTGATCAAAGAGTTTGGTTACCCTGCCATTGGAACGGTCGTATAGATAACTGGCAGTGACGTGGACGGGGTCGTCGACGACCACTACCCACTTGCTGTCGTCGTTGGTGCGGCTCACGACTTGAAACTGTGGCCCCAGGGTCGCCTTCAGATGCGCGACGTCCTTGGCAGCCGCCGGTGTCAGCGGCGTGAAGTCCTCGGTCAGATACTCGACTCCATAGGCCTGCGGCGTGCGCGTCCTGGGATCGAGCCAGACATCCGATACGTCTGCCTTGTCACTTTGGCCGACGACCATCTGCTTACCGTTCGTGAGGTCGACCCGGACCAGGGCGGCCTTGTCGCGATTGACCCCACTCAGCAGCAGCGCCGAGCTCGCGCCCTCCTCGATGACGAGCGGACGCAAAGTAAGGCTGTCGGCCGGGTCGTAATGGAGGAAACTTTCCCAGCCCTGCTCAGTGCGGCGATACAACTCACCACCGCCGTCGGCCAGCGTCTTGACAGCCAGCCTGGGTCGGAGCTGCAGATCCTCCAGATAACCGGCAAATTGCTGCTCATTGCGCTCGATGAGCTGGCGTGCGCCCGTGGCGACGTCGATCTCGTAGAGGTCGTGCCACTCGGGACTGCGGTCGTTGAGCGCGATCAGCGCGATACCCGGACGCTGATGCGAGAGGCCGACGATTTGTGCCTGGACCTTCTCCAGCGGAGTCAGATCGACCTGTCGCCCCGTCACGATATCGACGCTATAGACCCGCCAATTCTCATCGCCTGCCTCGTCCTGCAAGAAAAGCACATGCCGGCTGTCCTCGGCCCAATAGTGCTGGCGGATACCGCGCTTACGATCGTTGGTGATCGGTTTGGCCTCGCCAAGCTTGCCGAAGGGTGCGACCCAGACGTTCAGGATTCCTTCTTGCGGAGCTAAAAAAGACATGAAGTGCCCATCGGGGCTGAGGCGGGCCTGCGCGCGCACCGGATTGCCGAACAGCGCCGAGCGGGGGATCAGGGGAGCGTCGTGATTCGGGGCGGCCACAATCTTCTCTCCGGGGATGACAAGCAACGCGACCAGCGCCAACAACCAGCGTGAGCTCATGGCCATCCCTGTTGGCTCGCAGAAAATCGAGCGTCGTCTGTCCGTGTTGAGATCGTGAGAGCGTGAGTCGTGTCGGCGCGCTTCAGTAAAGCAGCGCCGGGCGGCGCTCCGCCTGCCAGGTGGCCTCGTCGACACTCGCCAGGGCCTCCAGATCCGCAGGTGCCGCCTGAGGGTCGTCGACCCACCGGCGCAGCAAGTCGCTGCCGTTTATCACATCGATGGCAAGCCGGTCCTTTTCGTACTCGTAGGGGAAGTCGCGCCAGATGACGTACTCCGGCCGCAGTCGGCGTAGTGCTTTGAATGCCAGCGTGAACAGTCGCCAAGGCCTGAACCCCTCATGGTCATAGTACGCGGCGTCTTCGACGTGCACTTGAATGCCGCTGCAGAGTTTGCCAACGTGTTTGTGGAACGTGGGCTCGAAGTAGCACGGCCGTAGCCGGCAGCCGCGCAGCCACGCGGGTGCGAGCGCACGCATGTGCGCTATCAGCTCTCTTGCATCAACATCCGGTGCGCCGAGCAGTTCCAGCGGGCGCGTCGTTCCTCGCCCCTCCGACAATGTCGTGCCTTCCAGCAACACCGATCCGGGATAACAGCGCGCCATCCAGAGATTCGGTGCATTCGGACTGGGGTTTATCCAGGTGCGCGTGCCGAGGGGCCAGCCGTAGCCGGGCGGGCATTCAGGATTCCAACCCTCCATGGGGATGATCTGGCAATCGACGTCGAGCCGGAGTGTGGCCACGAACCAGCGTGCCAGCTCGCCGAGCGTGAGGCCATGCCGCATCGGCATGGCACCGGCACCTACGAAACTCTCCCAGCCGGGACGAAGTGTCAGGCCCTCGACCGGCCGGCCGATAGGATTCGGGCGATCCAATATCCAGACCTCCTTGCCCGTTCTGGCCGCTTCCTCGAGAACGTACCGAAGCGTGGTGACAAAGGTATAGATACGGCATCCGACATCCTGCAGGTCGACGAGCAGGACATCGAATGTTTCCATCATCGCGGCGGTAGGACGGCGAACCTCACCATACAAGCTGAACACCGGGATACCGTGTACCGGATCGTTATAGTCGGGTGACTCGATCATGTTGTCCTGCTTGTCGCCACGCAGTCCATGCTGGGGACCGAAAGCCGCGGTCAAGTGAATATCCTCGAGCGTGGACAGTGCATCGAGCGAATGGCAGAGATTCCGGGTCACGGAGGCCGGATGCGCCAGCAACGCTACACGACGTCCTGCGAGCGGCTTGCGCAGCTCAGGCTCGTCCAGAAGACGGTCGATTCCAAACTTCATGCAGGCAACTCGAGCACAAACCCGTCCGAATGGTGGAAGTCCGGTTTATCCGCTGCGTGTTTCAGGGCCCAGTACGAGAGCGTACCACTCTCGTCCTCCACGACGGCGCCCAGCGCGAGCTGAAGAGCGCGAGCGCTTTGCGAGGCGTTCAGCTCAGGTAACCTGACCGTCGCATCGAGCTCAAGACGATCGTCGAAGCGGCGGACACTGAGCTCAGGCGGCAGAGTGACGTCAAGCGGCGACATCCCGTGTCGGTATGCGTCGAAGCTATAGATGGCCCATTCCCTCGACGGGGAGAAGTTCAGCTCGTAGTAGCGTGGTGTGTCGGCCGTCGCGATGAAAGCTTCGAAGCATGTGTGCTTCCACAGCTCATCCGCGCGCGACGGCAAACGCATGGGCGGAACACATATCCGAGGCATGTCGGCAGCGCGGAGTACATATTGAAAGATCAACGCGCCTGGCCGCTCCTGACGAACGCGCACATCGATTGTCCGCACGCCGTTTCCGGACGACTCCGGGTAGAGGACAAGCGAGTTCCATGGGGTTTCCGAGGAGGTCACATAGGCTCCCTGTATCCTATGTCGGCGGGCAGCCGGAGCAATGGCGAGCGTGGGCGTGTCATGATGTGTTCCTCCCCCAAGGTGGGCGCATGGTAGCCACGTTCCTATTGCTCGTGCAGTGAGATGGGTATGGGAATTGCGAGATCTCGTGATGGCGTCAGTCCTGCTGCGACTTTGATGCGGGGCCAGCTCAGTAATGCATGATGTTCAGGACCCCTGGGACGTGGTTATCGTCGGTGGTGGTGCGGCGGGATTGAGCGCTGCCCGCGCGCTCCAGGAAGCGGGTCGTTCGGTATTGCTCCTGGAGGCGCGGGACCGCCTTGGTGGGCGCATCTGGACGCGCCATGAGGTCGATACCGGCGTGCCCGTCGAGCTCGGCGCGGAATTCATCCACGGACAGAGCCCGGTGACGCTCGACCTGTTGCATGAGGCCGGCGGAGCGGCGGTGGACATGGGCGGCCCGCATTGGACTCTGCTCCACGGCAAACTGCAGAAGCGGACGGAGGACCTGTTTGGGCAGGTGACCCGGGCACTCGAGGCGGCGGGCTTGTCGCAAAGCAGAGACCTGTCCTTCCAGGAGTTTCTAGAGCAGGCCGCACGTTGCGGACTCTCGGACGACGCGTGTGAGCTCGCCAGACGATTCGTGCAGGGATTCGACGCAGCCGATCCCGCCCGCGTAAGCGCTCAGTCGATCGCGGAGGAGTGGGCTTCGGGCGGAATGCTCGATGAGCCGCAGTTCCGGCCTCTAGCGGGCTACAGCTCGATTGTCACCGCGCTTGCCGGGAAACTGGATCGCTCCAGGGTGCACGTGCAACTTCACACGGTCGTGAATGCGATTCGTTGGAGGCGGGGGGCCGTGGAGCTCGACGGCTCGTTCATGGATGAGCCTTTTCGAGTGACGGCTCCGAAGGTCATCATCACGGTTCCTGTCGGAGTGCTGCACCTTTCACAGGGGGAGCCGGGTGCGATTCAGTTCAGTCCGGCATTGGAGGAGAAGCGCACTGCACTCGGAGGTATCGTTTCGGGGCCGGTGCTGAAGGTGGTCTTACGTTTTCGCAGTGTATTCTGGGAGGAGTTGGATGGCGGGCGTTATCGGGATGCGTCATTCTTTCATTCTCTCGAGACACCCTTCCCTACGTTTTGGACTTGTATGCCCGTGCGCTCGCCTTTCATGAACGCATGGATTGGAGGGCCGCCCGCTGCAGCTCTGTCCGAAAAGACGGACGCGCAGATCGTGCACGAGGCGCTGGGGAGCTTGTCGAGGATGTTTGGTGACTCTTTGCCGCCGGGGAAGGCGCAGCTGGAGGCAGCGTTCCTGCATAACTGGCAACGGGATCCATTTGCGCGCGGGGCCTACAGTTATGTCGGTGTTGGGCACAATGACGACGCCCGCCGGAGCCTTGCCGCTCCGTTGGAAGATACGCTGTTTTTTGCGGGTGAGGCGACGAATACTGAAGGCGAGCCTGCTACTGTGGCGGGGGCACTTCAGAGTGGCGTGCGGGTGGCGCGGGAGGTGGATGAAAGTTTCGCGAGGGTGGATTCATCTATGGGCGAGCGTACCCGTTAACGTGCATACGCGGTTGTGTGAATGCCTCGTAATAGCGCAGACGCGAGCGAAAAGAGGGGTTGGGCTGGCTCCTGGGAAAATGCGCTTCGGAAAAAATCACGGACAGACCGTGATTT
>CAZBTV010000071.1:0-37265 GCA_964494895.1 uncultured Steroidobacteraceae bacterium | reverse complement strand
CTGTTAGTCCTGCCGGAATCACTACCACGCGACAAGCGGGCACCCTTTTCCTGGCGCAGCGCGCATCCATTCGGCGCCCTCAAACTCCTGCGCTCACATCCAACACTGGCGGGACTGGCTACGGTTTCCTTCCTGAAGGATCTCGCCCACGCGGTGTTGCCCAGTATCAGCGTGCTGTACATGAGTTTTCGCTATGGATGGGATACACGCGCGGTAGGTATCGTGCTGGCCGGCATGGGTGTCTCGGCGCTGATCGTGCAGGGTGCCCTTGTAAAGCCGATAGTCGGGCGGTTGCAGGAGCGCCGCGCGCTGGCGGCAGGTCTGGCCTGTGGCGCCACCGGCCTCGCGATCTATGGCCTGGCGCCCACGGGGCTGATCTTCTCGATCGGCGTGCCGGTCACGTCCTTGTGGGGGCTTGTAACCCCCTCGCTGCAGACCATCATGACGCGATTGGTCTCTGCCACGGAGCAAGGACGCCTCCAAGGGGCGCTGGCGAGCCTCTTCGGCCTCGCCAGTCTGCTCGGTCCCATCGTTTTCACCGAAATTTTTGCCGGTGCGATCAGCGTGCCCGCGAGGAGAGACTGGGTGGGTGCGCCCTTCCTGCTGGCTGCCTGCATGATTCTCTCCGCCGTCGTGCTCGCGTGGCGCGCGACACGGCCCTTGGATCTCGATGTGGCGGCCGAGCAGGCAAGCTGATTCCTCGGTGCGATTCACGCAGGGCGAGGACCGGAGTCAGACATGCTCCTAGCTCGCGGCGCGGCGTGTGTCAAACAAACTTGTCGATTCCCCAAACTCGGATCCAAGCACGAGACATGTCAGAGGAGCCTGGATTGGGAGGGTATTTTCCGGGGCGTGAAAAACAGGATGTTTTTCCCGCAGCCCCCAGGGATGGGTTCACGGCGGCCCGGAAAATACCCTCCCAATCCAGGCTCCGGAGCGCGACAGAGTGATCATTCATGAATGATGAAGGTTAGAGTCGTGAGTTCCCGTGGCAAAGGTTGGAGAGTACCCGGATTGTTACCACGAGCGCTTTGCGCTCCGGAGCTCGATACCAAGCTCGTTCCCCGCATGGGGCGGGCGAAGCCGCAGAGATTGGACACTGCGGAGGTGAAGCAACAACATCGGCTGGACCTGTCGCCCTGCCGTCGCAAGCGCCGGTGCAATTGCCGACTCTACACGCGTTGCCATGCTCCTTGTCACCAGCGCGTCATTGTTTTTTCTCAATGGTGTGGCATCCTCCCGTCGACGTGAGCCGGGTGGGGCCGGCTCGCAGTGTGGGTGTCGTCGATGGAATGATTCTATCGACTCGTTACTACGGAGGGTCCTGATGGAATCGCTTGTGTTGGTAGACCCATTTCGGTGCCGGGTCTGGGCTCTGCACGATCGCATGGAGGAGCACATCAGCGAAGAAAACTGTGCCGCCGAGATCGAGAGCTTCAAGGAACACGGGCAGCTTCTGCCGGTCCTGTGCCGGCCAATTCGCGACGACCCCGATCACGATGTCGAGCTGATCTGCGGCGCGCGCCGCCTGTTCGTCGCCCGTTGTGTAAATACCAAGTTGCTCGCCGAGGTGCGCGAGTTGTCCGATCGCGAAGCCATTGTCGCCATGGACATGGAGAATCGCCAGCGCCGCGACATCAGCCCATACGAGCGTGGGTTGAGTTTCGCACGCTGGCTGCGAGGCAAGCACTTCGTCTCGCAGGAAGCGATCGCCCACGCCTTGAACATATCCCCTTCGCACGTGTCGCGCTTGTTGCGGCTCGCCCGCCTGCCGAGCGTTGTTGTAGGTGCATTCAATGCGGCGATCGATATCCGGGAAAGCTGGGGACTGAAGCTGGCGGAGATCCTCGAGGACCCGCAGCGAAGGCAACTCGTCATCCGCGCGGCGCGTGACATCCGCTCGGCTGAGACATGTCCCCAAGCACGCGAGGTCTATCGGAAGCTGTTGGCATCGTCGGTTCCGGGCCGCAAGCCGAAAGCCAGCAAGAACGACAGGGTGGTAAAAGGGAGAAACGGCAGACCGCTGTTTCGCATCAAGCATCAGCGCCGATCCATTGCCATCTTCCTGCCGGTGGAGAGAACCCAGGCGAAGGTGTTGGAGGAAATCGAGCGTGTCCTGGTGAACATTCTCGATGAATGCGCGGTACAGCCGGAGCCCCTCGCAGTGGAGCGTAGGCATCGCCGCCGTGCTGCTTTCCATCTTACGGATGCGCCGCCAGAATCCGCCATCCGCAGTGTGCCAGTTGCAGGTTGTGAATTGGAATCGTCATAAGTAGCTGCCAAAACGAAGAATTTTGGCGATGTTTTGTCGCGCCCAGCCACCAACGTCAACATCACCATGGGTTGTACAATGTCCATTACCAGACAAAGCTTAGGTCGCATCGGTTTTCTCGGTCTGGCGGTATCGCTGGTTGCTTGTATCGGCTCTTCCGCGCCAGTCCAGGCCGATGGGGGCACGAGCGGAAGCTCGAAGCCGGCGCAATCCGGCATCCTGTTTTCGCAGCCGCTCACGGATGTTCCCGGCAAGCGGCTCGTCGTTGTTGCCTTGACGATCCCGCCGGCGTCATCGAAGACGTTTGTTCAACATCGCCATCCAGGCTCCGTCTATGTCTACGTGACGAAAGGAGCCGCGCGGCTGGGAGTCGAGGGGGAGCCGGCGCGCGAAGTCAAGGCCGGTGAGAGTTTCTTCGAGCCCCCGGGCGCGCTGCACACGATAGGGGAAAGCGTGAGTCCGACCGAGCCCGCTTCCGCCATAGCCGTCATGATCGTTCCGGAAGGTGCGGCGCTGGTAACGGTGGAACCCCAGAAAAAATGATCCTGACCCGCGAGGCATAGGGTCGTGCCTCGCGGTATCGTCACTCAGACTCCAACTTCCTCGAATCCCCCGCACCCGCCGCGCCTTGCGGACGGTCGTGTACAACACGGCCGGCGGCGCACGCCCGTTCGAGGCGGCGCCGGCAGGAGGGTCGGCGGTTCCGCCGACATCGATCGACGTCATCTCGACGGACGCGCAATCACTTTTCAGTCATCCGAGCCATGCGCCCCTGGGGAGCCTGTCTGACAGGCCCATGGAGATATGCGTTTCTTTCATGACGCCGCGCTCGCTGGTATTGGCGGCGGCGATCGTGTTCAATCAATCACACACATCTGACTCCAGACACCCTCCGGGTGTTGGGATTACGAGCGACGACTGGAACGCATAGGATGCAGCATGGCCGCCGACTTTCGCAGGACAATGGCTCGAGACGGGAGTGTGGGTGCGGGCAACTTCCTGCACTGTTTCGCCGATCAGTGCGCCGATAGAGACCTGGTTCTTCTCGAGACCGACACGAACATGGTCGTCGGTCGCAAGGATTACGGCAAACGGCTGAGCGTAACCGGCTTCCGGGACATCACGGAGCGACTTGCCGGAGCGCTCTTCAGACGCGGCATCCGCCCGCGTCAGCTGGTTGCCGTGTTCCTCGCGGATGGCCCGCTGTACTACCTCTACTACATCGCATTGAATCGGCTCGGCGCGATTCCGGTACATCTCAACAGCAACATGCCCGGAGCGGTGGCTGCGGACTACCTTCGCAAAGTCGGGTTTCCCGCGATCGTGACCGACGAAGAGCATGAGTTGCGCCTCCGGCCTCATGCCGCCGCCATGGGGGAGGGAGGGCCGTTTATCGCGACGGAGACGATCGAGCTGACGGACGGCGCGCCGGAGCACGAGCCGTATCGCCACGCAAACGACGACATCGTTCTCATTGCCCACACTTCAGGCACGACCGGTACGCCGAAGGCCGTGCAGTTCAGCCACTTCGGTTTTTTCTTCGGCGTGCGCCAGCAGATGTTCCATCCGCTGGGGCGAAAGATCCTTTCCGCGCTGCCTCATTCCCATGGTGCTGCCATTACCATGCTCATGAGCACGGTGATCCGGGGAGTGCCGCTGTTTGCCCAGACCGCCAAGGATCGGGAAAGTATTCTGCAAACCATCGAGCACTGGCGTCCGAACATGGTGACCGCCTTCCCGAAGCCGCTCGTGGACCTGTGCCGGGTCGATCTCGACCAGCGTGACCTGGCGAGCGTGTCATGTTGGATCAGTACCGGGGATGCGAGCCATAAACCACACATCCGGCGGCTCGTGGCCTGCGGCAATCGGATACACGGCGCCGGCGAGCGCCGTGGCTCGCTGTATATCGACAACCTTGGCTCGTCCGAATTCGCATTCGGCATCCTGCGCAACATTCATTCGCCGGAAACGAACCGCTACGAGCGCTGCATCGGTACGCCTTTCGAGTGGGTCGATGTGGAGATATTCGGCGAGGATGGCCAGCCGGTGGGTCGAAACACAGTGGGCAGGCTGGGGGTGAAGTCGCCGTCGGTCACCAGTGGATACTGGAACGACCGGGCCACCACGGAAAAGAGCATTCTGCACGGCTATTGGCTGACCGGAGACCTGGTGTCCCGGTCCGACGACGGGCTCTACTATCACCTCGACCGCACTCCCGACAAGGCGTTGGTGGCGGACCGGGTGTTATATAGCTGCCAGCTCGAGGAGCTCCTCCTCGAGCACGTCGAGGAGATCTTCGACTGCACCGTGGTGGGCGTGGAAACCGGCGCGACGCTGTTCATAGGAGTGGAGCCGGTGAAGCCCGATTGCGAGCTCACCCCGCTGCGGGAGCGAATCCGCTCGGTACTCGGCAGCCAAGGGATCACGGTTGCCGCGGAAGTCGAGTTGGTTCCGTCCGACTGGAACGACGGATTGACGGGAAAGAAGCTGAAGCGGGTGATCCGCGCGAGGACCCGGTCTTGCTGACACCGCTGAGCTTGCTGCAACGTGCCGTGGTGTCGTGGATCGACAGCGGCTGGAGGTTTGACTTCGGTACGAACATCAGCCTGAGCCTGCGGCTCCAGGGACCCCTGTGTCGGCCAAGTCTGTGCCGGGCGGTCGCGTTCATATTGGGGCGCCACGAGGCATTGCGCATGCGCCTGGATCGCTCCGCCGGGATCCCGCAACAGTATTTCATCGCGTCGCCGGAGTCCTATGATCTTCAGGCGCTGAAGGTTGCCGGCATCGATGCGGCCTTTGCTTACGTGGCCGAACGCTTGCAGCACACCCTCGATCTCGATAGGGCCGGCCCGCTGCATGTCGAGCTTCTCGCGTTGTCCGAAAGAGATCACGTGCTGGTGCTCATCCTGCACCACATCGTGACGGATGCCTACGCCGACGATCTGTTGATTTCAGAGCTGCTGGCCGCTTACGAGCACTTCGCCCACGGACGCGTTCCGTCGCTCGAGCCTGCCATGTCGATTTCGGCGTTCATCGCCGAGGAAGCCGCGGCTGGAGACCGCCTGACAGGGCCGCAGGTCGACTACTGGCGAGACATCTATCGTGGCTGGATCCCGGCCATCCCCGCACGACCGCCAGACATTCCGGCTGCCGAGGGTCCTCTCGGGCGCCTCATGCAGGTATCGCTGACCGCGGCGGTGACCCGCCAGTTGGAGGAGTTGGCCACAACCCTGAAGGTCGGCCTGATGGCAGTCGTCTACGCCGCGATGCTCATCGCAGTGTGGAAAGAATACGGTCTGGACGACGTATGCGTCACTGCCGCTCATTCCGGGCGGGACTCGAACCGGCTGAAGACCCTGTGCGCGTGCACCACCCGGATGTTTCTGTTGCGCCTGGTGCTGGAGGGTGGGATGCAGTTGGACCAGGTGGCGCGCAGGATCCATACAAACTTGTTCCGCGGGGCGCTTTCTTCGCGTCCCCCTTTCTCGAACTCGCGCGCGCTGACGCAGTTTTCGGAAGGCGATGGGGCTGGATCGCGCGCGCAGCGCGTGGAACTGTTGGTTGTGGACGCAATGGGAGTCGGGAAGGCCCCGCCACAGTTATGTACGGAATTGCGTGTCGAGCGGGTCATTGCGGGGCCGCTCGTGAAGGATCCGTTCGAGTACCGGGCGGGCAAGGACGCATCGGCGGCAGCGGATAATACAGGCGTGACGCTGCTTTGCCGGCGGGATCTGTCGCCCGAGCCCGGCAGGCCCTTGTCTTTTTTGACCGTCTTCAAAAGCGATGTCGTCGCCGTAGAGGTCATCCGCAGTCTGCTCGCCCGGGTGTGCGAGGTCGCTGGCACGATGACTGTTGGTAATCAGCATCTCACGCTGGCGCAGTTGACCCGCCAGTAGCACGGCGTTTTCCGATCACGTTAGCACGCACCGGAGTTTGAGCATGAATGCACCCTTGTCACCTGGCCGCCAGTTGCTGATGGAAGTCCTGGAAGTTCCCGAGATCGCCGCCAACATTCCGTCCGATGCCGACCTGATGTTCGCCGGGATCAATTCAGGCGACCTCATCCGGCTCGGGCTCATCATCGAGGAGCGCACCCGATCGCCGCTGAGCGATGATGACCTCATGGCGCTGCAGACGGTCGACGGCATCGACCGCCTCCTGTTGGCTCGCTCGCAGTCCTAGGAGGCGCGGCCATGTGGTTATCCCACCTCGTACAGCGTAACGGCATGGTTCGTCCCGAGCGGATGGCGCTGAGCGATGCGACGCGCCGGTTTACCTGGGGTGAAGTGGATAGGCGCACGAATGGCATCGCCGCGGCGGTCACCGCAATGGGCCTGTCGAGAGGCGCCCGGGTACTGGTGCTGTCGGGTAATCGCGCCGAGGTGGTGGAGCTCTATCTCGCCATGGCGAAGGCAGGTGTGATCGCCTGTCCGGTGAATCCCGTCATGCCGTGGCCGGAGATCGAATGGATCATCGGCAACGTCAAGCCGCAGGGGGTATTCGCCGAGCGCGCCGTGCTGGAGCGGTTGGGGGAAATGCCGGCAGATTGGACGGTGTTGATTGGAGAAGATCGTTACGAAGCCATGGCGTGTGATGGCGGCCGGCCGCAACGCCTGCCCCATCCCGGCGATGCCGCCATGATCTTCAGTACGGCGGCGACCACCGGCCGGCCGAAGGCAGTAGTGGTGAGCCACCGGTCGATCCAAGCCTGTTATGTGGGCATGGCGGCCGAGACCGGCATGTCCGAAACGGACGTGATGTTGAACCCTTGTCCGCTGTTTCACGGCAGCACGGTCATCGGCCTGGCCTTGCTCGCCGCGGGCGGCCATCTGGCGATCGAGCGGGATTTCACACCGCAGCGTTTCCTGGCCGACGTGACACGTTTGCGACCCACACGGGCTTTCCTGGTCCCATCCATGATCCGCTTCGTGCTGGCGGCCCGGGCATTCGGCGAAACCGACTTGTCCTGTTTCCGTGAGATCATGCATGGCGGCGCCCCGATGCCCGAGGAACTGCTGCGAGAAGCGCTCCTCCGCCTGCCGTGCAGGCTCCGCAGCGTTTATGGGATCACCGAGGGTGGCGGCCCGATCGCGCTGTTGGCATCGGATGAGCTACACCCGGCGGGCGCGGAGCACGGCGTCGCGGTTCTGCCCGCGGGCCGCATGATGCCCGGGGCGCACATAGCCATTCTGGACGAGAGCGGCAACGAGGTTCCTGCTGGGGACATGGGCGAAGTCTGCGTTCGCGGCGATGGAGTCATGGACGGCTATTGGGAGAATGAAGCGGCGACGCGCGCGGCCCTGGCAGATGGCTGGCTGCGTACCGGCGATCTCGGCTACATGGATCGCGACGGGTACGTGTTTCTGATCGACCGCAAGAACGACCTCATCATTCGTGGCGGTCAGAATGTCTATCCGGCCGAAATCGAGCGAGTCATCCGCAAACAATCCGGCGTGTTGGATGTTGCTGCGGTCGGCATGCCGTCGTCCGAGTGGGGTGAGGTGCCGGTCGCGTTCGTCGTGGCTGAAAAGGGCGTGCGGCTGGATCCCGTCGCTCTCATCGTTTCCTGCACCAACGAGCTCGCCAGCTACAAGCGTCCGGTCGCAGTGCATCTGGTCGAAGAGATTCCCCGCAGTGCCGCCGGAAAAGTGTTACGACGTGAATTGCGCAAGCACCTTGGCACGCCGGAGCGGAACAGCGTCCTGACGACTGGCGGTTCCCAGCCGGCCAGCGCCCTCGCGACGGATGATTGACTCGATGTGCGCCTCGTGTATTGCTCATGCGCAAGCCGCGCGAGCGGATCGCCTGCGGCTGCTTCGGTGCCTGCTATGAGCCTGTCGCAGCAGGAAGGTCTGATTACGCGGCTACTGCAAGCGGCGCGGCCTGGCCTGCATCCGATCGGCTACGGTGTTGCCACGGCCGGCGACTATCGGCAGGTGGCTCTCTACCCGGAAGAAGAGTGGGCGACCCGTGCCATGTCGGAACACCGCAAGCACGAGTTCTGGATGGGGCGCGCCGCCGGCCGCCGCGCGTTGCTGGATATGGGGACCGAGCCTCATCCGATTACGATCGCCGGCCGGCGACCCGTCTTCGCCAGCGGTCTGACGGGCTCCATTTCCCATTCGGACGGGGCCGCGGTGGCCGTGGTGGCCGCCTCGACCCGCTTCCGCTCCGTGGGCATCGATCTGCAGTTGCGCCCAATGCCCGCGCGTGCCGCGGCGCTGGTGCTGAGCTCGACGGAGTTGCAGACACTCACCGGCGAAGAGTGTTCGTGCACCACGCTTTTCTCGGCCAAGGAGGCTGCCTTCAAGGCCTTGGACGCCCTGGTCGAGGGTGGCGCGGCGCCTCTACGGCGCATCCTGTTGGAGCAGGTCACGGGTGGATTCACAGCGCGGCTGCCGCGATTTCCCTGGCTCGAGGCGAGTGTTGCAACTCGCCGGATCGCGAACGGCGCGCTCACCTGGGCGGTGATTCCGCGGCAGATCGAGCCGGATGCAGTGACGAAGCAGTCTTCAACTCAAAATCCAATGGAGTGGTCACAATGGGACCGTCGGTATCATCCAAAGTCAGACCGCTAGCTCGCACGGAGCAGCCGCCAACAGGGTTGCCGCATTTCCATCACCCCCTGCCGGATCTCCTCGACATGTCCGCCGCGGAGATCCTGGCCGCTTATCGCGGCAGTCAGCGCAGCGATTTTCTAGCGACCCTTGGTAAGGTGAGGGAAGGGGCGGGAAACATCGCGACGCGTATTGGGATATTACGCCGCTACCTGGATGCGTACCCGAGCGGAGATTTCCAGGAGCGATTGCATGTCGATACTGTCGAGCTGTTGTTTCGACAGATGCATGAGCACGTGATGGCACACCCGGTATGGCTGCATCCGTTCTTCGTGCGCATGACCGCTGGAGAGGCCACTTCGAACCAGTTACGGCGGTTCGCGCAGCACTATTTCAATCAGGTCAAAAACACCCGGCAGTGTGTCGCGCTGGCCCTGGGCCGGTTCCATAGCGTGATGGACCGCGCCGATGGCGAGCTGAACAATGTCCTGTCGGAGCTCACACAGGTTGTACTCGCCGGCCTGCTCAGTGACGAGTACGGGATGACGGCGGCACACGGCCCTGGCAAACCTGAAACTGACGGCGGCCAGGACACTGCTGCGCTCGACATCGACGGTCTGTTCGCCTCGATCACCCATCCAGAGCTGTTCCGGCGCTTCCTCGACGCGCTGGGCGGTTCGGCCAGCGATTACGACGTGCCGATGCTGCATGCCGTAGCGGACAACGTGCTGGTCCAGCGGATCCTGGCCGCACACCCCGCCTACAGCGAGCTGGAGGCGTTGGCGTCCGTGGGATTGGGCATGGAATGGGGCGTCCCGGCGTTTTTCTCCATGATCATTGCCGGCATAACGAAGGTGGCGCGCCGGGAAGGGCTGGCGCTCGAGCCGGGCTCCATGGAAATCTGGACCTCGCATGTCAAACAGGATGTGGAGCATGCGATCGCGGTCATGGTCGCCACCTCGTTCTATGTTGGGCAGGCTGCCGACGCTCGCCGCGTCGAGGGTGCCACGAATGTCCTGATGGCATTCCGCTACAACATGATGAGCGACATCTATGCCGAGGTTTTCGGTACTCCGTGCGCTTCGATCACGGACATTGATCTCGACCCCCGGTATCGCCTGCACGATCGCCGTATCGTGCCGCTCCTGGCCGCCGAGCGCTCGCGATTGAGACCCGCCGCGGTGCGCGACTACGACGCCTACATGCGCAAGGGAATTGATATCTGTGTGCTGAGCGGAGTCTGAGGTTCGAGCGCATCGTGCAGACACTGGCAATGAAAATCAGCGAGCTCGGCATCATGGACGCGGCCGAGCGCGAGCAAATCCTCGAGTCTTTCAACGCGACGCAGACGCCATTTCCTCAGCACGCTCTGTTACATGAGCTGTTCGAGGAACAGGCGACGCGCCTGCCCGATTCCCTGGCAGTTGAGTATGAGGGGCAGTTCCTGACCTACGCGGCGCTGAATGCGCGGGCAAATCGGCTCGCGCGTTTCCTGGCCGAACGGGACGTGGGACCGGACCAACTGGTAGGGCTGTGTGTCGAGCGTGGCCTGGAGATGGTAGTGGCCGTGCTAGGCATCCTCAAGGCGGGGGGCGCCTACCTGCCAATGGATCCTGCCGACCCGCCGCGGCGGCTGTCCGACGTGTTGGCAGATGCACCGGTCAAGGTGTTGCTGACACAGGAGAGCTTGCGAGAGCGATTCTCCACCGCACGGCCCGAAGTCATTGCGCTCGACGGCCGGGAGTTGCTCGATCGCCCTTTGCCCGCCACCAATGACTTGGGTCGGAACGATGTGTGTGTGCGGTCCCATCACCTCGCCTATGTGATCTACACCTCGGGTTCCACCGGCCGACCCAAGGGCGTCATGGTCGAACATCGTCATGTGGTGAACCTCGGCAAGGGGCTCGAGGTAGCCTACGGCCCCCTGGGTGTTGAACGCCGCGTCGCCCTGAGTGCGTCTCTTAGCTTCGACGCCTCTGTGGAGCAGCTCCTGCAGCTCACCCGTGGCTCTACCTTGGTCATCCTGCCCCAGGAGGTTCGCTGGGACCCGGTTCGCGTGCTCCAGCTCGTCGATGAGCGAAGGATCGAGCATCTCGATTGCACTCCCTCGGAGTTGAGGCAATGGGTGGCCGCAGGACTACTCGAGCGCCCCTTACCCAGCCTGCGTGCCGTGATGATCGGGGGGGAAGCGATCGATCCGCAGCTGTGGGCGCAACTGGCACGCTGCCGGCAGATCGAGTTCTACAACGTCTATGGGCCGACTGAGTGCACCGTCGAGGCGACGATCGCGCGTTTGAACGAGGACGACTCGGAGCCCCATGTTGGCCGGCCGATGAGCAATCGTCGGCTCTACGTGTTGGATCGGCACGACGAGCCGGTGCCAATTGGCGTGGTGGGTGAGATCCACATAGGGGGGGCAGGTGTGGCACGTGGCTATCTGAACCGTCCGGAGCTGACGGCGGAGCGCTTCGTGCGGGACCCTTTCAGTAGTGAGCCGTGGGCGAGGATGTACCGCACTGGCGATCTAGGCCGTTGGCGAGCGGACGGAACGCTGGAGTTCCTCGGTCGCAACGACAGCCAGGTGAAGATCCGAGGCCATCGGATCGAGCTGGGAGAAATCGAGGCACGACTGAGCCAACATCCGAAGGTATCTCAGGCAGTGGCTCTGGTACGGGAGGGGACCCGCCGGGATACGTCGGCGGAGAAGTCCCTGGTGGCCTACGTGACCCGGCAGGAAGGTGCGGGCGAGTTGAGCGCGCAGGAGTTGCGGACACATCTGTCGGGTGTGTTGCCGGATCCCATGATTCCGAGCGCATTCGTGTTGTTGGAGCGCTTTCCGCTGACGTCGAACGGGAAATTGGACCGGCGCGCCCTGCCGGCCCCCGGACTGGAGGCGTACGCGAGCCGTGACTACGAGGCCCCGCAAGGGGAGGTGGAGGAGGTCCTGGCGGGCATCTGGCAAGGACTGCTGCAGGTGGAGCGTGTCGGACGTCGGGACAACTTCTTCGAGCTCGGCGGACACTCTCTGTTGATCGTGCAGATGCTGGAGAGGCTGCGACGCGCGAGCCTGGTGACGGGGGTCCGCGAGGTGTTCGAAAGCCCGACTCTGGTCGACCTGGCGAATGCCTTGCGCTGGGGAACCGAGCTGACGGTGCAGGCGCCACCGAACCTGATCCCTGCGGGGTGCGAGTTGATCACTCCGGCGATGCTGCCGATGGTGGAGCTGGAGGCGCAGCACATCGAGCGGATCGTGCGATCGGTGCCCGAAGGGGCGGCCAACATCCAGGACATCTACCCTCTGACACCGCTGCAGGAAGGGCTGTTGTTCCACCACCTGATCGATGCGAGCGGCCCGGACCCGTATGCACGGACACTGCTGCTGTCGCTGCCAAGCCGCGAGCGGGTAGAGGCTTTCCTGCAAGCCTTGCGGTCGGTCATTGCCCGCCACGACGTACTGCGCACGGCAGTACTGTGGGAACAGTTGCCCAAGCCCGTGCAGGTGGTGTACCGGCAGGCACAGCTGCCGGTGGAAGAGATCGTGTTGGAGACCGATCGTGACCCCGTCGAGCAACTGCAGGAACGGATGGCGCCTGGTCGCCTGCGTCTGGACTTGCGACAGGCACCGCTGATGAAAGTCGAGTTTGCCTGCCCGTCCTCAGGGCCGGTCGCCACCGCCCCGTCCGCCTCCGGTCCCGCTTGCTATGTTCTGCTGCAAACCCATCACCTGCTATGTGACAACCAGTCACTCGACCTGTTGATCGGCGAGGTCATGAGTTACCTGGAAGGCACCGCCGAGTCACTTCCCGAGCCGGTGGGCTACCGCCACCACGTGGCCCAGGCGCTGTCACGCACCCGAACACACGATGCGCAGGAGCTCTTCCGCGCCAAGTTGGCCGATATCGACGAGCCCACCGCCCCGTTCGGAGTGCTGGATGTCCACGGGGATGGCAGCCGGACGGAGCTGGCGTCGGAGGCGCTGGAGAGTGAGCTTGCCCGGGAGATCCGGCTGCAGGCACGGCGGCTGGAGGTGAGCGTGGCGACGTTGTTCCACGCCGCCTGGGCGTTGGTCGTGGCGCGCACCAGTGGTCGCGAGGATGTGGTGTATGGGACAGTGCTGCTGGGGAGGTTGCAAGGCAGCGCCGGCGCGCAGCGCATCCTGGGGATGTTCATCAACACGCTGCCATTGCGCCTGCCGCTGCAGGAGCTCACCGTCAGGGGGTTGGTGGAGCGCACGCAGCGGGAGGTGATGGAGCTGTTGATGCACGAGCACGCCTCGTTGGCGGTGGCGCAAAGTTGTAGCGCGGTCGCGCGACCGGCGCCGCTGTTCAGCGCGCTGTTGAACTACCGGCATAGCGCCTCCGAGATGCAGGCGGACTGGTCCCGGGCGCCGGGGGTGGAGCAGCTGGCCAGTCGCGGCGGGACCAACTACCCGCTGGTGCTGTCAGTGGACGATCTGGGGGAGGGGTTCGAGCTGAAGGTCGAGACGGACCCGCGCATCGACTCGCAACGCACGCTGGCCTACATGCGCACGGCACTGGGCTCTCTGATCGAAAAGCTGAAGGACTCGCCCGGGGCTCCGGCGCTGTCGTTGGGTGTTCTGCCCGAGCACGAGCGGCGCCTGGTGATGGAGCTGTTCAACGATACGCGGACGGATTATCCGCACGACCGTCTGATCCACGAGTTGTTCGAAGAACAGGTGGCACGCACACCGGAAGCGATCGCGGTGGTGTACGAGGAGCACAGCCTCACGTACGCCGAGCTCAACAGCCGCGCCAACCAGTTGGCTCACTATTTGCGCAGCCACGGTTGTCGAGTCGGAGAGTACATACCGATCCGACTGCCACGCTGTCTGCAGATGGTGGTTGCGCAACTCGCGGTGCTGAAAAGTGGCGGCGTCCATGTCCCGGTGGACCCGCAGCTGCCGCTGGAGCGGCAGGAATTCATCATTCGCGATTGTGGCGCGCTGCGGATCCTGGCCGACCAGGAAGGCGGGGCAAGGCTCGGATCGCTAGGCCTGCAGTGGATCGATTGCGACTCACTGACAGCGATGGCCGGTGACCTGCCGGACGGCAACCTTGGACTACGTGTGCACGAGCCCCATCCGGCGCACGTGATGTACACCTCCGGCTCGACGGGTGCCCCAAAAGGAGTTCTGATCTCGCATCGTGGCGTCAGCAACCTGGTGCTGAACAACTCCTACGCGCGCTTCGAGCCGTCGGACTGCATTGCTCACAATAGCAACCCTGCGTTCGACGCCGCCACGTTCGAGATCTGGAGCGCCTTGTTGAACGGCGCACGCCTGCTCATCCTGCCGCAGCCGGTCGTGTTGGAAACCTCACGGCTGGCGGCGGAGCTGGACCGACATGGGGTCACCATCCTGTTCCAGGCAACCGCTTTGCTCAATCAACGCGCGCACCTGGCGTCCCGGCTCTTCAGTCGGCTGCGCTACCTGTTCTTCGGCGGAGAGGTTGTCGATCCCAACGCAGTCAGAGCGGTTCTGGGCGCGGGGGGACCGCAAAATCTGGTGAACCTGTATGGTCCGACGGAGATCACGACCTTTGCGACCAGTCACGCCGTAGTGTCTGTGCCGGAGGCGGCTACCAGTGTTCCGATCGGCCGGCCGATCGCGAACGCAAAAATCTATATTCTGGATACGGCCCGACGGCCGGCGCCCGTAGGAGTGGCTGGGGAAATCTTCATCGGCGGTGCCGGTGTGGCCCTGGGGTATTTGAATCGGCCCGAGCTGACCGCGCAACGCTTCATTCAGGACCCGTGGAGTACCGCGCCGCAAGCGCGCCTGTACAGAACAGGAGATCTGGGACGATGGCGGATGGATGGGTCGATTGAATACCTTGGGCGCAATGACCAACAGGTGAAGATCCGTGGATTCCGTATCGAGCCAGGAGAGATCGAAGCGCAGCTGACCCGCGATGAGCGAGTGAAGGAGACTGTTGTCATCGCACGGGCGGATGAGGGTAACCAGAAGCGATTGGTCGCCTATGTCGTTCCCCGTGACGTCGCAACACCTCCAAGCGCAGACCAGTTACGGTCGCACCTGAAGGCACTGTTGCCTGAATACATGGTTCCGAGCGCATTCGTGTTGTTGGAACGCTTTCCGCTGACGTCGAACGGGAAATTGGACCGGCGCGCCCTGCCGGCCCCCGGACTGGAGGCGTACGCGAGCCGTGACTACGAGGCCCCGCAAGGGGAGGTGGAGGAGGTCCTGGCGGGCATCTGGCAAGGACTGCTGCAGGTGGAGCGTGTCGGACGTCGGGACAACTTCTTCGAGCTCGGCGGACACTCTCTGTTGATCGTGCAGATGCTGGAGAGGCTGCGACGCGCGAGCCTGGTGACGGGGGTCCGCGAGGTGTTCGAAAGCCCGACTCTGGTCGACCTGGCGAATGCCTTGCGCTGGGGAACCGAGCTGACGGTGCAGGCGCCACCGAACCTGATCCCTGCGGGGTGCGAGTTGATCACTCCGGCGATGCTGCCGATGGTGGAGCTGGAGGCGCAGCACATCGAGCGGATCGTGCGATCGGTGCCCGAAGGGGCGGCCAACATCCAGGACATCTACCCTCTGACACCGCTGCAGGAAGGGCTGTTGTTCCACCACCTGATCGATGCGAGCGGCCCGGACCCGTATGCACGGACACTGCTGCTGTCGCTGCCAAGCCGCGAGCGGGTAGAGGCTTTCCTGCAAGCCTTGCGGTCGGTCATTGCCCGCCACGACGTACTGCGCACGGCAGTACTGTGGGAACAGTTGCCCAAGCCCGTGCAGGTGGTGTACCGGCAGGCACAGCTGCCGGTGGAAGAGATCGTGTTGGAGACCGATCGTGACCCCGTCGAGCAACTGCAGGAACGGATGGCGCCTGGTCGCCTGCGTCTGGACTTGCGACAGGCACCGCTGATGAAAGTCGAGTTTGCCTGCCCGTCCTCAGGGCCGGTCGCCACCGCCCCGTCCGCCTCCGGTCCCGCTTGCTATGTTCTGCTGCAAACCCATCACCTGCTATGTGACAACCAGTCACTCGACCTGTTGATCGGCGAGGTCATGAGTTACCTGGAAGGCACCGCCGAGTCACTTCCCGAGCCGGTGGGCTACCGCCACCACGTGGCCCAGGCGCTGTCACGCACCCGAACACACGATGCGCAGGAGCTCTTCCGCGCCAAGTTGGCCGATATCGACGAGCCCACCGCCCCGTTCGGAGTGCTGGATGTCCACGGGGATGGCAGCCGGACGGAGCTGGCGTCGGAGGCGCTGGAGAGTGAGCTTGCCCGGGAGATCCGGCTGCAGGCACGGCGGCTGGAGGTGAGCGTGGCGACGTTGTTCCACGCCGCCTGGGCGTTGGTCGTGGCGCGCACCAGTGGTCGCGAGGATGTGGTGTATGGGACAGTGCTGCTGGGGAGGTTGCAAGGCAGCGCCGGCGCGCAGCGCATCCTGGGGATGTTCATCAACACGCTGCCATTGCGCCTGCCGCTGCAGGAGCTCACCGTCAGGGGGTTGGTGGAGCGCACGCAGCGGGAGGTGATGGAGCTGTTGATGCACGAGCACGCCTCGTTGGCGGTGGCGCAAAGTTGTAGCGCGGTCGCGCGACCGGCGCCGCTGTTCAGCGCGCTGTTGAACTACCGGCATAGCGCCTCCGAGATGCAGGCGGACTGGTCCCGGGCGCCGGGGGTGGAGCAGCTGGCCAGTCGCGGCGGGACCAACTACCCGCTGGTGCTGTCAGTGGACGATCTGGGGGAGGGGTTCGAGCTGAAGGTCGAGACGGACCCGCGCATCGACTCGCAACGCACGCTGGCCTACATGCGCACGGCACTGGGCTCTCTGATCGAAAAGCTGAAGGACTCGCCCGGGGCTCCGGCGCTGTCGTTGGGTGTTCTGCCCGAGCACGAGCGGCGCCTGGTGATGGAGCTGTTCAACGATACGCGGACGGATTATCCGCACGACCGTCTGATCCACGAGTTGTTCGAAGAACAGGTGGCACGCACACCGGAAGCGATCGCGGTGGTGTACGAGGAGCACAGCCTCACGTACGCCGAGCTCAACAGCCGCGCCAACCAGATGGCGCGATACTTGCGAGAGAAGGGAGTGCGGCCGGAGCAACTGGTAGGGATCTGTGTCGAGCGGAGCCTGGAGATGGTGGTGGGATTGCTCGGGATTCTGAAGGCGGGTGGAGCATACGTCCCGCTGGATCCGAATTATCCGCCCGAGCGGCTGGCGTACATACTCGAGGACAGTGCCCCTGTCGTGTTGTTGGCCCAGACAGCGCTGGCGGAGAGGGTGCCCGTCGAGACGTTGATGGTCTTGCTCGATGGGCCGGATGCGGCGCGGATCGGCCAGCAAGCGCAGGGCAACCTGAATCGGTCCCAGCATGGGTTGAGTGTTCATTATCCGGCCTACGTCATCTACACCTCGGGTTCCACGGGGGCGCCCAAGGGGGTGCTCGTTGAGCACCAGTCGGTCGTGAATTTCCTCTGTTCAATGTCGCAGATGCACGGCATGAGCGAATCGGATTCGCTGCTGGCGGTGACCACGCTGTCGTTCGATATCGCTGGACTGGAACTGTACCTGCCGTTGATCAGTGGTGCGCGGGTGGTTCTGGCAACTCGCGCTATGGCGAGTGACGCAGCACTTTTAGAGCGAGCGATCCATCAGAGGGCGATTACGATCATGCAGGCAACACCTGCTACCTGGCGGATGCTGTTGGATAGCCCTTGGACGGGCGCTACCCAATTGCGCGCTCTGTGTGGAGGTGAGGCTTTGCCGAGCGATCTTTCCAAGCGTTTGAGTCAACGTGTTGGAGGGATCTGGAACTTATATGGTCCCACCGAGACCACGATCTGGTCGACCGCCTGGCGAGTTGCCGCCGGTGTGGCCGAGACAGATCCGGTCGAACCCATAGGCCGCCCGATTGCGAACACGCAGATTTACGTTCTGGACAGCCACTTCGAACCGGTGCCGATCGGAGTGCCGGGAGAGATCTACATTGGCGGAGCGGGGGTGGCGCGCGGATATTTGAATCGACCGGAATTGACCGCGGAGCGGTTTGTCGCCGATCAGTTCAGTGTCGAGGCGCAGGGACGGGTGCGAGGCATGCCTCGCACGGCGAAGGCCGAGAAGCCGAAGCCTGGGCAGACTGCGAGCGCGCAGCGCGCGCCCAGCCGGCTGTACAAGACGGGAGATCTGGGGCGGTGGCGGCTGGATGGAACGCTCGAATACCTGGGGCGCAATGATCATCAGGTGAAGATCCGGGGCTTCCGGATCGAGCTGGGGGAGATCGAAGCGCAGTTGCGTCAGCACGCGCCTGTGAAAGAGGCCGTGGTGCTGGCGCGGGAAGATATGTCGGGTGGGAAGCGCCTGGTGGCCTATGTGACTGCGCAGGATGCGCAAGCGGCGCCGAGCGTGGAAGATCTGCGGGAACATTTGAAGGGAACATTGCCCGAGCACATGGTCCCCAGCGCATTTGTGGTGATCGAGAAGTTGCCACTGACCCCGAACGGTAAGCTGGACCGGCGGGCGTTGCCGGCTCCGGAGCTCGGTGCATACCTGAGCCGCCAATACGAGGCCCCCCAAGGGGAGGTGGAGGAGATCCTGACGGGGATCTGGCAACGATTGCTGCAGGTCGAGCGCGTGGGAAGGTGGGACAACTTCTTCGAGTTGGGCGGGCACTCGCTGCTGGCGCTGAAGCTGCTGTACGAGATTGATCGCTCCCTGGCGTGTGCTTTGACTGTAACGGATGTCTACAGACATCCGACGCTGCGTGCCCTGGCGACCCGTATCGACACGGGTGCCGTCGTGGATGAGCCTGTCGAGTTGGCTCGAGAGGCGGTGTTGGATTCCGGCATCGTCGCGGTGCAAGGCCGCGGCCGCCATCCCGCGCAAGCCGTGCTGCTGACGGGGGCTACCGGTTTCGTCGGCAGGTTCCTGCTGGCGCAATTGCTGCGTGACACCGGCGCCACGGTCTATTGTCTGACACGAGCTCGATCGCAACAGCAGGCCGCGGCCCGCCTCAGGGCCACCCTGTTGAAATGGGATCTCTGGTCGGACGACTCTGAGCGCCGCATTGTCGCGGTTCCCGGGGACCTGGGTCGTCCCAGCTTTGGGCTCGGCCCCGCCTCATACGAGACACTCAGCGAGGAGGTCGACAGCATCTATCATTGCGCGACGAGCATGAACCATCTGGAAACCTACGCGATGGCGAAGCCGACCAATGTCGATGCCTTGCGCGACGTGTTATGGCTCGCCGCCCACGGCCGCCCGAAGCTGGTCAACTATATTTCCACCCTCAGCGTATTTGGTCTGTCGAGCCGTCACCGCACCCGCGTGATCCGTGAAAGCACTCCGATCGAGGCCGAGAGACATTCCACCTCGGACGGTTATACCGCCAGCAAATGGGTAGGCGAAAAGTTGTCCATGATCGCCATGGAGCGGGGCATCGCTTGCAACATCTTTCGTCTCGGACTGGTGTGGGCGGATACCGAGCAGGGCCGTTATGACGAGCTGCAGAGGGAGTACCGGTTGCTGAAGAGCTGCCTGCTCGCGGGAGTCGGCATCGAGGGGTACCGGTACGAGAGGGCGCCTACGCCGGTGGATTTCGTGGCGCGCGCCGTTACGAGCCTGGCCGACCGGTTCCCGCAGGGGGGCGGTATCTTTCACATCGCCAACACCCAGGGGCCGATCGATCGCGTGTTCGAGTGTTGTAACGAATTGGCGGCGACCTCCCTCGAGTTGCTGCCGTGGGACCAGTGGATCGGTGAGATGAAGCGCCTGCATCAGGCCGGCCGTTCTCTTCCGGTCGTTCCGCTCATCGAGTATGCCTTCTCGATGAGCGAGAAGTCCCTGCGGGAGGCGCGCGAAGCCCAAGGAAACCCCGTGCAGCTCGATTGCTCCCGCACCTATGAGGAGCTGGAGCGAGCCGGAATCACGCTACCGCCGCTGAACGAGGCGCTGCTGACAAGGTGCCTGAATGACATGTTCGTTCGGGACGAGGAGCTGCGGCACTGGCGGACACAACGCCAGGGGGGCGCGGCAATCAGGCAGTACGGGTGATAGTGTCAGGCCGCCGCACGGCTCGCGCCGTATACCATCTGGCTCAGCACCCGGCGCAGGTAGGTGGCGTGACGCCGGATGGTCGTCTCATCGAACAGCGCGGTCGCATAGCTCAACCCGCCAACGATGCAATCCCCGGACTGCGCCAGGCTGAGAGTCAGATCGAACTGCACCGCCAGGGTTGGCTGAGGAATTTCCGTGACTTCCAGTCCCGGCAGCTCGAGGCGGCGCTGTGTATCGTCTCCCTCCCAGGCAAACATGACCTGGAACAAGGGTGTGTAGGTCAGGCTGCGGGTGGGTTTGACCGCCTCCACGATCTGCTCGAACGCGAGCCCCTGATGCTCATGCGCCTCGAGCGTGATTGTATGTATCCGCTGCAGCAACTCCTCGAGCGTGGGGTTCCCCGACACATCCATCGGCAGCGGCAGGGTGTTGACGAACAGTCCGACCAGTCCCTCCAGCTCCGTCCGGGTACGGGTTGCCGCCGGGGTGCCGATCACGAGGTGTTCCTGTCCCGAGAGGCGCGACAACACCAACGCCCAACCGGCCAGGAGAACGGTGAACAAGGTCGTCCGGGTCTGTAGGCCCAAGGCCTTCAGACCCGCGGTGATTCCCGGATCGAGCGCCAGCGGAACGACGCCTCCTGCGAAATCCGAGTGGCGCGTGCGCCGGCGATCCGCTGGTAGCTCCAGCAGGTCGGGGACTCCCGCGAGCTTATCCTTCCACCAGGCGCTGAGCTCACTCAACAGCTCTGCCGAGAGCCATTGTCTCTGCCATGCCGCGTAGTCCGCATACTGCAGTTTGAGCGGCGGCAGGGGGTCCGGCGCTCCGCGGCGGAACGCCATGTACATGTCACGCAGCTCGCGCAGAATTATGCCGAGTGAAAGGCCGTCACAGTTGATGTGGTGCAATGTAATGAGCAACACGTGTTCGGTGGCAGCGAGCCGGATCAAGCGCCCACGTGCCAGGGGGCCGCGCTCCAAGTCGAGTGGCGCGTGAGCTTCTTGTGTCATCAGCACTCGCAGCCGTTCATCAGCATCCGTTCGCGAGCTCAAGTCCTCATGCGTCAATGCGAAGCCTGTTTCCGGAGGATCGATCCGTTGCAACACCTCGCCGTCGATCCTGTCGAAGCGGGTGCGCAGGGCTTCGTGTCGCCGCAGGAGGCCGTCGAGAGCGCGTTGGATAGCGCCACTGTGCAACTCGCCCCGGATCCGATAGGCCAACGGCACGTGATAGGACGTGCTCTGCGGTTCGAGCTGCGATAGAAACCAAAGGCCGCGCTGCGCCTGAGACAATGGCAGTGGCGCTGAGCGTGGCGCCGGCAGAATAGGGGCGAGCGCGCGCCGCCGCCGCTCTCGAATCATGCTCGCTATTTCCGCCAGCGAGCGTGTGTCGCTGAACGCGGAGAGGGGGAGATTGACGCCCAGTGTCTGTCGGATTCTATCGGCAACCAGGGCTGCGGTACGCGGGTCACCCCCGCAGTCACTGAGTGTTGTCTCGCGACCGACCGCCTTCGTGCGCAGAGCCTCGGACCAGATCGCTGCAAGCGTCGTCTCGATCGCACCCAGCGGTGGCGTGTAGAGGGGCTGTTGGCCGGCTGCCTGCCTGTCTGCTTCCACGATTCTCTCACTTCAAAACAGGGGGATGGTGCGAGAATCGCCACGGGATGCGCGCACGTCAATAGTTTTGCGCGCTCGAGCCGCGCAACGGGAATTCATCCAACAGCTCTGGACCGCCGCAGGCGGTCGCGCTATTGTCGCCCGAAGTTTGAATCAGGGACGACGATGGACGCGAGCCATAGCGTGGGACGGCATATCCCCTTGGAAGCGAACGATTGGAGGGATCGCGCCCACGGCACCGGGGCGCCGATGCAACACGCGCCGGCTATCGCGTTCGTGTTTCCCGGGCTGGGCGGCGAGTTGTTCGAGCGCTTCCATGAGTTGGAAAGCTCGAGCGAGACATTCCGTCGGATCATCGAGCGTGCGGATGCGGCGACCTTGGCGCGGCTCGGGCGGCCCATTTCCGAGTTGGTTCGGGTCGGCATGCCGCCGGCCGACGCGCGCTCACGCACACGCCGCCTGTTTCGTGCCCCCGTGCCAGGCAAAGCGCCCGCCACTGTCGTGGCTCACTCCATCCTCTATACCCTTGAATGCGCTCTGGCGCAGGCATGGATGGACTGGGGAGTGCGGCCGCAGTACGTCAGCGGTTATAGCCTCGGTGAGCTTGCAGCCGCTTGTGTCGCCGGGCTCTTCGATTTCGAGACGGGGCTGTCGCTGGTGATCGGGCGGGCGGAAATCCTCGCCGATCTTCCCGAGACCGGAATGATCGCGGTGTCGGGTCCGCTCGAGGAGATTTCGCCCCATCTCGATGCGGATGTGCATGTCGTCGCGGCGAATTCGCAGTCCCAGACCGTGCTGGGGAGCCATGAGGCCGCGCTCGAAAAGGCGACCCTGACACTGCGGGAGCAGGGATACCTCGTGCAGAGGCTTCCTGTCGAGCACGCCTTCCATACACCCCTGATGCGACCGGCAGCCGCCAGAATAGCTGAGCTGTTTTCGAGCATCGAAACCGGCGCGCTCGCTCGACCTCTGGCGTCCACGCTCACCGGCGAGTTGGTTGATGCCCAGCAGTTGCGGGACCCCGCGCACTGGGTGCGACATCTGTGCGAGCCGGTGCGCTTCGTCGCAGCGGTCGATACGTTGGACAGGTTGGGTGTGCGGGTGTTTCTGGAGACAGGCCCGGGGCAAGCTCTGAGCGCCCTGATCGAAGGTCGATTTCGTAGCCGTCCGGATATCGCCATCGTAACATCGATGCCGGCCGAGTATGACACCTGCTCCGCTGCCGCCCATCTCAGCCGGACGGCCGGGCGGCTTGCGAGCCTTGGCGTACCGGTCCGGGGTCTGCCCATGGAGGACGTGCGCACGGGCGGGAGTCTTCCCCCGGTCGAAGTCAGATCACCACCATCCCCCGCTGACGTTCGCCTACCCGAGACTTCCGCGGATGAGGCCACGACCGACAAGATCCGGGCGATCTGGTCCGAGATCCTGGAGCGCGCCTCGGTAGCGCCCGATGATGATCTGTTCGCTCTGGGTGGGAACTCACTCAAGACCGCACGCATCGGCATGCGGATAAAACGCGACCTCGGCGTGGAGCTCACTCTGCGGGATATCTATTCCGCGGCAACGCCACGCGGCCTGGCCGCTTTGATCTCGGCCGGGCAGAAGCTCCGTGCGAACACGACGGATCTCCTCACACTTCCCAACGGGCTCACCATCCGGTGTCAGTCTCGAGCCGAGGCGGCGTACTTTTACCAGAGTATTTTCGCGGAGCGCTCCTATCTACGCCACGGCCTCGCGATCGGCCCTGGAGCAACAGTCGTCGACGTGGGGGCGAACATCGGCATGTTCTCCATGTTTGCCGCACTGGAGGCGCCCGGGGTGCGGCTTTACAGTATCGAGCCCGTGGCGCCGCTGTTCGAGATACTGCGCTTCAATCTCGCCGATGTCTGTGAGGACGCAGTGTTGGTGAACGTGGGCATTTCGGATGCGCCGGGACAGTCGGTCATCACCTACTATCCAAACAGTCCGGGCATGTCATCTTTCGCATCCGACCGGCGCGACGAAGAGGCCGTTCTCGAAGCCATCCTGCGCAACAGCCAAGCGCTTGGCGATGCGGCGTCGGGTGAGATACTGCGTGACCGGGCCGACTTCATGGAATCGAGATTCCAGGAGCAACAGTTGAGCTGCGAGTTGCGCACCCTCTCGGCCGTGCTCGAAGAGCAAGGCATCGAAGTGGTCGACCTGTTGAAAATCGATGTACAGAAGCTCGAGATGCAGGTTCTAAAGGGGATTTCCGAGCACCACTGGGACCGCATCCGCCAGGTGGTTCTGGAGGTCCACGACCAGGACGGCCGTGTCGAAGCCGCACGGGCCTTGCTGCAGTCACGCGGTTTCCAGGTCATCGTCGAGCAGGACCATCTCTACCAGAGCACCGGTATTTACAACCTTTATGCGACGCGCGTAAATCAAAGGATGTCGGCATGACAGAGAGTCGTTCCTACAACGTTGGAGTGATCGGCGCGGGTGTGATGGGTAGAGGGATCGCGCACGCGGTTGCCACGCATGGTCACGATGTTGTGCTCGTGGATGTCAGCGATGCCATTTTGCAGCGGGCCGTTGGCGAAATATCAAGGGCGGTCAAAGCACAGGCCCTGATGAAGCCGGGCAAGGGCGCGTCTCCCACCGAAATTCTGTCGCGAATCCATCACGCTACCGATTTGAGTGCGTTGCAGGCATGCAATGTCGTGGTCGAGAACGCGGTCGAGGTGACGGAAACTAAGCGGCGGATCTACGACGAGCTCGGACGGACAGTGCGGCCGGACACTCTGCTAGCAGCCAACACCTCCACCATTCCCACTTCCGAGATCGCCGGCTTCACGTCACACCCCGAGAGGGTGATTGGCATGCACTTCATGAATCCCGCGCACACCAAGCGCGTTGTGGAGGTCATCCCCGGCGCGAAAACCTCCGCCGAATTCCTTGCTTCCGGGTTGGCATTCCTCGAGGCGATCGGCAAGACCGGAATCGTTGTGCGCGATGCGCCGGGGTTCGTCTCCAATCGGATATTGATGATGACCATCAACGAAGCCATCCGCACCGTCGAGGCCAACATCGCCTCGGCCGAGGATGTCGATCGCATCTTCGTCGGCTGCTTTGGCCATGCGATGGGCCCGCTGCAAACGGCGGATCTGATCGGGTTGGACACCATACTGCTGTCGCTGGAGTCCCTCCTCGCGCGTCTGCACGACCCCAAGTACGAGCCGGTGCCGCTGCTACGTCAGATGGTAGCGGCCAACCGGCTCGGAAGAAAATCCGGCGCGGGATTCTTTACGTATACAGGCGATCGGTAACATCCGCATGAATACCCAACTCGAGAGTGTCATCGACTCCCCAATTTCCGCCGAGGTCCGCGCGAGCGTGAAATCGTTCATTGTCAAGTCGCTGGCCCGCGACGTGCGCGATACCGAGGAGTTCTTTCAAACCGGCATGGTGTCTTCGCTGTTTGGTCTGCAGTTGATCACCTTTCTCGAGACCTCCTTCGGCCTGCGTGTCCTGGATGAGGACCTGGATCTCGCCAACTTCGCCTCCATCGACAACATCCTGCGCTTCATAGCGAAGAAGAGGGCGGTCGGGTGAGCACTCCGTGCCCCTTCGAGGAGCGTCGGCGCGCGTTCGAGGAGTTCACGTGCGAGTACGTTGCGCCCTTCGCGGCAGCCGCGGATCGCAGCGGCTTTCTCGATCCAAGTGTGATCCAAGCCCTGCGCAAGAAAGGTTACCTGGGCGGATTCGTGCCAATCGACTCGGGCGGACTCGGCCTGGATCAGATTACGTACGGCCTGTTGACAGGTGAAGTGGCTCGAGCCTGCTCCGCGGCACGCACGCTGTTGACCGTACATGGCTTGGTTGAAACGGCATTGATGCGGTGGGGGTCGGAGGAGACGAGGCGCGAGCTACTCCCGGCACTCGCCACTGGACGGCAGCTCGGTGCCTTCGCGCTTTCGGAGTCGGAGGCGGGCACCGATGCCGGGGCGCTCCTCACGCAGATCCGACGTGAAGGCAATGATCTGCTCGTTTCGGGTGAGAAGCAGTGGGTGAGCTTTGGACAGAGCGCGGACGTATTTCTGGTGTTCGGCCGCACTCCCGAAGGGATTGCGGCCGTGCTCGTGCCCGGTAGCTGCGCGAATCTGGAGCGAAGGCCGGTGACCACCATGGCGGGTACGCGGGGCGCCATGATGGCGCACCTGCGGTTGAATGGTTGTCGGGTACCGATCCACGCGATGGTGGGGCGTCCCGGCTTCGGACTGAGTCATGTCGCGGCGTCGGCGCTCGACCATGGCCGCTATTCGGTCGCGTGGGGCGCGGTTGGCATTATCGATGCCTGCGTACAGGCCTGCTTGCGCTTCGTACGCGACCGCCCGCAGTTTTCCACCACGCTGTTGAAGCAGCCGCTCATGCGCGCCCGGTTGACCCGCATGAAAGTGGCCGCCCGTGCCGCTCGCCTCCTGTGTATGGAAGCCGGCCGCCTGCGTAACGCGAATGCAAGCTCGGCGATTGCCGAAACCATGGCAGCGAAATATTTCGCATCCAAGGCCGCCGTGGAGGCGGCCAATGAAGCCGTGCAGATCCACGGGGCGCGCGGTCTTCTGGAGGATATGGGCATCGAGCGATTGTTGCGCGATGCGAAGGTGACGGAAATCATCGAGGGCAGCTCCGACATGCTCGAGCTGCTGCTGGCCGACCTGGATTGAAGGAGAGGAGCATGAGCGCGGATCCGCAGATCGAAGTTCCCCCGGCCCTGGTGCCGCCCGGGAAGCCGGTGAAGCTCGTGGTGTGGGATCTGGATCACACGCTATGGGACGGAGTGCTGCTGGAGAATGACGAGCCCAGGCTCATCCCCGGCGTGTTGCCGGTCATTGTTGGGTTGGATCGACTGGGGATACTGCAGTCCATAGCCAGTCGCAACGATGCGCAAGCCGCAACCGCCCATCTGCAGCGTCTGGGTATTCACGAGTACTTTCTCGCCACGCGCATCGACTGGTCGGCGAAGTCGCAGAACGTCGCGGCCATTGCGCAGGCCTTGGACATTGCCCTGGACAGTGTCCTGTTCGTCGACGATCAGGAGTTCGAGCTGGAGGAAGTGAGGTTTTCCAACCCTCAGGTGCGCACCGTCAACGCCGTTCATGCCGCGCGGCTGTTGGACGAGCCGGCGGTTCGTCCCGCTATCCTGACCGAGGACGCGCCGCGTCGGCGACTGCGATATCTCGAGGAGGAGGGCCGCACGCGCAGTGAGCGGGAATTCGGCGGGACACCCGAAGAATTCATGCTTTCGCTGAATCTGCAGCTCGCGGTCACCAAGGCCTCCACGGCAGACCTGGATCGGGTCGAAGAGCTGATCGCGCGGACCAATCAATTGAACTCCACGGGTGTCACTTATTCCCGCGGCGAGCTGTTGGCTTTCCTCGACTCTCCGGGCCATGTGCTGTTGGTGGCGGAGCTGGCGGACCGCTTCGGCGATTACGGCAAGATCGCTGTCGTGGTGCTGGAGTCGAGTGCGGAGCTGTGGACCGTCAAGCTCGTCCTGGTATCCTGCCGAGTGCTGTCTCGGGGCATCGGCCCGGTACTGTTGAGCTATCTTTCCCACCGGGCCCGCGCCGCGGGGGTGGGTTTGCGTGTGGAGTTCCGCGACACCGGCAGGAATCGGCCGATGCGCGTGGCGCTGATGATGGCCGGATTCAACCGCACCGAGCCGGGGGACGATGCCGTCTATCTGCATGCCGACGGGCCAGCTACACCGTTGCCCGCGCACCTCAACATCCGATCCGCTTGGTAAAAAGGTATTTTCATGAAAGAGTCTCGGGAAGGACCTGGGCCCGAGCGGCCGCTGACCCGGACGCTCCTGCGTGAGATGTTGCTACGCATGTTCCGGATCCGACTCTTCGAAGAGCACGCCGCGCGTATCAAGTCCGAGTCCATCCCCGGCTTCCTCCACAACTGTGTCGGCCAGGAGGCCGAGATCGTCGGCGCCTGCATGGCATTGCGCGAGGACGATTACATGACGGGCAATCACCGCTCGCACGGACATCCGATCGGCAAAGGCGCGGCGCTCGCGCCACTCATGGCGGAGCTTCTCGGAAAGCGCACTGGGGTCTGCAAGGGCAAGGGAGGCTCGATGCACCTCACGGTGTTCGATTTAGGGAGCCTGGGGGAATCCGGTATCGTCGGGGCCGCGATGCCGGTCGCCACCGGTGCGGCACTGAGTGCCAGCCTGCGCGGTACCGACCAGGTGTGCCTGTGCTTTTTCGGTGACGGGGCGGCCAATTGCGGCCCTTTCCATGAATCCTTGAATCTCGCCGCCGTCTGGCGGCTGCCGGTGGTCTTTCTCTGCGAGAACAACGGTTATGCGGCGAGCACACCGCAGTTCCGCAGCACGGCGGTAGCCGACATCGCGACCCGGGCGATCTCCTACGACATACCGGGAGTCACGGTGGACGGGCAGGACGTGTTGGAAGTCTACAACACCACCTCCACGGCCGTCGCCCGCGCCAGAGCGGGTTCCGGACCCACTTTGATCGAAGCAAAGACCTACCGTTACTGCGATCATTTCGAGTCCCAGGCAAAGCTGCCCTCCTATCGTCCGGACGAGGAGCTCGCCTCGTGGCAGGCGAGGGATCCCATTGAGATCTTCATCGCCCGTTTGTCCCGCACGGGAGATCTCGCGACGGAGGACGCCCACGCAATGAGGTGCGAGGTCGAGGCGGAAGTCGAGGCCGCCGTGTCCTTTGCCAGGCAGAGCCCCTTCCCCGAACCGGCGGCGCTGTTTGAGGATCTGTTCGCTTGAGCGGGGAGTGGTGCCGATGGCTTCATTGACTTTCAGCGACGCGATCTGGCTGGCGATGCGCGAGGAGATGCGCAACGATCCCCGGGTCCTGCTCATGGGCCAGGACATCGAGTTGTTTTTGCTGGATGCGGAGACGCGGCGCGAGTTCGGCGCCGCGCGCATTCGTAACACGCCGATCTCCGAGACCGGATTCGTCGGGGCCGGCATCGGCGCCGCGCTCGCAGGCCTGCGTCCGATCGTGGAGATGGGTTGCTCCACCTTTCTCTACTCGGCCATGGACCAGATCGTGAACCAGGCCGCGAAGATCCGTTACATGTCAGGAGGGCAGGTGAGCGTTCCGCTGGTGATCCGGGCGCCCGTCATGTATTCGATGTCCAGAGCAGCGCATCACTCCGACCGGCCTTGGGGCCTTTTCGCGCAAGCCCCCGGTTTGAAGATCATCGTACCCTCGACGCCTCATGACGCGAAGGGCCTGCTCAAATCGGCCATTCGCGACGGCAACCCGGTGTTGTGTTTCGAGGACTCGACGTTGAGCGGGCGGAGCGGGGAAGTGCCCGAAGGTGACTATACGGTGCCGATCGGAGTGGCCGAAGTGAAACGGCCGGGGTCTCATCTGACCATCGTCACGCTGGCCGGCGCTGTACATCATAGCCTCGCTGCCGCGCAACAGCTCGGAGACGAAGGAATCTCGGTGGAGGTTGTGGATCTGCGCACGGTAGCTCCGCTGGATCGGCGGCTTGTCATCGAGTCGGTCGCGAAAACCAGGCGACTTCTGGTGGTGGATCCCGCTCCCGCAGCATGCGGGGTAGCTGCCGAAATTGCCGCATTGGTCGCGGAGCACGCTTTCGACTCGCTGGCGGCGCCGATTGTGCGTCTGACAGCTCCGGATCTTCCTGTGCCGTTCAGCCCGGAGCTCGAGCGACTGATGTATCCAACTCCAGAGAGCATTGCCGAGGCGGCGCGTGCGCTATGCAGCCGGAGACGGTGAGGTCTGACGCTCGCAGCATGTTGGAACGATTCCGGGATAAGGTCATCGTCGTCTGGGGGGGTAATAGTGGCATCGGCCTCGCCTCAGCCAAGGCCTTTGCGAGCGAGGGCGCGCGGGTAATCATAACCGGCCGCGATCCTGCGACCTTGCAAAGCTCCGTGCGCGAGATCGGTCCGGCAGCGATCGCGCACCGCTGCGATGTTTGCGACCTCGGACAGATTGCCGGGCTCTATGGCATTGTCCGTCGCGATTATGGGCGCATTGACGTTTTGTTCGCCAACGCGGGGGTTTTCTCCTATGAGCCGATAGAGCTCGTCACGGAAGATGCCTGGGACCGCGTCCACGATACCAATCTCAAGGGCGTCTTCTTCAGCGTGCAAGGTGCTTTACCTTTGATGTCGATGGGCTCGGCCATCGTGTTGACCGGCTCCGTGGCGGGTGCGAAAGCGCTCCCAAATGCCGTGGCTTATGCGGCCAGCAAAGCTGGCCTGCGCTCCCTGGGTCGATCGCTCGCCGCCGCGCTGGTCGGTCGCGGAATACGGGTGAATGTCGTCAGCCCGGCGGCGACCGAGACCCCGCTCTGGGAACGCGCCCAGGTATTCTCCAACAATGCCCTCTCTTCCAAGGAAGAGATGATTGATGGCATGCCCATGAAGCGGATGGCAAGGCCGGAGGAAGTTGCTGCGGCAGTGTTATACCTCGCGAGCGACGCCGCAGGCTTCATCACAGGCATCGACCTGCCAGTCGACAGCGGGCTGGCGAGTTTCTGAAACGGAGCGGGTCCTACCGCACCTTCACCACGATCTTTCCCAACAAATGCCCCTGCGTGAGGCGCTTGTGCGCCTCCGCCGCCTCTGCAAGCGGATATTCAGCCGCGACCGGCACCTGGAGTCTGGCCGCCACGGTCGCTTTGTTGAGACGTTCGAATTCGCTGTGCCCTGAAATGTAACTGTAGAGGCTCATACGGATTCCGTACCTCGGCTTCGGCAGGGGCTCGATCCCGAAGAGATACGCGACCCGACCTCTGTTGTCCTGCCGAAGTGTATCGATGCAATGCTCGAGCGCCTCCCCGCCCGCGAGTCCGAACACCGCATCGACCCCATCTGGCGCGAAGCTCCGCGCGGCGCCGGCAATGTCCCCGGTCTTGCCGTTGATCACCACATCGGCACCCAACCGCCTGACGAGAGCCGCGCCGGCCTCATCTGACACGGTCGCCAACACTTTCACGCCGCGCAGCTTGGCGAATTGAACCGCGAGCGTCCCAACACCACCAGCGGCCCCGTGAATGATCAGTTTTTCTCCCGCCTTCAGGTTGAGGACATCGTCGATGCCCTGGAGCGCGGACAGACCGCTGATAGCCAGGATTCCCGCCGCGGTCGGATTGATTCCCTTGGGGATGTGAGCGACATTCTCCGCCGGAACGGTCACATATTCCGCGTAGAAGACGTCGTTCGTCGCATAGACCTGATCGCCCACCTTGAAGTCATGCACCCCGTCGCCCACCGCCGCGATGACTCCCGCGCCGTCCGACCCAGGCACCACAGGAAAATGAGTTTCCTGTGAGTCACGCGGCCGGTATTTCGCCTCCCATACTCCCACGCCCGCAGCGCTTACCGCGATCAGAACTTCGCCCTTGGCCGGTTTCGGGACCGGCAATTGGTGAATCGACAGCGACTCGACATCACCCCCCCTGTCGATGGCTGCGGCGCGCATCGTATCCGGCAGCGAAGAAACCTCAGCGATCGATCTTGGCCCCGCGACCAGAGTCAAAACAGCGACCGATGCGGCCAGCGTGAAAGCTTTCATGATCTTGGCACGTTCCTTTGTGTTGCGAGCCCCTTGCTCGGCTGAGGCATCTTAAGGCTTTGCAGAGGCGTACTGAATTATTTCCACCGCACCTGCAGCACCGTCGCAGATCGGCGGCTAATGGGTGTATGCGAAAGGATTACAGTAAAATATGGAGTGCTAATCCAAAGCCGAGATTCGTTGGCGCTGGCGCATCAGTGCGCCCAAGATTGTGCCCCCAAGTACTGACCTCAGTCCTTTGCGCACCGCGGCGTTCGCTCTGGGACGCTCGAGGTAACCAGCCTGTTAACAGCCATATCCGGCGGCGTGGACGTCCACTCCGTCAAAACCGCCGCTTGAGCCCACTTAGCGCGTACTCATCCACGGTGGCGGCGATGTCCTCTTCGTCAGCGCTCGGGGCACGACAAATGGCCTCTTGCCGAAGGCGTTCGGGTTTCACGGGTGGCTCTATCGCAGAAGGGCCGATGGGGCTTTGGTCATCAAGATAGTCCGGATGCGATTTGCGGCCCGTCTGCCAGAGCTGCAGAAAAATCCGCCCATCGCGCCGATAAACCGCGCGTGATGGTTGCCCATCCGGCAACATGCTTTCAAACCCCCCGTGCCTCGAATTCTACGAAACCGAGTGAACGGTGCGCGCTGTCAGCTCCGAGCAGGTCCGTCGCCCGATCTACACCCAGGGCCTGGCGCAGTGGCGCAACTTGGAGCCGTTCCTTGCCTCGAGGTGTGGTCGTGGTCCCTGTAGTCCTCATAGAAGTCATGTGCGGGTCCAACTCGGCGCGGCTTATACGACTGGTCGGGGGTTGATTTTGCATGCTCTGCCAGATCTCTTCCGAATTGAGTGATCTGTAGTCCTTTTTTGGCTAGGTCAGCTTGGCAGCGTTGCGCCTCTGAAACATAGTCGGCACTAGTCATTTTGTTTGCTTGCCCGATCCCACCGGCGATGGGCGATTCTTGACAACTGTTTCATGCCGTAGAAATTCAGTACTGCAAGCGCTGTCCCAATGCTCAGCGCGACTAGGCAGTTCATCAGAGTAAAGGGAGCGTCCCCTTCCGTCAACGGCATAACTGATCCACCTATCAGGGATAAGCTGCCGATTACTGTTAACAACGTCCATAACATACTAGGGGCAACCTACCAATCACCTGCAAAGGCACCGTTGCCACCGCTCCAACCCGTAGTACCGGCAGCCGCTCCTTCGTCGGGGCCTGTCGTAAACCAACTCGCAAGCGATCCCCCAGGAAAATCTGATTGGTACTGATTCGCTATATCGCGCGCGAAACTCCCCCCCGGACTTGCTGCTGGGTCAATAGCTGCGGCCATGGATCCTCCAGCAGCGGTGCCGACAGCAATGCCTCCGATCAGGTTGCCAGCAGTGTAAGCAACTCCCGCCCAATTGCCTTGTCGTATATCGCTTACTCCCTGAAAGACCGCGTAAGTGCCACCGAAAACTCCAGTGACGCCGAGTGCAGCTGTTACTACCGACAAATGCTGAGCGACGTGGAAGAGCCGACGGCGCCATTCGGGTTACTGGATGTTCGGGGCGATGGGAGGAGGATCGTCGAAGCCCAACACAAAATCGTTCCGGCGCTGAATGAGCGTGTTCGGGCCTGCGCGCGAGCCCAGGGCCGTGAGCGTGGCAACCCTGACGCATCTGGCCTGGGGATTGGTGTTGTCGCGTACCACCGGCCGCGATGACGTCGTGTTCGGCACGGTAATATTCGGTCGGATGCAAGGCGGCGACGGTGCGGACCGCGTGCTGGGAATGTTCATCAACACGCTGCCATTGCGTATTCGCCTCGGGACGGACGATGTGCGTTCCAGTGTGCAGAAGACGCACGCGTGGCTCGTGCAGCTGTTGAAGCACGAGCACGCGCCGCTGGCGCAGCGGTCGCGTTGGGCCGCTGCTGTCGGAGCCAGAAGAGTCACAGCTGAAATCTGAGAAGTCGATCTCCCCCTGTTCCCTCTGCAACTGGGGGTAGTGTCCGTGAAGCCCGTCGGATCGATGAATGTGAGCGGATTGTGCCTCACGTAGGCGTAGCGATTATAGCTGCGTGTGTCGGTCGAATTCGGGATGTGTGGATCCGGAGATAGAAAGTACATGGGGCTGGGGGCGTACAGCCGACCGTTCATGTTGACGAGGAAAACATTACCTAGCGATTCTTGTCCGGTATAGGCATGCCGGGTAACGGTGGCTGCCGCCGTGGCTTGCTGCGCACTGGTTTCATTGATGCCGCCAGCGGAGAACTTTTCGTCCGCTACCAATGTGCCAGTTTGATCGGTGATGACCGCGGCGCTTCCCAGGTGGTCCTCGGTGACATAGTAGATGGCGGGCTTCGTCATTGCGGGCGAGTCGGTATAGATCACGAAGTTATTGCCGGCCGGGACATAGTGCCGGTAATACGTTCCGCCGGAGCTCGTCATCTTTTCCAGCAGGCCGCCGATGTAGAGGGTCGTTTCGGGCGTGCCGCTATAGCTCGCGATCTGCTTCCAGCGCTGGTGATTGTGATCATAGAAAAACTGGCTGCTGCTGGTGCCTGTATTGATGGTTGGCCAACCGCTGGTGATGAGGTTCGGCTGGTTGTAACTCGTCCAGGTCAGCGTCGAGGTAGGCGCTCCGCGCCAAGTTTCGCTGACAAGGTTGCCGTTCTGATCATAGCAGGACGAACCGACTCCTGTGCCCTGGGTATACTGCCGCAGCGCATGCGGCTGAGCGTTCGCGTAATAAGAGCATCCGGGCTGCCGTGTCGTATAGTCGTTGATGTTTGTAGTGCCGCTGTAGACTGTGCGCCGCGAGCAGCGAGCTGCTGCGTTCGCGGACGATGATCCGCTGTTTGGCATTTGGCGCGATCGCGAGGACATGGCGGATGTGAGTGCCTACATCCGAGGGATGCATGCCTCGCGCTTCAACCGCGACGGTTCATCCAACGACAAGCCCTGATGCCGCCGAGATACGGATGTGCTGGTGTGGCTGACGCGCGGCCACACCGGCGCCGCACTGCGCCTGCATGAGATCAACCCCTGACGCATCTCGGTCGTCACCTACATCGGACTGGCACAAGGTTGCCGCGACAGGGCGGAACTGGCGCGACTGAAGAAGGGGCCGGCCGCGCGACACACCGACGTGGTGCCGATCACGCCCGCGATGTCGCAGCGCGCGGCCGACCTGATAGATGCGTTGGCCCTCTCGCAAAGCCTGCGCCTGGCCGATGCCCTGATCGGCGCCACCGCCCTCGAACGCCGCCTCACGTTCCTGACCGCCAACACCAAGCATTTCGGTGCCATCGAAGGCTTGCAGCTCGAGACCTTCGCGCCTTAGCCGCTCTTCGCGGATTCGCGGGGTAGCGCGAGGCTAACCCATTGATTCCTAAGAGTATGCCCTCGTAGGTCTGCACTACACGGACGTGGCGGTGGCAGCCTGCGCGGCGGTGATTTTCGGTGGCGGTTGCGCCGGCAGAAACAGCTTCAGTCGGTCAAGCAGCAGTTGCAATTCAGGCTCAGGGTGCGTGTAGCGGGTCAGAGTGAGCTCGCGGCCACAGGTGGTTGGGATACGCACGTCGATCATCTGCACGGCGCAGAACTTCTGCAAGACGCTGCGCGTGGTCAGCTCGGGAGCCAAGTTCTTCAGTGGATGTCCGAGCGTCACGTGCAAACAGTACGCCAGGAACGAGAAGATGTGCGCTTCGATGCGCGGCACGAGTTTGTGGTAGATCGGGCGGATGGCCAGATCGCCTTTGAGCGTCTTGAATGCCTCCTCGACGCTGCAGATCACTTGGGACCCCCGCACGGCCGAGGCCAATATCGCCAAGCACGGCGCCACATTCGCTCAGGCCGCGATCGTCCTGCTCGATCCCCTAGCCGTGACCGTCTTCGATGCCGAGCACAGCAGCCAGCACGAGGAGCGATGGTTTACACTAGGCACGTCCAACGACGGCGAGGCTGCTGGCCGTCTCGCAGACCTACGAGCTGCCCAAAGGGGGCTGCTTAGCCTGAGGCGCGGATAATCTCGGCGCGAGAGGCCACGCGTCACGAACGTGAGCAGTATGAGAACGAGCCCCGATAGCACACCATGGGCACACCGACTCCACCCGATCATGAGATGCTCGCCGAGATCGACTTCTCCGGCGGCACCCGCGGCAACTTCTACCGCCCCGGCGCAACGCTGAGGCTGCCGGTGTATCTGGAGGCCGAAGTGCAGAACCGGCTCACTCGGCTCGCTAACGCCAAGGGCATTGACTTCTCCGCCCTGGTCAACGCCCTGCTGCCCAAGGACATCGAGCTCGTCGAGATGGCGAAGTAGACCATTGCCGCACTCAGGCGTGAGAGCATCTCCGTGTCAGAAGAATCCAACTATCACCGAGTCAAGCTGATCAGTCATGTACGTCAAATCCGGTACCGTGCTCTGACCGTAAATGACTGGCACGCGGCCCATACCTGATCTAATCCCTGCCGGGATGGTGGGGGACTGCAAGGTGGATCAGCGCACATGAAGACGGTCCTACTCGTCGGCGCTCGTCTGCTCGTGATCTATACGGCGGTCTGCGCTGTCCTCTATCTGACTCAGAATCGGTTGCTTTACTTTCCCCCCGCAGAACTCGGGCATCAGGGAAGACCTGTGCTGCAGCTGACGTGCGGCGACGCAACTCTCAAGATATGGGAGCTGCATCCAGAAGCCGGCAATGCGCTGATCTACTTTGGCGGAAATGCCGAAAGAGTCGGCACAAATCTGCCGGACTTCGACACTGCATTTCCCGATCGCGCGGTCTACTTGGTCAACTACCGTGGCTATGACGGCAGCACCGGACAGCCCTCGGAAGCCGCTCTCGTCTCTGATGCTCAGAGGATCTATGACTGGGTCGCAGAGCGTCACCAACATATCGCGGTAATCGGGCGCAGCCTCGGAAGCGGAGTTGCCGTCGCATTGGCCGCAACTCGACAGATTGAGCGGCTCACCCTCGTCACCCCCTTCGACAGCCTCGCCAATGTCGCGGCCGATCGACTGCCGTGGCTCCCGGTCCGTTGGCTACTCAATGATCACTACGACTCCTTGTCGCGAATAGCCAAAGTAACAGCGCCGGTATTGATCATTGTAGCCGAGCACGATGAGGTGATAGCGCGCAAGAGATCAGATGCATTGATCGCTGCGACCCCCCGCGACATCCGCCACGCGGTGTTGATTGCAGGCGCGACGCATAACGACATTAATGCCTTTCCCGCCTACCTCCGAAGCATGAAGGAGTTTCTGGGCACGCCGGCGAGGGCAGTGACAGATTGAGAAGGCATCCTGGCAAAGGCTGTCATAATCAATAGCACAGCCCCCTGCGCTCGCAGCGCGAAATACTGCCGTCGCAAGCTTCGTTGAACCGAATTCGCTAGAGCTGTGTCATCGAGCGGGAGGGAGAGTCGTCGCGGTAGGCCGGAGCCTACAGGCCCGTGTAGTAAACGCGCACATCTGCATCCAGAAAGGTATGATCTTTGGACTCTCTCAGTATCAATTGCACTTTTCTATCAAACAACATCACATCAAGTCTCGTCTGAGGAAGAATGCCCGTGAATTCGTGTCGATGTTTGTTGTCGAAAGAGTATCTCGCTGTATGGCGCTGCATGAAATCGGTCATCTGCTTGATCGACGCGCCAGGCTGTAACTGTTGGGAAACCGTGCGGAGCAATTCCGCCCTGGTGTTCGAGTCATAATATGACAGTCCAATAGGTAGCGACAAACAAAACATCGTAACCGCAACGACGCAAGCCAGCAATAGACCTGGAGCTCTCTTCATTTCGTACACTGCAGCTGGGAGACCGGACCGTCGGTGCCGTACCCGGGTAGGGTTGAGAGAGGGTCCGGAGGTTGAAACCCAAGTCCCTCCAAAACGGCGAACGTGTACGAGTTACTGTTTTGTATTAAACCGAGGTAGGGGAGATTTTGCGCATTCACAGTTGCGGCAAAAGAGTCAAGATAAGACGCGACTTGATCATAGGGGGCGTTCACATATCCGACCGTTTGAAGCGTTACGCCCGATCCGCTTGATTCCCGCGCGGAAAGCTCCGTCCGCCGCGTACGACCTTGTCAAGCTCGGTGCTATCGTTACTGCCGCTGTTTGGCGAGGAGCCGGAGTGGATCCCCGAGTTGGAATGCGATTTCCTCGCACGACTACCTGCTCGAGATTGCCCCCTGTCCTGTTGGGCAGCCCGGTTGGAGC
>CAZBTV010000070.1:0-38153 GCA_964494895.1 uncultured Steroidobacteraceae bacterium | reverse complement strand
CACGATGGCAGGAGTGGGACGCATGGCGGTTCGAGTGGGGATTAACGGGTTCGGCCGGATTGGCCGGTTGGTGTTCCGCGCCATGGCGGCCCGGCCCGAGGAATATGACGTCGTCGCGATCAACGACCTCTCGGACGCCAAGCACCTGGCCTTCCTCTTGAAGTACGACAGCGTGCACGGTCCATTCAAGGGGACCGTCGAGGCGGCCGAGAAAGCCCTCATCGTCAACGGTCGCGAGATCCCCATCACGACCGAGAAGGATCCCGCTAGCCTTCCCTGGAAGTCGCTCAAGGCCCAGGTCGCACTCGAGTCGACCGGACGGTTCACGAACAAGGCCGCGCTTCAGAAGCACCTCGATGCCGGCGCCGAGCGCGTCATCCTGAGCGCGCCGGCCAAGGACAAGCTCGACGCCACGATCGTCCTCGGTGTCAACGACCACACGCTCAAGGCGAGCGACCGGATCATCTCGAACGCTTCATTGCCGTCGTAACGAATGGAGGCTTCGTGGCGTACATAACGACTGCGGGGGTCACGGGGGCTCGAGAGCCAGTTGAACGATCCGACGACCAGCCATGAGCTGTCGACGAGAATCAGCTTGCTATGGACACTCGGGCCATCGGCCGCGCGCACTTCGGCCCCGGCCTGGACCAGCGCCTGCGCACATTCTTCAAACTTCTGTTGATTCGTGTTGAACTCGGCGTCTGAAACGATCTTGACGCTGACGCCCCTCTGGGTGGCGCGACGGATCTGGGCGGGAATCTCGTCGGCCATGATCGCGTCAGACGTGAGGAACGGAGAGACAACGACGAGCCGGAAGCGCGCGCTCCCGAACGCTTCGGTCAGAACCGCGCGGTGGCTCTCGAGATCGTGGATCAGGCGTCCAGGGGGCAGGTCCAAGCCTGGGAGCAGCAATTCCACCGGAATGTCTTTCAGCTCATTCTCTCCACCAGCAAACAAGAATCGTCCGACAACCGCCGAAGGGTGCGTGCCCCGAGGCTTGAAAAGATGCATGTTGCCGAAGACCAGGAAGACGTCCTGGGCGCGGGAAATGGCGACATTGAGGAAAGATGGATTGCGGTCAAAACGGGTCGCACCGGGCCGTGTGCCTATGCCATAGGTCGGAGAGAAAAGAACGACTCGATATTGGGCGCCCTGGAGAGCATCTACGGTCCCCACCGTGATGCCGTGATCAGAGCCGAATTCGCTTGCCAAAGAGGCACGAATGGCCCTGGCCTGGGCGACGAAAGGCGTCACGACGGCGACGAGCTGATTGAAGTGTTGCTTTTTTTGGTCGATGAACGCCTTCTCGATGTCACCCCGGCGACGGGCGAGCCACTTGGCAACGGCGGCAGCTTCCGCCAGATTGTAGCGACTCCTGCCACGATATTGATCTGTGCCGGGAATGTGGACATACCCGACCGACGGCACGAATCGCCTGTCATCTTCTATTGTTCCGTCATCTGCTTCTCTCGTGGCTGTCCTTTTGGGAATCAACAACCCGCGATACACCAGCGCATTGCATATATTGATGATTTCGGGCCAACAGCGCCGGTGCTCTCGCAACAACATGCCGCGCCCACGCTGCGGATATTGGCTGAATGGGGTCGCCCTCTGAGCGATGCGCATCAGACTGCTTCCAGAGACGGCAAGCGCCTGCTCCGGGAATGACAGCTGCTCCGCGCTGCTGTTGATGACCCCGAAGCGCAGTGCATTGATCGAATCCAAAGGTGCGGGGATCGCCCAGATCGGACGAAGCTGGTCGACGTCGCCGACCACCAGCGCGCGCTTCGCCAACGCGAAAGGAAGGACGCCCACTTCAGGGGAAATCTGGCCGGCTTCATCCACGATGAGTAGATCGATCTTGCCGAAGAGGGGCTTTTCCTCCCCCAACCAACCCGTGAAGCGGCCCGGCAACGTGAAAGCAGTAGAAACAGAATACGGAAAGAGCTTGGCAAGGCGCCGATAGAGTCGCTCCAGTTTCATGGGATTGCGGGTGTCATCCATGGTCCCCGCCGCGACGAGCTTTTCCTCCACTTCGAGCAGATATCGAGCCTCCCAGTAGTGGGTGGCAAGCTTGAATGCCCTATAGCGCAAGCCGAGATCCAACGCCGCCTGGATGGCGTCGAGACTGCCGTCGCAGCCGTCGCTATACCAGCTCTTCAGCTCATCATGTGCGCGCGAAAAGCGCTGCGCTTTTAGCTGCGCGCTCCGTAGGAGCTCGGCGGCTGTACGCGCCTCAGCTTCCAGGCCGTTCAGGGTCGCCTCGATCAGCAGATCGATACCCGATCGGCCCTCGACATTGCGCAGCCGGTCCGCCAACAGATCCTCGTACTCGATCACGGCGTTGGCGCAAAAGAGCTCGTCCCACCTCCTTCGGGGTGACTCGAATCCCACCGCGGCCAGGAGCGCGCGCCACAGGGGCTCGGTACTCAGATGCTTCTTCCAGTCTCTGCGCAACGATTTGCCTCTGCGGAAGCGCTCCTCACTCAGTTGCAGCTTTGCGGAAAGCTCCTGGAGGTGTGTCTCGAATTGCGAAGCACACGCCTCACAGCTCGCGCGCGACAGCCTCGGGAGCTCGATGAAACTCGCCATCGTCGACAACGCGTCGACGGCCGCCCGGATGCGCGCGACGGTTTCTGTCAGCTTGTCATGAAGAGTCCGCTTGGCGCCTTCCAGGTCTGGCGTCTGAGTCTGTGGGTATGCGGCGAGGAATCGCTCGAGGTAATGCGCCCGGGCCTGGCGCAGGCCCTCTGGATTTTCAAACCCCTGGGCGTCGTGCCAGATTCCGGCCTGACTGAAGGTGAGGCTATGGAACTCCTTTGTTTTGCCTGTTTTGACACGAGCCTCGGCGGGTATCAACTGACCATACATCCGGATGCCGGGGAGCCAGCGTCCGGAGAGAGCACCCTCAGGCTCCTTGATCTCCAGGCAGGCTTCGACGATGTTCACTACTGCCTTGTTGTTGGTTGCCATCGCCACGATCAGGGGCGCTTCTCCTTCATCCAAAGCCCGCTGCACCCACAGGGTCGCTATTACGCTCAGTAGTAATGTCGTCTTGCCGGTTCCGGGAGGGCCGTCGATTGCGAGAATGTCGGGCGCCTCAGCGGGAGGAGCGAGATGGTGGACCAATGCTTCGCGCTGTGATTTCGACAGAGGATGCTCGCATTCCATCTGGCCTAAGTGCAGGGCGGACGCGGCAAGGCATTCGGCCGCAGTCTTGATGGGCAGGTCAGGCGCCGATGTCAGCAGCGCGTTGAGAAGTGGATACGTGCGGCGCTCGCCCTCGAGCATCACATCGAGCAGCCGCTCCATATACAGGAAGCTTCCGGCGAGCTTCTGGAGAAGGCAGACCCCATTGGGAAGCTTTTCGTACTGTTCCAGCACGAGTGCTTCGGGGTCCTGATTAGAGACTTTCGCGATCAGCTCATGCGCACGTGAGACGAGCGCGCGCCAGTCTGGCACGGCCGTTTCGAGAGTCGCATAGGTTCGATCTGCGTCTTCGAGGGAGCCTATGACGACGTCGCATGAGAAGGGCTCGAGGTAATCGCGCGGAATGAGCGGCAAAAGGCAGTTCTCATCGACCCCAAGGCTGCCATCCTTGTACAACCTGGCAGACAGGACGATGGGAACAACTTGATTGGGTAGACGAGTCGAGTGGCGGCCGTGCCCGGGACGTAGCGCATATACGTACGGGCATACAAGCACCTTCAGTGGCCATAGTTCCTCTTCCTCCGTGCCATGTGGCTTATCAGCTTTGGCAAGACGGAACAGATCTGTCGTGGTAGCGGGACCCACCTTTCCGCTCAAAAGCGAGCTCGTCTCGGCCTCGATGCCCTCCTCTGGTCGTGGCGCAAGGCGCGCACCATCCGCTAGTGACGCACGGAGATAGTGCAGGTACCTCCACGCATGATCCTCCACCACACCCCCTGCTGATTTCCCTTTCGAGGACTCCGGCCGCCGTATCCCCTATTCAGGAAACCGGCCGATATTGTTGGTCATTGCGCGAATTGTAGCCTGCGGCAAAAAAGCCGGGCAATGGACGTCTCAATCTGGCCCTCGGCTCATTGCTGCCAAGCAGCAACTGCCGTTGCTCCCGACTGCGCCGGCCGCGGATGTACCCGCCTGTTGGCTACCCAGACCTCCAGAATGTTCGCCCGCCCGGCCAGATAGATGATCTTTTGCAGAGACTCCTCCGGCGTATCTCCCGATGCCACACGCAAGTCGCTGTTGGAAGCCCGTGTATCGATCACCAGCGCGTCGAACTGAAAGCCTTCCTTGAAAAGACCCACAGGCAGATCCAAGGCAATGCCTCCGCCGGCCGTTGCGAGCCAGAAGGCGGTAAGGGCATCGATACGAGAGTCAGGATGCCGACGCTCGTGGCGAGGCACAGCCGCGTCGACCCCGGACTCCAGGCTTCGCGAGGCAATGATGGCTTGCCTGGCGTTGTCCAGAATCGAAGGACTGGCTCCGCCGGCAATGTCCGAGCCGAGCCCAACATGGATACCCTGATCCAGGATCCTCCGCAGGGGAAACACGGCATCAGAGAAGTACACGTTCGATAGCGGACAGTGAGCGATCCCGGACCCGCGCTCGCGGATGAGGGCCATGTCGGCATCGCCGACGAAATTCCCGTGCGCCAGAACAGTGTGTCGGGACAGCAAGCCGAAATTGTCCAGCGCGGCCGTGTCTGTCTTGCCGTACCGATCCAACACGAAGCCATGCTCCCAATCGCTTTCGGAACAATGTGTCTGAACGTGGCAGCCGGTCTCGCGCGCCACCGAGCCCAATCGTACCAACAGATCATCCGTGCACGAAGGGATGAACCGGGGTGTGATCACCGGCTTGATCAGGCGCGCCTCGTTTCCAGGCATGGACCACACATACTCGAGGAATGCACGCGTCAGCGCTTCGGCCTCGGCCGCCGAGGAATCGCGGTAGTAAGCAGGGCATTGTCGCGCATCGTCCATTGCTACCCGACCAATGAGCGCGCGCTGCAATCTGCGCAGGCAGATATCTGCCAATATTTTCGTAGCCGGAAGATGAATGGTTCCAAAATACACTGCGGTCGTGGTGCCGTTCGCGAGCAACCCGTCAACGAGAGATTCGTACACCGTCGTGGCGAAGACGACATCCTCATACCGCGACTCGAGCGGAAAGGTGTACGCCTGCAGCCACTCCTCCAGGGGAAGATCGAGGGCCTTGCCGAGCTGCGGCCACTGCGGCGCGTGCACGTGAAGGTCGACCAACCCCGGAAGGAGATACTGACCCGGTCCGAGCGTAACGAGGTCGCCCGTCGCCGCGAACCGTCGCGCCTCCTCATCCCGCCGCGAGGACTCGCGACGGTGAATCGCCTTGATCGCCCCATCGCCCCCGGCCACGATGAGCGCCTCGGACAGCACTTCCAACCGACCGCGCGTCGGCGTATGCAAAGCCGTACCGAGGAAAGCTCGATCCGGGGATGTCGAAGGCAACATGCGCAAAGCTCCGTGCCCGCCATCGGGGCGGCTGGCAACTCCAGGCGCGCCAGACTATATGCAACGCGCGACGGATACGAGTGCGAAATTTGCAGTACCGCGGCCTCGTTGGCTACAGTCTGCTGCATTACAAACAAGCCCGGCCTCGACCCACATGAAAATCGGTCCTTTCGTCTTGGCACTGCTCGCCTCCCTGCTCGCCTCGGGCATCGCTCCCACGTTCGGCGCGGAGGGCGGCGCACGCCGCAAAGTCATCATCGACCAGGACGCCTATGGGCTTGCGGGCTCGAACATGCAGGCCATTCTCATGCTGCTGCAGGCGAAGGACGTGGAGGTCCTGGGCATCACCATTCCGACCGGTGACGGCTGGCGCGATGAGGAAGTTGCCAACACGCTGCGCTTGCTGGAGATCGCGAAACGAACAGAGATTCCAGTGTACCCGGGAGCCGTCTTCCCCCTCGTCAATACGCCAGCTCTGGTCAAACGTTGGGAGTCGCTCTATGGCCGCCTGTTCTACAACGGTGCATGGACCGAGCAGTGGCCCGACGAGGGCGCGGTGCGGCGTACTCCCTATCACGCCGACCCGTACCTGGTTCCACCTTCGCCAGCGGGCGCGCCGAAGTTACAGCCGGGGCGCGGCACTGCCGCCGAATTTCTCTCCCGCAAGGTGCATGAATTCCCCGGCCAGGTCACCATCCTCGCCGCGGGGCCGCTGACCAACCTGGCGCTCGCCGCGCGGCTGGACCCTCAGTTTGCCTCTCTGGCCAAGGAGCTGGTCTTCATGGGCGGCAGCTTCAACCCAACCTCCTCAGGCAATGCCTTCGCCGCGGAATATGCCAACACCCCGCGCCGGGAATTCAATCTGCGCTTCGACCCCGAAGCCTCGCACATCGTGCTACACGAGCCGTGGAAGAAGATCACTCAGATCCCCATTGATCCGACCACGAAGACCTTTTTCAAGCCTGAATATATCCGCCAGGTTGCCACAGGCAAGGCACCTTTCGATGCCTACCTCGGCCAATTCGGACAGTCATTTCCAATGTGGGACGAGCTCGCCGTTGCCGTCTGGCTCGACCCTTCCATCGTCACACGCAGGTCCAATCTGCTGGTCGACGTCAGCACCGTTTTCGGCCCGAACTACGGCGACACGCTCAGTTGGACCGCGGCCGAAGCGCCGGGCCTCGGCGAGCGCCCCGTGGAAGTCGTATTCGAGGTGGATGTGCCCAGATTCGAGCGCATGGCCCTCGAGCTGCTGATGGCGCCAACACCCGCTCATTAGGAGCATTGCTCCTACCGGCTCCGCCGCTTTCAGAACCTGGCTCTGAGCTGGGCTCCGAAAATTCTCGGATCGTTGATGAATCCAGTCGCGTTCTCAAAATCGATGGCGCCAATGACGCGGATCTGGTTCGCGCAATTGCGGCAGAAGGCCGCTATGTCATATTTGTCGTTGTTCCACGTATAACCCAGCCGCAGTCCGACCTCTGTCAGCGGCTGCGCAATGAATTCCTTGGATTGATACAGGAAAAGGCTCATCGCGCTGCGAGTCGACATATCTGTGTAGGCATACAGGCTGCTGCCATCGGAGAGCGTGTAGTCGTACCGCAGCCCGAGATCGCCCACCCACTTCGCCGCTTGTGGCAGAGGGTTCCCGTTGATCTGCGCCAGCTGCGTCTTCGGATCGATTGGATTCAACACCGTACAGGCATCTCCGGGACCCCAGTTGAAGCAGGGCGCGACTTCCAGAGTGGGATCCTCGATGCGCGTCTCGTTGTAGCTGCCGCTGAGGTTGAAAGTCAGGCTTGGAATGGGATGTAGCTCGAGCTCGAGCTCCGAGCCTTTGCCGACTGTCTTCTGCGCGTTGATAAGCTGTATGACGTTCGCGCTGCCGCCGACAGCGGTCAACTGCTGGTCCTTGACATCGTAGTAATACACGTCCCAGGAAAACCGCGCCTTGCGATCGAACAGGTCGGCCTTGAAGCCGGTCTCGTAGGAAATGATCTTCTCGGACCGCGCCACTTGCACCGGCAACCCCGCCGCCGGCGGACCGAAGCTCGGCGCCCGGAATCCAGTGGCGACACGCGCGTATACGTTTACATCCGGCGTCACAGAATAGGTGCCGCTCACATCCCAACTCACATTCGAAGCACTTGCCGACGCGGCAAGCGGCGCGCTAGGCGGCGGAACAGTGTTGCTGTAAAGGGTGACGAACTCCTTGTGATCCTCGGTGAGGCGCACACCCGCCGTGGCTTTGAACTCCTTGATTGGCGTGTAGTCCACGGATCCGAAAATCGCTTCGGCATCGTTCCGTTGCCGCGACACCGTCGTATCCTGGAAGGACCAGAGTTGCACATTCGGGCAATTGTTGACGGTAGAGCCCGGAGTGCAGTAGTCGTCATCGGCAGCCTCTACGTTCTCATAGAAAAGAAACACACCGCCTTGCGCCTGCAACGGGCCTTCATAGTTGGTCAATGCCCGGAACTCCTGGGTCAGCTGCTCGTGGTGCGCGAGACCAGCCGAAGTCTGCACCGGAAACGGAATGCCGCCTGGCCCGCTCGGCTGAGGCAGGCCGGAAAAGAATCCCGGCCCGAAGCCGCCGTCGATATCACCCTCAGCCAGATATTTTTGTACGGTCTCGTAGCCGGAAATGGACTGCAATGTCACACCCGGCAGCGTCCAGCTGAGGTGGACGTTCGCGCCGAGAGTGCCGAGCGTCGAGCTGTTCGGTCCATCGGCAAAGAACATCGCGGGGTTGAATCCCGGAACGAGCTTGTTGGTGCCGAGCTCGATGATATTGGCCCGGAAGAGAGTCGAGGAGCCGTTGAGGCTGCGCCCATGAATGTTGAACAGGGCGCTGAAGGTATCACTCGGCTTGAAGAGCAGCTGCAGACGCGCGCCCCAATCGTCGTATCCCGCCACGTGGGTCTGGTTGACGGGATCGTTGACCCAATTGTCACGGTGCTGGATCTGCGTCGAAGCGCGGAATGCCAGGGTGTCATTGATCGGGAGATTGACGATGCCCTGAACGACCGCTGTGTTGAAGGTGCCATCCGACACGGAAAAAAATCCGGACGTCACACCGAGCTCCGGCTTCGCAGACTCCAGCTTCACCACGCCGGCGGGCGAGTTGCGGCCGAACAGGGTGCCCTGCGGTCCGCGCAATACCTCGACATCCGCCTGGTCAAAAATGGGAAAGCCTTTGAGCGCCGGATTCTCCTGAACGATATCGTCGTAATACAACCCAACGGGCTGGGATGCAAAGTCATGGAAGTCGGTGTTGCCGTAACCGCGGATGTACAAGCGCGGAAACGCGCGTCCGTTGGAAGACTCGATGTTGAGGCTCGGCACCCTGAACGCGAGCTGCTTGATGTCCTCGCCCGCACTCCCCAGCGAGGTGATCAGGTTGCCGTCCACAACCGAGATCGAGACCGGCACGTCCCGCGCGTTTTCCTCACGATGGGTGGCGGTCACGACCACCTCCGACAGTGAGTCGCTATTGGCGTCCGCGGCTTCAGCAGGCGCATCTGCCGCCAACGCCAGCCGTATCGGCTGGCTCAACATCAAGGACAATACCAACGCCCGCGAGACGACTTCCCCTGTGCGCTTCATTCTTATGGCTCCCCCTGGCATCCGCCCGGTTCGACTATGTGGTTCAGGGCATACATACGATAGCCCCGCGGACGCGTTGCGATGCAAGAACCATGCGCATCTGGCACCTCGGCCCCCGCCTGGCGCACCCGAGTGGTGCACTCGATCCACCGTAACCTATGGTCCACGTTCATTTTTTCTATGCGCAAGCAGTTTTGGCACACCTTAACCTGTAACACAACCGTATAGGCCCACCTTGGCTGCGGGGGCGTTCTGCAAACGTTGCGCCGACGACGCGCACCAAAGTTGACGCACACTGCCCCATCCTGAGCCGGGCTGTGATTGAGACGCCTGGCTCGCTCTCCAGAACGCTTCGCCAAGGCATTCCCATAGCCGCCTTCAGACACTCCTGCGTACCGCTCTCGCGGATGCGGCCGAAAAATGCTCGCAGCACTTCCGCGGCTTGCGGCGCTCCGCTTCCTGATGCCACCGGAGCGGCTGTTTCCGATGTTTGGTTGGATTCGCACGCTGTATGCGTCCGCCGTGGAATTGGGGTACGCACCGGAGCTGCAACCACTGCTTCATGGACGTTCGTGTATGATCCGCAGCGATGAGCATTCAGTGCCCGGAAGACCAGGACGGCGCATCCGGCGCCGAAGCCAGTTCCTCGATTTCACGCCGCGATTTCTTCAAGAACGCTGGCGCCGCTGCGTCGGCACCTCTCACGCTGGTGGGCGAGGCAAACAAAGCAGCATCCGGTGACGGAACACCCGAGCAGATCCACTTGACCTGGGGCGACGATCCTTCACGCACCGTGTTCGTCTCGTGGGCCTCGCCCGCGCAGGCTCTGAACCCTCGCGTCCTTCTGGAGACCGAGGAGGGTAACTCACCATCCTCGGTCATTCACGCTATTCAGCGCACCTACACCGATGGACTCAACGGCCAGACGGTGTTCACCTATCACGCGAGGCTGGACGGACTCGAGGCCCAATCCCGATACCGGTATTCCGTTACCGCAGACAATGACAGCCGCCGGCGTAATCCGTTCTCCGCGACGTTCCAAGCCGCGCCCCGAGGCCGTGCCGCGTTCCGCTGGACGAGCTACGGGGATCTGGCAACACCCGTGACGTCCTGGGCCTTGTCATCACCCCAGAGTCGCCATGCGGTGGACGCCGTCGAGCGCTTCAAACCACTGTTTCATCTGCTCAACGGCGACCTCTGTTACGCCAATCTGAATCCCACCGCGCAGCCGGCAGTGTGGGCCGATTTCGGCAACAACGTGCAGCGATCGGCCGCCTATCGGCCATGGATGCCCTGTCCAGGCAATCACGAGATCGAGTTCTGCAATGGCGAACAGGGGCTGGATTCTTATTTGACCCGCTACTGTCTGCCGGATAACGGAACACACTTCCCAGGCCGCTGGTACAAATTCAAGGTGGGCTCGGCGTTGTTCATCTCGCTCGCAGCCGATGACGTCATCTATCAGGACAGCGGCGCCTTCCTCGCCGGCCCCGAGCCACTCATACCGGCCCCCAGCACGGGTCACGCGCCGATCGTGCCCGGCACTTCTGTGTATGTCCGCGGATACAGTGGGGGCGCGCAGACTCGCTGGCTCGAGGAGACCCTCGCAGCTGCCAGCAAGGATGACAGTGTCGACTGGATCATCGTGCAGATGCACCAGGACGCGCTCAGCTCCTCAAGGGACGGCAACGGCTCCGACAAGGGAATCCGCGAGACCTGGCTTCCTCTGTTCGATCGTTACGGAGTCGACCTGGTCCTCTGTGGCCACGATCATTGCTACGAGCGAAGTTGGCCGGTGCGCGGCTGCAAACATGACGTAGGGCGCGATGCCGCAACCGGTGTCGCTGTCGACACTTGCCAGCCTCAGCCAGTAATGACCACCGAGCCCGCCACAGGCGAGTTTGACACTACGCGGGGCACCATCCATCTCATCCTGGGTGGCGGCGGCACCAGCTCGCCACTCGACGCGTACGGCGTAGATCCGCACAGCGGAGCCCCTCGAGCCAAGGTGATCACCAAGGCAAACCGTCCTATTCCTGGCCGTATCCCTGGGGTCTACGTAAAACCCGGAGCCGATGCGGTCGAAGATGCCATCTGGTCCGCGCGCCGCGACACGATTACCGGCTATGGGGTCGCTGTTTTCGACCTCGACCCTGGCAAGAGGGGCGGCAAGACATCCATTACCATGCGCTACTATCACGCTGTCGGCGCGGACCGCGCTCCCTCATCCAACTATGAGCTCTTCGACACAGTAGTGCTCGCCAAGAAACGGCGCGAGTGATGCGGCGGCAGAGTACGCTGCACACTACGACAGGGGACAACAACTGCGATGGGAGGAGGCTCAATGAGCGTTTCCAGGTTGCTCGCGGTCACCTGCGTGCTTTGCCTGGCGCTCACCACCGCCGCAGCCGGTGGGCGTTCGCACGCCGGTAGCGTGAACGGAACTGACACTCCCGCTCGGGTCGATAGACAAGGGCGAGTCGAAGTGGACGTTCACTACAACTGCTCCTCGAGTGCCCCCCTCCAAGCCCTCGCTGCCGCCGGACTGCAGCCAGGCAGCGCGACCAAGCTGCCTCCCCTCTGCGTAGTTGAAGGTTGGATCGCTCCGGAAGATCTTCCTGCACTCGCAGCCGTGGACGGCGTAACTCACGTAACGCTGCCCTCTTATGTGAGGTACAGGCCGAGACCCTCTCCCAGGATCAGCCTGAAGTCCACCGCCCAATTCCAGACCGCTGGCACGATCGACGGGAATGCGCTCACCGTCATGCATGCCGGCCAGTTTGTCACCCAAGCCGGCGGCGGCGGTGGCGGAGTGCTCGTCGGAGTGCAATCGCTAGGCATCGCCAGCCTCAGTACCATACAGGCGCGCAACGAGCTTCCCGCCGTGAGGGTGCTCACCGCCGCCGCCGGCGGCTCGAACAGCACATTCGCCGACGAAGGCACTGCCTTGCTCGAGGTAGTTCACGCCGTCGCGCCAAACGCGGATCTTGCCTTCTGCGAGCCGCAGACATTTGTCCAATACACCGCCTGCTTGCAACAGTTCGTCAATATCGGCGCGACGGTACTGGTCGATGACGTCCTGTTCTTCGACCAGGACCCCATGGCGTCAAACAGCACCGATGCACAGGCGATCGGGCAACTTCTCGCCAGCAATCCGCAGGTTGCGCTGTTCACGGCAGCCGGCAACGACAATGGCAGCTATTGGGAAGGCTCCTACAGTCCGGTGCCTGTCAGCTCGCAGAGCCAGTCACCATTGAGCTGCCCGGGCAGCTCCCAGGTGGACAACTTCGTCCAGCAGTTCGCCGCCGGCGCGAGCCAGGTCCTGACGAATACCACTTCCAGCGCGATCTCGGTGCCGTTGACCTTCGCCTGGTCCGACCCTGCGGGCCAGAATGCCAGCAACTTCGACGTCTACTGGAGAAACGTAACCAACCCCACCCAGACCGGATGCCTGTCGACGGCCTCCTCGAGCGCTACAGTGATCACTCAGTCGATCACCCTCTATCCAGGAGCCAACATCCTCCAGCTGGCCACTCCCGATACTTCATCGGCCGGCAAATTCCTGAAGCTCTGGGTGGGGGGAGATGGTTTGACCACACTTTCCGTGTCGACACCGGGCTCCCTGGTCACACCTCAGGCGTTCGCCACTGGAGCGATCACCGTCGGAGCGGTCAACGGCTCCGACGGGATCGGCAACGACATCGAGGCTTTCAGCAGCCGCGGGCCCATTACGGTCATCTTTCCGACTCCGGCTACCATCCAGGCACCGGTGTTCGTTGCACCTGATGGAATCTATGTCGATGCGGCCGGCACCTACTTCGCTGGGTCGCTTTTCCCAGATGGAAACTTCTACGGCACGTCCGCCGCGGCACCTAACGCAGCGGCAGTCGCCGCCCTGATCCGTGGCGCATTTCCGAATCTGACACTCAGTCAACTCCTGGCGGCCCTTCAGGGAGGGGCCGCCCAGCTGGGTGCGAGCGTGCCTGACGGCACGTTCGGCTACGGACGCATAGACGCCATCGGTGCGCTCGACACTTTACCTGCACCGACGATCACGACCGTCCCCGATATCTCCATCGACGCCAGCTCCACGACCACATCGGCGTCCTTCCCATTCACCGTGAGCGGTACCGGTCACCTCCACTTTTCTGTCGCGAGCACCAATGGCGCATTGGTACCCGCAGCGGTGACCACAATCGGCACACCGGGAGTTGCGATCTCCCCGTCCGATTGCGGAACGACGACCGCGAATTGCTCGTTGCAGGTCACGGCGGCGCAATATCAAGGGGGAACGAGCACGGTCACCCTCTCGGCAGTCGACGGAGCGGGCCGCTCGGCGCCGGCTACGATGCACGTGACCGTAAACAACCCCCAGGCAGCCCCTCCCCCGCCCGCCAAGGTGGTCGGAGGCTCGAGCGGCGGTGGCGGAGGCACTCTGTCCCCATTTGATTTGTTCGCGCTATGGGCCGCCGGGATGGTAGGTGCAAGGCGGAAATTATTGCGTAGTCTGCGCTGACCGCTCCCTCGACGACACCGCCTGCGGCGGAAGGTGCCCCCAATCCGCCTCGGGTCACACGACAGAGTGCGCATCCCTGATTACGGCACAGCTTTAGACATAGCTGCTCTCGTCCCGCGAGCACCGATTTCCAAAGACCTCGGACGCATCGAACCATGTCCCGTTTCGATTGTTTATTGTTGAGGACGGCACGGAGCGCTGCCGTGGCTGGCGCATCAGCAGCCAAGGCGCATCCGCACAAACCGTCATGAGTTCCTTACCGGCCCCTTGTACATTGTCCGATGGGATCTGTTGCGTACGCTCAAGCATTCGCCAGTATGAAGTCGTTCGAAGTCACGTCCTGGTGGTACTTTCTATGCGCGACCGCCACCTTCAACATGGTCGCCTGGGCGGCATCGGCCGCCGCACTCAAGCAGCGCCAGTCCGCCATGTCGGCGGAATCCTACATCGCCTGTCGAAGGCAGCTCGTCCTGTCAGCCATCTACGTGTTCGGTTGTGCCTTCCGCTCGGCACTTCCTGTCTACGATGTGCCGCGCCTCTGCCTCTTCAACGGATGGCTTTCCAGTGTCATTGTCGGCCGCTCCGTCGCGACAGTGGCAGAGCTGAGCTTCGTAGCCCAGTGGGCACTGGTGTTACGCCAGCGCGCGGCAGCCACCGGACTGGCTACCGCGAAAATCATTCCAATGGCCATCGTACCGCTCATCGCGATCGCTGAGTTGTGTTCGTGGTACTCCGTTCTGACAACGTCCAATGCCGGCCATGTGATCGAAGAATCCATTTGGGGAAGCTCCGCGGTACTCGTCATCGTCGGCATGATGCTCATACGCGCTCGCTCCACCGGTGCTCGACGCCGCCGGATGCTCGTTGCCTGGTGCATTGCTGGAGCTGCGTACGTGGCATTCATGTTCCTGCACGATGTTCCAATGTACTGGTCACGATGGATGACCGATGAAGCCCGTGGGCGTCACTATCTCAGCATCGCGCAGGGCCTGCTCGACGTCTCCCACCGCCGGGTAGTGTCATATCGTTGGGAAGACTGGAAGAGCGAGATCGCCTGGATGTCGCTCTATTTCAGTGTTGCAGTATGGGTCAGCATCTCGCTCATCCACGCCTCGCTACGTGAAGCAAAGCGCAACAGGTCGATGAAAGCCATGAAAGGCGACATGCTCGTCAAGCTTTAGGCTCCCGAAAAATTCGGGCTGCAGGTCGCATACGAGACCCAGGCCGCGCCTGGCCAGTATCGCGGCTCATAACGCGAGCGCGCTACCGGGAGCATCATTCGTGCTCCAGACAATACTCAAGCTCGTACATGCGCCGCCGATAGGTAGTCGCGTCCGAAACGACCGGTAGAGGAACTGATGCGGCTTCCCGAATCCCTTGCGACCCGCCTGATGTTGGCTTTCGGGTTCGGCACTCTGGTCTTTGCCGCTGCGACGGCCCTGAGCATCGTCCAACTATCGCGTTTCAACGCCGCGGTCAGCACCGTCACGGGACCAAAGTTGCACAATCTCGAGTTGGTCGAGCAGTGGCTGGAAGCGTCGGAGCGAGCCGCGCGGCTTACGATCACCACATTCATCACCTCGGAAATCTACGAAATGCCCGATCGCATCAACGCGATCAGAGCTGTCGACGAGAAGGCGTCGGCGCTGGCAACCGAGCTGCAATCCGCCGCCATGACGCCGGTCGAGCGAGCCGCGCTCAACGATGCTCTGGCCTCCCGCGCCGACTATGCGTCGCTCGAAGAGCAGGTCCTCATCTCCGTCAGCTCAGGCCAGATTGCGCAGGCGAGAATGACTTGGCTGAAAGAGGCTCAAGAGCCGCAGAGCAGATACCTCAACGCCTTACGCCGGCTGCGAGAGGTCGAGGCGACTCTGATGACGAGCTCCACCCACCAGCTCGGCGCAACCTTTCGCACCAGCCGGCTGCTGCTGGTCGCGATGCTGGTCACGGTGCTCGTGGCATCGATGCTCTTTGCTTACCGCTACGCCCGTGCCATACAGCGCCCGCTTACGCGAATCCTGGCTCACTTCGATGAAATTCGGCGTGGCAATCTCGAAGGCGAGATCACGGTGGACACCACCGGCGAGGTAGGTCAGGTCTTGTCATCGCTGAAGGCGACGCAAGACGTATTGCGAGAAGCGGCCATTCGCGCCGCAGATTGCGAGGCGCAAATCACTGCGATCGGTAGAGCGCAGCTCGTATTGGAGCTCGACATCGACGGCACCATCCGTGCAGCGAACGACAACTTCCTCCATACGTTCGGCTACACGAAGGTGGAGCTCCTGGGACGCTATTACGAAGTCCTGGTAGAGCCCGAAGCGCGCTCGGGGACTCGTTTTCAGCAACTGTGGTCACAGCTCGCCCGTGGTGAGCCGATCTTGGAGTTGGAACGGTGGGTAGCACGCGACGGAAGCGAGCTATGGCTGCAATCGAGCTATAACCCCGTGTTGGATCCGACCGGTAGACCCTACAAAGTGGTCCAGATTGCGAGCGACCTCACCGAGCAGGTCCGGATCAAGCAGGTGCTCGATACCACGGTAAAGGAAGTCCAGGCAGTGGTGCGGGCGGCGACCGAAGGGTGCCTGACCGCGCGCATCCACAACAGCGCGATTACCGGTCCGATCGAGACGCTCGTCACGCAAGTGAACGGGCTGCTGGACGTTTTCATGAACGTAGTCGATCAGATCAAACGGGCAGCAGCACAGGTGCAAAGCGGCGCGGATGAAATCCAACAAGGCAGCGCGAACCTCAGCCAACGCACAGAAGAGCAAGCGGCGAGCCTCGAAGAAAGCGCGGCGAGCATGCAAGGCATCGCGGCGAACGTGAAGAGCGCAGTGGAGCACACCGATCACGCGCGGCAGCTGGCGCTGGCAGCGCAGGAACAGGCGCACAGAGGCCGTAGCATAGTCGGTGATGCGATCGCAGCTATGCAGGACATCAGCGCGGCGAGCCGCAAGATAGCGGAAATAATCGGGGTAATCGACGATATCGCGTTCCAGACAAATCTACTCGCTCTGAATGCGGCAGTGGAAGCGGCGCGCGCGGGCCAGCAAGGGCGCGGGTTTGCGGTCGTGGCGAGCGAAGTGCGTAACCTGGCCGGCCGCTGCGCGGCCGCTGCGAAAGAGATCAAGGCGCTCATCGTGGATGGCGTGCGGCGGATCGAGTTCGGAGAGAAACTGGTCGAGCGCTCGGGCCATGCGTTGGGTGAGATCGGTGCGGCGGTCGAGCGGATGACGGAGGCAACAACGCAGATCGCGGAGGCGAGCCATGCTCAGGCGCATGGCATCGAGGAGGTCGGCAAAGCCGTCATGAATATGGACAAAATGACCCAGGAAAACGCTTCGCTGGTCGAGCAAACCTCAGCAGCGACTGCCTCCATCACGGAACAGATTACGCAATTGTCGGCGCTCGTGGCACGTTATGAAGTTGGCGGCCACCCCATGACAGACATCCTCGAGCTTCCTGCAGCTCAGGAAGCGGCGTAGTCACACAAAAAGATTCGCCGGTCCCGGCGCCCCGCACCCGATCCAGATCGGATAGCGGTATAGCGCCGGAGCTCCTCGACCACCTCGGGCAGCGGCTGATCTCTCAGCCCTGCCTCACCGGAGTCAGGGTCAACTCGACCCTGCGGTTCTGCTGGCGCCCCTCCGGAGTGGCATTGGTCGCCACCGGCTGCGCTGCCCCAAAGCCGGTGGACGCGATGCGCTGATCCGGGATGCCCTTGGTGCGCAGATACTGCGCGACCGTGCTGGCGCGTTGTTCAGACAGCACCTGGTTCTTTTGAGCCGATCCCGTGCTATCGGTATAGCCAGCCACATTTATGGTCGTCTTGTCATACTCCTTCAGGACGAGCGCAACCGAGTCCAGCACGCCGAAGAAGCTGGGATTGAGATCGGCGCTCCCGGTGGCAAAAGTAATGTTGCCGGGCATCACGAGATTGATGTTGTCGCCGTTTCGAGCAACGGAAACACCCGTCCCTTTCAGCTGCTCCCGCAGCTTCGCTTCCTGGCGATCCATGTAATTCCCAACCGCGCTGCCGGCCAATGCGCCCACACCCGCACCGATGAGAGCCCCTTTGCCCTTGCCCGCCAATGCACCGACAGCGGCGCCCGCCAGCGCGCCCACGCCCGCTCCTTTTGTCGTATCACTGACCTTCCTGTCCCCGCTGTACGGGTCCATGGTGTAACAACCCGTAACCAGTGTGGCGACAACCGCGGAAAAAAGTACACTACGCGCAAGATTGGACTGGGCCATGGGGTTCTCCTCACGAACGGCAGTGCGTAAGTTACTTGCGTGTCCGCGCAAGTCCAGCCCAGCGCAAGTTCGTGTGACGCGATTCACGCACGGTCGTCTTGCGAGACGCGATCCTACGGACCCCCAGATTTTATCATTTCGTGGAGGCCATCAGAGGATCCAGAGCGGCCCTGAACGCTTCAAAAGGTGAAGCCCCGACCACGGTAGCCTTGACGCTCATCAGCTTACCCTCGGTGTCCAAGGTACCGATGATGAATGTCGGAGTGCCGCTGATGCGCATGTCGTTGGCCTCGGTGACGCTACGCTGGATGATATCGGCGAAGCGGTCGCTGGAAATGCACTGCTCGAGCTGCGGGACATCCAGTCCGAGCTTCGCGGCGCGCTCGTCGATGTCTGCTGAGGTGAGGGAGGCGGCATCGCCCAGCAGGGTATCGTGCATCTCCCAGAATTTCCCTTGATCGGAAGCACAATGAGCCGCACGCGCGGCGGGCATCGCTCCTTGGTGGAAAGGCAGCGGCATATCGCGATGAAAGTATTTCAACTTTCCGGTGCTCACATATTTCTCGCGAAGCTGCGGATAGACCTCGTGCTCGAAGCGTCGGCAAAAAGGACACTGGAAGTCCGCGTACTCGATGATGGCGACCTTGGCCGCCGGCTCGCCTTTGAAAGGCTCGCCCGCGACCGTCATGGTCTCTGGAGGCGTCAGCGCCGGCTGACCCGGACCCTTGATCATTTTCTTCAGCTCATCCAGTGCCGCCAGAATCTGCTGCTGCTGAAGGCTCAACCGGTCCATCTCGCCTCGCATTTTCGCGAGCTCGTCGCCACCGGCCTGCGCGGCGTCAGTCGCCGCGGCCGCCAGGACTGAGAGCGCCAGAATGCCCACAACCCATATCCGACGGGCGCTCATTGTATGGCCCAACTCTGGTTGTTATTCCCAGTGCACGTATAGGCCAGCACGGGAGTTCCGTCGCTGGTCCCTCCGAAGTCGACGTCCAGGCACAGGCCGGTGTTGGTTGCGGGGTGAAGTTGGGCATTTCCCTTGCCGCCGGTAACCTCCCAGGACTGCCCGGGAGAGCCGTTGCAAGGCTGTAGATTCACCGAGGAGTTTGGATCGGAGCCATTGGCCGTCAGGCAATAGGGCCCGAAGGAAACCGCAATATTGTAGAAGCCGGAAGGAACGACATTCGCATTGGAGAACACCCAGCTCTGTGCGCCTGTTCCGTTCGCCGTCCAGATCTCCACGGGGTTGCCACTCGCGGTCGCACCGAGATAGTCGTCCAGACGGGAGCCCGGCGAGTTACCCGGGGTCAGCGTGTGCGCGCCGTTCAAGCTGGCGACGCCGCCGCTACCGCCGCCCGGGCAGAACGTCACGGTGTAATTGGCGCCTGTCGGGCACGTGTGCAACCCGTTGGCATCATCGTACGCATAGGCGTACTCCCCGGGGCAGGAGTTGTGGATGTTAGTGACGTACGACTGCGCTCCCGCCGGCCAATTCGCCACTACGCAGGTGGCCTGGGTGCCGAAGGCGCCACGGCAACAAAACTGGTCGCTGTTGAAGACAGTGCAAGGACTGAGGCAGTCGGCGCCGCTCTTCAGATCGGAAGAGCAGGCACTCACGGGCGCGCTCGAGCAGACGTTCGGGGAGGCGCAGGCGGAGTTCGAAACAGTGATGCCGATAGGCGTATCGAAACCATCCACATAGCTTACGTCGTACCAGTCCGTTCCATTGGCATTCAGGTTGAATTCCGCAAGCGAGGTGCCCGCCATGCCGGTCGTGCCCGCGCACTGCAATCCGACACCGCCGCACTGGCCGGTAGCGCAGACAGCCGGGCTGGCGCTGTTGCAACCCGTACGCCCCCAGATCCGGCCGATCCAGCCGGAGGCAAGAGTGAAGTTGACCTGCGTTCCGGGAGCCATCTGCCAGCCGCCGTTGGAATACGTGGCGGGAAAGATGCCGGGATAGACCGTGTAGCTGCAATTGTTGATGACAGTGAAGTCCGCGGCGATCGCGGTCCCGCACATCAGCATCGCTACCGCGCCGAGCAGCGACAAAAGTTTGTGTCGTAATGACACCGTTCCCGTGACTCGCATGGATCGCATCTCCCTGAGTTTGTACGTGCAAGCTCATGGCTCGCCTGGACTGAAGATGCCATGTGGAATGAGCGCAGGGAAGTGTCTGAATGATGCGACCAACCGGATGATTCAATACCGCTCGACCCTGGTCTGTCGCGCTCACGTTGCGCGTCATCGGGTTACGATGAATGGTATTGCAGACCAGAACTGGATCCTCGTGCTCCAGCATTCAGTGAAGCACGAGGACCCAGGAGCGCTCGAATCCGCCTGGTCCTCAGTTGTTGGACGCGCCGGCCGCTATCCACGCGGCCACTTGTTGAAGGGTCGCGGCATCGAGATAAGGTCCGTTGAGCGGCATGCGCGCCCCACTGATCCCGGTCGAGCCAAGCAGCTTCTGCATCAGATAGCTGTTTGCGGGGTCTCCCGGGACGACATACTTCAGGTTCGGCTGCTCGAGGGCTGCGACATTGACGAGCGCCTTGTACGATCCGCCTGGCATGAGATTCAGCACGCCTGGCGGCGCCGTGCCGACCCCGTCGTGGCAGCTCGAGCATTTCGGGGTGAAGATCTGCGATTGAAGCTGAGCCAGTGTCGGAGCGGCGCCAGCCATCTGCGGCGTGATCTGTCCACGAAGCGCCCCATTCGGGAAAGCCGGCGTACGCACGTTGACGTACCAGTTCCCCTGGACAAAATTATTGAGATCAGTGGCTGTGATCGGACTCAAGGTCGCCGACCACATTCCCATGTTTACGGCATCCTTGGTGAGCGACACCAACTTGGCTCCCACGGCGCCCTGCGCTCCGGTATCCAGCTCCGCGGCAGTCGCGTCATTGACGCCGGTCGCATCGATATACACGGAAACCGTGTTGGCGACGGAATCGACGGTCGTGGCGGCAATGCCAGAGGCGGTGATAGTAACCGGAGGGACCTCCTGTGCGCCCGCGAGGCTGGTCCACACGACCCTGACATTTCCAGGAATGATCTGTCCACGCAACTCACCATTTGGATTTGCTGTCGAAGCCGCCGCAATATAAAGACCGCCTTCCAGGAGGGCAGCGACCTGGTCGCTCGTCAACATGGCGTTGGGTGCCAGATCCCACTCGCCTGAAGCCGCCGCATTCTGAGCCAGGGCGATCAGGGCCACACCGTTCGCGCCAGCGAATCCCTCGTATAGCTTTACGCTGCTCGCGGTCAGGCCTGTCAACACCACTTTACCACTGACCATGCCGTTCGCCAGATTGACTGTCAGCATCGCGGCTCCGGAAGCGCTCGAAGCCGGCGTGGGAAATAGTTGTGCAGGAGAAAGACTGACACTGAAGCTGGGTTTGTTCAGGACGCTGACCGACACAGCAGTGGAAGTCACCACGGCGCCGCCGCTGTCCGTTGCTTTGACCGTCAGCATGTGTGTTCCATCCGTTACGGTAGTGGTGTCCCACTTGACGCTGTAGGGTGATGTCATTGCCGTGCCCACTACAGACCCATCCACCAGGAAATCCACGCGGGAGATCGCCAGCCCCGTGCCAGGAACTGGAGTAGCCTGCAAGGTCACCGTCCGATTCACACTTGAGCCCGGCGAGGTCAGCGAAACCGAGGATGGCGATGCCGTGCCTGTCATGTTGGTTCCGGTGCCACCCGAAGTCCCCGAAGGCATCTGATATGTGCTTCCGCCATTCCCGCCGCACGCGGCAAGCATGGTGGACAAGATTCCGACGCCAAGGAGAGACGTCTTTGGAAATACGGATTGCGAAAGGATATTGTCGTACATTGGACACCTTCTATGATCTACCGAGGCGATCGTAGGTGTCTTTCAATGAACGACGAGTTCCCTGATACGAGCTGCGGCGAAGCACTTTCTTCTGCAACTCGTGGAGTTGTCGCCAAAGGAGTGCAATGTCTGGGACCAATGGGCGGCCGGATGGCAGGGTGTTTGGTTGAACAGTCCGCGAATGCTGAAGCCGGAATGCGACAGGCGGGGCAGGAGCCGTTACGGACTCCTGCCCCGTCACATGAGGGCAGGCCCGCGATCAGAACTTCTTCGCGTAGACGTCAGGATTTCCCGCGGTCTGGATCTGAAAGGCGCCGACGAATCCGGCGTTGATTCCCAGGGCGTCCGCGGTCAAGGCGTCGTAGTCGCCCGCGTAGCTCGTGTTGATCAGAGTGTCGGTATCGTGCGACGCAAACCAGTTGGAGGTGGAGACGCGCTGCTCAGACCAGGTGCGCCCACTATCAACCGACAATGAGCAGAACCGATCGATGGCCATGTTATCCGGGCTGCTGCGCCGGTCGTAGTAACAGACCCCGACATGCCCGCTCTTGTCCACAGCGACGCCCGGGAAGAACTGGTCGCGGCCCGTGCCCGCGAACGTGGAAGGTGTTGGGCTAACCGACTGCGGGATAGTGAACGTCGAGCCGCCATCCGTTGATTTCGCAATCATCACATCCGGGTAAGCATAGGCGCCCGAGGAGACGTCCGCGACGACGTTGTTTCGACCGTCCGACCAGACGACGTACAATGTTCCGCGCGATGAGGTGGACGAGCGATCCACGGCGATTTGCGGGAATTCGTTGATCCGGAACTGACCTTGGAGGACTCCCCGCGCACCGTTCGGGACCACGCCCGCCGAGACCGTTACAATGGGTCCGAACGTGCTGCCGTGATTGGAGGAACGGGTAATGTGGATCTCATTGTCCGCTGTAGCTGGAAAGAACTCGTATGCAACGTACACGGTCCCGTCCGCAGCGACCACCACATCCGAGCCCTGGACGCCCGTTCCGGCTGCGCCACAGACTTGATCGATGACTGTTGGCGCTGTCCAGGTATTACCGCCGTCCGCGGAGCTGACGAGCTCGATGGCCTGCCGGAAGTCATTCGGGCAGGCAGTACTCGTGCCTGAGAAGTCAAAGTCGGTATAGGTGACGTATATCAGCGAAGGGTTGGCCGGATCATTGGTAGACCACGGCTTATCCAGGAAGTGGGTGAAGCCATCCTTGCCGACGGCAACGTTTGGCGCGCCCCACGTTACGCCACCATTGGACGAAGCAGATAGGGAAACCGCCGTAATCGGCTGCAGATTCCCTTGCGAATCGACAGCGGCGGTCTCCAGAAGGGAGCTGTAATAGAACTGGCTCGCGCTGCTACAGAAAAGCACCGGGTCGCCCTCGAGGAAGTTCAGCGTATTCCCGCCCGGGTTCAGGAAACCGAGGTCCCTGAACGTGCTGCCACCGTTCAGTGATACCGAAACGCCGTTGAAGCTCGAGGCTCCCAGCGGGTTGATTCCGGCTGTCCGGACGAAGGCGCCGGAGTCGTTGTAACCAACAACAACGGTGTTGCCACACCAGGCGGTGGAGGTCTCACTCTGAGTGAATCCCTGCATGACCGAGGCCTGGAAATCCAGCCCGGGGTCCGACACGCGTAGCACGCCACCAGGACCGGCAGCGGCGAGCTCCACCGGGGGACGCAAGGCAACTTTCGCCCGGGCGCGGGCTGCATTCCCGATCAGCCCCCCGTCGCCATCTCCGACGCCCGGCTTTGTCTGGGGCGGCGCATTCAACTGCGCTGCAAACTGAAGGAAATTCTGCGCTCCGGCTGACAGCCGGCTTTTCTGAGTGTCTGGGATTCGTGAGGAGGCATCGAGCAGCTTCTTCAGAAGATCCTTTTTTTGCGCGAGCGTCTGAGCAGGTGCGACCTGCGCGAAAGCAAGCGTGGTAAGGATGGATAGCGCGAAACGGAGCAACGAGTTTGTTGTCGTTCTCATGAAGGTCCCTTCCCTGTGGCTGGATTGGCTCCCACCGGGCGGTGAGAGAGCGGCACTCGGGGAACCGAGGGCTGCTCACCTGATGCTGACGCTCAGTCACCTCGTCTGCAAGGAGACCAAGGGCTATAGATCCATCTGGTGCACGCGCATCCATCCGGCCCAACGCTGGTGCACTATCACACGCCTCCAGGCTGTGTTCGTGCACCGCCATGCGCGGGAAATCAACTCAGGGCATTCTGACAGCGCATCGAGCGCTGACGCCCGCGGCACTGGATCGGCAAACTACGAACGCCATCAGTCAGTACAGCAACCAACCGTGGTGGGTGGTCAGATTGGGCCAACGAGCCTGGACGCCGCAGGAAGGTGTTATTGACGCGCGATTGGACAGCGAGAGCCTTCGCGCCTACCAGCGTCCGAAGATGCTGTCGACCAGGTCCTCGCCCAACCCGAATCCTGCCCCCAGCCCGAGCCCGCTCGCCAGATTTCCCATGAACCCGCTCGTCGCAGTGGGGTAGGGCTGCTGGTACGTCGGCGCGCCCCACGGCTGTGCAGCCCAGCCACGCGGCTGCATGGGCGGCGCCTGAGGCTGCATGGCAGCAAGATTGCTCTCCAGGGAGTAGATGTATTGCGCCATCTGCTGGATCAGCATGAGCGCCGACTGATTTTGCTGCTGGATGGCGATCGCAGCCTCGCGCAGGTCGAGCATGAGCTCGCGCGACAAGCTCGGGTCGGTGACTTTCGTCTGCAACTTGTCCGCCAGCTCCTTGAGCGCCTGGGCGACCTGATTCGCCTGCTGTTGCAGCTGTACGGCCTGGCTTTCAGCGGTCTGGTAATCCAAGATTCCCGCTCCATGTGCGAAGGGACTGGTCCCAATTATAGACCAGGGACGCGCCGACGAATTCCCTTCCAGCCGCAAAGCCAGAGCGTCCCGGCTCGTCGGCACGGCACGGACCTCCTCAATCTGCCCGCGGAGGCCGGGACAACATGGCGAAGGCGCGCCATTCGTGACAGATTGGCGTCTTTGATACTTACGACCGGAGCCACCACATGCCAATGCCCTGGGCGGAGATCTTTCGTCTCATGCCCTCGATCCTGGAGCTATCACACGAGCTCATGAGACGCACGCGCCGGCTACCGGTCATCGAGCCGCCGGACCAGAATGACACCGCCTCCGCTACCGCCGCACTCGAATCGCGGGTCCTGGCGCTCGAGGAGAACGAGCGTCGCCAGGCGGAGCTCGTGACCAACATGGCAGACCAGCTGGAACAGCTCACCGTGGCTGTTACCGCGCTCCATCGATGGTGGCGCATTCTCCTCGCCGGCCAGGTCGTCGCCGGAATCGTGGCTGTGGCTGCACTCATACTCGCGGTGCACCTGAGCCTCAAGCCTTGACGCCGCCATCGCGCAGCTGAGTGGCTGCGACTTCATTCGCCACCCGCCCTGATCCGCCCCTCGGCCCCAAGGTCAGTCGATCAATTCGCCAATGCCTGTAACCGGTCGATAGCGCCATTGAACACGTTCTGATCGCCCGGGAATGTGCCGGAATCGGCGAACTGCCAGAATGTGTAGAAGCCCCAGGGATACGGCAGAGGCCCGACGATGCTGTTATAGGCCGCAACCCATGCCGGGCTGTTGTTACTGAAGTTGGCAGCGGTGCCCACGCACTGTGACCACCAGTTGGTGGTGGTGTAGATCACTGGCCAGCGGGTTGTGCGGCTGTGATATTCATTGCTGAAAGAAGTGATCCAACCCGCCATCGCGCTTTGGCTCAGGCCATAGCAGGTCGCGCCATTGGGGTTGTACTCGATATCCAGAGTGCCCGGAAGAGTCTTGCCGTCGTTGGACCACCCACCGCCATGATCGACGAAGTAGTCGGCCTGGGTTGCCCCGCTGGAAGCATCGGGATGGGCGAAGTGATAGGCACCGCGGATCATCCCGACGTTGTATGATCCGTCGTACTGTTGCGCGAAAAAAGGATTTATGTAGTTGGTGCTCTCGGTCGCCTTGACATAGGCGAAGCGAGCACCGTTGGAATACGCGCTGCTCCAGTTGACATTGCCCTGCCAGCTGCTGACATCCATGCCTGCTACGGACCCGATGGCCGCGGCGAGCACATCGGCGCCGATGTTCAGCTGAAACTGGTTGCCTTCATGCAAGCGCACCTGCGATCCCATCGAGTGGTTGTCCTCGGCGATCTGGACGGGCGTGAGCTCCTGCGCGTGGACTCCACTGCTGCCGATTGCGCTTAGCAGGAGCGCGATAGGCAAAGCCTTCCTGTCGGCTGACTTTTCCATGTCATTCCTCTGTCAAATACGTTTGGTTGGTATTGCTCCGGCACACTCATGCGCGAGCGCGCGGCATGCTCGCAACGATGCGCCGGATTCGGATGTCACCGGATTCCCTGGTGTATCGACTCTGCAGTCGGTTTGGCCGTCCGTGTCGGGGCGTCTCTCAGGCAGTCGACTCGAATGTAAGGAAAGAAGCTGGAAAATACAACATACTTTTCCGGGAACGCGAATCAGCCGCGCAACGCGAGCCGCAAGTTGTTCGCAATCCGGAAGCGGCGTAAGTTTTGCCATTCGAGCCGAGCCCGAGAACCCCGGCATCACCAACACTCCATCCAACCAAGGAGGGCCGACATGTCCAGGCTGTCCCGGATTGTGCCGATATCAGCGTACTCTCTACTGGCGTTCAGCAGCATTTCCCAAGGCGCGGCACCTGCTTCAGCGCTGCGCAGCGGCCTCGAATGCAACGACTCGCGCGGAGTTCTGTGCACCGAAGTGTTCGACCCGATCGGTTACAACGGCGGGTATACCGGGCACGACGAGCCCTCGGCATTGTTCTATTCCAATGTCCCGGGATCCGGAAATTCGGGCACCTACCTGCTCCGGCTGCCGAAGGACCCCCCAACCCTTCCGACGCCGGATGGCAAGGGTGGAACGTTCAATTTTCAGCTCCATCCGGCCTTCTGGGTAAGCATGGCCGTCTGTGACGACCAATCGGCGCCGAATCCCGGCGGCTCCCCCGGAATGCCCAACACCCGTTGCAAGCCCGACAGCGACCGAAACATCTTCGATGGCCAGGATCCGGGCAAGCCTGATTACATCGGCAGGCACCCCGGGACGGCATTCGTCGAGATGCAGTTCTACCCGCCCGGTTGGATTCAGAGCTGCGCGCCCGGCCAATGGTGCTCGGCGCTGAACATCGACAGCTTCTCTCAGAATGCCAACACGGGGCAGCTCAACAACTCCGCCTGCCGCGCGGCGGCTGGGGACGAGCCCGTGAACTTCGCATATATAACGAAAAGCGGCATCCCGGTGGGGCCACCCAGCCCTCTCCTGTCAAACAATGCAACCTTCACGCCGAGCGGAGACACGCTCTTCTATAATCCTGGCGATCTCTTGCGCGTCACATTGGAGGATACGAAGCACGGATTGAAGGTGACCATCGCGGACCTCACCAGCGGCGAAACCGGAACCATGACGGCCAGTGCGGCGAACGGATTCGGGCAGGTTCTCTTCGATCCGAGTGGAAGCAACTGCGACCCCGCTACGCATAATGTGCCTGCTGACTTCCATCCGATGTATGCGACATCCAGCGAGCACACCCGTGTGCCCTGGGCGGCCCACTCGTACAATGTGTCGTTCTCCGACGAGATCGGTCACTTCGAGTACTGCAACGCAGTTGACCAACAAGGAGGCAAATGTACGCAAGACGGCGTGCACGACCTCGACAGCGGCATAGGCGCCGGCGCGGAAGACGACAGCGGCTGCTTCGATGCCGCGTTCGCGGGCTCCCACGGATTCATTGCAGTTGGAGGTTGTACTCAGTCCGACCTGGATTTCGACGGCGTTCCCTATCAGCTCACATGGCCGGGCACCTCGAGGAACCACAGGGTGGACCGCTCGCTGCACGCGCAGCCTGTCCAGTTTTCGAGCCCACTGTTCAAGGACCCCGAGGGCCGGTTGAGAAACTACAGCAGGGTTGCGTTCGAAGCGGATCTTCCGCGGGTCGAATCAAACACGAATCCCCCCTGTCAGCGCATGGCGGCGAATCCTTCGGATCCCAATCCCGGCCAGGGCTGCGTGAATCCGCCCAAGGGCGCGGATTTCTATCCGATCTATACCACCACTCGTGCTCATGAAAGCGGACGCTGCGTATGGCAGCTGGGTGGAGCTGACATTCCCGGCACTCTCGAGTCGTTTGGTGGAACCTCAGCGGCCGAGTATGGCGCTTTGCTGGCGCTCGCTTATCCGGCCAAAGGCGGAGTGCCCACGGTTCGATTAAATGATTTTCGCAGGGTACTCGAGCTCAATCCGTGCCCGTCGCAAGCGGACGACGATTACTGAGCTCAGCAGGGCCCGTCGAGCCGCCGGCCGGCAGCTCGGCGGGACCCTGAATCGAGCCGCATAGTCAGAGGTCAGAGGAGACCCGGTACCAACGCCCGCACCCGCTGGGCGTACGCGTCGTACGCGGCTCCAAACTGTTGGCGCATGAATCGCTCCTCGACAATGATCCGATGTACGATGGCGATGAGCGCCAACACCAACGCCAGCACTCCGCGCCATTCCCCGATCGCCAGCGCCGATCCGAAGATGGCCAACGCCAGCCCGGAGTAGATAGGATGGCGGACCAGCCGGTAGGGACCACCGGTGATCAACTCGTGATCGGCTTTGATGGTGGCCTCGCCGCTCCAGTTGCGCCCGAGGTAGATACGCGCCCACACCGTGAACAGCAGCCCAACCAAGGTCAGCACGGCACCGACAGCCGCCCAGACATTCCATAACGAACCCGGCAGGATGCGCTCCGTAAGGCCCGGCACCGGCGGGTGTCGTACCCACAGCAGTGCCCCCGCACAGAGCAGAAGCGCTCTGTTCAGGAGACGTGGGAGCGCCGCATGGCGATGGACTGTGGCCTTCACGTTGCGTGCAAACACGAACCACGTGAGGACCCAGAGTACCCAAACCGTGGAGATGAAATCCCGGTAGAAGTCGGACCCGTGCTGTTGAAGGTTGTTAATCTCTCAGCCACCCCCAAGCCCGCGATATTCTAGCAACGGGCCGATATCCGGCCCGCGTCCGTAAAAGCTGCGGAAAAGATCGAGCGGCTCAGCAGTGCGGCCGCGCGAGAGTACCTTCTGACGTAACTCGTCACCGTTGGCGCGCGTGAGTCCCCCATGAGCGTGCATCCATGCTCCTGTATCACGCGCCAGAACCTCACTCCAGAGATACGCGTAATAACCGGCCGAATAGTCGTCGGCGAAGATATGGCGAAAATACGCGCTGTGATAGCGGGGCGGGACCGGAGCGTAGTCCACGCCCGCTTCTTTGAGAGCCGACATCTCGAATGCCGGCACCTGATCTGGCGCCGGCACCTCCGAGGCATGCAACTTGTACCAATCGAGATCGAGAAGCGCCGCGGCTAGATACTCGGTGGTCGCGTAACCCCCGTTGAACTGCTGGGCTTTGAGCACCTTCGTGAACAGCTCGGGCGGCAGCGCTTCGCCGGTCTGATAATGGTGCGCATAGTGAGCAAGCACTCGTGGCTCGCGCGCCCACATCTCATTGAACTGCGACGGGTATTCCACAAAGTCCGGCGGCGTTTCGGGGCTGGCAAGAGAGGGATACTCGACGTTTGAAAGCAGTCCGTGCAGGGCGTGCCCGAACTCGTGAAAGAGGGTCGTGACCTCGTCGAAGGTGAGGAGCACCGGCTGGCCGGGAGCAGGCTTGCGGATGTTGATGTTGTTGGATACCACGGCCTTGCGCTTCAGTAGCCGCGACTGCTCGACGTAAGCATTCATCCACGCCCCACCCTGCTTATTGTCGCGCGCGAAATAATCGGCGATGAATAGCCCAAGCCCGCTGCCGTCGGCGTCGAACACCTCAAACACACGCACGTCCGGTTCGTAGACCGGCAGGTCCTTGCGTTCCTTGAATGTCAGTCCGTAGAGCTCGTGCGCCGCGTAGAACACCCCATCCTGCACCACGTGATTGAGCTCGAGGTACGGGGCAACCTGCGACTGGTCGAAATCGTAGCGCGCCTTGCGCACCTGCTCGGCGTAGAACTCCCAGTCCCACGGCTGCAGCGCGAACGATGGGGTCCCTTTCGCCTTGGCCTGCATGTCAATGAGTTGTTGGAGATCGGCAGCCTCCTTTTTGGCGCTGGCGAGCGCGGCCGGGGCAATCTTGAGGAGTACATCGCGCGCGGCTGCTGGTGTAGCGGCAGACTCGTCTGCGATCGCGTAGGCAGCATGCGTGTCATAGCCCAGAAGTGCCGCCCGTTCCGCGCGCGTCTTGACGAGCTCAGAGATCACGGGACGGTTGTCGCTCGGACCACCGAGCGCGCGCTCAACCGAAGCCCTGAAGAGCCGTTCACGTAATGCCCGGTTCACGAGGCGCGCGAGCGCAGGCTGTTGCGTGGTGTTCTGCAACGTGATGAGCCACTTGCCCTTGAGTCCACGCGACTCCGCAGCCTGAGCGGCCGCACTGACCTGATCCGCCGACAGCCCATCGAGATCGTGAACGTTGTCGATCGTGATGGCGCCATCGGTCGTTGCCTTGAGCACGTTCTGCCCAAATTTCGTGGTGAGGGCTGCGATCTGGGCGTTGAGTGTACGCAGCCGGGCCTGATCGGCTGCTGAAAGGCGTGCGCCGGCGCGCACAAAGCGGGTATGCCAGCGAGTCAGAAGCTGCAGCGATTCGGGGTCCAGGTTTAGTTTTGCCCGCATCCCGTAAACCGCGTCGACACGCTTCCACAGCGCGTGATCCAGATAGATCGCGTCACGATGCGCGCTGCGCTTGGGCGCCATCTCAGTGTCGATCTTCTGCATCTCGTCACTGGTGTTGTTGGAGTTGAGCTCGTCGAAAATGGAGCTCACGCGCTGCAAGGCCTGCCCCGACCGATCCAGCGCAACCACGGTATTCTCGAACGTCGGAGGCTCCGGGTTGTGGGCGATGGCCGCCACATCCCGTAACTGTTCGCGCATCGCCTCCTCAAACGCAGGCGCGTAGTCCGACACACGGATGCGGTCGAAAGGTGGCATCTGGTACGGAAGAGTGCTCGGTGCGAGGAGCGGGTTTTCACTCGCCGCCATGGCTCCCGCGGCGAAGATCGCAGGGGCGCACGCCAGAAAAGCCGCAACTACCATTTTCATGCGAGTCGATCTCCAATGATGCCGCTCAAAGCCCCTGCGGCACGATGCTTACGCGCGTCGCCTCGCGACCCTATTTGCTGGACACCGCGGGATAGGTTTCAGTGAAGCGAGTGCGATCGTTGGTCACAGTCATCGCCCCCGCCTTTGTAACCGCGACCTCGAGCGAATCGTGCTCATCGCTCACGGCGCTCGGGTTCGCCACATAGTTCCCAGAGACATTGTGCTCGGCGCCCGCTCCTTCCGCGAAATGCAGCTGCCACAGGCGCTCCAGGCGGGGCGAATGCGACACCGCCTCGTAACTCTCGACATCGCCCCCCTTCTTTGCCCCGTTGTCCATGATAGCGACCCTGGGCGCCAGCGCATGCAACAGCGCCGGACTGTTACTCAAATTCGAGCCGTGGTGGGACACGACGAGCAGATCCACGGCTCCTACCTTGTCACGCGGACAGACGAGCTTGTTTTCCATGTTCCACGTCAGATCACCTAGCGCAGCGATGCGCGCCTGCCCAAACGTCATCACAAGCCCCACTGACCGCGCATTCTCCTCGCCGCCATCCTTGTCGATCGGCTTCATGCCACCGCATTCGCCGATTGCCTTGCCGGCGCCCGGCAACGCTCGATCGATCACAACACCGTCACTCGAGACCACCGTCATGTGCAACGATCCGATGCTCAGCGTATCGCCTGGCTTGAGTGTGCGATGCTGGTGCCCACGAATGGCCTCGAGATACTTTGGATACAAGGTGGCGGGTTGAAACGCCGCGGCGGCGGGGGGCGTATTGGGCGCCGGGATTTCGCGATTCGGTCCGTGATCCAGGATCGTGCCTACTGGAAATTGGCTGAGCAACTCCGGTAAGCCGCCGACATGATCGACGTGATAGTGGGTAATCAGCACGTAGTCCAACCTGGAAAGGCCGTGACGGCGCGCGCTGGCGATGATGCGCTGCGCGCTGGTCGGGTCCTTGGCTCCGGCGTCGGAGGGCCAACCAGAATCGATCAATAGTGACTGGTGCTCTGGCGTGATATACAGCGTCGCCGCGCCGCCTTCGACATCGATCGAATCGATGAGCAGCGTATCGCTATCGGCCAGCGCCGTGAGTGGCATAAGACACGAAGCGACGAGTCCAACAGCAACAAAGCGCAGACGTGCGATCTTGCGTGGACCGAAAATACCGCTCCGCCCGTTCCAATGACTGCACATACGTTGCATAACTGCTCTCCTTTGCGCGAGCGTTGCGCGCTCACTATCGCTCCAGGCAGCAGCCTGGCGCGAGCTGCCCCGCGCGACACCAGGTCGCGCCTTCAGTGCCTCTCGGGCAATGCAAAACTATACAGCATGTTGCCTGCGGCGATGGCGACGAACTGCGTGCCACCGACGCTATAGCTCATCGGCGAAGCCATGATGGGCCCGCCAGTCTGAAAGTGCCACAATGCCTTACCGGTCAGCGCATCCAGCCCGATCAGATTGCCCTCGGCCGTGGCGGCAAACACAACTTCGCCGCGAGTAGCCAGAACGCCAGCCTGCAGCGACAGGCGCGACACCGGAAAGGTCCAGAGCTTGCGTCCGGTCTGGACATCGAGCGCCATAACTCCCTGCACCGGCTCGACCACTGGTCCCAGCCGGACATTGAAATGGGCGCCCGTGAATACCTGTCCGGGGTGATACTCGGCAGGCTCGTAACTGGAGCTGCCTGCCCAATCCAGGAAGCTCAAATAGAGAACGCGCCGGGCCGGGTCATAGGAGGGTGCCTGGAAATTTGTTCCGCCACCGGGTCCCGGCCAGATCCGGCGTCCTTCCGGCGTCGGCATCGAATCCGGATCGACGATGGGACGCCCATTGGTATCGAAGCCTTTGTTCCAGCTCTGCCGCACGAATGGCACAGCGGAAATGAGCTTGCCGGTGCCACGATCGAGCGTATAGAAAAAGCCATTGCGATCGGCATGCAACAACACCTTGCGCGTGCGCCCGTCGATGGGCTCTTCGGCAAGAATGAAATCCTCCGCCGAGTCCCAGTCGTGCGTGTCATGGGGTGAGATCTGGTAGTACCAGACCAGGCGGCCCGTGTCAGGATCGAGCGCCAACACCGAGCAGGTATACAGATTGTCCCCCTGACGATTGACCGGATCGAAGTCAGGACCAGGATTGCCGACCGCCCAGTATAAAAGGCGCGCCTGGGCGTCATAGCTACCCGTGAGCCACGTCGCTCCACTACCAGTCTTCCAGGAGTCTCCCGACCAGGTCTCATGTCCGGGCTGACCCGGCCCGGGGATGGTATCGAAGCGCCATAGCGGGTGCCCGTCGCCCGCATCAAAGGCAGCGACGAAGCCACGTATTCCCATCTCACCGCCGGAAATGCCGGCGATCACCTTGCCATCCAGCGCCAGCGGTGCACCGGTCATAGTGTATCCCTGCATGGTGTCGGCAATGCGCTGCTCCCAGAGCACGCGCCCGCTACGCGCGTCCAAGGCGATCAAACTATCGTCGAGCGTGGCGACGAAAATCCGCCCCCCCAGGATCGCTACCCCGCGGTTGTAGGGATTCACCTGGAAGGGATTCACTCGCTCCTGCTGCCGATGAAACTTCCAGATCTCCAGGCCGCTACGCGCATCCAACGCGTACACATCCCCAGGCGGTCCCGAGACATACATAACGCCGTCCACGACCAGCGGTGTCGCCTCGAGCGGCGAGCTGCCCGGCATCGGCACAGCCCATCTCGCCTGAAGCTCCGATACATTGCGGCGATCGATCTGCTTGAGCTCACTGAAGTGCTCTGAACGATAGCTGCCCCAGTAGGTAAGCCAATTCTGTGGCTCACGCTCCGCGCTCGTCAGACGGACAAAACTCAGGCCACGGCCACCTTCGGCGCTGTCGATCGACACGACTGCGCGTTGTCTGAGTCCACTCAGGTACGCGAGCAGGTCAGCCCTCTGATCCGCGGACAAGCGCTGCGCCACATCTGTCGGCGCCAGAGTACGCGCGCTGTCGGTGATCGCGCGAATCCTGCGTCGATCGAGCAAGCGATAGTCGCCATCCAGAGTCTGCAAGACGATCGAAAAACTGTCTTCGTTCTTCACCAGGCCTTCGACTCGCGTGCCATCCTGCAACGTGACATTGGCGTAGCGTTGATGCGTACCGCCGAAGATGAAACGCCGCCTGGACGGATCGTGAACGATGCCTGCTTGAATGGCGCCAGGCGCCTGCTTGCCGATCTCAGACAAATCGTCAGCGAGCGGTTGCCCCCGGCCATTCACCTCGTGGCAGGAAGAGCACTGCCCAGCACCAAAGAACAACTGCTCGCCTCGCCCCGCATCTCCGTTTGCCGGCACACTGCTACCCGTCGAGCCGGCGCGTGAGAGACTCTGGACGTAAGATACGAGATGCCACAGTTGCTCGGCACTCAACGATGAGAACGAGGGCATCTGCGTTCCAGGGACGCCCTTCTGGATGGTTTGAAAGACCTCGAAATCCTCGCCACCATGCCTGAACCTCCCGGTATCGAGCGCCGGCGCACGCTCGGTGCCGGCTCCATTGGCGCCGTGACACACCGTGCAAGTCGCATCAAACACGCGCTTGCCTGACGCAATGGCAGCCGGATCGGCAGCGAACGGGTTCGTCGGCGTATCCGGTCGCCCCTGAGCATGCGCACTCTGGGTCGCCCAGAACAGGAGCGCCGTTGCCAACAGCCCTGGATACAGGAAACAACCAGATTTCATGGTTCTGCTCGGCTGAGGCTCCCACCGGGAGCGGATAGCGCGGCCGGCGCAAGCGTGTATGCGTACAAAGTATCGCCGGCAGCCAACACCACCCATTGTCGGCCATCTTGCATGTACGTGATGGGGCCGTTCGATTGCGCCGCGCTGGCGCGAAAGTGCCATAAGACTTTTCCTTGATCAGCGCTGAAGGCAATCAGGTTGCCCTGGTCGTCACCGGTGAACAGCAGGTTTCCGGCCGTGCTCAACAGTCCCGGCCCCACAGTGGGTGGAGCACCGTCAAGGCTCGGGTACTCGTGCTGCCAGCGAGCCTTGCCCGTTCTCACATCGATAGCCTTCAAGACTCGCGCGCTCGTACCCAGACCCGAGACCGTGCCACCGTAACCCGACGGCCGGGGGTCCGTATCGAGAAGGTAGTAGATGGCAAAGCCCTCCACAGTGTTGACATAGAACAAGCCCGTCTCGGGACTATAGCTCGGCGACATCCAGTTCGTGGCGCTGGTGATCGTCATGCTCCCCGAGACACTCGGCGCCTTGGCCGGGTCGGGAATCGGCTGGCCGCGCTCATCCACGCCCCTGGCCCAGTTGAGCTTCACGTAGGGCATGCTGACCAGCGCCCGGCCGTTGGTCCGGTCGAGCACCGAAAACCAACCATTGCGGGCCGCCTGCGCCAGCAACTTGCGCGGCCTGCCACCGATGTTGGTATCGATGAGCACCGGCGTCTCCGTGTTGTCCCAATCATGCGTGTCGTGCGGTGACACCTGGAAGTGCCACACGAGCTTGCCGCTGTCGGGGTTGAGCGCGACTATGCTGGCGGTATACAGATTCGCGCCCCGACGACCCTGTCCCGCGAACACGGGGTTGGTGTTGCCAGTGCCCCAGTAGATCAGGTTCAAATCCGGATCGTACGTTCCCGGCAGCCAGGTACCGCCGCCGCCGTGCAGAGCAGCTGCCACGTTCGGCCACGTCTCGATGCCGGGTTCGCCCGCGCCCGGAGTAGACCACCATTTCCACTGCACCTCACCGCTGTCGGGATCGAGCGATATCAGAAATCCACGGATGTCCATCGCATCGCCGCCAACACCCACCAACACATGATCCTTGACGACCAGCGGGGCCGTCGTGGTGAAATATTGCAGCCGCGCATCGGCAATCTGCCTGCGCCATCGCTCCTTGCCTGTGCCGGAATCCACGCAGATCACCCAGTCATCCGGCCCGAGGAAATACAGCCAGCTCTTGTACATGCCGAGGCCGCGATTGCCCACCAGATGTCCGCCGTTGTCGACCCAGGAATAGCTCCAGAGTTTCGTGCCGGTGCGCGCATCCACGGCATACACGTTGTTGGGAATAGTCAGGTAAAGCGTGCCGTTGACCAACAGCGGGGTGGATTTGATCACCGGCACCGGCGCACCGCGTTGCGCGCCCACTTCGGTGATCCGATAGCTCCACTGCAATTGCAGGGAGGACACGTTGGAATCATTGATCTGGCGCAGTGAGCTGAAACGCTCACCCGAGTAGTCGCCGTTGAATGTTGGCCATGCCGTGGTTGGCGGCTGGCCCAGGATTGCCACGTCCAGCTCGTTACCGTACGCCGCCGGGAAGAGCGCACCAAAACAGAAGATCTGCCACATGGCACGCGCGCGCTTCACTCGAGCGTTTCCAGGTAGGCGGTCACGTTGATCATGTCGGAGTCAGCCAGGTTACCGACCATTGCTGCATGGGGCGCCAGCGGGTCGTGCAACTCCACCGCGACACCCGCATCGCGAGCAATCACGAGCGGCTCGCCCGAGTCCTCGACAAGGACGATGCGAAAATCATCGATCTGGCGTACGCGACCCTGCCAGGTACCTTGTGGCGTCCGCACCGTCGCTGTGATGGCGCGCCCGGCGCCCGTGCGCGGCGGCATGATCCAGTAGCGCTGCAGGTCGGCGGGCCGCCATTTTCCTGCCAGTCCCTTGAGATCGCCGTTCAGCGAATGACAGTGCAGGCAGTGTGCGGCGACATAACTTTCACCCTTCCTGGGATCACCCAACAATATGTTTTTGATCTGGTAGGTCCCCCGGTTGGCGACGTCCTCGATCTGTTGATGCAGGAACTCCGCCAGGTCTTTGCGCTGCTCATCACTCAATGTCGAAAATGCCGGCATGCCCTTTTCTGGCCGTCCCGCTTTTAGAAACTCCGCGAGCAGCGAGCCATGCTCGTCCTTGAGCACCAGCTCCGAGTAGATGAGGCTCGGACCCTCGGCGCCGCGCGCCAGAGGGCCGTGGCAGAATGCACAATTGGCGCCATACACGGGTGCACCGCGCTGGGCCGCTGCGGCATCCGGCGGTGGACCCAGCCCCAGGAATTCGCGGACTGCCTGGCCCGATCGGGCCGGCGCAGTTGTACCAGGAGGCGACGCCTGCCCCGATGCTCCCACCGGCAGGCAGCCCAACAACATCACGACGAGCCCCGTGCGAGCGCTCACGCCAGCAAACTTCAGGAGCATCGCCACTGGTTCAAGGACACCGCTTCACCTCGCGGGCATCGCCCTACTTCGCCGTCCAACCACCATCGATCAGAATATCGGTCCCCGTGATGAAGCCCGCCGCCTCCGAGCACAAGTAACACGTGAGGCTCCCGATCTCCTCGACCTTGCCCCAACGTCCCACCGGCAGGCTGGTCAGAAACTGCCGATTGGCTTCCGGATTGTTCATGATCGCGACATTCATGTCCGTATCGAAGGGTCCAGGGCAAATGGCGTTGACCGTAATGCTGTCGGCGGCGAGCTCGAGCGCCAGCGCACGCGTGAAACCCAACAGAGCTGACTTGGCTGACGAATAGGCCGTGCGCATGGGCAGAGACACATGGCTCATCATCGAGGCCATGTTGAGAATGCGACCGTACCCGCGGCCGCGCATGTGTGACACAAACGCGCGCGACATCAGAAACGTGCTGATCAAGCTCGAGTCGATGACACTGCGGAACTCCGCGAGTGAAAAATCCTCGATATTCTTGCGGATATTCGTGCCGGCGTTGTTGATGAGGATATCCACGGGACCGAGCTTCTCCTTCACGGCTGCGGACACCGCCGCCACATCCTGCTCGTTGGTCACATCCGCGGTGAAAAACTCCGCGCGGCCGCCCCCCGTGACGATCGCCGCCTTCACTTTCTGCAGAAGGACGACATCGCGCGCCACCAGCGCGACGGACGCACCGGCCGCGGCCAGTGCCAGAGCAATCGCCTCGCCCAGGCCGCGATTGCCTCCAGTAATGAGCGCCGTGCGCCCGGTCAGATCGATTTTCATGTGCTCTCCTGTGCGCGTGTCGCCACGGCGGCCGGAACGATACCTACAGGGTCCCCCGGCTCGCCACGGTCGAGAAACATCCAACAAACTGCAGCGACCAACGACGCCCCTACCATCAGATAGATGAGCACGTTCCAATCGCCGGCCGAGCGCGAGAGGATCAAGCCCCCGCCCACGGGCGCCACGAAGCCCGCAAAGTTACCAAACATGTTCATGGCGCCCGAGAGGGCGGCCGTATGGCGGCGGCCGATCTCCACACAGGCATTCCACGAGATCGGCATGGTCAGGTCGCTGCAGAAGCTCGCCGCCGCCATCGCACCCATG